>CAJMFH010000027.1 GCA_905212635.1 uncultured Lachnoclostridium sp. | reverse complement strand
CAACTCACCACTGTAGTGACTTGTTTTTCCTTCTTTCCGGGGTGCCAGAGAAAAGGCAACCTGCGTCGCCTTGTTTCCCTCTTTACGTTGCCTTTCGCCGCCACACAACACCGGAAAGGCAACCTATCCCAGTTACTCCTACCTTTTTCGTTGCTTTTCTAGCTTCTTGCCAGCTCTAAAAGCAACCTGCGTCGCCTGTTTTTCTTCTTTACGTTGCCTTTCGCCGCCATGCAACACCGGAAAGGCAACCTATTTTCCAAATTTCCCGTGGCAGGTTGCCTTTATCCGAAACTTCTGGCTTCTTCCAGCACCGGTGCAAGTTCTTCGCACGTAAAATCATAACTGATTATAGACAACGCCTTATAAAAGAAAAACACCTGCTCCGGCTTTGCTGCGCAAGCATCATCATTCCCGCCCTCGCTTTCTTTCCATATTTTTACAGCCATCGCCTGGATCAACGCCAGAAGTTCGCGCTTCATCTTTTGCTCTTTTTCTTCACCGGCAATTTCTTGCATATCAAAATCCGAGGTATTGCCGCAGGGTGCCGCACAAAGGCGGCACCCTGGAGAAACGGTGAATTTTTCGTCACGGACTTTGGCGATGAACGACGCCAGATCAGCCTCGGTAAGATTTCCGGCTGGGAAGTCCGGCGATGTCATAGCCAGTCCTTCCACCACGACAGCATCTGTATTTTCCGTTTTAGGATTCGTTCCACAGGCCTTTACCAAACCGATCAGCGCGCCTGTCAGCAGATCCTGCAACTCTTTTTTCTGCATAAATTTCCCTTTCTTTAAAAACAACTCGATTCGCAGAAACGACGTCAAGCCCTCTTATCATCAATCCAATTTCTTTCCGTCAATTGAGATCGTTACGACCTGCCATGGAATAAACTTGCCACTCTCCTGAATTGCTTTTTTCGCCGCCATTTCCAGACCGCCACAGCAAGGAACTTCCATGCGGACAATTGTTACTTCTTTGATATCATTGTCGCGGATGATCGTCGTCAATTTCTCACTGTAATCAATATCATCCAGTTTCGGACAGCCGATGATCGTTACCTTGCCACGCATAAATTCCTGGTGCATATTAGCATAAGCGTAAGCGGTGCAATCCGCCGCGATCAAGAGCTTTGCGCCATTGAAATACGGAGCATTGGTTGGCACAAGTTTGATCTGGCACGGCCATTGGGCAAGCTGGGAAGTGGGTGCTTTAACAAAATTAATTTCCCCCGCCAAAACATCCTCTTTCTCTGCCTGCTGGCGAAGCATCCGCATACGGCTTCCCGGACAGCCGCCGGTCGGCTGAGGTGTCGCCTCAGTTGATTGAGATGTCCTATCTGCCGGCTGGGATGCTGCGCCTGCCTGAGACGCCGCGTGTTCGGAAGCCGCCGCGCCTGCTGGATCTGCTTTGGCTGCGCGTTTTTTCATATTTTCTTTTACCGCTTCTTCGTCGTATGCCGCTGCCTCACGCTCAACAAACTTGATCGCTCCTGTCGGACACGTTGGGAGGCAGTCGCCAAGTCCGTCACAATAATCATCGCGGAGAAGTTTTGCTTTTCCATCCACCATTCCGATTGCACCTTCGTGACAGGCAGAGGCGCAGGCGCCGCATCCATTACATTTATCTTCATTTATTTGAATAATTCTACGTACCATTTGTACATTCATCCTTCCTTTTTGTTGATTTTGTGATTTCATTATAGTAAAATAAAAATAAAAAATCGGTGGTTATAACAACGAAAGGAGAAAAAATTGAAAAAAATTATCAGACAATTATCGAACAATGCGATTTTTCAAGATTTTGACGAAAATGACTGGCATAGATTAGAGACTCTTTCTTTATTAAGAAAGAAATCTTATAATAAGGGAGAAATTCTATTTTCCATGGGAGAAAATACCAGCGAAATAGGCATTATAATAGACGGTAGTGTAGTTATTGAAAACAACGATATTTTAGGTAATTCAACCATATTAAATAAGTTAGAAACAGGAGATGTTTTTGCAGAAACTTATGCCATCACAGAGACGCCTATGATGGTAGATGTTGTCGCTGCACAGGCATGCAGGATTGTATTTTTTAATGTGCGGAATTTATTGGAAAATACAAAAAATTCTCCTCTTGCACAGAAGATCACACGTAATCTTCTCTTTATTTCCATGCAGAAAAATCTTGTCCTGTCCAGCCGTATTTTCTGCACTTCACCAAAGACAATCCGC
This sequence comes from uncultured Lachnoclostridium sp., assembly GCA_905212635.1. Lineage (GTDB taxonomy): Bacteria > Bacillota > Clostridia > Lachnospirales > Lachnospiraceae > Eubacterium_F. The sequence goes on along the minus strand of CAJMFH010000027.1, from coordinate 34,501 downwards.
GAGCGGCTTGCAATCTATTTTTCGGAGCAGGTCACACGCACCGGAAGTACAGCTTTTGACATCCCATTCAACCGCCAGCAGATGGCGGATTATCTTAATCTTGACCGCAGTGCACTTTCCAAAGAACTTGGCAAAATGCAGGAGGAGGGATTGATCCGATATCGCAAAAATCATTTTGAAATGATAAAATTTAACATTTAATTTTGTAATCATTCCGCCCCTCCTGCTCATTATATGCTGAATTGCTGCCTTAATTTTTATATTCCTCGGCAAGAGTCTTAAATGCCGGCAAGGCACGTTCAATCTGCTCTGTCGAAATACAATACGAGATGCGGACGTGCTCCGGACAGCCAAATTCGGTTCCCGGTACAAGAATCAGATTGTGTTCTACTGCCTTTTTACAAAATGCGTAGTCGTCCGGTTCGAGTGATTTTGGAAACAGATAAAAAGCTCCATCCGGTTTCACGCATGAAAATCCAAGGTCGGTAAGAGCATTGTAGAGAAGATCACGGTTTCTGCGGTAAATGCTCATATCTGCGACATCCTCATGGCACTTCTTCATAAGAAGCTGGAACATTGTCGGGGTGTTGACGTAACTGAGGACACGCGCTGCCCCGGAAACTGCCTTTTTGATCGAATCAAACTCATCAATCTCCGACGGCATAACAAGATAGCCCATTCGCTCGCCGGGGATGGAAAGACATTTGCTGTAAGAATAGCACACAAGTGTATTGCGATAAAAGTTCGGAATATACGGAACTTCTACATCGTAGGCAATTTCTCGGTACGGCTCATCCGCGATAATATAAATTGCGTGGCCGTATTCCTTTTCTTTTTTTGCCAGTATTTCACATATATTTTTAATCGTTTCTTTCGAATAAACGGCACCGGACGGATTGTTTGGCGAGTTCACGATAACGCCTTTCGTTTTCTCCGTAATTGCCTTTTCAAATGTGTCCGGGTCAATCTGGAAATCTTCCGTCCGCGAAGGCACGGCAACAAATTTGACACCGATTGTTTCCAAATAAAAACGGTATTCCGGAAAATATGGGGCAAACGAGATAAATTCATCTCCCGGATTGCACAACGCACGAAAACAAATGTTAAGCGCGCACGCAGCGCCAACGGTGAAATACAGATTTTCTCTGGTAAAATGTGTGCCGTAGCGGTCATTCAATCCTTCGGCAATCGCATCTCTCGCTTCCTCGTCGCCGGCTGACGTTGTGTAACCATGAAGATGGAATGGATTTTCCGTTTCCAAAAGATGCATCAACTCTTCTTTTACACATTCCGGCGTCGGAACATTGGGATTTCCAATACAAAAATTGTAAACATTTTCCTCGCCGACAACCTTGCTCCGTTCAAGGGCAAGATCAAACATTTCTCGGATTGCCGAACTCTTACTTCCAATATTTGTATATTCTTTTGAAATCATAAGCATCCTCCATTCCTTTCACAATAAGCACGCGCCAGTTTTTCCGTTTCCGTATAATAGCGGTCTGTCACGCGTTTTACCGTGTCATTGTCCCAGTGCGACGCGATCCATCCCATGCGGACGATCTTACGAAGCACGATAAAGGTATCTACTTCCTCCAAATCCTCAGCCGAGAGAGGGCGGACGGTCTGGTAGCCGTCCAGCCATGCCCTCGTCATCTCAGAAAGGTTGGTATCGTATTCCAAAACTGCTGTGGATAAGTCAAATAAAAACCAGCCATATCCACAATCGTCAAAATCCAAAATTTTTACCTGATCGCCATCCACCAAAATATTGTTGATGTTTAAGTCCGAATGAATCAAACCATAGCGGTCCGATGACTTTCCATACTTTTCCAGTTTCTTGCATCCGATTTCCACGGTTTTGGCAAAAATTTCTTTCTGCTCCGGGGTCAATGCCGGATTTTTGCTCCAATCGCCCCAGCGCGACGTGTCGCCAAACATATCTTCAATGTCCCAGTGAAACCGCGGCAGAGAATTGTCGGCATTCCATGTCATCGCGTGAAGATGAAGCTTTGCCGTAATCTCGCCAATCTGCTTTTGATAAGGGATCAGTTCTTCCGTGGACATACCGCGGATTCCGATGCCTTCCACAAAAGAAAATAAACTGCACACATATTTGTCGGTGCTTCCGGTAAAAGCAAGTTGCTGGATAAATTTTCCATCTTTTCCCGGGAGAACATCCGCCGTCCGGATGTCCGTATCCCGTTTCACTGCCCGGATCCACGAAAGTTCGCTTTCGAGTTCCGTCAGATCATGATATCCGGGGCGGTTGACACGGAGAACGTATTTCTCGCCGGTCATTTCACTTTCAAGACGATAGGTAAAATTCTCCGAATATTTCAAATGATATACTTTCGTATCTCCCGGCAGATCATAATGCAAAAGCAATTGTGACTGCAGCTGCACTCGGATATCATCCGGCTCTAACAATGTTCCCATGTCAATTCCCCCTTGGTTTCATATTGTAAATCCTGAATTTACATTCAGGACTCCCCCCGCCCGCCTCATTCGCATTTTGCACAAGTCTCTTTCGCTTCTTTGACACTCTTCTCAAATTTCTCCAAAAGCTCGTCGCAATACTCTTTGGTGCAGAGAAGTCCCGGCTTAAACTGTACGATTTTCGGATTGAACCTTGCGTAGATTGCCCAGATTCCGTTGTTAAAGAGGGCACGCATCGCATGCTGTCCACCATTTTCAAAATCAAATTCGAGACCAAAGATGATGCCTCGCTGTGTATAACTTGTGAAGAAATCGGGATACAATTTGTGAACTTCATCCAATCCTTTCTTCAGATAGCCTTCAAGAAAATGTACATTATCCACGGTTTCCTTGCGGGTTACCATTTCGACAACTTTATTGGCTACAACACATCCCAGTTCCGAACCACCAAACGTCGATGTGTGGCTGCGGCCGATTTCCTCAACCCATTTTCCTGCCTGCTTCGTCATGATCGTCGCTGCAACCGGATAAATACCGCCGCTCAGACCTTTTCCACTGACGATGACATCCGGATTTACGCCCTCGTGCATAATTCCCCACATTTTTCCGGTTCTCATAAGACCGGTCTGCACTTCATCGGCGATGTAAAGCGTTCCGTATTTTTCACAGAGCGCTTTTACCGCTTTCAGGTAGCCCGGCTCCGGAATCGGGAATCCGTATGTCGCCGGAATGGTTTCAATGATAACACCTGCAACATCTTCTTTTTTCAGTACGGTTTCCATTGCATCCACGTCGTTCATTGGCACCTGCTCATAGTACTGGTCGGCACCATCGCACAAAAATGCATCCTTGAAAAATGGATCGCCGGCAGAGAGTGCCAGTCCGGTATGACCGTGGTAACATTTCTGCAAAGATACGATCTTACGGCGTTTTGTCGCATAACGCACACTCTTGATCGCCACATCGACGGCCTCGCCGCCGCAGCTGGAAAAGATGGCATACTGCATACCCGGAGTCGCCGTAGTGACAAGGCTTTTTGCCAATTTACCGCGGGCCACGGAACCAAAGTGATGGTTTCCGATATCGAACTCTTTAACTCCTTCTTCGAGAGCTGCGATCACTTCCGGATTGCGGTGTCCGAGGTTAAATGTTCCGCCGTTCAGATGAAGGTTCATGTATTTTTTACCATCCATGTCCCAGAAATAATACCCTTCGCGTTTGCCGATGATGATATCGATTCCCATATCAAACCAGGTCTGCGTACGGTTTGGGTTCCAGTAAGTAAGACAATCATTAATCGCTTCTTGTTTTGTAACGCTTCCATCTAATAACATAATGTCCTCCAATCCGGCAGTTACTCTGCCTCGTAAACTTTTTCTCCGCCAAGCCATGTCTGCATAACGCGGATGTCTTTTATATGTAATGGGTCAACGGTAAACGGATCTTCTTCCATCACGGCGAAGTCCGCCAATTTTCCCACTGTTATCGTGCCTTTGATGTCTTCTTCGTAAGAAGAATACGCGGCGTTTCTGGTATACATACTAATGGCGTCGTATACACTGACGCGCTCCTTCGGATACCATCCGCCCTCCGGCTTTCCGGTAAGATCCTGCCTGCACACGATGGAATATACACCGAGCATCGGACTGTACGGTTCCACCGGTGAATCCGAACTTCCGGTAAGAATGATGCCTTCCTTGATCAATGTGTTCCAAGCATAGGCATATCGGATCCGTTCCGGTCCGAGACGGTCTTCCGACCACCAAATGTTATAATTCGACGTAAATCTCGGCTGGATATCCACGATGATTGGCATCTTTTTGATCCTCTCAATCAGGTCTTTGCGAAGCACGATGCCGTGAATTAGGCGAAATCGAACATTTGGCTTCGGATTCTTTCGGTAGCAGTTTTCCAATGCGTCAAGCGCAATCTCGACACCACGGTCGCCAATTGCATGAATGCCGATCTGCAGATCCATGTCATAGGCCTTCTGGCACATTTCCATGACTTCTTCCGGCGAATGATTCAAAAGTCCTTTATTTCCCGGATCATCCGAATAATCTTCCGTCAATGCGGCATTTCGCGAACCAAGCGATCCGTCGCTGTATATTTTGTAAAAGCCGTAACGCAACTTTTCATTTCCAAATCCTGTCTTCATATGAAAGGACGGATATTCGTCAAATGACAGGTACACGCGGACCGGAAGCCGCCCTTCCTCCTCCAGTTCCTGGTATAGATTCATATACTCGTCCGCATCGACAAATTTTCCCTGAATCGGATGAATGCCGGTGATCCCATAACGGTTCATGTCGCGGCACACCGCTTCGAGGGCATCTTTTTTGTCCTCCGGTGTCGGCAGAAGATCCGGAATACTCTTTAATACCGGCGTTACCGCGCTCTCACGCAGGATGCCGTTTGGCTTTCCATCCGCTCCGTACTCCACGGAATCCGGTACAAGCGGTTTAAAATTCTCGTCAATCCCGGCGATCTCAAGTGCTTTTGAGTTTGCCGCATGCACATGCATACAATACCGGCTGATCAGAATCGGACACTCTTTGCTGACACTGTCGAGTTCCTCTTTTGTCGGAATCCGCACCTCGTCAAATTCCTCGTGGTTGAAGCCGCTTCCTTTTATCCACTGACCGGGCGGCGTCACTTTCGCGCGCTCTTTCAGGCGTTCCAATATCTCCTGCACACTTTTTGTCACGACAAGATTGACTTCTTTTGTCGTCCTCGCGTAAGCCAATGTATGCTGGTGGCAGTCGATAAATCCCGGAAATACTGCCCTTCCTTTTATATCAATGATCTCGTCGCTCTCTATTTTCTCTGCTTCTTCGTTCGTTCCCGTAAATACGATTTTTCCATCGCGGACACCGACGGCCTCTACCGCCTGTCCCTCTTGTTCCATCGTGTAGAACTTTCCATTTTTATACAATTTTTCCGCATACATACTATCACTGACCTTTCCCCGTCGTCACTTCATTATGGCAAATGCCATTTTTCTCATATTCCGACGCATTTTCCAGCGAAATTCTCATAATCTCGTACAATGCCCGGTCTGTCAGGAAACTGATATGTGACGTATAAATTACCTCTTCTCTTGCAAGCAGCTCCTCAAACACCGGATCACCGGTCGGCTTTCCTTCAAAATCGACCCGTACAAAATCATCTTCCGTCTCATAAACGTCCATTGCAAACGCAGAAACCTTTCCTTTTTTCAGTGCATCTAACATCGCCTTGCCATCTACCAGACCACCTCGCGCAGTATTTACAACCACGACACCCGGTTTGCACTGTTCCAATGTCTCTTTCCCGATCAGATGCGTATTTTCTTTTGTAAGGGGGCAATGAAGCATGATGGCATCACTGCGTTCCCAGATTTCGGAAAGCGAAACCTGCGTCGCGATCCCGACAAGGTCTAGGTGTACATGTCTCGCATGCACAAGCACTTTGGCTCCGAGTGCCGCCAGCGCCTTGATCGTCAATGTGCCGATCCGCCCGGCTCCGATGACACCGATCGTCATTGTGCGGATCTCTCTTCCACACAATCCCGCAATCCCAAAATCCCGTCGGGCAACCATTGCCTCGCTACGCCGCATGTGGCGCAGTGCATTGAGCAAAAGCATCAACGTATGCTCACTGATCGCATTGGGTGAATACGACGGCACATTGGCTGCCTTAATGCCGTACTTCCGCAATGCTTCGAGGTCAAGATGATCGATGCCGGCCGCCCTGGAGACGATGTAACGCACTCCATGTTCCGAAAGAAGTCTGGCTTCTTCCTCACCGATCATGCTGTTTGTCATAATCCAGATTGCACGGAATCCATCGACTTCTGCGATCCTGTCCTTGGTAAAAATACCATCTGCAAATGCAATCTCTTCGACATCTACCTGCTGCCGGATCTCGGCGAGAGTTTCTTTCTCGTCGTCCGTCATCCCATAAATCAGTAATTTCATCCTTCCCTCCTCTCTGCGGCTGCCTTAGAGCCGCTGGAGTGCTTCGGTCATTTCTTTGGTTGTCATGCGGAATGTCGTCCAGTCTGACATTGGAAATGCTCCCATGCCTTTGTAAAAACCAATGGACGGTGTATTCCAGTTGAGGCACACCCATTCGAGACGGTCGCATCCTTCGTCAACGGCAATCTGCATCAATACATGGAAAATCTCTTTTCCGATTCCTTTGCCGCGCATCTCTTCGCGTACAAAAATATCTTCCAGATACAGGTTTGTTCGTCCGCAGAAAGTAGAAAATGTATGGAAATACAGGCAGAAACCTACCGGTTTTTTCTCATATTCTACGATCAGACAATTGCAGTCGTGCTGCTCAAACAATGCTTTATGTAATCCTTCTTCGGTCGCTTTCACACAATCTGACATTTTTTCATATTCTGCGATCTCCTTGATCAGCTGAAGTACCAGCCCCTCTTCACCATCCTCGACATAACGGATGGTAAGTCCTTCTGTTTTTGTCTTAAATTCTTTACTCATAATAACCCTCCTAACGTCAGCCAGCCATAAATCTGGCCAAAAATTCCTGTGTTTTCGGATGCTGTGGGTCGGCAAAAAGTTCTTTTGACTTGCGGTTTTCTGCCACCACACCTTCGTGCATGAAAATGGTCCGCGTCGAGACATCTCTTGCAAATGCCATCTCATGGGTTACGATAACCATTGTCATACCTTCACTTGCCAGCTGCTTCATGACATTGAGCACCTCGCCGACCATCTGTGGGTCGAGAGCACTCGTCGGTTCGTCAAACAAAAGCACTTCCGGCTCCATCGCGAGCGCTCTTGCAATCGCAACTCGCTGCTGCTGTCCACCGGAAAGCTGTGCCGGTTTGGCAAGCAGCTGAGGTGTCATTCCCACTTTTTCCAAATAATATTTGGCTTTCTCTTCGGCTTCTTGTTTTGGCATTTTCAACACCTTGCGAAGCCCCAATGTACAGTTATCGAGAACCGATTTATTCTGAAACAGATTAAACTGCTGAAAAACCATTCCCATTTTTTTCCTGGATGACCGTACATCTGCGCGGTATCTTGAAATCTCTTCGCCGTCAAAGTAGATGCTTCCGGAAGTCGGTGTCTCCAGCATGTTCAGACATCGGAGCATCGTCGTTTTTCCGGAACCGGAAGCCCCGATAATACAGATTACATCTTTTGGAAATACCTTGAAATTTACACCGCGAAGCACTTCGTGGTCACCAAAATTTTTTGTCACATCGTATACTTCCAAAATTGGTTCTTTGATTTCGCTCATGGTAATTCCCCCTTTACTTTGACAGGCTGTAATCGGATTTTCCAGCCATCAATTTTTCCACAAACCGGAGTAAGATCGTTACGATCAGGTTTAATACAAAATAAATTGCCGCGATAATGATAAATACTTCAAAATATTTATAATATACCGATGCCGCCGTCTTTCCGCTGAAGAACAGCTCGTTGACGGAAATAACATTTAATACGGAAGTATCTTTCAGGTTTGTTACCAACTGGTTACCAATCTGCGGCATGATATTTTTCAGTGCCTGCGGCAGCACAACGTGGAACATGATCTGAAAATGACTCAGTCCGATGACCTTTCCGGCTTCAAACTGACCGGTACTGACGGAATTGATTCCGCCTCGTACCGACTCAGCCATGTAAGCACCGGTGTTGATCGAAACAACGATGAAACCACATGTCAATGCGCCCCACTGGATCCCCAGATAAGACAAACCGTAGTAGATAACCATCGCCTGTACGATCATTGGTGTACCTCGAAACACTTCCACATATATGCGGACGATTGCTTTTACTACTTTTACCAGACCACGCTTTGCATAGTTGCAATTTGCTTCCAGTTCAATGGTTTGAACGATACCAACGATAAATCCGATGATACATCCTATAATAGTACCGGTCACTGCCAGCGCAAGTGTCCAGCCTGCGCCTTTCAAAAAGACGCCTTTATATTCCATGATAAGGTATCCAACCCAGTCCCAAAAGGAACCATCTACGGGGAAGGATGCCGCCTGTGCAACAAACATTGTCATAGTATGTCCCCCATTTCTGCGCCGCTATGGTATCCATTGTTTGCTGCCAAGCGGCGCTTAGGCACAAACTTAGGGATTATTCAGAATCACTTGCCGGCTGATTTGCGATGGCTTCCTTCATCATCTTATCTTTCTCTTCATCGGAAATGCCTTTCAATGTCTTATTGCAGGCATCAACGACAGCCGAATCGCCTTTTTTTGCTGCGACTGCGATATTTGTAATACCGGAATCTACATCAAATCCGGAACCTTCCGGAAATTCTACCATTGCCAGATCTTTATTTGTCGCAATCGCTGCAAGTGCCATCGGTTTTTCCACAATTGCCACATCGGTACGACCGGAACTTACGGCTACGATCAAACTTGGGATATCCGGCAAAGCTTCCTGTATGGCAGCTCCCTTGATCTGTTTTGCAGAACTGTCATACATCGTTGTTCCCTGCTGGGAAGTTACGTTGCAGCCCTTCAGATCATCCAAAGTTTTAGCACTTGCATATTTGCTGTCCTTTTTCACGATCAATACGTGAGTTGCTTTATAATAAGGATCAGAGAAGTCAACACTCTGTTTTCTTTCGTCGGTTGCTGACATTCCGGCGATGATCGCGTTAATGGTTCCGGACTGAACTGCCATGATCAATCCATCCCATTCAATTTTGTATACCTGCAATTCATAGCCATTTTCCTCGGCAATCTTCTTTGCCATCATGACATCGTATCCATTTACATATTCGGTTGTTCCTTCGATGGGAACGGCACCGTTGCTGTCATCTGTCTGTGACCAGTTGTATGGAGCGTTCATACATTCCATACCAACCTTCAAAACCTTTTTCTCACTCGAAGTGGAATCGGAAGAGGAACCGGCCTGCTCGGAGGAGCCACAGCCTGTGAGTGATAATAACATCACCAGGGATAATACCAAACTCATAAAAATTGATTTCTTCTTTCTCATTTTCATAATAAAACCACCTTTCTGTAAATAGAAAAAAGCGCCGCACCCCGAAGGGTTCAGCGCCTTTGCTTTTGTTACCCCTATCATACCGAACAAAATACCATCTGTCAATACGGAGTTCTCCACAAATATCACTCTGCGATTTTAGCATAAATGCAAAAAAATGATAGCAAAATGAGAATTGTTCTCGATTTTGTTTGGTTATATTGTCTGTTTCTTTCCGTGCTTTTCTTTATCTTTTATGCTGGTTGCACAAAATCGGCTCATTTTTGCGGTCTGACTGGTACTACCAGTTGAACCAGTTTAGCAGATATGCTATACTGTAACTATTCAGGATCCAATGTAATGTATGGAAATCCATGAATCGTTATGTTATAGGTTGAAAGGGGGAATTTCTTATGAGAGATGCTTTATCTACCAAAATCGCGTCGGAGCTTTGCGCCCGCATCCGTTCCGGCGAGCTAAAGGAAAATGACAAGCTGCCGTCGGAGCGTATTCTGGCTTCCCAATACGATGTCAGCCGCAATGTCATCCGCGAATCGATCAAAATACTTGTTGAAAAAAATCTGGTGATCAATATTCCGGGAAAGGGAAATTATGTTTCCCGCCCAACCCAGTCAAGTATTGCAGATAAATTGGAAAATGCCATTCATTTATCCGATGTTCCGGCTTCGGAAATTGTGGATGCGCGGCAGTTTCTGGAGATTAGTGTGATGGAAAAATATCTTCTTTCTATTACAGAGCAGGAAGTCGCTGAGCTGGAACATTTATATGAAAAAATGGAATCTGCCCGCGGCAATTACGCGTTGTTTTGGGAATATGACACAAAATTTCACCTGCAATTGATCGGCTGTTCCAAAAATAGTATTCTAACTTTATTTTTGTCCACACTATATCGTATGACACAGAAAAATATTATTATGAATTCGGAAGATCCGGTGTCGGCGGTTGCATTTTCGCAGTCGGATCATGCGGAGATTATTGAGGCGGTGAAGACGAAAGACCGGGAACGGCTCTGTCACGCGATTGAACGCCACCTCTCTCCGCTTCACGAGTTTTATAAGGAGGAAGTCTGAGTATGGATATTTTTGTTGTCGCCGGACAAATGCTGGTTCTCTTTACCATGATGTTTACCGGTTATTTCCTTGCCCGCAGAGACTGGATCAATGACTCGCTGTCTTCGGCGCTTTCCCGTCTTGTGGTTAATATTTTCAATCCTTTTTTGATGATTTCCAGTGTTTTCGGCCAGAGTTTAAAACAAAGCGGCCCTTTATTCTGGGAAAATCTGGCACTTGTCGGCATTTTTTACCTGCTTCTTTTTCTCGCCGGATTTTTTATCGTATTTATCCTTCGGCCGGAAAGCCGCAAAGCACCGATCTACAAACTGCTGACACTGCTTCCGAACTGCGGTTTTATGGGCATTCCTATCGTGAGTTCGCTGCTTGGCGCGCAGTATATTATCTACGTCGCGGTGTATATGCTCGTTTTTAATCTCATCATATATACTTACGGCATTTCGCTCGTCCGCCGCTCGCTTTCGGATGGCAGCGCACCGGCTCTCAGCATGTCGGCCAGACTCCGCCAGATCTTTGGAAATACCGGTGTACTGGCTTCTCTCATCACGATCGTATTGTTTGTAACGGGCATTTCTCTGCCGGAAAATGTGCAAAAATTCATCAATTACATGGGAAATCCCTGCGTGCCTCTGTCCATGATCCTTATCGGCTGTTCGCTTGCCGCCAGTTCGCTTTCCAAGATTTTCCAAGAAGTACGTCTTTATGGATTTGCCCTGATCAAAATGTTTGCAATTCCGATTCTGGCAAGTTTCCTTGTCCGCCTGCTGCCTTTTGACCCATTGATCCTTACGTTATTTATCATTATGCTTGCTCTTCCTTCGGGCAGTATGGTGGTTCTTATCACGGAAGAATACAAAGGCAATGTCCAGCTTGCCTCCGCCGGCGTAGTTCTTACAACGATCGTGTCTTTATTCTCAATTCCTATCGTGAGTTTATTTGTCGGATAAAATTCTCTTTACCAAATCTTAACTTGCTATTGCACCGTTGCGGCGTTATAATGACGGTGCAAGTAAGTAACGATTCTTTTCAGACCCAGTGATTGCATGGGAGGGATTACGATGTGCAGCTCACAGACCAGAAAACACCTTATGGGATTTTTAATCTTAGCCATATTGTTGTGTGAAATGTGTTTCTTTTTACAATCTGCAAACACATCTTCTTTTTGCGTCCAGACCACACAATCCACCAAACATGTCACTCACGCACAACTCAGCGACGGCTCAAAGGTTGTTTATGAGGAACGTATCTCTAAAACTTCCGATGCCGGTGCGGAATCTTTTTGCAAAAGTGAACAGCATACCCTGCAATCTTTTATTCGTCGATTGTCCGCTTGCCTTTCGACGGTGGAATACCTTCCACGCACATTTCATTCCACTCTGTTTTTACAGATTTCCGATGTGACGCATAATACAAGTGGACACATTTCTCTGATTCAATGCGTCTATCTAAAGGACGGTAAAAAACGTTGATTCCCCCTTGCTAAAATTGTAAACTTTTTCCATTTTTAATGGTTTATTAAAGTGCGCCGCAGACGCGGCAGTAAGCACAGAAATGAGGGAACATATGTTAGAATATATTATTATTGGATTGGCAGCAGTCCTCTTAATCGGCGCTTGTATTTTCAGTTTTCGCATTGACAATTCGGGGAAAGAAGATGCGATCACCGATAATCCAAAAACCAAATAAACTCATAGATTAAATTAAACCAAAAGGTAACTATTCAGGATATAATGTGCGGAAATCAATGAATCGTCGTGCTTGCACGTAAGAGATTTTGATTTCTGTACATTATATCCTAATAGTTACAACAAAAACAAAAAATAACGTTAACGTTTTTCGAAAGGAGCCTTTCATCATGAGTAACATTTTAATGTACATATACTTTATTATCTGCGGTGGGTTGGGAGCCGCTTCCTGTATCTATATGACCGTTTCTGCTTTTGTCGTGATCGGACAAAAAATCTACGGCCGTGTAGCACATGGAAAGTCATTGTACGATTAATGTAACTTTTAAGGACTAAATACTAAATGGGACACCCCCGCCGGGTCTGCAACGCAGGCACGGCGGGGTTTTTTTCTTTTTTGCTATGAGGGGGCGGCGTTTTTTGACCCTACAAACAATTACTAAAATAAAATCAAAAATAGAAAAATTTTTTGTGGTTTCATGTGCCTTTTTTAATTCTAAGTCAACTATCTCTGGGAATTTTATGATCGAAATAGAATAATAGGATTTGTTTTGAAGTTTTTCACATTAAGGGAAAAGATGCAAGAATGCTTTCCAAAAAGTTATACCCACTATGCCCAAACCAAAAGGGGGATAACGGGTATAACTCCGGTTTCTTAAATTGTATACGCAAATGACGATTCCTCGCGGTACCGCTTGACCATATCCGCGAGCGTGATATGGTCGAGAACCCCATCGATGGCTTTGTCCACCGACTGTCCGAGGTCGTGTATGATGCTGTTCATCGTCTTGTTATTTTCGCTGATTTTGTAAATGTCAATGTCCACCGCGTTCTGCTGCCCTTCGATCACATCGATGATCTCCGCTGCCGTGTACTGGGCAACCGGCTTCGCAAGATAATAGCCGCCGCGGTTGCCGCGGATCACCTTGACAAGACCCGCATGACGAAGTTTGGAAGCAACCTGTTCAAGGTATTTTTCCGACAGATCATATTCCTTTGCTGCCTGTTTGACCGGAACCGTCTCGCCCGCATGGATCGCCAGATTTATCATAAAAAACAAGGCGTATTGTCCTTTTCTCGTAATATACATTCTTTGCTTCCTCCTTTGCCATATTTTAACAATTAGAATCCTGTTCGACAGACGCGATTGCCGTCGCTCCGTCCGCTACTGCCGTCACTACCTGACGAAGCTGCTTGGTGCGGATGTCGCCGGCAGCGTAGATGCCGGGCCGGCTTGTCCGGCAGTCCTCGCCGGCTGCAATGTAACCTGTCGCATCGAGATCCACAAGGCCTTTGGCTGCTTCATTTTGCGGATCCATTCCGATCGCGATAAAGATACCGGACAATTCGAGGTCTCTCGTTTCGCCCGTCTGATTCTGTCTTAAGATCACTTTCTCCACTTTGCCATCGCCACAGATTTCCTGCACCTCGTAAAATGGAAGAAATTCAATATTTTCCGTTTCTGTAATCTTCTGCTGGAGCACCTTCGCCCCACGAAGTCCGTCACGCCGGTGGATGAGATAGACTTTTTCACAAATATTGGAAAGATACAAGGCATCCTCCAGCGCCACATCGCCGCCGCCCACAACAGCCGTCGTCTTTCCACGGAAAAAGGCACCATCGCATGTCGCACAGTACGAAACGCCGGCACCGGCAAGTTCCTTTTCGCCCTTAACGGAAAGTGTCTTGTGACGCGCACCCGTCGCAAATAACACCGCCTTTGTCTCTATCGTTTCTCCACTCGCAAGTGTAATCTTCTTCACTTCGCCATCGTCTGCGATCGCCGTCACTTCTCCTTCCAAAAATGGAACCAAAAGCGCGTCTGCGTGCTCGCGGAATTTCATTGCCAGCTCATAACCGCCCATTCCATAGAGACCAAGGTAATTGTCAATGCGCTCCGTCGTAATGATCTGACCGCCGCTAAATGGCTCCTTCTCAATCACAACCTGGTCAAGCATTGCGCGCTGTGCATAAACCGCCGCCGACAAGCCCGCCGGCCCGCTTCCAATAATCACCAAATCTTTTCTATCTGCCATAATATTCCCTCATTTCTTTGCAAGTCTTCTCAATCTCTTCGTCCGTATGTGCGGCAGAGACAAACATTGCCTCAAACTGCGATGGCGCGAGGTAAATTCCCGCGTGCAGCATCGCATTGAAATAAGCCGCATACGCCTCGGTGTCCGATGTTTTTGCGCTGTCAAAATCTACCACTTCTTTCGAAGTAAAGAAAATGCTCATCAGGGAACCCACCTGATTTACCCATACTTTGCCGCCAAATATTTTTCTTGCACTGTCCGCAAGCAATTTTGTTTTCCCTTCCAATTTCTGGTAAATATCCGGGTTTTTCCGTAACAATTTCAGGGTTTCCAGTCCCGCTGTCATTGCGATCGGGTTGCCGGATAATGTACCCGCCTGATAAACCGTTCCGACCGGAGAGACACATTCCATGATCTCACGGCGTCCGCCGTAGGCTCCAACCGGCATACCGCCGCCGATGATCTTGCCAAGTGTCGTAAGATCCGGCGTTACGCCATAATACTCGCTCGCGCCGCCCTGCGCCAGACGAAATCCGGTGATAACTTCGTCAAAAATCAGGAGTGCACCATTGTCTTTTGTGATCTCTCGTAAAAATTCCAGAAATCCGGCTTTCGGCGGAACCACACCCATATTGGCGGCGACCGGCTCAACGATCACGGCCGCGATCTGGCTGCCATACTGCTCAAATAACGCCTGTACCGAATCCGGATCGTTGTACTCGGCAATCAACGTGTATTTTGTGTATCCTTCCGGAACTCCGGCGCTGTCGGGCACTGCCTGCTGAAGCACTCCGGAACCGGCTTTCACAAGAAGACCGTCGGAGTGGCCGTGGTAGCAGCCGCGGAATTTCACGATATAGTCGCGGCGCGTAAAGCCCCTTGCGACGCGAATCGCGCTCATGACCGCTTCTGTTCCGGAATTTACCATCCGCGACAATTCCATGGAAGGCATCATTTCCGCGATCAACTCAGCAATCTCGTATTCTTTTTCCGTCGGCGCCCCAAATGTCAAGCCATCGTCACACGCTTTCTTTACCGCGTCGATCACAGACGGATACGCGTGGCCGAGGATTCCCGGCCCCCACGAACAAACGTAATCAATATATTCATTTCCATCCACATCAAAAATATGTGAACCCTTTGCTTTTTTTATAAATGCGGGTGTTCCGCCGACACTCTGAAAGGCTCGGACCGGCGAATTGACACCGCCCGGGATTCTCTGTTTGGACTTTTCAAATAATTCTTCTGATCTTGTCATCGTTCTTCCTCCAGCCATTTTGCCACATCAAGGGCGTGATACGTAATGATAATGTCTGCCCCTGCCCGTTTCATGGCGATCATATTTTCCATCACGATCCGTTTTTCATCAATCCAGTCATTTTGCGCTGCCGCCTTAACCATCGAATATTCGCCGCTTACATTGTAGACCGCTAGGGGCAGTCTCGTAAGATCTCTCGCCTGCCGCACGATGTCAAGGTACGCAAGTGCCGGTTTTACCATGATAATGTCGGCTCCCTCGTCGATATCCGCCTGACATTCGCGAAGTGCCTCTCTTCCGTTTGCCGGATCCATCTGATACGTACGGCGGTCACCAAATGCCGGTGCCGAATGCGCCGCATCGCGAAACGGCGAATAATATCCCGAAGCAAATTTGGCGCTGTATCCCATAACGATCGTATCCGTAAAGCCGTTCTCATCAAGGCTTTCCCGAAGCACTTTGATATGGCCGTCCATCATATCCGATGGCGCGATCATGTCTGCACCTGCCTTGGCAAGCGACACCGCCATTTTCGCAAGAAGTGGAAGTGTCTCGTCGTTCAAAATCTTACCTTCGTGAACCAGACCGCAGTGTCCATGCGACGTATATTCGCAAAGACAGACATCGGCGATCACCAGAAGATCCGGCGCCCACTCTTTGATCTGGCGGATGGCGCGCTGTGTGATGCCATCTTCCGCATAAGCCTGACTTCCACACTCATCTTTATGTTCCGGAATCCCGAAAATCAGAATTGCCGGCACACCTGCCTTCTGAATGCGATCCAATTCTTCCGGAAAACGATCGATTGTATATTGATAAATGCCCGGCATCGAATCCACCGGAATTTTCTCATCCGTTCCCTCTTTGATAAAAACCGGATACACAAGGTCATTGACCGATACACTCGTCTCACGTATCATATTTCTCACGGTTTCATTATTTCTCAGTCGTCTTAAACGAATCATTCTTCTCGCTCCTTTGCCATTTCTTCTATCAAATGCTCGATATCACACTGCTCCGGTATAATATCTGCGTGTATTCCATATTTTTCCAGTTTCTCTGCGGTAACCGCGCCGATTGCTCCAATCTTCGTCGGCTTATTTCTGCGGTTCTGCTCCCATTTTGCTGCATTTTCAGCCCCCAGTTCTTTGATAAAGGCTTCGACCCCCGATGCACTTGCAAATGTCAGCATGTCAAAGTCCAAAAGATACTTCCAGTTCTCCGTCTTTTTTCCCTGCACATCGTAGATTGGAAGAATCGTTTTGTCAATTCCATTTTCTTCCAGTATCTGAACCATGCGCACACTTCCCTGCAAGGCTCGCGGCAAAAGCAGTTTTTCTCCGGGCTTCATCGTTTTCGCGAGGCTCTCCGCCAATGCTTCTGTCGTGTAACGTTCCGGGATCAGATCCGCTTCAAATCCATACTCGCGGAGAGCATCCCTCGTCCCGCTTCCCACGACCGCAAACCGGATTCCGGCAAACTGCCGCAGATCGATCTTTTCACAGAAAACGTGGGTAAAGAAAAGGCGAATGCTGTTTTGGCTTGTAAACGCGATCCAAGAATATTTGGAAAGTTTTTCCAGTTCTTTATCCAGCTCGCGGATTTCTGCCGTTTCTTCCACTTTCATCTCGCATACCGTATACATGCGCGCGCCCTTTTCCAAAAGCCGTCTGCGCATCCGCTCCTGCAAGGCAAATGTTCCAATGATTCCAACTTTTTTGTCTGCCAAGGCACCGCGGTCGGAAGAGATAAAATCGTATCCCGCCGTCTCGCCGACGACAATGATCGCCGGTGGCTTGATCCCGGCTTCCGCAACATCTTCGGCAATCGTTGCAAGAGTTCCCCGCACAATCTGCTCGCCCGGCATACAGCCATTGGCAATTACCGCCGCGGGTGTCTGCGGGTCTTTTCCTTCCCGGATCAATTTATCCGCAATCTCCGCAAGATGCGAAATCCCCATCAGAAACAGGCTTGTCCCCTCCTGCGGGTGAATGTGTTCAAGGCTTGTCTCATCACCGGCTTTTGTGTGGCCGGTGAATACGTGAAAACTGCGGCTTGTCTCCCGATGCGTGACCGGGATTCCGAGCAGTTCAGGCACGGCAACCGCCGATGTCACACCCGGCACCAGCTGAAATGGAATATTTTCTTTCTGAAGCGCCAGCACTTCCTCGCCACCGCGTCCGAAGACAAACGGATCGCCGCCTTTCAGGCGCACGACATGGTCAAACCGTTTGGCGGTATCAATTAAAATCTGATTGATTTCCTCCTGCTTTTTCGAATGGCTTCCCGGTTTCTTTCCGACATAGATCTTTTCGCAGTCTTCCGGCACAAGTTCCAGCAATCCGTTCGTTCCGAGCCGGTCATACACGACCGCTTCGCACTCCCGCAGCACCTCTGCGCCACGGCATGTCATCAGTCCCGGATCTCCCGGCCCTGCTCCAACCAAATAAACCATTTTGTCCTCCTTATGCCCGGCAAAATTTCCGGCACACTGTTTCTACCAATTTTTCCCAGTCTTTTTTTTGCCCCTGCGACTGTACGCGGTGCACCAATTCGTCCTTTTCAATCATCAGGTCGAGGCTCATCTCTTCCCCCGAAACCCGGCTTAACACACCGATGGGTTCATGGCAGCCGGCGTTCAGTTCGGTAAGCACCGCCCGCTCTGCCTCCAGTTCAAAAGCACTCGTCTCATCGCTGATCCCTTTCACAAGTTTTCTTACAAAACCGGTCTTTCTCGTCTCTACCGCAATGATTGCCTGACCTGCCGCCGGAAGCATTTCCTTTACCGGCAGATACTCATATTCCAATTCCGGATCGTGATCTAAGCCCTGCCGTTCAATGCCGGCTGCCGCAAGCACGATCGCATCGTATTTTCCTTCTTTTAGTCTGGCGATCCTCGTTCCGACATTGCCGCGCAGATCCCTGCACTCTGCCTTCGGATACATCGCCCGGATCTGACAGCGTCTGCGCAGACTTCCTGTCCCCACAGTAAATGCCGTCTCTTTTGTGATCTCTTTCCCTTTCGGATAGATCAATACGTCCTGCACACAGGCGCGTGGCAGCGTTCCTGCGATCATAAGACCGTCTCCACACGGATTGGGCATATCCTTCGCGCTGTGCACCGCGATATCAATCGTGCCGTCGGTCAATGCCTGCTCAATTTCCTCGACAAAGACCGCTTTCCCGCCGAATGCCGTAATCGGGCGATCCGTCTGCCGGTCCCCTTTCGTCGTCAGAATCACCGTCTCATAGCGGTACATCGGATATTTTTCCTGCAATGCGCGCAGCACCATATCCGTCTGAATCCGCGCAAGTTCGCTTCCTCTTGTCCCCAGTTTAATTACATTATTTTCCAGTTTTTCCTCTAACATATCCAATAAAATCTCCTTGCGCCTTGCTTCCACCGGTTCGGTAAGCATCACTTCCTCGCGCGCCTTTCCCAATTCATCGGCAATCTGCCCATAATCTTTCCGCAGATTCTTCCCAATCTCTTTTTTGATCTTCGATGCCAGTCCCGGGCTGTTTCCACCGGTCGAAACGGCTACGACCACATCCTTCTGGCGTACGATCGCCGGAAAATAAAATCCGCAGTCCTTTTTCACATCGACAACATTGACTAAAATCCGGCGTTCTTTACAACGGTCTGCGACTTCTGAATTCAGTTTGCTGTCGTTTGTCGCCATAATGACAATGTCTGCTCCTTCGAGGTCTTCCGGCTGATAGCTTCGCTCCTCAATCGTGAGGTTCTCATTTTCAATTTTCCATATTTTGTCACACACCTGTTTTGCCACGAGATGTACCTGCGCACCAAATTCCAGCATCATTTCCGCTTTGCGCGCCGCGACATTTCCCCCTCCGACGAGGAGACAGGTCTTATCTTCCAATTGAATCATAAATGGGAAATACGCCATCAGGATTCGCCCTCCAAACTCTTTATCACTTGTTCAAATGCCTCCAGATCCAAGTGCTCCCGCAGTTGATACAAAAGCCACGAAGCCTTTTTCTCTTCTAGTTGTTCCATTTTTTCCGGAAATGCATCGCGAAACCGCCGAAATGCAAGTGTTTTTTCCATCTCTTCCACGCGGTCCTCGATAATCAATGCGATTTTTTTCGCTTCCGTCAATTTCTTTTCATTGTTTTTCTTTGCCAATGCCTGAATATCGTCCATGTTTTTGACGATACATCCCTCTAGTTGTTCAATCGCTTCATCGACATCCCGCGGTATCGCCAGATCGATAAAGCAAAGCGGTTTTTCCCGCTGTACTTTTTTTACATTTTCTTCCAGAAAAATGTAATGCGGGCTGCTTGTCGCACTGATCACAACATCTGCCCAGCCAAGGTACTCATAACGGTTGTCATAACGCACCCAGTGAACCTGCCCGGTATCCTGAAAAGCAAGTTCATATTGTTTGTGTTTCCGGCTTGTCGCTACGATCCGGACGCGGTCGTCCGCATCAACAAGATCACGAAGTATGATCGATCCGATATCTCCGCTGGCTCCGACGAGCAGGATATGAGGCTCTTCTTTTCCCGCGCAGAACTGAAGTGCATCGAGCGTCGTCAGCGTACCGACCGATACCGGCAGTCTTGTCATCATCGACCGATCCGCAATCTCTTTGGCAAGCTGCAATGCACTCTGGAAAATGACATTGAGATCGCCATCCGTCATTTGGCGTGTCTTGGCGGATTCGTATGCCAGTTTTACCTGGCGGATGATCTCCACTTCGCCAAGTACCGCGGATTCAAGACCGCAAACCACTTGATACAGGTGTTTTACTGCCGCTTTCTTTTCATAACGCATCGCGTATTTCCAAAATTCTTCTCTCGTGATGCCTTTTTGTTTCTGAAAAAAATTCTCCACTGCATGATATATTTCACATGACCCGGAAATGTATATTTCACAGCGGTTACATGTCATCAAAAGAACACAGCCATCGATTCCCTGTGCCCCTGCCATCCGGAAAAACTGTTCTTTTTCCTCCTCGCTGAGGGCAAAGCGCTCTCTCGTCTCGGTTATGGAATTTTTGTGATTGATACTGATACAGATCATACGTATAAACTCCGTTCTCTTCTTTAAGTAACGGAAAGGAAGAAAGCCATCTGCAACAGCCCTCTTCCTTCCCTTTTTATGAAATGATCAATTCTTCTTTGGATACATTCTTCTCCTCGTCAATGACAAATGCATTGAGTACCGGATTTTCGAGATCCATCAAAGACAAGATCAGATAATTTACTTTGGAATCGTATGCCAGACGCTTGTCCTCTTCGGATGGCCGGGAAGGAGATTCCGGATGTGAATGAAAATTGCCAAGCAGCTGATATCCATTCGCACGCATATCTTTCACTGCGGCAAGCTGTTCTTTCGGATCCATGGAAAAATGCTCATTGCTCTCGTCGATATTGGTCAGAAGATACACTTTTTTAATGTGCTTTTCGCCACCGTCTTTTGTCCCTCCGATCAGACCACAGGCCTCGTTCGGAAGTCCTTCCTTGCAGTGAGCAAGAATTTTCTCATAATCGTCTTTGGTCATCGTTAACATAGTTTTCCTCCTTCGAAAAAAACATTTACATTCTATTTGCCGTCACATTCTACCTGCTCATAATCGATCAGCTCGGTAATCGTCGGATGATCACCGCATACGGCACAAGTTCCGTTTGCTTTTGGCAGTTTGATCGTGTGGAATTCCATCTTAAGCGCATCGTAAGTCAACAGTTTGCCGGTAAGAAGATCGCCGACTCCGATCAGATATTTGATCGCTTCCATTGCCTGAAGGCTTCCGATCACACCGCCCATCGCTCCGATGACACCTGCCTGCTTACAGGTAGGAACTGCGTCCTTTGGAGGTGGATTTTTGAATACACAACGGTAACATGGTCCTTCTCCGGGTACATAGGTCATGAGCTGGCCCTTAAAGCGGATGATTCCGGCGTGGGAAAATGGTTTTTTCGCCATAACACACGCATCGTTGATCAGGAATTTCGCAGGGAAATTATCGGTTCCATCGATGATGAAATCATAATCTTTGATCAGATCCATGACATTCTCCGATGTCACAAATTCACGGTACGTATTTACCGTAACATCCGGGTTCATCGCATTCATGGTCTCTTTTGCGGATTTTACTTTCGCTTTTCCGACATCTGCTGTGCCGTGGATGATCTGACGCTGCAAGTTCGAAAGATCAACTTCGTCCGCATCGACAATACCGATCGTTCCGACACCGGCTGCGGCAAGATACATTGCTGCCGGAGCACCAAGTCCGCCGGCTCCGATGATCAGCACTTTGCCATTCAGCAGTTTTTTCTGGCCTTTCACGCCCACTTCCTGCAAAATGATGTGGCGTGAGTAGCGCTCCATCTGTTCATTCGTAAATGCCATTAAAATGCTCCTCCTCCCATGAAGTAAAGAAATTCGATGACATCATTTTCTTTGATCTCTGTTTTGTCGAAATCTTCACTTTCTACAAAGTCATCGTTTACGGTAACGGTTACATAATCCGGGTTTTCTACCTTTTCATCCACGATCAGTTTCGCGATGGTAGTTCCCTGTTCGATTTCCTTTTTCTCTCCTGCTACGGTTACTAACATTTCTTTGTCCTCCTGTTTTATAATAACTTTTTGACAGTTTCTTCCAACTCTGGTCGTTTTACCAGACCGCGGATTCTCTCAACCTCGCTGCCATCTTTAAAAAATAACAACGTCGGGGATGCTGCCACTTCATATTTCTGTGCCAGTTCGGCATCAAAATTTACATTGACTTTTACTACTTTTACCCGGTCCTCATAATCATCTTCCAAACCGCCAAGGATCGGAGATAACTGTTTGCATGGAATGCAGCTGTCCGAATAAAATTCTACCACAACCGGCAGATCGGATCCAAGGACCTCGGCTTCAAATTCTTCGCTGCTTACTCGTTTTGCCATGGGTTTCTCCTATTCTTCGACTTTCTTTACGATCAGGTCGTAAGTACCATTCTCATTGTCGATCAGTTTCAGGATCTGCTGTCCTTCTTCTTTAAAACTACGAGGTACGTTCTGAACCGGCTCGCCGTCGTTCATTGTCACGGCAAGAACCTGTCCGACTTCGATCTCTTCCATCGCTACTTTCGCTTTTACAAATGTCATCGGGCAGACAACATCGGTAATGTCTACTCTTTCATCAATTTCAAAATCAGCCATTGTATGCCTCCTTAATCACTTTTTCAAATTTATCTTCGCCTACGCGCTCAATCGTAAACTGGAAACGCTCGCTTGGATTTGCATGGTCATCAAAGAACTGGATCGCTGCATCGGTTACACGGAACAATGTCTCTTCGTCTTTGATCACCGGTACAACTTCTTCTCCTTTGTGAATGCGGTTTCCAAAAAGTCCACCGAAGGATACGAGATATCCTGTCGTCACATCCCAGGCATCGGTTGGACACGCTTTGGCACATCTTCCACAATAGTTACACTTACTTTCTTCCAATTCAATCTTTCCGTCTTCCAGTTTAATTGCATCGGTGCGACATGCTTTTACGCACACACCACACTGGATACAGGCATCCTCTTTCCATTTTACGATAGAGGCGCCTTTGACTCCGACATCGTTTTCCTCGGACTTCAAACAGTTATTCTGGCATCCTGTCACACCAAATTTGAATTTATGAGGAAGTTCTCTTGCAAAATATCTCTCGTCCAGTTTCTGAGCGATATCGTAGGAATCAATGTTTCCACTTGGACAGATCTGATTTCCCTGACAAGCTGTGACCGTACGTACTCGTGGTCCGCAGACACCCGGCTTACAATCGCCTTTTTCCAGTTCTGCTTTCACTTCGTCGATCTGCTCCAGTTTGATAAATGGGATCTCTACCCCCTGTCTGGATGTCAGATGCACATGTCCATCTCCATATTTTTCTGCGACTTCCGCAATCTTAGCCAGCTGCTTTGCCGTCAGGTTTCCTCCTACTACTGCCAGTCGCAGGGAAAAGTTGTTTTTTTGTTTCTGGCGCATGAATCCGCCTTTTTTCAGTGTAGCATAATCTACTGCCATAATTCACTTCCTCCTTATTTTTTCTCAATCGCGTATTTAAAATCTTCGATGATATCCTGAATATCTTCAATGCCGACACTGATTCGAATCAGGTCGTCAAATACTCCGGCATCCTCTTTCTCTTTTTCCGTGCTGTGCGCATTCAGCGTCGATTCCGGATGAATGATCAGGGACTTCGTATCTCCAATGTTAGAGACAATTTTTGGTAATTTCAGATCATCCATAATCTGGAAAGCACGTTCTTTGCTTCCGACGCGGATCGTGAGGATCGCGCCATAGCCATGTTCCAGAGTTTTTTCTGCGGTTTCGTGCCATGGGCTGTCTGGCAGTGCCGGATAATTTACTTTGATGTCCGGATACTGCGTCAAAAACTCTGCTAACTTTTCGGCATTGAAACAGGCACGCTCCATACGGAGTCCGAGTGTTTCAAGCCCCAGCATATTGTAAAATGCTGTCTGTGGCGCCAGACAGGCACCGGTATTTCGAAACAAGCCATTTCTGAGTTTCGCGGTAAATGCAAATTTCCCAAATTTTGTATATTCTTTCATGCCGGGATACTTTTCCTTATCCCATTTGAATTTTCCGCTGTCGGTGATCACACCGCTGATGGCATCGCTGTTTCCGTTAATGTACTTCGATGTCGAATTGACGACGATATCCGCACCGAGTTCAATCGGACGGACAAGATAAGCCGTTGCGACGGTGTTATCCATCACAAGTGGAAGTCCGTTCTCATGTGCCAGCTCTGCCAGCTTGCGGATGTCTACAACATCCAGTTTCGGATTTCCGATCGTCTCGGCAAAGATCACTCTTGTCTTGTCGTTGATCGCTGCTTTGACTGCCTCTTCGTCATGAATATCGACAAATACGGTTTTGATTCCAAATGCCTCAAAATCATGAAAAATATCGATAGAGCCTCCGTACAAGCTCGTGCTTGCTAAGATTTCCTCTCCGGCATTCACGATATTAAGTAAAGCATTGAAGATCGCTGCCATTCCGGAAGCACAGGCGATCGAAGAAAGTCCTTTCTCCAATGCCGTCATCCGGTTCTCAAAGGCAAGGATGGTCGGATTATTAATCCGAGTATAGGAAAATCCATTTGCCTTATTATGAAACAATTTTTCGTGTTGTTCTGCAGACGTCTGATAGAAGGCGCTGGATTGGTAGATCGGCGTGAGCGTCGCTCCGGTCGCCTCATCTCCCAGTTTTTCACTGTGCAAAAGTGCTGTGTTGAATCTCATACGTTCCCTCCATTTTCGTCTCTTCAAATGTAGTTGCCATTTCGTACGGACGCTTCGCCATAAACCGACTGTTTGCGGATAAAGGCTGCCACTTCTTCTACCTCCGTACCATTTTCACTCCAATTCGTGATATAATTTTCGTTTTTATTCGTAATGCTGTCTGCCTGTTTTTTGTCAACGAGAAGCAAAACAACGATTCCTGCGCGGTGCAGATGTTTGAGTACCAGGGAAATGTCCTCGCCCTGTGACGGTGCATACAGATACGTATGTCTGCCATCGATGTGAAGAACTTTTTCCACATCCTCCACAAAAGCACGGTTCACTTTGTCGGATTTGACAAATTCTACCGTAACCGCGGTCTGTCCCTTAACTGCTGCGCGGACTTTGCGGTCAACGCGTCCTTCATACAGGCCATGCTCTTCCGTATTTACATTTTCTACCACTCCGCAGGCAGATGTCATATTGGTTACACGGTCAATGAGAATAAATTCACCCATTGTCTTATGTTTCTTAAATTCATCTACGACGATCTTGTCTGCCAATGAAATCTTACATACCGCGATCTCGTTTTTGCTGAGCGTTTCCACCGGCTTCTGCTCACCGGTATTGACGTCGATTGCATATTCAATCTTGGTAACCGCTCCCGGAATGGTCTTCGTTCCCAGTTTAAAGAAGAAGTTCTTTCCGCTGATGAGTTCATCGTCGTCCATCCAAAGGAGTGTCGCTGTCAATGTCGATGCCACTTTCACCTGGGAATCCACGGAAAGCACGCATCCTCTTGATACATCCACTTCGCGGTCAAGCTGGATCGTTACCGGCTGGCCTTTCACCGCTTTGTCGCTCTGCTTGTCACCGACATAAATGCTCTTTACTTTCGCTGTCTCATTGCTTGGCAGTGTTGTCAGTTCGTCGCCAACGTGGATCTCACCATCTTCCACCTGACCCTGAAAGCCTCGGAATGTATGATCCGGACGGCATACACGCTGTACCGGCATATAAAAACCAACTTCGTGGTTGTCTTCGGAAATGTCAATATTTTCCAAATATGTCAGAAGTGCCTCGCCATCATACCATTTGATGTTGTCGGATTTTGTCGTAACATTGTCGCCTTCTGTCGCCGAAACCGGTATGATCTTAACATTGGCAAGACTGAGTTCTTCGGAAAGTTCCTTGATCTGTGCTTCGATCTCGCGGAATCTCTCTTCACTGTAGTTCACAAGATCCATTTTGTTGACGGCAAATACAAAATATTTGTTTCCCATCAGTTCACAGATTCTTGCGTGGCGTCTTGTCTGTACGAGCACGCCCTGTTTTGCGTCGATCAAAATGACTGCGAGGTCGGCGAAGGAAGCTCCTACTGCCATGTTTCTTGTATATTCTTCATGTCCCGGTGTGTCCGCAACGATGAAGCTTCGTTTTTCTGTCGTAAAGTAACGGTACGCAACATCGATCGTGATTCCCTGCTCACGCTCTGCCATCAATCCGTCGAGAAGCAGTGAGTAGTCGATCTCGCCGCCGCGGCTTCCGACTTTACTGTCTAATTCCAGTGCTTTTTCCTGGTCGGTATACAATAACTTTGAATCGTATAAAATATGTCCAATTAAGGTTGATTTTCCGTCATCCACACTTCCGCATGTAATAAATTTCAATAATCCGCTCATATTAGAAATACCCTTCTCTCTTTCTTCGTTCCATACTGCCAGCTGCTTCATTGTCGATCACTCGTGTCGTTCTCTCGGAAGATACGGCGCTCAGTGTCTCGTCGATAATTTCGTCCAGTGTCGTCGCAGTGGACTCACATCCACCGGTAAGTGGATAGCATCCCAAGGTACGGAATCGTACACTCTTGTACTCGATCTTTTCACCCGGACGAAGTTTCATACGGTCATCGTCTACCATGATAATGTTGCCGTCGCGGTAAACGACCGGACGTACTTTTGCAAAATACAGAGATGGAATCTCGATATTTTCGCGGCGAATGTACTGCCAGATATCCGTCTCGGTCCAGTTTGACAATGGGAATACTCGTACTTCCTGATGTTTCTGGATCTTGGAATTGTACAGTTTCCACATCTCCGGACGCTGGTTTTTCGGATCCCACGCATGATGTTCATTTCGGAAAGAGAATATTCTCTCTTTGGCTCTTGATTTCTCCTCGTCTCGGCGTCCGCCACCAAATGCAGCGGTAAATCCGTATTTGTCGAGTGCCTGTTTCAATGCCTGTGTTTTCATGATATCAGTATAAGCAGAACCGTGGTCAAATGGATTGATTCCGTCTTTTACCCCTTGTTCATTAATGTACTCGATCATATCGATGCCAAGTTTTTTTGCCGTTTTGTCACGGAACTCAATCATTTCTTTAAATTTCCATGTTGTATTGACATGTAAAAATGGGAACGGCGGTTTCTCCGGATAAAAAGCTTTCATTGCCAAATGCAGCATTACCGAGCTGTCTTTTCCGATGGAATAAAGCATTACCGGTTTTTCGCATTCTGCTGCCACTTCACGGATGATGTAGATTGCTTCTGCCTCCAATTCGTCAAGATGTGAAAACTCACTCATATCTGTGTCCTTCCTTTCTCTAGTACTTATTTGATTCTTTTTTGTTGATGATAACCTGTTCTTTGCTGCCATCTCTTCGCAATATATTCCAGTATAACTGATTTTCTTCAGAAAGTACAGTCATCTTGCTTCCCATACCTCCAATATCTGCTCCCAGATAAAGAGCAATCGCGCCAAACCGGCACTCTTTGATACAGGATGAGCATCCCCAGCAGTCTTTCGGGTACTTGATATAGGCTTTTTTGTCGTCGTCCATCTTGATGAGACTTCCCGGACAAACTTTCGCGCAGGCGGTACACCCCTTGCACAATGCCTTGTTAATTGCTATGCTCATAATGCTCCTCCCTTCCAACCAGTTCTCGGAAGCGGATGACAATCTCGCCATCTTCCATTCTGGAATTTACATATTTTAACCAACTTTGGTCTTTTTTAGGATAATCTAAATTTTCGGCAAAACTGTGCCATCTTGTCTCTTTTCTTGCTTCCAAATGTGCAATGACGGCCAGACACACGGTAAGCCGTTCTCTCAGCTCGTACACAAACATCAGTTCGTGCATGTCTTCCGCTGCGACATCCTCACTGAGTTCGATCAGCTGTTTGATCTTGTCTTTCGCAAGTGCCAGCTGCTTTTCATTGAACTGATAATGTGTCGAAATTCCTCCGGCGTAATTGTCCATGACTTTCTGCATCGCCTCTTCTAAGGCTTCGACAGTAAACATATCGTTGGTTCCTGTCAAATAATGGTTATATTCTTTTATCTTTTCTTCCAGTGCCGTTTCTTCTTCTGCCTCATTTACCGGCAGTTCCTGTCCGGCATCCAGTTCTTTTACCATATGAAGTGCCGCGATTTCACCTTCAACCATCGCACCGGTCACGTATTTCTGCGGACATCCTCCGGCGACATCTCCTGCCGCGTACAGTCCGTAGATCGTCGTCTGGCGGTCGGTGTCCACCCAGTATCCACTGGCGGTGTGTCCGCCCACGATATAAGGTTCGGTTCCCTCAATCTCGACATTCTGCTCGCTCGGCTTCTTGCCGGATTCGATCCATTTGAGCGTCTGGCTTGGTGCCATGTTGAGGTAGGCTTTTTTCAACGACTCGTCCTGCTCGTCGCTGATTCCTTCCGTGCGCAGGTAGCAAGGGCCTCTTCCTTCCAGATTTTCCATCACGGTTCCATACACCCGCTCTGACGTCGTCAGACCGTATTTATCTTCGTAAACTTCGCCTTTTGCGTTGACCTGCTTTGCGCCGACGCCCTGTGCGATCGTTCCGGTCGGTGCGATCGTATCTTTGCACCGGAGGGCGATAAAGCGCATCTCAAAGGTTGTCATCTCGGCTCCGCTCCGAATGCCCATCGCATATCCTGCGCCGGTATTGAATGGCGGATACCACATTTTATGTCTCGAAAATCCCGGATTGTTCGGGCGGTAAAGTCCTGCCGCTCCGCCGGTCGCACAAAGCACTTTCTTTGCGCGGATCTCGTAAGCGGTGTTTTCTTCCATCGAAAATCCAAACGCTCCGCGGATCGTATTATCCTCCACAATGTAATCGGTTATATTAATCCGGTTTAGTACGGTCACATTCGGAAGGCTCTCAACTGCCGAAGCCAGCAGCGGTTTCATATTTTCACCGTTAATCTTTATATTTCGATTTCCGCGTGCGACGTATTCTCCATTTTCATCTTTCAAAATGACAAGTCCGAGTTGTTCCATTTTTTCCGTTACCCGGTTGAGTCCCTCTGACATTGTCATCAACAGATCCTCTCTCACGATGCCATCCGCGTCTTTTTTCGCATATTCCACATAATCTTCCGGCTTTCTGCCCTTTACGATATACGCGTTGATCGCGTTGACACCGGCAGCCAGGCAGCCGCTCCGCTTAATATTTGCCTTTTCCGCAATAATGATCGAATAATTGGATTTTTCGCGAATTGTCAATGCAGCGTAACAGCCTGCCGTTCCTCCACCAACGATTAAAATGTCCGTGTGAAGTATTTTTTTATTTTCAATCTGCATCGCAGCTCCTCCTTGTTTTTGCTGTTCTTTTTGTGTTGGCAATTTGCCTGTTTGCTAGCTGCCCTACGGGATGCTCCGCAGCTTACGCTGCTAAATGTAAAATACATCTTGTTCCTGCATCTCTTTGTTTTCAAGCAGATACGTCTGTGCCTCGTCAAACACATACAATCGGTAGATCAGCACATGCACCGTCTCGCCGACGGACACCAGATCTTTTTCCAGCGACCTCTCGCCGACAACCTCAATTCCGTTAATATCGACGGTAATGTCAATGCGGTTTCCGCGAAATACCACGTCTTTTACGACTCCGGTCTCTGCCGCGCTGATGTACTGATCCAGTTTACCACTCTTTGATATTTTTATAAATTCCGGCCGGATGACGGCTCTGTCTGCCCCCTCGACCTGATCAAATCCTTTTAATTTTCCATATTCTTCCACCACCGAAGATCGGCCAATAAATTTAGCAACAAACGGGGTTCCCGGTGATTTGTAAATTTCTACCGGCGTTCCCATCTGCTCAATGGTTCCGTGATTTGTAATGATGATCTCATCGGCTACCTCCACCGCCTCATCCTGATCGTGGGTGACGAAAATACTCGTAATTCCAAGTTTTTCTACCATTTCTTTGAGCCAGCTCCGCAGCTCCGTTCTTACTTTGGCATCGATCGCCGCAAACGGTTCGTCCAGCAAAAGTACCTGTGGATTCGGCGCCAATGCTCTGGCAAATGCCACTCTCTGGCGCTGCCCGCCGGACAGCTGATTCGGATACCGCTTTTCCATCCCCGAAAGTCCGGTTAATTCGAGAAGTTCTTTGACTCTCTCTTTGATCTGTTTTTTCGGCATCTTCTGCAATTCCAGACCAAACGCCACATTGTCAAAAACCGTCATATATCGGAACAATGCATAATTTTGAAATACAAATCCGATGCCCCGCTTTGATGCAGGAATGTCATTGACCCGTTTTCCGTCGATGAAGATATCTCCGGAATTTGGATTTTCCAATCCTGCGATCATTCGCAAAAGTGTCGTTTTTCCGCTTCCGGAAGGCCCGAGAAGCGCGACCAGTTTTCCTTTTTCAATCCCGAAACTCACATTGTCGGAGGCAAGGAAATCGCCGTATCGCTTGTATATGTTCTTCATTTCTACGTACATTGCTTACCGCCCTTCCTTTCCTTTGTCCCGGTGTTCGAGAATATTTCTTGCGATCAGTAAGATCACCGCCAGGATCACCAAAATCGAGGATACGGCAAATGCCGCCGTGATCGAAGTATCCGTTCCTGACATATATAAAGCATCAATTTCCAGCGGAAGTGTAAATGTCTCGCCTCTTGTCTTTGACAGGGCATTGACCGCGCCAAATTCGCCTAACGCTCTCGCTGTACATAAGATAATACCATAAATCAGTCCCCATTTCATCTGTGGAAGCGTAATTTTTCGAAAAATTTTATATCCGCTCGCTCCCATCAGCGCCGCCGCCTCTTCTTCATCCTTTCCCTGCGCATTGAGAATCGGGATCAATTCCCTTGATACAAATGGGAAGGTAACAAAGATCGTCGCCAGTACGACACCCGGAATCGCAAATGTAATACGGATGTCCGTTCCGAGCCATTGGTTCACTGCGCGGATCGCGGGATAAAACCATCCGAGCCGTCCAAACGTCATCAGATAGGCAAGTCCTACGATAACCGGCGATATCGAAAACGGAATGTCAATGAGCGTCGCCAGGATCTGTTTTCCGCAAAAGGAAAATTTTGTCAAAAGCCATGCGGCGCAGATTCCAAAAAACGTATTTACGATGACCGCGATCACCGTCGCTAAAATCGTCACTCCAAGAGCGCTTCGCACATATTCCGTTGAGATCGACTCGAGATAAAAACCGATTCCCTCTTTCAGGGAACTGGCGATCACCGAGGCCAATGGGATTACAAGCATCAATACGAGAAATGCCACCGTTATGGTGATCATCAGCCGTTTTGTCCGCCGCTTTCCGCGTTCGAGTTTTTCCTGTTCGCTCATGGCTATCCTCTCCTACAACAAATTTGTTCTCGCTGACTGTCTCGCCTGCACGATATTGACAAAAAGCAAAAGCAGAAATGACAGGATCAGCATCACAAATGCGATTGCCGTCGCACTTGCATAATCAATATAACTTAATTTTTGCATAATAACATAAGAAATTACCTGCGTCTTTTCCTTTGCGCTGTTTCCCGAGATGTAAATGACGCTGCCGTATTCGCCGATTCCTCTGGCAAATGCAAGACCAAACCCGGTCAGCAGTGCCGGCCGTAATTCCGGTAAAATGACGGAAAAGAACGTTTTCCTCGGTGTCGCGCCAAGCATATACGCCGCTTCTTCGTATTGGCCGTCCATTTTTTCAAGAACCGGCTGAACCGCTCTTATGACAAACGGCAGTCCCACGAAGATCAACGCGATCACAAGTCCGAGATGGGTGTATGTCACTTTTATTCCAATTTTTTCCAGCCTGCTTCCCAGCCAGCCGCTTTCCGAATACAATTTTGAAAGCGTAATGCCGGCAACCGCAGTCGGCAGTGCAAAGGGAAGTTCAATGAATCCATCTAAGATTCGTTTTCCCGGAAAATCGTATTTCACTAACGTCCATGCTATGATCAATCCAAACACCGCATTGAGCACCGCTGCCACAAACGAACAGCCGATGCTGGTAAGAAAGGCATTTCGCACATTCGGTTTCCAAAGCAGCGCGAAAAATTCACGCGGGGAAATCTGAAGCGAATGCACAAGCACGGATGCCAGCGGAATGAGCACAATGAGCGAAAGCATCGTTACGACAATTCCCAAAGTGCATCGATAACCCGGTATGACTCTGGCTTTTTTCACTTTTTTTGGTATATCTGCCTTTTTCATCTTCTCTCGCTCCTCTTGTACTAATTACTAGTATTCGTAAATCTCATCAAACATGGCACCATCGTCAAAATACGTCTCGTAGGCTTTGTCCCAGCCTCCATAATCTCCGATGTTCCACATCTTGATCGACAGATCGTATTTGTCTGAAAATTCCTGTAAAACCGCTTCATTGGATGGACGGTAGCCATTTTCCCCAATGAGCCGCTGGGCTTCGTCGCTGTACAAATATTGTAAATATCTGGTGCTCACTTCTTCACTCTGATTCATTCCGGCATTGTCATCGACCACCGCCACACTTGGCTGCGCCAGTATGCTGACCGAAGGATTGATCATCTCGTATTCGCCCGGATAAGAGTCCAATGTCGCCAACGCCTCATTTTCCCAAGCGATCAGTACGTCGCCCTTTTTGTTTTCTACAAATGTAGTAGCCGCTCCTCTTGCGCCCGAATCCATCACAGACACATTTTGATACAACGCTTTCATAAACTGCTTTTCTTTCGCCGCATCGTTCCATGTCGTCTTCGCATAACTGAGAGCCGCCAGAAAATTCCAGCACGCTCCGCCGCTGCTCTTTGGATCCGGTGTAATGACTTCCACACCGTTCTTTACCAAATCCTGCCAGTCTTGAATCTGCTTCGGATTCCCTTTTCGTACCAAAAATACGATGGTCGATGTGTAAGGAGCACTGTCTTTGTCAAATTCTTTCTGCCATCCGGCATCGATCAGTCCCGTTTTTTCAATCAATGTGATGTCATGCTCAAGTGCGAGCGTAACGACATCGGCATTACATCCTTCCACGACGGATCTTGCCTGGCTTCCGGAACCTCCGTGCGACTGTATCACCCGCACTTTTTTCCCGAAATTCTTTTCGTAATATTGTTCAAATAACACATTGTATTTTTCGTAAAATTCTCTCGTCGGATCGTAGGAAACGTTGGTGATCGTCAGCTCGTCGCCGTTCTTTTTTCCACAACCGCCAAGTCCGGCCACCATTCCGGCTGTCATTGCCACGATAAGCACCGCGGACAATATTCTGTGTTTTCTTTTCTGCATAAAATCCTCTGCCTTTATACAATAAATAAGGAAGTAGAAAGATATCTCTCACCGGTATCCGGGAGCAATACCACGATGTTTTTGCCCTCATTTTCCGGACGTTTGGCAAGTTCTGTCGCTGCGTACAATGCTGCACCGGAGGAAATTCCCACAAGCACACCGTCGGTTCTTGCAATCTTTCTTGCTGTCTCGAACGCATCGTCGTTTTCTACTTTTATGATCTCATCCAATACTTTCATTTCGAGTACACCCGGCACAAAACCGGCGCCGATTCCCTGAATCTTATGTGGTCCCGGCTTTCCTCCGGAAAGCACCGGCGAACTTGCAGGCTCTACGGCTACGACTTTGACATCCGGATTTTTCTCTTTCAATGCCAGTCCGGTTCCGGTTACGGTTCCGCCGGTTCCGACTGCCGATACGAAGATATCTACCTTTCCATCGGTATCTCTCCAGATCTCCTGTCCGGTCGTCTTTTTATGGATTGCCGGATTTGCCTCATTTTCAAACTGCTGCGGAATAAACGCATTTCCATATTCTTCCTTTAGTGCTTCTGCTTTTGCGATCGCGCCTTTCATACCTTCGCGTCCCGGTGTGAGCACGATCTCTGCCCCCAGCGCCGATACGATCTTGCGTCTTTCCACACTCATCGTATCCGGCATCGTAAGAATCAGATGCAGTCCCTTGGCTGCTGCCACAAAGGCAAGTCCGATTCCTGTATTTCCGCTTGTCGGCTCGATAATAACGGTGTCGGCGTTGATCTTGCCATCTTGGATCCCCTGCTCAATCATCGCACCTGCCACACGGTCTTTCACGCTTCCCAGCGGATTAAAATATTCCAATTTTGCGATTATTTTCGCTTTTAATTCATTCTCTTTTTCATAATTTGTCAGTTCCAGCAATGGAGTGTTCCCAATCAACTCTGTCAACTGCTTTGCAATCTTTTCCATAATCGTTACCGCCCTTCCTCTGTTTTTCGTTTTGCGATATGTAGCATGCCGATGCATGCGCAGGTCAATAGGCTTGACTTATTGACTGAAATTATCATATCATCTTTATCCTACTAAGTCAATAGGAATTATGGAAAAAGTAATTTTTTTTTGAGAACTACTGACATAAATGATCGTTGTCCTTGACATTTCTCCCTGAATACGGTACCATAATCAGCACAAAGAAAATCTATTTTCTTTATGTTCCAAATTTTTGTGCACATGGGACCTAATCCCCTTATGAGCATTTTTAGCCTTG
>CAJMFH010000026.1 GCA_905212635.1 uncultured Lachnoclostridium sp. | reverse complement strand
AAGCAAGTCATTTCAGAGGTGAGCTGCCGGCGGGAAGAGAAGTGGTGCACCCCGGGAAAGCAAAAATCAAGTTGTTTCAGTGGTGAGCCGCTGTCAGGAAGAGAAGTGGTGCACCCCGGAAAAGCGAAAAGCAAGTCATTTCAGAGGTGAGCTGCCGGCGGGAAGAGAAGTGGTGCACCCCGGAAAAGCGAAAAGCAAGTTGTTTCAGTGGTGCAAGGAAATGCCCCCTCAGCTATACTTCGGCGGCAGGACACCGCCGGCAATAAAGTTGTTGACTAACGTCAACAAAGCCGGCAGCTGTCGCTGGTGGGGAGAGAAGTCGTGCACCCCGGAGGAAGAGAAAATAGGCGTTAAAGGAAGTCCAAAAGGAAAACAAAAATGGGAAAGGAGGCTAACACATGTTATGGATCATTTTGCTTGCCCTGTCGGCGACGGTGGATTCGTGGGCGGTAGGGATGGCATATAAAGCGCAGAAGATCAAGATCCCGCTGCCGGCGAAGGGGATGATCTCGCTGGTGTCCGGAATGACGGCATTGGTGGCGGTGCTCTTTGGCAGACTGCTTTCGGAAATTCTGCCAATTGCTGCCATTCAGGCATCCGGCGGAACGCTGCTGGCGGTCATGGGAGTGAAAGCATTGTGGCAGATAAAAAAAGAAGAAGAAAAGACCAACTACGATCTTGATCTCTCGCAGAAAATCGAGACATGGGAGGCGGTCTGGATGGGGACGGTACTGTCCGTGGATTCTTTTTTAGTGGGAATCGGACTGGTACAATATGGAAATCAGGCCTATGTTTTTCCTGCGTTAGTGACAATATTGACGGCTGCATTTCTTATTTTGGCACAACAAATTCGATATTGGAAAATATTTGATTACATTTCTGCTGCATTTTTGACCCTCGCTGGAATATTCCAGCTATTTACTACGTTATAATGTAATAATTAATAATAGTGTGATGATTAATAGAAAAATGAAACCGGAGTTTTCCATGAGGAATTTAGAACTCCGTCGGTGCATAGAGGGTGTAATATACCCTCATGCGCCGTTACGTGAGTTCTTTTAAGCGAAAGCGGTCCCGAATGGAAAGCGCTGGTTTCAATTTCCGTTTTAATTATTACACTACAATTTTCCTATTTACAAAAAGGATACTTTTATATACAATATTAGATAGGAAAGTCTGTTTTGTTACAGAATGGAGAAAGGCGGGAACGTGAAATGAGCATTGTAGCACAATTTTTTATGATAATGGGGGGAGTGCTGACCGGATATGTGGGGATCGGTCTGGCGGCAGCCATTGGAAATCTGGTTGGCGGCGGGATATTCCGTTTCCAATTTGACGAATTTATCTTCTTTATGGTGCGCCTTAGCAAGTCGGGCCGGCATTTCTCTTTTGGACTGTGTGATCCACGCCCTTACATAAAATGTCAGATGATTGATATGAAACCTACGAAAGTACGTAGTGTGATCTATGGTGCGTTTTCGATGGCAGTTGCGCTTTTTGTGACGGAGACGGTGTCGTTGCAGCTGTTTGCGTCAAAGCGGATGCCATTCAATGCCTTTACCCTGCCGATGGCGATCGTGATGATCGCGTATACGTGTTTTATTATGGTTCATCTCGTATTTACGCAGAAAAAAAATGTCGGGGATAATCCGGGCGGGGCGCTGCGGGAAGAATACCAACGCATTTATGGTGAGATAAAAAAAGGAACAGAGCCGGCAGAGATTGAGGTCAATGATGTCGAATATACCGGACATCTGACGGATCTTGGAATATATAAAAAATATCTGATGCTGAAGTATTACCATTATCTGGATAAAGGAGACTATGCACAGGTGTCAAAAGTAATTGACGATCTGGAAAATTATGTGCCGGATAAATGGTCAAAAAGCGATCTTCCGATGCTTGCGGAACTGGTATTTTACCATGTGATTATTCAGAAAAATGAGGCAAGAGCACAGTTTTACGGCAAACCATTTTGCAGTATGCTGGAGGGAAATGAAGAAGTAAACGAAAAAAGAGTATTTGCGTACTGGCTTTTCTTTGAGCAGAAGGACAGAGGAGCCGCATTACAATATACGATGAAGACATTAAAACAGATTTCGTCCTATCATCTGACAGGATGTCAAAAATTGGAAGAGAAACTGCTGAGTGCGTTAATTAAGCGAATCGAACGTACAGCATAGCGAAGAAGAGAGGGTAACGATGAAAGAAAAAATTTTGTCACTGGCACAGGGAAAATTTCGATATCAACAGCCCAAACTGCAATTGTCGTTGGAACGGTTGATCCTACAGGTGGAAGAGGGTGGCGAAAGTTCGGAACAGCTGGTGATCTCCAATGAAGAAGGAACGAAAGTAAAGGGGTTTGGAGCCAGCGAGGACATTCATTTTGACTTTTTCCCTGTATTTGACGGGAAAGAAAATCATGTGACGGTGCGGGTAAAAGCCGGTAACCGTAAGGCGGGAGAGGTATTGACGGGAGTATTGTACCTTGTGACGGATTGTGGCGAGCAGACGCTTCCGTATAAAGTACGGATCGTAAAGTCGTATTTGAAAGATTCGCTGGGGCGGTCCATTTCCGGATATCAGGAATTTGTGCGCTATGCAAAAGAAAACTTTGACCAGGCCGTTCTGCTTTTTTATCATCGGCAATTTCTCGACTGCTATCTGGAAACATTAGAGGATAAGAGGCTGTACCAGCATTTGACGAAAAAGAATTCCAAGAAACAGGCGTTGAAAGAGTTTTTGGTGACGCATGGTGATATGGAAAAAGAGCCGGTGCCGGAAGAAAAAACGCCGGAAGCACCAAAGACCGAGACAGCGGAAATTAAAAAGCCTGCCGGAAAGAGACTTCAGGAAAAGAAACAATGGAAACAGTTGATTACTGCTCATCTTCATTATATTATGAACAGCAGCCGCCGCGATCAGTGGATTGAAGCATTACGCGCGTGCTTTCCGATGGATTATGTGCTGGAAGGGTATCTGGCATATCAGAAAAAGGACGAAAACGGGATGCAGAAGTATCTCAGTCTTGTCGAAGGAGTGACGGAACCGGAAGAAGGGGCATCGATGGAACAGGTGCTCCGGTATCTGGTCACCCAGTATATCAAATGTAAGATCACGAAAAATGAACTGGACAAAGATGAATTTTATTCGGAAGTCCGCCAGTATCAGTCAGACGGTTATCAGCACATTTTCTGTACCGTCCTTTTGGAGCGCATGGGATATTATCAGGAAAATGTGATGGGACTTTGGGAAGACCTGAACCAGTTGTGGGCAGACGGATGTTATAGTCCATATCTGTATCTGTATCAGGCAATGATCCTTTTGCAGGAGCCGGATCTGCTTGTGCGGCTGGATCCACAGACGGTCGGAATCTGCCGTTTTGCCCTGCGTTACGATTTGCTGACGGAAAATGAAGTGCTTGCCATCTCGTTTCTGGCGGCAAAGAAAAAGAAAGAAACCCCGGCGATTCTTGCTCTTTTGATGGGGTGTTATAAGAAATTCCATACGACAGATACACTGCATAGTATATGTGCGCTGCTGATCCGTGGTGAAAAACAGGGGCCGCAGTATCTCAAATGGTTTGAACTCGGCGTAAAACATCATCTCCGGCTTACGGAACTTTATGAGTATTATATGTATTCGCTGGGTGAGGAAGATTTTTCCAATTTGGATCCGGCGGTGTATTCGTATTTTGAATATGAAAACCATCTGCGTGATTCCGTAAAGGCGAAATTTTTCCGGCACATTGTGGAAAACCGGGAAACGCATCCGCAGGAATACGCGGTTTATGAAACTGCAATCCACGACTATGTGATAAAACAGGCAGAAAATGGAAAGATCAATGTGACACTTGCGTATTTATACAATGAATTGCTGCCGAAAGAAGAGGATATTACACAGCTGGCAGACAAACTGCCGGAATTTATCTTTGCCCACCGTATTGTATGCCGCACGGACAAGACGATTGTGCGTGTCGCCGTAGTACACGATGAAGGGGGCGGAGAGCAGAATTACCGGATGCAGGATGGCGAGGCTGTTGTACATATTGCAACGCCAAATTACCGGATTTATTTTGTCGATGACAACGGCTATTATCATGCCGGAACGGTCGATTATGAGATTGAAAAAATGTGCCATCTGGATGACTTTGCAGAGATGTGTTACCAGTATGGAGCAGATTCTCTTTTGGTAAAACTGCACCTGTTTTCCAAAATTTTAATGGAACATGTGGAGATTAGTACGAAAGAAGCCATTTTGATCCATGAACTGGTGCGAAGCGACGTGCTTGGCGTGGAATACCAGCATAAGGGATTGTTGACATTGTATGATTATTACAAATCCA
Organism: uncultured Lachnoclostridium sp.; assembly: GCA_905212635.1. Classification (GTDB taxonomy): domain Bacteria; phylum Bacillota; class Clostridia; order Lachnospirales; family Lachnospiraceae; genus Eubacterium_F. The sequence continues at coordinate 32,837 of CAJMFH010000026.1, read as the reverse complement.
TCGGCGAGGATGCGCTTTTGGAAGAAGTCATCCGGGATATCGATTTCCATTATATCAGCAGGGAGCGCCAGGCAGGCATCCTGCAAACGATGATCCAGTATCAGATGAATGAGGATGCGCTCGGGGTATTCCGCAAATATGAATTGACGGAATGTACACCGAAGCTGATCCTTCTTCTCATCACGTGGGTTCTGGAGGAAAAACAGCAAAAATTCGATCCGTATTATATGCGGATCTGTGACTTCCTTTATGATAAGGGAGAAAAAAATAAAGTGACCCTTTCGTATCTGTTAAATTATTATATGGGCGATACGAAAAAACTGCTGGAGTTTTACCGGGCAGCAGAAAAAGGCGGTGTGGAGATCCGCGATGGCGCGCTGGAGCGGCTTCTCGGACAGGCATTGTTTACCGGAGCGGAATTGCCGGCATTTGAAGAGCCATTTGAAGAATATTATGAGTATGGTGACAATCGCACGCTGGTAAAAGCATATTTGGCAGAAATTTCCTATGAATATCTGACCGGACGGCTTACGTTGACGGTGGAATGGAAAAACCGTATTGCAAAAGAAGGGCTGGCAACGCAGAATCCGGTGCTTGTTCTTGCTATGTTGAAATATTTTTCGGCGCAGGAGACATTGACCGCTAATGAATGTGAATGGACGCGTTTCCAGTTGGCAGAATGTGTGGCAAAGGGGCAGTATCTCGCCTTTATGAAAGATTTTAAGGGCAAGATGGAAGTGCCGTTTGAAATTGAAAATGCGCAGATGATCGAATGGATTGCGGCAGCAAAAGGCGATGTGTATATTGAAATCAATAAAGAAAAACTCGTGCCGATGCGGAAAATTCTGCCGGATGTCTATTGTTTTGCGACGATTTTATTTACCCGTGAGACGTGTGAGTATCGTATTTTCCAAGGGGATATGAATGTGCCGGTGAAAACCGGAGAGCTTGTCGGAGGGGAGGCAGATCCTTCTGCGAAGCCGTCTTTCTACCGGCTGCTTCAGGAAATGAGCAAAGCAAAGGAAAACGACGCGGCACAATATGACCGCTTGCTGCGGCAACTGAAGGAACAAAAAAATGGTGGGGCATTGTTGCAGCCACTGTCGTGGGAAGGAGAGGCGAAGTAGACGATGAGCCAACGTAGTTTATATATCGGAGTAGATCTGAGAGACGAAAATTCCCAGCTGGCGCTGCTTGTGCCACAGGGCGAAGAGCCGAAACTTGTATTCGACCCACGGGATAAAACGGAAAACACGCAGATCCCGACGGTGGTTACGATACCGGGATCCAAGGAGACAATCGGACATTTCTTGGAAAAAATTGTAAAAGGTGAGCCGATCTTTGCCACCGGAGTGGAGACCGATTCCGTCAATGTGCTGGCTGCGTATTTTCAAAAAATATTGTCCTTTACGAGACGGGAGTATCCGGAAGGAATGATCCGCCGTCTGGTCGTTACGACAAAATACCGGGATTTCCGGCTTATCAGCCAGATTTATCAGGCACTGGAAAAACTTGGTATTGGCAAGGATCGTGCGATGGTAGTAGACCGCCGGCAGTGCTTTGTTTATTATGTTATGAATCAGAAGAAAGATCTCTGGGTCAATCAGGTAGGATTGTTTGATTATGAAGATCACGAGATTACGTATTTTCAAATGCACATGGATCGTTATCAGCATCCGCCGTTTGTTTCAGTGATGGAGAAAACCTATCCGGATTATGTAAAAATGCTCGAAGAGCCGGTTCCGGAAGAGAACGGGGAAAGCGGAGAAAATGCCAGAGGTTCCGTAGTGGAAGCGATGGTAAAAGGGGCATTGCATGGACAGGTCATTACGACGGTGTATATGACCGGAAAAGGGTTCGCGGATGGCTTTGCCGATGATATTATGACACAGCTGTGTGTGGGACGGCATGTATTCCGGGGTGACAATCTGTATGTGTTTGGTGCCTGCTTTATTGCACGTGAGTACAGCGGTGAAAGGAAGATGGAACCGTTTCTCTATATGGACGAAGATACGATACCGGTCAACATTACGATGCAGGCGTACACCAATGCGAAAGTGCAGGAAATTATGCTGGCAAAAGCTGGGACGCCGTGGTATCAGGTAGATTATGAGGTGGATCTGATCTCGGATGGAGAAGATGAACTACAGATCCGGGTATATCACGTGAGGGACAAGAGCGCACATACCCACATCCTGCCGATGGACGGGATTCAGGGGCGGCTCGACCGCAAAGCACGGATCGGATTACAGATCCGGTTTGCCGGTGTAGATAAATGTATTTTTACGATCCGTGACAAGGGATTTGGCAGCTTTTTTCCATCGTCACACCGGATCTGGGAAGAGACGATCATTGTGTAAAGGCAGGTGGTAATATGTTTATATTGTGTCAGGGAGATTTGGCAAAAGAGCCATATATTATCCCAATTTCAGAAGTTCCTGTTTATTCTTTGGAAGAATTGTGTTATTATATGTATCATAATATTTACACAGTGACAGAGGAATTTTTTGACGAAAATCTGGTTTACTGGCTCAAAGGACAGGTGCATCTCCGCACCCTTGCGCTGAAGATGGAAAAACTCATCCGCAAGCACCACAATATCAAGGATTTGGTGGTTACCCTGCTTTGTGCCTGTGATTATTATAAAAAAGAAGAAATTTTTTCTCTGGTTGAAGTGATGGAAAATATTGCCAATCTTCCGCCGGCGAAAAAAGCCTGGATGAAGGCGGACAATTATCTGAAAGCCGGAAGATATGGAAGAAGTTTTCAGGAATATCAAAGCCTGCTGCACGGTCCATTGGCGAAGGAACTCAGTACGGAAGAGTACGGGGATGTGCTGCACGATCAGGCAATCGCGATGTTCCACGTATCTTCGTTCCGTCAGGCAGCAGATGGCTTTAAAGAAGCGTATGCGCGTAATCATAGACCGGAATCGTTACAGCAGTATCTATATGTACTTTTAGCATGTGATGACAAGGAGACGTTTGACCGCGAATGTGAGGCGGCAGGGAAAACCGAAGAGGAAAAGAAGGCACTCTGTGAGGCGTGGGAGCAGGCATGCAGCACGGAGGGAAGTGATTCTGACGAAGTCTGTATCGCTCGTGCAAAGCGTGAGATCAGGGAATCACTGGAAGAGCCATTGCAAAAATAAGGAGGAATCAGACACTATGATATTCGGACGATTTCGCAAGCGAAAAGCGGAACCGGAAATAGAAGAGATGCTGCCGCCGGAGCTGGAAACTGAGAAGATTGAAAAAGAAATCAAAGCGGATTCGGCAGCAGAAAAAGAACAGGTTGACATAAAGGATAAAAAACAGCGTATTGATTATATACAGCGGTTATACGAGGGGATTCGGGAAGCCAAAGACCAGAATGAGCAGATCAAAAAAGAGTATGCGGAGGTGACTTCTCATCTGAAAGATATCCAGCTGATGGATCAGGCATTGGATGAGGATAAGGTAGTTCTTCTTCAGACGGCATCGGCAATCGATCAGTTGATGAAGGAACGGGATTATCTGAAAAAGCGCCGGTATAAGTTTAATGATGCACAGCGTCAGGCAATGGAAAATTTTGAGACGACGGCAGCCGAAGATGTGAAGAAATTAAAAGAATTTGAGGATTACCAGATTAAGGTGAAAAATGATCTGCGCCAGCTGGAAAGTGAAAAGCAGTTATTGAAATCGGATAAACGTGATATTATCAATAAACAGGGAACGCTGCGGGTCGTATCGAAAGTGCTGGCGGGGATCCTGCTGGTGTTTGCGCTTTTGATGCTGACGATCCGTCTGGCATTTGAAGTCGATGTTACGGTGCCGGTTATCGCGACCGCTGCGTTTGCCTTTTTGGTACTGCTTGTCATCATGTGGGAAGCGCGTGCCAACCGGACGGACATGGTGATCACGGAGCGTAAATGCAACCGTGCGATCGCACTTTTGAACCGCGTGAAGATAAAATATGTCAATAATACGCGCACCATTGATTATATGTGCATGAAATACCGCGTGCGCAATGCGACGGAACTGGAATTTGTATATGACCAGTATCAGCGGGCGAAGAGAGAATGGGCGCGCAAGCGCGAGAGCGTGTATATGCTTAACGAAAAAAAAGATATTTTAGTTGCGGAACTAAAAAAGATGGGTGTAAAAGATGCGGAAATCTGGTGTTCTCAAGTACAGGCGATCATTGAACCCAAAGAAATGGTCGAAGTGCGTCATGACCTGAACACACGTCGTCAGAAACTGCGAAGCCAGATTGATTACAATACAGGAATCATGCAGGATTTTATCGGAGAACTCGAGCGCATCCGCGACATTCGGGAAGAGTATGCGCAGGATGTGGAAGAGGTTCTTGCAAAATCCAAAGAAATGAATCCGGATAAATAAATGGAGGGGAACGTATGAATCTTTTATTTTTATTAAAACCAAAAAATACCGTAGATTTTCTAGAGGGAGAAGATACGGTACATGCCGGGCTGTTAAAACTCCGTGCCAGTGGGTACACGGCGGCACCGGTATTGTCAGAAGATGGGAAATACATCGGAACGGTCACAGAGGGAGATTTTTTGTGGCATCTGCGTGACACACCGCTGGATCAGGAGACCGCAGTAAATGATGTACATATCTGTGAGATGATGCGCGAGAACTGGAATCAGCCGGTTCATGTGTCAGCGACGATGGAGGAGCTTCTGGAACTGGTACTGAACCAGAACTTTGTTCCGGTAGTCGATGACCGAAATTATTTTGTGGGGATCATCACAAGACAGTCTGTCATCCGCCATTTTGTGGACCGGATCCAGAAATTGAAACATCAGGTGGGAGAACAGGAATTGGAAAAAAAGGAAGGAGAAAAAGAGTGAAACCTCGAGTCGATTATACATTATATTTATGCACGGACCGCGATCTGATGTCCGCGGAAACACTGGAAAAAGCAGTAGAACTGTCTATACAAGGGGGTGTAACGGTTGTACAGCTCCGCGAAAAAGACTGTGCAGGAAGGGAATTTTTGCAGATTGCAAAAGAGGTAAAACAGATTACGGATGCCTATGAGATCCCGCTTATCATCAATGACCGGATCGATATTGCGATGGCAGTGGATGCCGATGGTGTTCATTTGGGACAGAGTGATATTCCGGCGCATACGGCAAGGGAACTTCTGGGACCGGATAAGATCATAGGGGTGTCTGCTTACAATAAAGAGCTTGCCATCGAGGCGCAGAAAGAGGGAGCCGATTATCTGGGCGTTGGCGATGTGTTTGGAACTTCGACAAAAACAGGAACGCATCATGTAGAGATCGATACCCTGCGTGAAATCTGTAATGCTGTAAAGATTCCTGTTGTTGCAATCGGTGGTGTCAACCTGTCAAATGTGACAAAACTGGCAGGCACAGGCGTGAGTGGTGCGGCAGTGATCTCTGCGATCATTGCTTCGAAAAACATAACAGAAGCAGCGACAGATATGTTATCGCTGCTTCAAAAGGAAGTTATCGTAAATTCTCCAAGAGCATAACCGGAACACGAAGATTGCCGGTGCCGCGGCCGAGTTCAATGTCGGGTTTGTTGGCACCGTGGAAATCGGAACCGCCGGTGATGAACAGATGATATTCTTCGGCAAGTTTGCGGACGAATGCTTCGTCTGTACCGCGGTTTCTGGAATAAATTGCTTCGATTCCGCAAAGTCCGTAAGAAGTCAGATCGTCTAATAACTGGCGGATCTGGCTGACGGACAATTTATAAAGCAATGGGTGTGCGAGAACCGGAATACCGCCGGATGCACGGATCAGATCGATCGCATCTTTTGGTGTAAGATATTCGCGGTTGACAAAATACGGGCTGTCCGAAGACAGACAGGTGCGGAACGCATAATCCAGCGATGGCACACCGCCATTTTCCAGCAACAGTCTGGCAAAATGTGCACGTGTCAAAATGGTATCGCCAAAGCGTTCACACAGCATATCATATGAAATTGGGAAACCGGCATTTTGCAGATTATTGCACATTTTCCGGTTTCTTTCATCACGTTCGTTGGAAATATCTTCCAAAGTGTCAATGAGCTTTTTATTATGGATATCATAACGGTATCCGAGCATATGGATTTCGACCGATTGGGAAGAAGAGATTGTATATTTACAGGAAAGTTCCATGCCCGGGATTACCTGAATCTTATTGTCATATTCTTCCGCTTTTTTTATGGCACGTTCTACGCCGCTTATCGTATCGTGGTCCGTCAACGCAAACGCAACCAGTTCCTGCTTGATGCCAAGCACAACAAGTTCTTCCGGGGAAAAGGTGCCATCGGAACAATTCGAATGCACATGCAGATCAATGTATCTCATAAATCATACCTTCTATTCTTTTATTATAGTATTCCTATTATAGCATAATTGCTGGCATATGTAAAACAGAAAGAGCATATAGATAGTAAAGAGTAAATAGAAAAGGGCAGGAGAGTAGAATGAGACGATTCAAAGGGTTTCTTGTTTCCTTTGTGCTGACGGCGCTTCTTTTGGTGGTTGTGGCATTTGTGCTGTATCAGACCAAGGCTTCCGTAGAACATATGGGAGGCGCGATTCTTTTGGTGTATGCGATCGCTTCCTTTGTCGGCGGAATGATCTTTTCCGCACAAAAAGACAGCAGGCATTACCTGATGGGCGGTCTTTTTGGCTTGGCATATTTTATTATTATTTATGGTGTCAGCGCCGTGTGGAACAAAAGTATATCCGCTATGTTCCCGGCGATGCTGACAACTCTTTTGGTCTGCATTCTTGCCGGTATGCTCGGTGGAATGCTGGGGCCAAGAAAAAATGGAGAAAGCAGGAGCTGAGAGGTTATCCCAGCTCCTTAGAATCTTCGCATGTAATTTTCTTTTTATAATTCGTTCCCCACTCCTGCATGGCATCTAAGATCGGGCGCATCGTCTCGCCAAGATCACTCAGCGCATATTCAACCCTCGGAGGAACTTCCGGGTATACCGTTCTGGTAATGATCCCGTCTTTTTCCATCGCACGCAGCGAATCCGTCAGCACTTTCTGGCTGATTCCCTCCAGACTCTTTTTTAATTCATTAAACCGCCATGGGCGCATAAGCAGATTTCTTAAAATCAATAATTTCCACTTGCTTCCGATCAATTGCACGGTCGTTGCGACCGGGCATTCCGGTAATTCGTCTTTCGTCAGCATAAGCCACGTCTCCTTCCAATAGTTCAAAATATGATGTAAGTATTAAATATAATGTAACATGAATTTGGAAACCTGTCCAGTAGAAATTATTAGGACCTAAGGTTTGGAAATCAATTTCTCGTATGTGCAATCACATCGAGTTATTGATTTCCAAACCTTGGTCCTGAATAGTTACTTTTAGGTAACTATGTAATAAAAAAGTGCGTACTTTTTTTCTGAAAACACACATGGTATGCTAAGACCGTAACATGAAAACGCCAAGGGCAAACGGTGTTTGCATCTGGCACGATAAAAAACAGGAGGTAATCATTATGGCATTATCAAACATTTTTGGATGGAACAAAAAGGACAACGGGCAGACCACAGCAGCGTGCGGAACGGCATGCGGCGCAGGAGATGCACAGGAAAAACCGGCGGCTTGCGGAACGGCATGTGGCGCAGGAGATGCACAGGAAAAACCGGCAGCATGCGGAACGGCGTGTGGCGCAGGAACTCCAGACGAAAAACCGACAGCTTGCGGCGCATAACGTCCGGTGGACGTTAGTTTTGCGCGGACCGGAGCGGAGCGTAGACCGCAGGAGATCAAAGGATAAGTAAAACCCGAAAAAGAAAGGAGAGGAATCGGATGAGTCAGTATTTTTCATTTCAATGGCACATTACCGACGAATGTGACCAGCGGTGCAAACATTGCTACATATTTTCAGGAGAGGGCTGTCAACAGCTTACGAGCATGACGTGGAAACAAATGCAGGAAGTGGTGGCAAACTGCGAGGATTTTTGCAAAGTATATGGGAGAATTCCTTATTTTTACATTACCGGTGGTGATCCGATTCTTCATCCTGACTTTTGGAAACTGATGGTGCTTCTAAAATCAAAGAACATTCCGTTTACCCTTATGGGAAATCCGTTTCATCTGGATGACGAAATCTGCCGGATGCTCAAAGTGTGCGGCTGTGAAAAATACCAGATGTCGCTGGATGGAATGCAGAAGACGCATGACTGGTTCCGCAAACCGGGAAGTTTCCAATTAACGCTGGAAAAAATTGGATGCCTTAACCGCGCGGGGATTAAAAGCGTTATCATGAGTACGGTGTCAAAGACCAACATACACGAGATCCCGGATATCATTGACGAAGTGGTAAAAGCGGAAGTGACGGTCTTTGCGTTTTCCCGTTATGTACCGACCGGCGGTGAGGTGGACACGAGCATGACACCGCAGGAATACCGGAAACTTTTGGAAATATGCGCTGCTAAATTTAAAGCCTATGAGGCGGCAGGGTGTAAGACTTATTTTAACAAAAAGGATCATCTGTGGACACTTTATGAATACGAGACCGGTCGGTTTTCCCTGCCGCAAAATGTCGAAAAGGGAATGATCTATGGTGGATGCAACTGCGGAAACTGCCATATTACAATTTCTTCCAATGGAGACATTATGGCGTGCCGGCGTGTGACAGACAGTAAGGTCGCCAATGTATTTGAAGACAGGCTTGCAGATGTGTGGATCTGCCAGATGGAAAAATACCGGGAGTATGATAAATTTGTAAAATGCAGTAAATGTGAGCTGAGGCCGTGGTGCCGTGGATGTCCGGCGGTCGCCAATGGAACAGGCGGCAGTTTTTATGGGGCAGACCCGCAGTGCTGGAAAACGAAAAATGATATTACCGGGGAGGAATTGCAATGTTGATGGATCTTATCAAAGCGAGACATTCAATACGAAAATATACAGGAGAACAGATTGACAGGAAGAATTTGGAAATAATACTCGAGGCGGGAAATTTTGCCCCCCAATGCCGGAGGCGGACAGCGCAGCAGGATGGTTGCCATTCACAATAAAGAGTTGGCGGCGCGTGTTGGAAGGCTGAATATGGCAAAGTTTGACCGCATACATCTTGCAGGAAATTATGTTTCGAAGGAGCAGCCGAGTACGATTGATGACCCAACAATTCAAAACGGATTTTACGATGCGCCGACCGTGATCTGCGTATTCTGCCAGGATAACTTTTTGTTTAAAACGGCAGATGCTTTTTGCATGATGGAAAATATGGTTTTGCAGGCGACGGAACTTGGCATCGCGTCCTGCATCGTATCAAGAGGACCGGAGACATTTGCTTCGGAAGAGGGAAAGAAACTGATGAAACAATGGGATGTGCCGGAAGGCTACAGCTGTCAGGGATTTGTCATTCTGGGCTATATTGATGGCGAACAGCCCCGCAGCAAGCCGCGAAAACCGGGACGGATCAAAATAATAGAATAGGAGAAAAGCGATGGATTTACAAACATGTCTTAAAAAAATGCAGTTAGTCGGAGTGCTCGCGTTTGCAACCGTGGACAGCGAGGGAGCACCGCAGATCCGCAACATCAGCGCAATTCATTATGAGCCGGATGCCCTTTATTTTCTTACGGCGCGCGGAAAAAATTTTTGCCGGGAATTGCTGGAAGATGGCAGAGTTCAGGTGCTCTGCTATACGAAATACAAAGAAATGATCCGCTTGTCGGGAAAGGCATATCCGGTTGCCGATGAGGAGCAGAGAAAGTGGATCGATACAATTTTTGAAGAACAGCCGTACCTTGCCAATGTGTATCCGGGCAACACGCGGGAAATTGATATCATTTTCTGTATCGACAATGCGCAGATCGAATATTTCAACCTCGGTGTCAATCCGATTTTCCGCGAGACATACACACTGGGAGATGTTATAATAGAAGAAAAGGGCTATCATATCACGGATGCCTGCATTGGATGTGGGGTGTGCGTGGCAAATTGTCCGCAGCGCTGTATCGACGAGGGAACGCCGTTTTTTATCCGGCAGAATCATTGTCTGCACTGCGGAAATTGTTATGAAAAATGCCCGGTTAAGGCGGTGGAACGAACATGATAAAAGAAAAGATTGAACAGGCTGAGGCGGTTATCATCGGAGCGGGAGCCGGCCTTTCTACATCTGCCGGTTTTACGTACAGCGGCGAACGGTTTGAACGGTTTTTTTCGGATTTTTACAAAAAATATGGATTTACCGATATGTATTCCGGCGGATTTTATCCGTATATGACATTGAAAAAATACTGGGGATACTGGTGCCGCTATATCTACATTAACCGGTATATGGACGCGCCCAACCCAGTGTATAACGATATACTGAATCTTGTGAAAGATAAAAATTATTTTGTGCTTACAACCAATGTCGATCATTGCTTTCAAAAAGCGGGTTTTGAGAAAGAAAGAATTTTTTACACGCAGGGAGATTATGGCTTGTTTCAATGCAGTAAGCCGTGTCACAGACAGACGTATGACAATGAAGAAATGATCCGCAAAATGGTATTAAGCGAAGGTTTTGAAATCCAAAACGGACAGCTGATCGCCCCGGAAAATGGCACATTGAAAATGGAAATTCCGTCGGATCTGATTCCTCGCTGCCCAAAGTGCGGCAGACCGATGAATATGAATCTCCGCGCAGACAGTACGTTTGTACAGGATGACGGCTGGGAAGCCGCTGCCAGACGGTACGAACAGTTTCTTGCGGAAAATAAGAATAAAAAAGTGGTATTTATCGAACTCGGGGTGGGCTACAATACGCCGGGCATTATCAAATATCCGTTTTGGCAGTACACACATGAGTGGAATGATGCCTTTTATATCTGTATCAACAAAGGGCAATGTGGAATCCCGGCGGAGATCCGGGATAAAGCGGTGTGTCTGGATGTGGATATTGCGCAGGCTTTGAAAAGTTTAGAGGGTTAGCAGGAATTTTCGCTTCCGGCATTAAGATTCACAGACGTATTTACAGGCAGCAGTACAGAAAGGAGCGTGGCATATGACGCAGGAGGAAAGAAGAATCTTTTTGATCGAGTATTTATTAACGGAACAGCTTCGGTTTGGCAGGAACAAGATTCCAGCAGATCCGCAGGCACAAAGAGAGCTGCTCCGTTCGCTGATGAACGTCAGAATGCCCAATCCCATCAGCGCAGAATTTTTGAAAATTCAGGACGACTATCTGAAAGAAAGAAACCGCGAACGCGGCATAACCGATGTTTCAGACCTGACACCGACACCGTCAGATTCGCGCCTTTTCATTTGGCAGGGAGACATCACGACACTGCGTTGCGACGCAATTGTCAATGCCTGCAATTCTCAGATGCTTGGCTGTTTTTCGCCACTTCACGCCTGTATAGACAATTTTATCCATACGTATGCCGGCGTGCAGCTCCGCCTCAAAATGAACGAAATCATGATAAAGCAGGGGCACGAGGAAGAAACCGGCAGGGCAAAAATTACGTCCGGCTACAATCTCCCTGCAAAATACATCCTTCACACCGTCGGTCCAATCGTCCAATGGACAGTCACCGCGACAGACGAAAAACTTCTGTCATCCTGCTATTTGGAATGCCTGAAACTGGCGGCGGAGCGTGGCGTAGAAAGCATTGCCTTTTGCTGTATTTCCACAGGCGTATTTCGGTTTCCGCAGAGGCGGGCGGCGGAGATTGCCGTAGACACGGTCAGGAAATTTTTGGAAAATGACAATCGTGTGAAAAAAGTGGTTTTCAATGTGTTTAAAGACGAGGATCGGAGAATTTATGAGGAGAAACTGGGGCGGTAAGCCAAACTCACGCCCCCTGCTTCACCTTCATTCGCTGCCAGCTGATAAACCCATAGATATCATTGACCAAAAACATCGCAAAGCATACGATGACTGCGATGTACCGTTTGTCGCAGAGACTCGCCAGTGTCCATAAGACGATGAGGACGACATCGTTGGTGGCATAAGCCAGACTGAAATACGGATTGCGGCGAAATGTCAGATAAACGGCAAGAAAACTCGTGGTGACAGAGATCGTGCTTGGGACAATATTTGCCGTGTGAAAAAAACTCAATATCTGGTAAAATATGGCAGTAATCAGGACGGCGGCAAGGAACATCGCAGCCGTTTCTTTTTTTGTGATTGAGTTGACCTGGACTTCGGAACGGTTTCCCTTGTATGGATGCCGAAGCCATGTGATCAAGGCAAAAGCAGCCATTGGCATCGTCATTCCGAGGTAAGTGATCATTTCGCCGTAGTACGAAAAAGAATAGGAAATGATTCCGTACAGCAGACTGAAAAGGATCATCAGCAGCTGGCCGAGGGGATTTCCCTTTGCATTGATCAGAATGGATGTGACGCCGATAAGCGACGCAATCAGCGTTAAAAAGCCGTTTCCGCCAAAAATGCAAAAGGATACGATAATCAGCACGATGGAAAAACACCACAAAATCCATTCGCCGATGGAAAAATAAGATAATACTTTTTTACTCATACGAAAACCTCCATAAAAAAGGCACCCGTAGACACATCTTCTAAGACCTAACGATGTATCTGCGGGTGCTCTTTGCACCACTCTACCCGGTGGCAGTTTAATAATGGAATTATCTTATCATAGGAAGAAGAAAAAGTCAAATCCCCATTGAAATTGAGAAAAAGTTGTGATATACTAAATCATAATACGATAAATATGAGAGGAATTGATTATCATGAAAAGAATTAAAACTCTGACAACAAAAAATCTGAAAGATACAATGAAAAAAGGCGGATGCGGTGAGTGCCAGACATCCTGTCAGTCTGCTTGTAAGACATCTTGCACAGTAGGAAACCAGAGCTGTGAGAACAAGTAAGATCAGATTGTATCGGAGAAGTACGAAAAGTGGCAAAGGACTTGCCTGATTTGGGTCGGGTAAAGTCCTTTCTTATTGAAAAATGAGAGTTTGGGGCACGGCTCCGAAAACTACCTTTGAATTCAAAATGGAATGAGGATAAAAAGATGATTCATCAATATAAAAATAATGGTTATAATATAGTTTTAGATGTAAACAGTGGCTCGATCCACGTCGTGGATGATGTGGCATATGATGTGATCGGGATGTATGAGACAAAAGATAAACCAGAGATCACAGCGGAAATTTTGAAAAAGTATCCGGAAGTAAAAGAAGAGGAAATGGAAGAACTGTATCAGGATCTGGAAGAAATGCGGGAAAATGGCACGCTGTTTACCGAAGATACGTACAAAGACGGTGTGATCGATTTCAAAAAACGCCAGACCGTGGTAAAGGCGCTGTGCCTTCACATTGCGCATGCCTGCAACCTCTCCTGCCGTTATTGTTTTGCCGGCGAGGGCGAGTATCATGGAGACCGTTCTCTGATGAGTTATGAAGTCGGAAAAAAGGCACTGGACTTTTTGGTGAAAAATTCCGGAAGCCGCCGCAATCTCGAAGTGGATTTCTTTGGGGGAGAGCCACTCATGAATTTTGATGTGGTAAAAAAACTCGTTGCCTATGGAAGAAGTCTGGAAGAGCCATATGACAAGCATTTTCGTTTCACATTGACGACCAATGGTGTGCTTTTGGATGACGATATCATTGCATTTGCCAATAAAGAAATGGACAATATTGTCCTCAGTATCGATGGAAGAAAAGAAGTTCATGACCATATGCGCCCAAATAAAAACGGCGACGGAAGTTATGATCTCATTTTGGATAAATTTAAAAAAGTAGCAGAAAGCCGCGGACAGAACCGCTATTATGCGCGCGGAACATTTACACATTATAATCTGGATTTTGTGGAAGATGTACTCCATCTTGCCGATGAGGGCTTTAAGCAGATCTCGGTTGAGCCGGTGGTAGCAGATCCAAGTGAACCATATGCAATCCGGGAAGAAGATATTCCGGTAATCTGCGAGGGATATGACCGCCTTGCCAAAGAAATGATCAAACGCGAAAAAGAGGGAAAGGGATTCAATTTCTTCCACTTTATGATCGATCTGACCGGCGGACCTTGTGTGTACAAACGACTTTCCGGCTGTGGTTCAGGAACGGAGTATTTGGCAGTAACCCCTTGGGGAGATTTGTATCCATGCCATCAGTTTGTAGGAAACGAAGATTTTCTTCTGGGAAATGTGGACGACGGCATCGTCAATGAGCCGGTCCGCGATGAATTCAAACTGTGCAATGTTTATGCCAAAGAAGAATGCCGCAACTGTTTTGCCAAGTTCTATTGCAGTGGTGGATGTGCCGCAAATGCCTATAATATGCACGGTGACATCAATCAGCCTTACGAGATCGGCTGTGCACTTCAGAAAAAACGTGTGGAATGCGCGATTATGATAAAAGCCGCACTGGATGAGTAAATTTTGCTAATATGTGAAATATATGTTAAATTTGAAAAAAACGATTGAAAAAATCCAGAATGCGTTTATAATTAAAGTAGGTATGTTTACGTAAGATTAACAAGATATAAAAATAGATAATATGTTCGATTGACAAAGAAGAGGAAGAAAGGAGAACGTCATGGACATTGGAATAGATTTGGGAACAGCGAGTATCCTTGTATATGTAAAAGGAAAAGGTGTTGTTTTAAAAGAACCAAGTGTAGTGGCATTTGACCGAGACACAAATCGAATCAAAGCGATTGGAGAAGAAGCCAGACTGATGCTTGGCCGTACTCCGGGAAATATTGTAGCCGTACGTCCGCTTCGTCAGGGCGTTATTTCTGATTATACAGTAACGGAAAAAATGTTGAAATATTTTATCTCGAAAGCTGTTGGAAAACAGAGATTCCGCAAACCACTCATCAGTATCTGCGTACCGAGCGGGGTTACGGAAGTCGAGAGAAAAGCTGTAGAAGATGCCGCTTTTCAGGCAGGAGCAAGAGATGTAAAGATCATCGAGGAGCCGATTGCCGCAGCCATTGGTGCGGGAATTGACATCGCGCGTCCTTGTGGAAATATGATCGTAGATATCGGTGGTGGTACGTCTGATATTGCTGTCATTTCTTTGGGAGGTACTGTAGTAAGTACGTCCATTAAGATTGCCGGCGATGATTTTGATGATGCCATCGTTCGTTATATGAGAAAGAAACACAATCTGCTGATTGGAGAAAGAACCGCAGAGGATATTAAAATCCGTATCGGTTCTGCGTATCCGCGGCCGGAAGTGGAGACCGTCGATGTACGTGGACGAAATCTGGTAACAGGTCTTCCAAAGACGATCACCGTCACCTCCAAAGAGACCGAAGAAGCACTTCACGATACGACACTTCAGATCGTGGATGCCGTTCACAGTGTACTGGAGAAGACACCACCGGAACTGGCAGCAGATATCGCGGATCGTGGAATCGTCCTGACCGGAGGCGGAAGCCTTTTGTATGGTCTCGAAGAATTGATCGAGAGCAAGACCGGAATCACGACGATGACGGCAGAAGAACCGATGACGGCAGTTGCTATCGGAACAGGTAAGTACGTTGAGTTCTTGAGTGGAACATCCGGAGAGAAATAGGAGGAAGGCTATGTTACGAGGTCTTTATACGGGTTGGACAGGGATGGTCAACGAACAAAAACGATTGGACGTAATATCAAATAATCTGGCAAATGCAGACACTCTCGGCTATAAGCAGGAGAGTGTGAGCAGTCAGTCCTTTGATAAATTGCTGACAATCAAAATACGAGATGGATCTCAAGCATATCACAATCAGGCAATCGGAACGATGAGCCTGGGGGTAAAAATTGGTGAAGTATATACGGATTATTCGCAGGGGTCAATCCGCGGGACGAGTTCACCACTGGATCTGGCATTGAGCGGCAGTGGGTTTTTTACGATCACGACGACAAATGCCAAAGGCGAAACGGTAACAAGATATACCAGAGATGGAAGTTTTCAGATGACAAAAGACGGATATCTCGTGGATTCACAGGGAAATCGTGTACAGGGAACCGGAGGAGATATTCAGATTGATCCAAACGCCAAAGATATCACGATTGACAATAGTGGAAGAATTACCGTGGATGGAGAAGTAATAGACACATTGAAGATTGTTGATTTTGAAGATTATGATTACATATTGAAAACCGGCGATAATCTTTATCGTGTCGTAGACGGAGCAACCGAAATGACATCCAATGCTTCCGTTTTGCAGGGATATACAGAACAATCCAATGTTAATGTTGTGTCGGAAATGGTCGATATGATTACTGTAACGAGAGCATACGAAGCGAATCAGAAAATGATCCATTCGCAGGATTCGATGCTGGATAAGGCAGTAAATCAGGTGGGACGACTGAGTTGATGACAGGAGGATGAGCCTATGATGCGTTCACTTTGGACTGCGGCATCCGGAATGGTTGCACAGCAGACAAACTTAGATACTATTTCGAATAACTTATCGAATATTAATACAACAGGATATAAGACAGAAGCGGTAAATTTTAAATCGCTTATTTATCAGACATTGCAGCAGAATTCGTATGACAGCAAAGGAGATCCGAAACCGGTCAGCGCACAGGTAGGACTTGGTGTCCGCCCGGCAGCGATCGTGTCCAGTTTCACGCAGGGAGCTTTGCTGGAGTCCAGCGGAGCGTTTGACTATGCGATTGAGGGCGAAGGATTTTTCATGGTTCGCCAAAACGATGGCACAATCGGTTATACAAGAAATGGTAATTTCAATGTAGCTGTATCGGAAGATGGACTCGCACTTGCGGATTCTAACGGAAATCCGGTGTTAGATGTCAATGGAGATCCGATTACATTTCCGGCGGGAACGGACTCTTCCAAATTGTCCGTTGACCAGTTTGGAAACTTTATGTATCCGGACAATACGGGAAATGCCCAGTTGATGGGAATCCAGATCGGTCTTGCCAATTTTCCAAACCCGGCAGGACTGGAAAGAAGTTCCGATACGATTATGAAAGAGTCGGAAGCTTCCGGTCAGCCGACGATTTATATGGCAAATCAGTTGAATTCGAAAATTGTGTCCGGATATCTGGAAGGTTCCAATGTTCAGGCAGTAGATGAAATGGTAAATATGATTATCGCGCAGCGTGCTTACGAGATGAACTCGAAAGCGATCACAGCATCCGATGAGATGCTGCAGCAGGCGAATAATCTTCGTTCTTGATAGAAAGTAAGGAGGGATTTGATGTCATTATCGGTAAATGATCTGTATAACAGCCTTGGAAGCACATCGACATTGTCCAGTGCAGCTTTGAAAAGTACCGCATCCGCAGATCAGCTGGCAAGTCAGATCAAAGACGCGGGCACGGATGACGAAATGATGTCAGCCTGTGAAGATTTTGAAGCCTATCTGTTACAGAAAATGTTTGAAAATATGGAAAAATCTGCCAAACTTTTTAGCGATGACGACGAAGAGGGAAATGAGTACACCGATATGTTTGGTGACCAGATGTATCAGTCAATGGCAGAGACAATGGTTTCCAGCGGTCAGGGACTTGGCATCGCGCAGATGCTGTATGAGTCAATGGCGAGAAATGCCGGCATTTCTACTTCGACAGATACGGCGGCAAAGACCGAATAAAGATTAAAAAGTGAAAGAAAAGAGCGCCCATTGCATCCTGGCAAGGGGCGCTTTGTCAACTTATACAGGAGAGAGACGATGGAAGAGAAAAAAGGATATGTGGAGCATATCATTTATCGCAATCAGGAAAATGGATATACCGTATTTGAATTTGTCTCGCAGGAAGAGGGAGAAGAATATCTGGATACGTGTGTCGGAACATTTCCGTTCATCAACGAAGGGGAGTATCTTACACTGTATGGTGATATGGTGACACATCCAACGTACCATGAACAGTTCAAGGTGCAGAAAAGTGAGAGCCGTTCGCCCGATGATGCGTTGTCCATGCAGAGATATCTGGCATCCGGCGCAATCAAAGGGATCGGAGGCGGACTTGCCAAGCGGATTGTAGATAAATTCGGGGATAAGACCTTTGACATCATTGGAAAAGAGCCGGAACGGCTTAGTGAAGTAAAGGGAATCAGCGAGAAAAAGGCGATGGATATCGCAGAACAGTTTGAGGAAAAAAAGGAAATGCGGAATGCACTTCTTTTTTTGCAGCAATATGGCATCAGCAATCAGCTCGCAGTAAAAATATACAAAACATACAAAGAGGATTTGTATGGGATTGTAAAAACAAATCCGTACCGGCTGGCAGAAGATATCCGGGGAGTGGGATTCCGGATTGCGGACAATATCGCGATGAAATCCGGGCTTGACCGTAATTCCGATTTTCGTATCCGGGCAGGGATTCTTTATGTACTGACACTGGCGACTGCGTCTGGGCATATTTATCTGCCGAATGAGGAGTTGTACCGCCACTGCATTGACTTTCTCGGTGTAAGCATGGAGCAGCTGATGCATGTACAGGAAGAAATGGAATACGATAAAAGTCTCGTGCGGGATGGCGAAAAAGTTTATCTGCCGTCGCTGTATTACGGGGAATTGAATTGTGCGCGGATGCTTCTGGATATCGGCAGCGTGACGCATAAATCCGGGATCGATGAAGAGCGGATTTTGGAAGAATTACAGCGGAAATCCGACATTCATCTGGATGACAGACAGCGTCTGGCAGTATTTGAGTCCTTGAAAAACGGGCTTCTCGTGATTACCGGGGGGCCGGGAACTGGAAAGACAACTACGATCAATATGATCATAAAACTTTTGGAAGAAGAAGGACAGAGCATCCTTTTGGCGGCTCCGACCGGCCGCGCAGCAAAGCGGATGAGCGAGACGACCGGCCACGAAACGCAGACGATCCACCGTATGCTTGGTTACAACGGTGCCGGAATGGATTCTGCGGATGGCGTGGAAGAACGGCGCGAGACGCCGGAGGCATTTGAACGCAACGAATGGAATCCGCTTGAGACAGATGTCATCATCATTGATGAGATGTCGATGGTGGACATTTACCTGTTTACCAGTCTGTTAAAGGCAATTTCCGTGGGAACCCGGCTGATTCTTGTGGGAGACGTAAACCAGCTCCCGAGCGTCGGACCGGGAAATGTACTTCGCGATATCATTCAGTCGGAATGCTGTCCGGTAGTCAAATTGGAACGTATTTTCCGTCAGGCGGCGAAAAGTGATATTGTCGTCAATGCCCATAAGATCAACAAAGGGGAATCGATTACACTGGACAATAAAAGCCGTGACTTTTTCTGCATGGAACGAGAGGATGAACATGGTGTGCTTCAGATGATGCTTTGGCTTGTGCGGGATAAGATGCCAAAATACACGGATTGTACGCCGTTTGACGTGCAGGTGCTTACCCCGATGAAAAAAGGTGAACTTGGTGTGATCCGCTGCAACCAGATCTTACAGCGTTATCTGAATCCGGAATCTCCCGGAAAACCGGAAATGACGGTACATGATACCATTTTCCGCCAGGGAGACAAAGTGATGCAGATTAAAAATAATTACCAGATGCCATGGAAAATATTGGGATATCATGGCGTCGTGATTGAGGAAGGAACTGGTGTGTTTAACGGCGACTGCGGAATTATTGAGGAAATTGATCTTTACAGCAAAGAGGTCAAAGTGGTCTTTGACGAAGAAAAGCATGTCACGTATACGACGGGCGATATGGAAGAACTGGAACTTGCCTATGCGATAACCATTCACAAGTCGCAGGGAAGCGAATATCCGGCGGTTGTGATCCCATTGTTTCATGGCCCGCGGGTGCTGTTTAACCGAAATCTCCTTTATACGGCGGTTACCAGAGGAAAACAATGTGTTACGATCGTGGGACGCAAAAAAACGGTTCTTGATATGATTCACAATCAATCGGAACAAAAAAGATATTCTACTCTGCAAATTCGGCTAAAGGAATTGCAAAATGAGTAGTTTTTTGATAAAATAAAATTGGATATGTGTAGTATGGGAAAGGAAATGCATGAAAGATTTTTTGATGACTCTTGTATTCCCCCACAAATGCGCTGCATGCGGAAAGACGATGTCCGGCAAACGTGTGGAAATGTTGTGTGAGGCGTGCGACAGGCAGCTTCATCCGATTACGGAGCCACGCTGTAAAAGGTGTTCAAAACCAGTGGATGATCTGACACAGGAATTGTGTGAGGATTGTGCCAGAAGAGCATTTGTCGTATCGCGCGGAAAGGCTCTGTACCGCTATGATGAGCGGATGCAGCAGGTCATCCGCCAATTCAAATACGAAGGTTGTTTTGAGATTGGATATTATTTTGCGGAGCGGATGGCAGAGGCATTTGGTGACTGGATTCAGACGGAAAAAATGGAAATGATCATGCCGGTTCCTGTACATAGAAAACGGCTTCGTTTTCGTGGATTTAATCAGGCGGCGGTTTTGGCGGAACGACTGGGCGAATGTCTGGACATTTCTGTGCAGACAGAAGTACTTATCCGGACGGAAGATACGAAACCACAGAAAACGCTTGATGTACATAAGCGCATAGCGAATCTGCAAAAAGGGTTTGCGGTGACGAAACCGGTGGAAGGAAAACGGATTCTTCTTGTAGATGACATTTATACGACCGGTGCGACACTGGAAGCCTGTGGAAATGTGTTGAAAAAGGCTGGCGC
This sequence comes from uncultured Lachnoclostridium sp., assembly GCA_905212635.1. GTDB lineage: Bacteria > Bacillota > Clostridia > Lachnospirales > Lachnospiraceae > Eubacterium_F. The sequence continues at coordinate 12,299 of CAJMFH010000026.1, read as the reverse complement.
GGAAGAGATCTGCTTTGTCAGTTTGTGTATTGGAACAGTATAGTAAGTGAAGAAAATGTGTCACGTAATGGATGCATGGAAATGGAGGACGTTATGGACGTAACAACTTGTTCAAGATGCGGAAAATTATTTAATCATATCAGTGGGCCGAGAATCTGCCCGGTCTGTCTGAAAGAATTCGACGATAAATTTCCGGAAGTAAAAAAATATGTATATGAACATCCCCATACGGGAATTGCCGAATTGTCAGAAGCAATGAATATTCCGGCAAAACAGATCAAACGCTGGATCCGCGAAGAGCGACTTAGTTTTGCAGATGATTCGCCGGTTGGAATTGAGTGTGAGGGATGTGGCACGATGATTAAGACCGGACGATACTGCCCGGTTTGTAAGGAAAAATTTACCAAAGGGTTTGGAGATGCGGCTGGTTTGAACCGTAAGCCGGTTTCCGCACCGCCAAGGCGCAAAGACGGAGAAAGCAAGATGCGCTTTTTGGATTAACAGATTGGAGAAAAACAGATGCACAACTATGATTGTATTGTTGTCGGCTGTGGATTTGCCGGCGCAGTAGCAGCCAGAGAGCTGGCTGAAAAAAAGGGAAAAAAGGTATTGATTCTGGATGCCAGAGATCATGTCGGTGGAAACTGCTATGATCTTCCGGATGAATATGGAATCCGTATCCATCAGTACGGGCCGCACATTTTTCATACAAACAGCAAACGGGTGTATGAGTATCTTTCCCGTTTTACCGAGTGGTTTTCTTTTGGACACGAAGTGGTGGGGAATGTATATGGAAAAGAACTGCCGATTCCATTTAACCTCAATACGCTTGCGATGGTCTTCGGAGAACGTGCGCCGAAGATGGAAGAAAAATTGATTCAGAAATTTGGAGAGGGTGCGAGAGTTCCGATCCTTGAACTGATGAATCAGGAAGACGCGGAACTAAAGGAAATTGCAGAATATGTGTATGAAAATGTATTTTTGAAATATACTATGAAGCAATGGGGAAAGACGCCAAAGGAGATTGATCCTTCCGTGTCCGGAAGAGTGCCGGTTCTTGTCAGCCATGACAATCGTTATTTTCAGGATACGTATCAGGGGATGCCGATACCGGGATATACCGAATTGTTTGAAAAAATGCTTGATTTTCCGGGAATAGACATTCGTCTGAACTGTCAGGCAAAAGAGGTGCTCGGTATACAGCCGGAAGCGGAAGACAAAGTCTTGTTTGAAGGTGAGCCATTTGCGGGAGACATTATTTTTACCGGTGCACTTGATGAATTTTTTGATGTGCGTTTTGGAAGACTGCCATACCGTTCGCTTCATTTCGAATTTGAGCATTTGAAACAGCCGTTTTTCCAAAGCCATGGTGTAGTGAATTATACTGTGAGCGAGGAGTTTACACGAATCACGGAGTTCAAATATCTGACAGATCAGAAAGACAATCCGGAGACGACGATCATGCGCGAATATCCGATGCCATATGAGGCAAAGGACGGACAGATTCCATATTACGCGATCAACAATAAAGAGAATGACGCGCTTTATGAGAAGTATGTTTCCTATGTGAAGGGCGTTCCGAATTTCCATCTTTTGGGAAGACTGGCAGAGTACAAATATTATAATATTGATGCAATTGTCGAGCGCGCACTTGACTTTGCACAGGAAATTTAACTGATAACGGGAGAATGAATTATGAAATTATTGACCGTAGCGATTCCTTGCTACAATTCACAGGAATATATGAAACATGCCATCGAAAGTGCTTTGGTCGGCGGCGAGGACATTGAAATTCTGATTGTTGATGACGGTTCGAAGGACGATACCGCAAAGATTGCCGATGAATTTGAAGCACAATATCCGGGGATTATCCGTGCCATCCATCAGGAAAATGGTGGACATGGCGAGGCTGTCAATACCGGTCTCCGCAATGCCAAAGGACTCTATTACAAAGTTCTGGATTCGGATGACTGGCTGGACCGTGATGCGCTTCTGCGCGTGATGGATCAGCTGCGCCAGATGGTAAAAGAGGGAAATATGGTAGATATGTTTCTGGCAAATTATGTATATGAGAAGCCAAGCGAGCACAAACATAAGGTGATTCGCTATGAGGGCGTATTTCCGGAAGAAGAAGCATTTGGCTGGAGTGATATCAAGCGCTTTAAGATCAGCCAGAATATTCTGATGCATTCGGTAATTTACCGTACCCAGATGCTTCATGACTGTGGGCTTGAACTTCCCAAGCATACATTTTATGTGGACAATATCTTTGTGTATGTTCCGCTGCCAAATGTAAAAACGATGTACTATATGGACGTTGATCTGTACCGCTATTATATCGGCCGCGAGGATCAGTCCGTGAATGAAAAAGTGATGATCGGACGCATCGACCAGCAGATCAAAGTCAACAAGATTATGATCGATGCCTATGATCTTACGAAAATCCGCAACAAAAAACTCAAAGATTATATGGTGAAATATCTTGCGATGATGATGACAGTCAGCTCTATTTTCCTGATCAAAGAAGGTTCGGAAGAAAGTCTGACAAAACGTGCAGAGCTGTGGCACTACCTGAAAGCGAGCAGTAAAGGAACATTTCGTCTGGTGAATCATCAGGTTCTCAGCCGCCCGATGCAGATCCGCGGAAAAGCGGGCCGCAAAATGTTAGTGTGGGCGTATGCAATCTCACGTAAGATTTATGGGTTTAATTAGGGAGAAGAGACACCTGTCATGCAAAAAAGCGGGAGAAACCATCTCCTGCTTTTGTCATATACGAAAAGGAAAAACGATGAGACATAAAAAGAAAAAATGGATGCTTCAGACCAAACGGGCGGATTTTAAGAAAATCAGTAAAACGTTTGGAATATCACCGGTTCTGGCAAGATGTATTGTAAACAGAGAAGTGGAAGAGGAAGAAATTGGAAATTATATTCAGGCAGACTGGAAACAGCTGCATTCACCGTGGCTGTTTAAAGATATGGACAAAGCGGTGCAGATTCTGCGGGAAAACAAAGAAAAATCAGTGGCGATATCTTCTGATTTTGACTGCGATGGAATTTTTTCAGCAATTATTTTAAAAAAAGGATTGGAAAAAATCGGAATACATAGTAAGATTTATACACCGGACCGGGTAGCAGAAGGCTATGGGGTAAACCGACGGATTGTGGATGAGGCGACAGAATCCGGTGCGGAGATTCTGCTTACCTGTGACAATGGAATCGCCGCCAATGAAGAAATCCGGTATGCCAGAGAAAAAGGGATGACAGTCATTGTTACCGACCACCATGAGGTGCAGGAAGAGCTGCCTCCGGCAGATGCTGTCGTAGACCATAAGCAAAGTGACTGCGGTTATCCATTTAAAGGACTTTGCGGTGCCGGCGTGGCATTTCAGCTGATCGGTGCATTGTATGAAAAAGAAGGAATCTCTCCCGATGAACGTGAGGAACTGCTCGAATATGCAGCAATTGCGACCGTTGCAGATGTGATGGAATTGAAAGGCGAAAACCGTGGACTGGTAAAATCGGGACTGCGGGCATTGGAGCATACAAAAAATACCGGCCTGCGTGCTTTGCTGGAAGTGCAGGAATTAAGCGGCAAAGAACTTGAGGCGTATCACATTGGATTTATTCTTGGTCCCTGCTTTAACGCGGCGGGGCGAATTGATACCGTGACCAGAGCATTTGAACTTTTGGAGGAAACCAATAAGGAAAAAGCGCTCAAAATGGCACAGGAATTAAAAGACATCAACGATACCAGAAAACAAATGACCGAAGAGGCAGCTAAGCGGGCCTTTGAGATATTGCAGGAGAGCGGAAAAGAGGAGGCACCGGTGCATATTGTATTTTTGCCGGATTGCCATGAGAGCCTTGTGGGGATTGTGGCAGGAAGGATAAAAGAAGAATATCATCATCCTGTGATTGTATTCTGTCCGGTAGGAGACGGACTGATAAAAGGCTCGGGGCGTTCCATTGAGTCCTATCATATGTTTGAAAAACTGATGGCATGCAAAGATCTTATGGTTCGTTTTGGCGGACACAAAATGGCGGCAGGAATGACACTGCATGAAAAAGATCTGCCGGAATTGGAGAGACGGCTGAATGCAGAAGCGGGACTTACAGAGACCGACTTCGTACCGGAATTGTGGATTGATGCCGCAATGCCGGTACAGTATATATCCATTCCTTTGATTGAGGAATTACAGACAATGGAGCCATTTGGAGTAGGAAACCCGAAGCCGGTATTTGCTGAACGACATTTCCATATATTGGAAGCGGCAAGACGAGGAATAAATAGAAATGTGCTGAGTATGAGAGTGGCGAATGAAAAAGGTTACGTCATAAAGGCCGTATATTTTGGTGATATCGATGCGTTTGAGGAATTTGTGTGTGAGGTATGGGGAGACAGTGAATTGCAGAAAATGTACCAGAACCAGCCAAATGAAATTGATATGGGATTTGCCTATTATCCTTCCGTCAATGAATACGGCGGAAACCGGACATTGCAGATTGTAGTGACCGATTATTGTGTGGTGGCAAAGGAAAAGGAGTGAGCAGATGATAACGATAAGTTTGTGTATGATTGTAAAAAACGAAGAAAAAGTGCTGGCAAGGTGCCTTGACAGCATCGCGGATCTTATGGATGAAATTATTATTGTTGATACCGGATCGAGCGATAATACAAAAGAAATAGCAAAGAAATACACGGATAATATCTATGATTTTGCATGGATCGATGACTTTGCGGCGGCGCGTAATTATTCTTTTTCCAAAGCGACAAAAGAGTATATTTATGTGGCAGATGCAGACGAAGTAATAGACGCTGACAATCATCAGAAACTAGCGGAATTAAAGGAGATTCTGCTCCCTGAAATAGAGATTGTACAGATGCGTTACTGCAATCAGCTTGCCAATGGTACTGCCTATAATTTTGATGCCGAATACCGCCCTAAATTGTATAAGAGGCAGCGCGAATTTACGTGGATTGAACCGGTGCATGAAATGGTTCGTCTGGATCCGGTCGTTTACGACAGCGAAATCGATATATTGCATATGCCGGAGAATGTTCACAGCAGCAGGGACTTTGCGGTATTTCAGAAACAGATCAAAAAGGGCCAGCGGCTTTCGAAGAGACTACATCATATGTACGCAATGGAATTGTATATTTCCGGAAATGACGAGGATGTGCTTCAGGCAGAACCGTATTTTGCGGCGACGGCATGTGAGGTGGACCGTAGCCTCGATGAGGTCAAAGAAGCTGCCTGCATCGTCGTTCGTGCGGCAAGACTGCGCGGAGACAGTGGGGCGATTCTGAAAATGTGCCTCAAAGATCTATTAAGTGAAGGATCTTCAGAAATGTGCTATGAACTCGGCGAATATTTTTATGAAAAGAAAGATTACGAAGAGGCGGCGATGTGGTATTACAACGCAATGAACGAGACAAACAGTATATTAAATATTCATACTTCAACGGACTGGCCGAAGGCACGCTACGAAGAAATAGAGAAAATAATAGCAGAAAAATAGAAGAAAGGAGCAGGCAGATGGCAGGACAAATACAGACATTGCAGGAAACAATCAATCAGGTGGTAAAGGGAAAACAAAAAGTGGTAGAAAAGGTGCTTTGTGCGATGCTTGCGGGAGGTCATATATTGCTCGAAGATATCCCGGGAGTCGGCAAAACGACATTAGCGATGGCGATTGCCAAAGCGACGGATCTGACGTATCGTCGTGTACAATTTACGCCGGATGTGCTTCCCAGTGATCTGGTGGGCTTTTCCATGTACAATGAAAAGACAAAAGAATTTGAATACCGGCAAGGTGCCGTATTTGCCAATCTGTTTCTTGCAGATGAGATCAACCGGACTTCGCCAAAGACGCAGTCTGCGCTTTTGGAGGCGATGGAGGAAGAAAAGGTGACGGTAGATGGAATTACGCATAATCTGCCGGCTCCGTTTACGGTAATTGCGACAGAAAATCCTATCGGTTCTTCCGGTACACAGATGCTTCCGGAATCGCAGCTCGACCGTTTTATGATCTGTCTTTCGATGGGATATCCGGAACATCAGGATGCTGTGGATATTTTGAAAAACAATGGCGCAAAATCACTTTCCGGCATTCAGGCAGTGGTAACTTATGAGGAATGGGAAAAACTGCGCGGCATGGCAGAAGAGAGTTATGTCAGTGAAGAAATGTATGATTATATCGTGCGGCTGACAGAAAATACGAGAAAGCATCCGATGGTGCGTCTCGGGGCAAGTCCGCGGGCAAGTCTGGCGCTTCTTCGCATGGCGAAAGCAATGGCAGTGATGAAAGGACGCGATTACGTAACTCCGGAGGATGTGATGGACATTTATCAGGAAGTGCTTGCTCACCGCATCAAACCCAATATGCAGGCAAAGGCGCAGGGAATGGCAATTTATGACATTTTAAAACAGGTTTTTGAAGGAACAAAAGTGGTATGCGTAGAGTAAAATACGGAATTGAATTTATCGTGATATTTTGTCTGAATGCCTTGATGTATTGGTATTTTGGCAGTTATTTCAATCTGCTGCTTGGCGTGGCGATGCTTATTTTTTTAGGGATTACGCTGGCAATGGTTCCCGTGGTGATGCCCAAAATAGAGGCAGACATAGAAATTCCCGCAGCAGAATTTCTGAAAAATACAGAGTTTCTGGTACGTATCCGGGTAAAAAATGAAAGCATTTTTCCGGTGATACGCTGCTCGTTGTATCTGGAAATTGGAAATGGTTTTTTTGAACAAAGAACAGACAAAACCGTCACAATTTCGCTTGCGGCGAAAGGGGAAGAAGTGTATGAGATACCAATGTCTTCTACACTTTGCGGTGATATTGAAATTACGGTGAAACAAATTGGAATAGAGGATCTTCTTTCGTTACATGAAAAGCGGAAAAATGCCGGACAGACAGAGCACATTTATATTTTGCCTCCGGAAGCGGAAGTATTGGAATTTGAACAAAATGATTATGCTGCCGGACTGACCGAGAGTACGGAAAGTTCGGCGAGAGGAAGCAATTTTTCAGAAGTCGGACAGGTGAGGGAATACATACCGGGGGATTCTCTGAAAGATATTCACTGGAAATTATCGGCAAAAAGAGAGGCGTTGATGGTAAAAGAGAGGCTTCAGATGTCTTCGCAGAAACTACAGATTGTTTTTTGCGCGGACCGCAGTCATCCTCAGAGAGCAGATGAGGTAATCTGTTTTTTGTATGAATTGGGAAACTCTGTGATTCGAAGCCGGATTCCGGTGACGGTATACTGGTGTGGCAGCAAAAGCCGGGAGTTATATGAGAAAACAGTCGAAACAAAAGAAGAATGGAAAGAAGTATTGGAGCAGATTTTTTATACGAGAGGCGGAGAAGAGACTGTCGTCGAAGCATTTCAAATGAGCGCACCGGATCAGGAGTATCTGAAAGTGAGTGAGGAAATGCTCGTTATGTGGCAGCGGTGAAAAAGTGAGGTGACAAAAAGTGGTATGGTTTCGTAAGAAAAAGGAACAAAAGAAGCAGGAATTAGTAACCGGACTTGTGCTTGGGGAAGAGCGGACCGTTCAGCAGTCCCGACGCTTTTTAACGTGTATTTCCAAAGGACTTTTGTGTTTTCTTATCGTTTTTGGTTCCTTTGGAGGCTTTTTGTCTGCGTTTGAAATAGACTGTAATTATGTGATCGCAGCGCTCGTACTTTTGGCATCGGCGGCGTATTTTAGTTTCCTGTTTTCTTTTCAAAAGAGCAGCCGAAAAGATCTGGGATATATTGTATTTTTTGTGTTTTATGTGCTGGGGATTCTCACATTTAAAGCCTACGTAAATAGCGGTTTTGCTGGGATCATTAACGTGATCCGGCAGCGTGGTGAGATTTATTTTGGGCTGAATACCGGGACAGAATTTGCAGAGCAGATAGAAGATCGAAATCTTTCTGTCACGATGACATTTATTTTTGTAGGTGTATTTTTGATCCTGACTCTGAATATTTTTCTGAGTAATTATATGAATCTGAAATTACCACTTTTTGTATGTATCCCGCTTTATGTCATCCCGCTTTATTTCCGTCAGGAACCAAAGTTGTTTTTTGTATTCTGCCTGTGCGGTGGCTTTTTAGGAATTCATATGTTGAAAAACGGACGGCGTCATCAGGTGGAAAAAAATGCCCGTGTTTATCAGGGAGTTTGCTTGGTCGCGCTGTCGGCTGTTCTTTTGACCGGAGTGTTTAGTCTGGTATTTACGGAAGAAAAAAATCGTGAGATTTATCATGAGAATGCTTATAAAAAAAGTACGGAACGCGCCGTCTCCGGTTTTGTTATGATGGGATTTTGGAGTTTCTTTCCCAACCCGGCTTCCCGGGGCGGTATGAGTGGCGGAAAGCTGGGGGATTTTTCGATGCTGCGTCCGGATAATGAGACCGATCTGAAGATACGTTTTGCACCTTATACAACGGAACCTCTCTATTTAAAGGGATACACCGGACTTCAATATGAAGGAAATGAATGGACCGATGGGTATAAGATAATGGGAGGACTTGCCGGACATTCACAGTATTTTTATACCGAAAGTATGAAAGAAGAAGCCGATGCTCTGGTGAAAAGACACAAAAAGAACCCGCAGGAAGAAGCAAAAGCTAAGATTGAAATAGAGAATGTGGGCGCAGATACAGATTACGTATACTATCCATATTTTACCAAATTTAAAGACTATAAAAAATATACCAATTCAAGCCAGAAAATATACGTGGCAAATCCAATCGGAACGGTAAATACGTTTACCTTTTATCCGAATCTCACAAAAAAAGCGCAGGTTGAAGATGCTGATTCCTATATTTATCATCAGATTCCGGATGAAAATACGGCGGTACTTGATGAATGTATCCGTGATATGGGGCTGATCCCGGGAAAGAATTATGGGACGGATCCAAGTGTGATTAACACGGTGATCACATATCTGCACGACAATTATACGTATAGTTACCGCCCGGGGAGAGTTCCGGAAGGCGAAGATTTTGTAAACTATTTCCTCAAAGAGAATAAGAAAGGAGTATGTATGCACTTTGCTTCTGCGGCAGCCCTTCTTCTTCGCAGGCTTGGTGTTGCTTCGCGTTATGTGGAAGGCTATGCGGTTGGCTATGCAGATATTCTCAACGGGAAACTTCGGGAAGATCTTAAGTATGAAGAATATTATGAAGGACCTTCTCTGCTGGGAAAAACCGGAGTGATGGAAGTGGAACTGACCGATGCCAATGCACATGCCTGGGTGGAGGCATATTTTCCGGCAACGGGCTGGCAGGTCGTGGATGCCACCCCAACAAATATGTCGGAAAATACAGACAGTGATTTTTGGTCTTCGGTTAAAAAATTGATTGACGATTCTCCGCAGATTCAGCTTGGGGAGGCTTTTTCAAATTTTGGAAGAGGACTTATTTCATCGGGTGTAATGCCTATTGCTGCGTTTGCTGTCGCAGCTGTCATTATTCTATTTTTTGTAGGAAAGCGAGTGTATTTGAGTATACTGAGATATCGTTCGTGGCATACGAAAGATGCGGCGAAAAACCTGTTAATATACCTTGAAATACGAAGCCGATGCTGGGAGAAAAGAGATGCTTTCTATGCCACACTGGTAATGCCGGTCGAACGTCTTCATTATCTGGCAGAGAAGTATGTTACGAAGGGGAAAAGGCAGGAAAATCCGGAAGAACTGGAAGATCTTTTTGAACGAAGTTGTTTTTCTTCGTATCAACCGACACCGAAAGAGTATGAGAAATTGCGGCATTGGATCAAAAAAATAACTTGATTTTCATAAAAGACTCATGTTATACTTTTACAAATAATGTGAGTCTTTTTTCTTTTTGTCATTTCGACACGAGATTCCCATAAGTAAAATGAAATAGAAGGGATGGATTAAATGTACAATGAAATCAGGGATAAATTAAAAGAAAGGCAGGCGGAACTTTTTTCTTGGAAAGCACAGCTAGAATCAAGTTTGGCCGAGGCACCAAAAGGAAAAATATATCGTTCAACAAGCAACGGATATGAGCAGTATTACATACGCGAGCCGGATTCCGATGGAAGAATTCGAAAAAAATATGTAAGAAAGAAGGATAGAAAGCAGTTAGCGGGGATTTGGCAAAGAGATTATGATGGCAGGATTTTGTCAATGATCAAAAAACAGATACAATGTATCGATCGATTCTTGGAACAATTTTCAATCTCTTGTCTGGAAGAAGTTTATGAGAAACTTCCTTTGGAGCAAAAGAAAGCAGTCAGACCTCTCGTACTAACGGATGAGATGTACGTAAAAGAATGGGATAATGTAATTTATAAAGGGTTGGATATCACGAGTGATCAGCAGGAGATTTTCACAGAACGAGGAGAACAGGTACGTTCTAAATCAGAAAAAATCATTGCAGACAGTTTACATCGCAATGGAATACCCTATCGATATGAATACCCTGTTTTTTTACGTGGAATGGGAGTTGTCCACCCGGATTTTATCTGCCTGCATGTGAAGAAGCGTAAAGAAATTTTGTGGAAACATATGGGACTTATGGGAGATCCGGAGTATTGTCGGCGAGCACTTAAAAAAAGAAGAAATGTATATTAAAAATGGTTACCGCACAGGGATTGATATCATTTATACCCGGGAATCCTCAGGTTACACAATCAGTACAAAGGTAATTGATCAAATTATCAAAGAACTCTTTTTATGATTGTGGGAAAGAAAATGAGATAGGGGAAGTGGCGCATAAAGAATTACAGTAAAAAGTTTTTTGCAGAACGTAGTTTTACCGTAAAATTTGTAAATAATAGGAAAAGGCTGTAAAAAAGTGGAAATTATTACGGTATTATTCTGCGCTAAACAAGGTAAAATACCGTAAAAATTTAAAAAATGTAAAAATGTGGTAAAAAAGAGGGAGAAATTACGGTAAAAAAGAAGAAAAAACTAGGATTTGACCGTAAAGGTAAAAAATGCCTTAAACACCTGCATAAGGAAACGCCCCCTCGCATACGCTCGGCGGCAAGTCGTCGGCGACATAAGAATTGTAAGCTGCGCTTCCAATGGTCGCCTCCTCAAATAAAGGGCGGCTCTGCGAGCCGCCCAACAACATTTCATGAGTTTATTTACTTTCTTTATAGTCCAATGCTGCGCCAATGAAGCCTTTAAACAAAGGATGTGGGCGGTTTGGACGGCTCTTGAATTCCGGATGAGCCTGTGTGGCGATGAACCAAGGATGATCCGGGAGTTCCATCATTTCCACGATGCGTCCGTCCGGTGAAAGACCGGATAATTTCATGCCATTTTTTGTCAGGTCGTCACGATAGTAGTTGTTTACTTCGTAGCGGTGGCGATGACGTTCTGTGATGGTTTCGGAACCGTACAATTCATAGGCTTTGCTGTTCTTGTCCAAAGTACATGGATACGAACCAAGACGTAATGTACCGCCGATGTCTTCTACACCGTCCTGCTCCGGCATCAGGTGAATGACCGGATGTGTGGTGGCAGGATCAAGTTCTGCACTGTGTGCATCGGACCAGCCGACAACATTGCGGGCAAATTCAACGATAGCAAGCTGCATACCGAGGCAGAGACCTAAGAAAGGAATCTTATTTTCACGGGCATACTGGATCGCCGTGATCTTACCTTCGATACCACGGTTGCCAAATCCACCGGGAACAAGGATTCCACTGACATCGCCAAGAAGTTCGCCGACATTTTCCGGGGTTACTTCTTCCGAATTGACCCATTTGATATTTACCTGAGCGTTGTGAGCAAAACCACCGTGTTTCAAAGACTCTACGACACTGATGTAAGCATCGTGGAGAGCAGTATATTTTCCAACCAAAGCAACCGTAACATCTTTCGAAAGATTCTTAATGGAATGAACCATATTTTCCCATTCGGCAAGATCCGGTTTCGGACAATCAAGATTCAGGCATTTGCAGGCAATATCTGCAAGATGCTCTTCTTCCATAGCGAGCGGAACTTCATATAACGTATCCACATCCAGATTCTGGATAACCTGGGAACTTGGTACATTACAGAAAAGGGAAATTTTGTCTTTAATAGATTTTTCCAAAGGAATCTCGGTACGGCAAACAATGATATTTGGCTGGATTCCCATTCCCTGAAGTTCTTTTACACTACTCTGTGTCGGTTTTGTTTTTAATTCCGCGGATGCCTTCAGATAAGGGATCAATGTGACATGGATCAAAATCGCATTTTCATGTCCGACATCCAGCTGGAACTGACGAATTGCCTCTAAAAATGGCTGGCTTTCGATATCACCAACCGTACC
>CAJMFH010000025.1 GCA_905212635.1 uncultured Lachnoclostridium sp. | reverse complement strand
AACGTAAAGAGAAAGGAGAGGCGACGCAGGTTGCTTTTAGGGCAGGCAAGAAGCTAGAAAGGCAACGTAAAGAGAAGAGAATATTGGAATTGGTTGCTTGTTATCCAGATACCCAAAAAAGAAGGAAAAGCAAGTCACTTCCGTGGTGAGTAGTGGATGCGAGATTAGGTCAGACACCCCGGAAAAAGGAAAAGCAAGTCATTACAGTGGTGCAAGGAAGCGCCCCCTCACATACGTTCGTCGGCAGGACACTGCCGGCAATAAAGTTGTTGACTAGCGTCAACAAAGCCGGCAGCTGCCTCCGCCACGAGATTGGGTTAAGCACCCCGGAAAAAAGGAAAAGCAAGCCATTCAGTGGTGCGCGGAAGCCCCCCGCTAAAGTTAAAGTAACGCCCCCGCATCAAAAACGCGTCGGCAGCACGCCGCCGGCAATAACGTTGTTTCCACGCCGGCAGTTATGCCCCCCTCGTCTTTACCCTGTCCCTCGTATTTTTGCGGTAACTGAGGCTGTGATTTCCCAAGGAGGGATTTAAGGCGCCGTCGGTGCGTAGAGGGCGTGTTTTGCCCTCATGCACCGTTACGCGCGCCTTTTAAGTGCGAACGGTCCCGAATGGGGAAATCACAGCCTCAGTTACCATTTAAAACATGAGAGACATTGCATTTTCGATTTACAAAACCGTAAAAATGTGGTACTCTAGAAAGAGACTTACAGAGGAATTACAATGTGGAATGGAGCGTGAAAGTTTGGGCATTCTGACAAATGTATTTTATAAACAGCGGGAAGATTTTGCGAAGCAGCAGAAAGAACAGGAAGAACGTTTTACTTTTCCGGAAGAAGTGGAAGAAATTGTAGATATTGCTTACATAGAGGATGGAAAAAAGGAACATCGGCTGAATGTTTACCAGCCGAAAGAAAGGACACAGGACAAACTCCCAGTTATTGTAAATGTGCATGGCGGCGGAATGGTGATTGGAACGAAAGAATTTAACCGCTATTACTGCGCAGAACTGGTAAAACTTGGATTTTTGGTATTTTCCATTGAATATCCGTTGATACCGGACTGTATGATTTATGACCAGTTTGAGGCGGTAAGCCGCGCGATGGACAAGATTCAGACATTGATTGAATCGTATCGGGGTGATTCGGACAGGATTTATGCGGCAGCAGACAGCGGAGGAGCCTGCCTGCCCACGTACGCGGTGGCGATGCAGCGTTGCACGGCACTTGCTGAGGCAGCCGGAGTGATACCGACAACTTTGCCGGTGCGTGCCTTGGGGTTGATCAGCGGAATGTTTTATACGACAAAATTCGACCAGATCGGTCTTTTTCTTCCCCGCTATCTCTATGGAAAAAGGGAGCGGCGCAAAGCATTTAAACAATATGAAAAACCAGATTGTCCGGAAATTATCAAGGCGCTGCCACCGTGTTATCTGGTGACAAGTAAAGAGGATATGCTGGAACATTATACGTTGCAGTTTGCACGGGCATTGAAAGAAAATGAAATGCGCTTCCAGCTGAAAGATTTCCGAAAAGATAAAAAACTCACACACGCATTTAGTGTATTTGATCCGTATTTGAAAGAGAGCAGAGAGACAATGAATCAGATGGTGCGTTTCTTTGAGAAAGCGTAACGATTCAGGACACCCCCAGCTACACCTTCGCATTTCGAACACTTCGTGTTCTTTTCCACCTTTGACAAGGCTAAAAATGCTCATATGTGGAGGGGAGCCCTATTAGATTCTGAATAGCTACGAGAAAATAAGTGATTGGAGGATGACAGATGAACTACGACGAGAATGTATTTAAAGCAAAAGCAAACCAGCGGGCGAGAAAGATCTGGCTTATTTTTGCCTTGTTATTGACAGCAAACTATGGTTCCGATACCTCGAAAGGCATCCGCAGCGGTCCATATTTTCTGGTCTTTGTACTGCTTTGCTGGATCCCGTTTTTTGCGGGACAGATCCTTTTGAAAGTGAAAGGAATGGCAACCGATTATTATAAATATGAAATTGCGATTGGATATGGCATTTTTTATACCTTTGTAATCTGTACGACACCTTCTCATATCGCATTTACGTACATACTGCCGGTTACCAGTCTGCTTGTACTGTATAAAAACCGAACGTTTATGATTCAATGCGGTGTCGTCAATACGATCATCATTATCGTCAGTGCCGTCATAAAATATAGTAATGGTTTGAATACGGACAATGATATTAAAGAATACAGTTTGCAGGTTTCCTGTATCATCCTGTGTTATATCTGCTATGTTATGTCCATCCGCCATTTGAATGAATCCGACGGAGCGATGCTTGACAGTGTAAAATCCGATCTCAAACGTGTTGTTACGACAGTAGATAAAGTCAAGGTTGCGAGCAATACGATCGTAGATGGTGTGGCAGTAGTGCGTGAACTTGCTGCTGAAAATAAACACGGTGCAGACATGGTTGTTATGGGAATGAACGAATTGACGGACAACAATCATACTTTACAGGAAAGAACACAGTCCTCCCAGAATATGACAGAAACGATCAATACGCAGGTGCAGAATGTGGCAGGGCTGATCGGAGACATGGTGGATCTTGTTCACGAATCGGTGGAACATGCAAGCGCCAGCCAGGAAGATTTGGAAAATGTTATTACAACGACAAAACACATGTCAGAACTTTCTACAGAAGTAGAAGATGTATTGCAGCATTTCAGCTCACAGTTTGAAATGGTAAAAGAGGAAACCGGAACGATTGAGCGTATTTCCAATCAGACCAACCTGCTTGCGCTCAATGCCTCAATTGAGGCGGCAAGAGCCGGCGAGGGCGGCAGAGGCTTTGCTGTCGTGGCAGAACAGATCCGTGTGCTCAGTACAGAGACACAGACCTCTTCGGGGCAGATTCAGGAAGCACTTGAACATCTGGAAAAGACATCCGCTCATATGACAGAGGCAATCCAGAAAACATTAGAACTGATCCAGATATCTCTTGAAAAAGTAAACCAGACCAATCAGAGTGTCGAGAAGATCACGGCGGATTCGGGACAATTGGGAAGACACATCGAGGTCATTGATTCCGCAATGAAAGAAGTGGAAAAATCCAATACGCATCTTGTGGAAAATATGGAACAGGTTTCCGGTGTAGTGGAGACAATGACCGAGCGCATCGATCATTCGGATGAGACAACGAAGACGATGCTCAGCAAATACGCAGAGACGGCATTGAATATCGACAGCATTGAGCATGTCGTGGAAAACCTGATGACAGAGCTCGGAATCGGCGGATTTATGGGCGTGGAAGATTTGAAAGCCGGAATGAGAGTGATGCTCATTTCACATCCGGAAGAGGGAGAGCCGGAAGAATATCACGGCGAACTTGTAGAAAGCCACGAAGACGGACTTTTGGTGTCGTGCGGACAAGAGATTCCGATGAAACAAAAAACACTGGATGGCGAGATGCAGATCACGGTCGGCAATATTTTGTACTGCTGGGACAGTGTCGAGATTGTGAAGCAGTCAGAGCAGTATAAAGTGCGGTTTACTTCCCGTCCTAAGATTTATAACCGCCGTAAATATCCGCGTCTTGATATGACACTGAAATGTCAGATTCTGGATAAAGAATCCGGAGAGACATTTGATGGAAATATGGAAAATATCAGCGCCAATGGATTTGCTTTCTCCTCTAAGAATTCATTTTTCAGCGAGGCGAAAGGAAAACAGATTGTGATTACCATACCGGATTTTGAACTGAAAAATCAGCGGCAGCTGGATGGACGTATATTACGCTGTTCTGACAACGAAGGAACTTATATTGTCGGCTGCCAGATGCCGGAAGATAATTACGAGATCATGCAGTATGTCAATAATGCACTGGCGTAAGGCAGCATTGACAGGAGAAAACATTGGCGCAAGAAAGTGCCGGCGTGAGATAGCATTGACATAAGAAAGGAAGGACATCATGATATCACAACAGATGCAGCAATTGGTAAAAGGAAGTTCTGTGATCCGTGCCATGTTTGAAGAAGGAAAGATCATGGCGAAAAAATACGGAGCAGAAAATGTATATGACTTCAGTTTGGGAAATCCGAGTGTAGAGCCGCCGGCAGAAGTGAAGCAGGCGATGATCGATGTGCTGGAAAAAGAGGCACCGGGGTATGTTCATGGGTATATGAGCAATTCCGGTTATGAGGAAGTTCGTGCCGCTATCGCGGATCATTTGAATGCGCAGTTTGACACCCATTTTCATCAGGAAAACATTGTCATGACTGTGGGAGCTGCCGGAGGTCTCAATGTCGCGCTGAAAACACTGCTGAATCCGGGCGACGAAGTGATCGTGTTTGCTCCGTATTTTGGAGAATACAATAATTATGTGGCGAATTACGGCGGAAAGGTCGTTGTGATCTCTCCGGATACTGCGACATTTATGCCGAAATTAGATGAATTAAAGCAGAAAATAACCGCGAAGACCAAAGCCGTTATTATCAATACACCAAACAATCCTACAGGTGTAGTATATTCAGAAAACGTATTGCAGGATCTGGCAAAAGTGCTGGAGGACAAGCAGACCGAATTTGGTACAGACATTTACCTGATTTCCGACGAGCCTTACCGTGAACTTGTGTATGGCGGTGTGGAAGTGCCATATGTGACAAAATATTATGCCAATACGATCGTTGGCTATTCTTACAGCAAATCGCTGTCTCTGCCGGGAGAACGTATCGGCTACCTTGTGCTTCCGGATGAAATGGCAGATGCCGAAGAGGTAATTGGTGCAGCCAATGTGGCGACACGTATTCTTGGCTTTGTCAATGCACCGTCGCTTCAGCAGCTGACGATCGCGCGCTGTCTGGATGCCAAGGTGGATGTGGAAATTTACGACAAAAACCGCCGGCTTCTTGTGGACAGTCTTCGTAAGTTTGGGTTTGAGTGTGCCAACCCCGACGGTGCCTTTTATCTGTTTGTAAAGACGCTGGAAGAGGACGACAAGGCGTTTGTGGCAAGAGCCAAAGAAGAGCATCTTCTTCTGGTACCGGGAAGTTCTTTTGCCTGCCCGGGCTACGTCCGTATCGCATATTGTGTAGATTATGATATGATTGAAAGATCACTGCCGGCATTTAAACGACTGGCAGAAAGCTATAAATAAATGGAGGCTATGATGAGCAACGAGATGAAATGGGCAGCAAATGTCCGTAAAGTGACCCCGTATGTACCGGGAGAACAGCCAAAACAGACCAATATCATTAAATTAAATACCAATGAAAATCCCTATCCACCGTCACCGAAAGTATTTGACGAACACGGAAAAGTAAATGTATCCAGATTTTCCCTGTACCCGGATCCTTCCGCTTCTCTCTTGGTGGAAGCACTGGCAAAATACCACGGAATCGGAGCAGATCAGGTGTTTGCCGGAGTGGGTTCTGACGATGTGCTTGCACTCGCCTTTTTAACCTTTTTTAACTCGGATACGCCGATTTTTTTTCCGGATATCACTTACTCATTTTATCCGGTCTGGGCGGAAGTGTACCGCATTCCATATGAATGCCCGCCGTTACAGGAAGATTTTACAATAAATGTTAATGATTATAAAAAGAAAAATGGTGGAGTTGTGATTGCAAATCCAAATGCGCCGACCTCAATCGCTCTGGGTGTCTCTCAGGTGGAAGAGATCATTGCGGCGAATCCGGAAGTTGTTGTCATCATTGATGAAGCTTACGTGGATTTTGGCGGCGAAAGTGTGCTGCCGTTAATTGGCAAGTATGACAACCTTCTTGTCGTTCGTACGTATTCTAAATCACGTTCGATGGCAGGAATGCGTATCGGCTATGCGATGGGAAATCCGGCGTTGATTCAGGCGATGAAAGACGTGAAGGAATCCATCAACTCGTATACGATGAATACCGAATCCATTTTGATCGGTGCAGCTTCTCTTGAAGATGAGGAGTATTTCCGGGAAAATATTAAGAAAGTCATGAACACACGCGCAAAGACAAAAGAAGAATTGGAAAAAATTGGATTTGATGTCAAAGAGTCCTGTACCAATTTCCTCTTTGCGGGACACAAAGACGTTCCGGCAAAAGAAATATTTGAGAAACTTCGTGAAAAGGGTATTTTTGTGCGCTATTTTGATAAACCGCGTATTAACAATTATCTTCGTATCACCATTGGTACCGAGGAACAGATGGAATGCTTTTTAAAAGAAGTAAAGGAGATCTTGCAGCAGTAAGACCGGGAACGTATCGCATTTTCTTTCATAGGATAATAGTAAGATGTTACCCGAATGGAGAAAAGAGATGCAGAGCCGAAGAAGATTGGAAGGAATCGATGTCAGTCACTGGGAAGGCAGAATTGATTTCCCCGAAGTGCGTCGTGCCGGTATACGGATCGTTTATATTAAGGCGAGCGAGGGAGACCGGGAAGTAGACCCCGATTTTGAACGCAATTACCGCGAAGCACAGACGGCAGGACTGAAGATTGGATTTTATCACTATCTGACCGCACGGACGGCAGAAGAGGGGCGGGAACAGGCGAGACATTTTGCCAGAGTGATCCGGGAGAAGCAGTATGAGGCTTGTCCGGTTATGGATTTTGAAGCTTTTGGCGATCTGGACCGTGAGCAGATCAACGAGGTCGCCCTTGCCTTTTTAAGAGAATTAGAGACGCTTACCGAGAAAATGGTGGCGGTTTACAGTGATGCCAGCAACGCAGCCAATGTATTTGACGAGCGGCTGGCATTTTATCCGCTCTGGATCGCCGAATACGGCGTGAGTCAGCCACAGATGAACAATGACTGGCGTGAATGGGAAGGATGGCAGTATACCGACGCAGGGCGCGTCAGAGGGATCGAAGGAACCCTGGACCGCGATTATTTTACAGAAAAAATTCTGGCAGACCGAAGTACGGTACTCCGTCCGCATGAATGCCGGGAAGAGGAAAATTAAACAGGAAATAAAAAAGACACGATACGATATCGTGTCTTTGAACATTCAAACTGGGCTAGCTGGATTTGAACCAGCGAATGTAGGAGTCAAAGTCCTATGCCTTACCCCTTGGCGATAGCCCAACATCCTACATATTAAAATAGGAAAGGTGGGTAATGGGATTCGAACCCACGGCCTTCAGAGCCACAATCTGACGCGCTAACCAACTGCGCTATACCCACCAGATGAAATTCCAGCATATCAGCTGCTCATCCCTGACATATCCGAAATATGGATATGTATCGTGTCAGGAGGGATTCGAACCCCCGACCCACGGCTTAGAAGGCCGTTGCTCTATCCAACTGAGCTACTGACACACATTGAAAAATCCGCTTTATCAAAAAACGGTTTTCAAAAGCGGGTGATGGGAATCGAACCCACGTATCTAGCTTGGAAGGCTAGTGTTCTACCATTGAACTACACCCGCATGTGTCTGCTATAGTTTAAACTATAGCATCAATATGAAATTTATTTTGAAATGAAACAGGATGCTTCATGATCGGGGTGACAGGATTCGAACCTGCGGCCTCCTGATCCCAAATCAGGCGCTCTAGCCAAGCTGAGCCACACCCCGGCTTGTTCTCTGCGATGTCTTATTTGTCACAACGCAAGACCTATTATATTATACGGTGAAACATTTGTCAATACTTTTTTTGAAAAAAATTGAAAAAATTTTTTATGCTTAATTTTATGTTGATTTTATTGACTTGAAGACTGTTTTGTAAGAAAATATAAGTGGCAGAAACATCGGAAAGTTTTTTGCTGATTTACGGACAAGTACGAGGAGGAAAAGAATATGAATACAGGTATAAAAGGAATACAGAAAGTAGTTGTGGGTGAAAATAATTCTGCAAAGACAATGGGAAGCGGAACGCTGGATGTGTTTGCTACCCCGGCAATGATCGCTTTGATGGAAGAGACTGCATGGAAGAGCGTTGCAGATGAATTAGATGAGGGTTGTGGAACCGTAGGAATTCATCTGGATGTGTCACATGATGCACCAACGCCACTTGGCATGACTGTGACCTGTGAGAGTGAATTGATCGCTGTAGAAGGAAGAAAACTGACGTTCCGCGTAGAAGCAAAAGATGAGAGAGGAACAATCGGAAAAGGGATTCATGAGCGTTTTATCGTAAATGATGAAAAATTTCAGGCGAAAGCAAATCAAAAATAGAAATGGAGAATACGATGCGGTACTATATATCCGATCTGCATTTTTTTCATGAGAATCTGAATCATAGTCTCGACTGCCGTGGATTTACCTCGGCGCGTGAAATGAATGAATATATTATTGAAAAGTGGAATAAAAAAGTAAGAGAAGGGGATGAAGTGGTGATCCTCGGAGATTTTTCCGCCGGTCATGCGGAAGAGACCAATGAGGTGCTGCGACGTCTGCCCGGCAGAGTGTTTCTGATCGAAGGCAATCACGATCATGTGATCCGCCACCGTAAATTCGATGCCTCACGCTTTGGCTGGATCAAGCCGTATGCGGAAGTACACGACAACAAGCGCAAGGTCATATTGAGCCATTATCCCATCTTCTGTTACAACGGACAGTATCGCCTCGACGACGAGGGAAATCCAAAGAGTTATATGCTCTACGGACATGTGCATGATTCGCACGATGAAGTTCTTGTCAATGAATTTATATACCGTACGCGACAGTCATTGGTAAAATCGCGTTATGTGGAAGAACCGAAGCCAATTCCCTGTCATATGATAAACTGCTTCTGTATGTTCTCCGATTACACGCCGTTGACACTGGACGAGTGGATCGAAGTAGACGAAAAGCGGCGGCAGCAAATGTGGGAAAAAAGCAACTATTTGCAATAGTTGTTATTTTGTGATACACTATATATGGTGATTCAAATAATAAGGAAAGGAGGGAAATGATGTTCGGGAAATCGAAAAAACGAGAGGCAGTTGCCTTTGTCGATTATGAACACTGGTTTTACGGATATTCAAATCGTTTTCAGATGCGTCCCAATGTAGATGAATGGCTGAAGGAATTAAAAAATGAATTTCATATGAAAGACATATTTTTCTTTGGGGATTTTTCAGAACCAAATATTGGAAAAGACTTGGATCGTCTTAAAAAAATTACATCTGGTATCGTGCATACAGCGAGCGAAAAAATTGGCGTAGATAAAGATTTTACTGATGTTATCATTTTGGATCAGATTTACCGCTATGCGTCAAAAAAGAAAAGTCCGGATGTGTATATTTTATTTACCGGTGATGCACATTTTCTTAAAGTGGCAGAGTATTTGAAAGAACTTGGGAAAAAAGTTATTATTTACGGCGTGAAGTTTGCCTTTAGCAATCATTTGAAATCCATAGCGACAAGCTATGTTGAGATGCCACGGCAGTCACAGGAAAAGGATCATTACAATGATTTGATATTTGTAAGTTTGTACCGTTTGCGCGCGAAACCGCGTACGTTAGTTACGTATTGGAAAACGGTGAAAAGTGTGGCAGAGTACAACAAAGTTCCGAAAGAACGGGTAAAGCTTGCCTTAGATAATCTGCTTCGTCAAAAATATATTCAGGAAACAGAGCAGGTTGGTTATAATGGCAAACTTGTAGATGTATTGACCGTCGATTGGGATCGTGTTCAAAGAGATGGGATATGGTCGAAAAATTAAGACAGGAAATAATTAGGAGGCACTTGCAGAGACTGGCAGTGCCTCTTTTCCACCAATTTCTAATTGATTTTTTTGACGTTGTGTAGTATAATAAATAAGGTTAATTATGCTTCGGCAATGCTGGAAGCAGTATAAAATGAGGTGCATAGATTTGAAAGAGGAAAATACAAAAATTCTCGTTACATGTCCTGTATGTGGATATCAGGAAGAAGTAGAAGATTTTAATAAAGACAATGAAGTTTGTACGCATTGTGGAAAGAGTACATATACTTTTCGAACGGTAAACAGTATTCGAAAAGTGTTTGTCGGGGAGTTAAAGAAAAAAGAACGCGGTGAAGAATAATCTTATTCGTTATCCGGATCTGTCTGAAGGATAACAGGTTTTCCCAGTTGATATTGATAGTATTTGATAATATTTCCGCTCTGCATGCGAAGCGGAGTCCAATTACACAGATCGTAATCCCGTACATAAGGAAGTGAATCGTAAAATTTTGAATTGGAATCGTATTGATGATCGAATGTCATCAGCATTTTTTCAATCAATTCATTGGTGTACATGGTTACTCACTTCCTTTCTTATTATATATCTAAGTATAACCGATTCGGATCATATTTACAACTGTTTCATAAAAATTTAAGTGTTAAAAAGTGTCATTTGGTGTAAGACGGTAAAGACTGAAACGTTCTCTGCGGTCTTTTTTTACTGCCTCGGAAGCGGCAATCTCATCGATCCGGCGGAAGGCGGTATGCTGCTCAATGTAAAAAATGGTGTCATCTTCCGGATAATACAAAACCAGTGTGAGGACACGTGGATTTCGCTCAAAGGAGCATTCAATCCGGGTTAATACCGTCCGGAACACATCCGGCGAAAAGGGATTAAAGCAGTAAATACACGTCACACGGTCATCCACCTCATAATGGTCCGCAGTGTCAAGGACAAACTGGATATCGACATCGTCCATGATAAAAGAAAGACGGTTATTTTCGGCAATCGTGTACCATTTTTCCGCCATTTCCACGCCGATACACGGGCATCCAAAGCGGGCTGCGGTGTAAAATGCCAGACGGCCGAGACCGCTTCCATAATCGAGAAGCACATCTTCGCTTGTCAGCGGAAAGGCATCAAAAAGGACCTCCAGCACACGGTATGGCGTCGGTTCATAGCGGTGGAAGTGGTAGGTGTCCAATCCGTCTTCCTGTATTTCTTCGGTATGTATCTGCAAAAAAGAATCGACAGCCTGACCGAGTTGTTCATCGGTCAGATTGTCATTTTCTTCCATTAATATGCGAATCTTTTCGTTGAGGTTCATTCGTGATATTCTCCTACAACAAGGCTTGAATTTTGTCCGCCAAATCCAAAGGCATTTGTCATAGCGTAGTGAACCGGGCGTTTTTCGGCTTTGCACGGAACGTGGTTTAAGTCGCACTGCTCATCTGCGTTGACAAGACCAAGAGTAGGTGGGACAATGCCGGTCTGAATGGCTTTGATGCAGGCAATGGTCTCTGTGACACCACCGGCACCCATCATATGGCCGGTAGAGCCTTTTGTTGAGGTGACTGCCATCTCATAAGCGTGCGCACCAAAAAGTTTCTTTACGGCATTTACTTCGATCGTGTCGCCCATCGGGGTAGAAGTGCCGTGGGTATTGATGTAATCAATCTGATCGAGAGAGATACCGGCTTTCTTTACGGCATGTTCCATACAGGCGATCGCACCGATTCCATCCGGATGTGGCGCGGTTACGTGGTAGCCGTCTGTGCAGTTGGCATAGCCGGCAAGTTCCGCATGAATCTTTGCACCGCGCTTTTTCGCGTGGCTTTCAGTCTCTAAGAGGATCGCTCCCCCGCCTTCGCCAAAGACAAATCCATCGCGGTCCTTGTCAAATGGACGGCTGGCGTGCTGTGGATCGTCATTGTTTGTGCTGAGTGCGTGGGCGGAAGCAAGTCCTGCGACAACGACCGGACAAAGGCTTGCGTCAGCGCCTACGACAACAATTGCATCGGCTTCTCCAGCGCGGAGCAGCATCGCAGCGGTTGTGATGGCGTCAGCTCCGGAAGAACACGCGGTGCTGACGGTAAGGCTTGGGCCGTGGTATCCTTTGGCAATTGCAATTTGCGCTGCGGCAATATTTCCGATGAATTTAGGGACAAAACGCGGACTGACTTTTTTGTGCGCGCCGGTACTTAAACCGTCCTGTGTCTCGGCAATAATGGAGACACCGGACATTGCAGTGCCGACAACAACACCCATACGGTCACTTGCGACAGTGCCTTCTTCAATTCCGGCGTCGGCAAGTGCTTCGGTCGCTGCTGCGTAGCCATACTGCATAAACAGATCCATTTCGCGGCTCTGTTTCTTTGTCATAAAATTATCCGGGTTAAAATCTTTTACCTGAGCAGCAATCTGTACCGGCAAATCGCTTGCATCAAAACGGGTAATATGGTCAATGCCGCATTTTCCCTCTACCAGATTCTTCCAATATGTGTCAACGCCGATTCCGATCGGGGTTACGGCGCCCATTCCTGTAATTACTAATTTTTCCTGCATATCTTTTGATTCTCCTTTATTGATTTTCAATCTGGGCAGCCAGGTCTTCTAAATATTCCCAGCGTTCCATTTTTTCAAGCAAAGCCATTTCGGCATTTTCTTTCTCTTCATTTAGTTCCGTCAGACGACTGTAGTTACTGGAAGATTCTTCCATTTCTTTTTCGAGGAAAGCGATTTTTTCCTCCAGTTTTTGTATATCTTCCTCAATGGTTTCATACTCGCGCTGTTCTTTATAAGAAAATTTTAATTTCTTTGGCGCATTTTTCTTCCACGTATCTCTGGAACTGGAATCCGGGTTGCGGCTGCTTTCTTTTTTATCGGAAATGGTACTCATTTCCGAAAGTTTGTCACCGGATTTTTTGAGATAATCGGTGTAGCCACCCTCGTACTGCGCAATCGTTCCATTTTCCTCAAACGCAAAGATGCGTCGGACAACACGATCCAAAAAGTAACGGTCATGCGATACGGTCACGACAATGCCGGCAATGTGATCGAGATAGTCTTCGAGGATTGTCAGCGTTTCGATATCCAGATCGTTAGTCGGCTCATCCAAAAAGAGGACGTTCGGAGCTTCCATAAGGATACGGAGCAGATACAGCCGGCGTTTTTCGCCGCCCGAAAGTTTCTCAATCAATGCGTAGTGCATATTGGAAGGAAACAAAAACCGCTCCAACATCTGCGAAGCACTGATCGTACCGGTTGGAGTATGGATGACTTCCGCTCCTTCGCGCACATATTCGATCAGTTTCAGAGAAGGGTCTAAAAATTCATTTTCCTGTGAAAAGTAACCGATCTTTACGGTCTGTCCAATGGTAATCGTACCGGAATCCGGCGTTTCCAGACCATTGATCAGTTTCATCAAGGTAGATTTTCCGCACCCATTGGGGCCGATGATCCCGATGCGGTCATTTTTCAGAAAAATATAAGAAAAATCCCGTATGAGTGTGCGGTCATCATAGGATTTGCAAATCCCATTCAATTCAATGGTGGTTCGTCCAAGACGGGAGGCAACCGAGGTCATCTGTACGTTTTCCTCGGTTTTCGGCGGCGTTACATCGCGGAGAGCCTCGTAGCGGGCAATATGCGCTTTCTGCTTGGTGGAACGTGCGCGCGCACCACGCATCATCCATTGGATCTCGGTTTTCAATAAACTCTGGCGTTTGCGTTCGGTCGCTGCCTCCATTTCTTTGCGCTCGGATTTGAGAGCAAGATATCCGAGGTAGCTGTCCGCATAACTATAAAGTTTTCCCTGTTCCAGTTCGACAATCCGCGTCACAACGCTGTCTAGAAAATAGCGGTCATGTGTGATCATTACAAGCGCACCGCGGTAGTTTTTCAATCGGTTTTCCAGCCATTCAGCCATTGCGCTGTCTAAGTGGTTGGTCGGTTCGTCAAGAATCAGGATGTCCGCGTCAGTCAGCAGGGTGCGGACAAGTGCCACACGTTTGCGCTGTCCCCCGGACAACTGTTGAATGGGTTTTGTAAATTCGGTGATGCCAAGTCTTGTCAACATATTTTTGGCATCTGGTTCCCGTTCCCAGATGCCATTGTCAGTCAGACCGGCTAAGGCAGCACTCAAAACCGTATCGGTGTCTGCAAATTCGGGCGACTGCGGAAGATAGGACAGCGTCAGCTGGTTTCCGCGGATCACGGTTCCCTCATCCGGAACGAGCATTCCGGCAATGATTTTTAAAAGGGTCGATTTCCCGGTTCCGTTGATACCGATCAGCCCCACCTTTTCCCCCTCGTTTAAGTGAAACGAGAGGCCGGAAAAAAGGCGGCGGTCATGATAACTGTGAGTGATGCCTTCGGCGGTTAATAAATTCATAAATAAACTCCTGAATTGGTTTTATAAGAATATGTATTTGCAGATGAAGAGTACCGCAAGCACATACATAAGCGGAGTGATCTTTTTCGATTTTCCGCAAAGAAGATTGATGACAACAAAGGAGATAACTCCGATGGAAATACCCTCTGCGATGCTGTACATCAAAGGCATAGCCAGCATACAAAGGTAAGCAGGAATCGCTTCTGTGAGGTCAGAGAAGTCAACTTTGATTACGGAAGATACCATCAGGAATCCGACAAAGATCAAAGCAGGAGCCGTGGCAAAACCAGGGATCGCTGTGAAAATCGGTGCGAAGAAGATGGAAATCAGGAACAAAAATCCGGTAACTACAGATGACAATCCGGTACGTCCGCCTGCTGCTACGCCGGCAGAAGATTCTACGTAAGTTGTCGTTGTAGAAGTACCGATGATCGCGCCGGCAGAAGTAGCGATCGCATCTGCCAGAAGGGCTTCTTTGATACGTGGAAGTTTTCCTTCGCTGTCAAGCATATCTGCTTTGGTAGCGACACCGACCAAGGTTCCCAAAGTATCGAAAATATCTACAAAAAGGAAAGATAACAGTACGACGATAAAGTTGATTACACTAACGCCGGAAAGGTCAGCGCGGAAGCACTGTCCGAATGTCTTTCCAAGATCTGTCAGATCAACAAAAGCAAGGTTCGGGAAGAGGGAGTAAAATCCGCCTTCGACATCTACCTGATAAACACCGGCAGCCTGCATGATCATACCAAGGATCCAGGTGGCGATGATACCAATCAGGATCGCACCTTTAAATCCTTTGATATAAAGTACAATGGTAATAAATAATCCGATGATTGCAAGCAGTGCACAGATTCCTTCGGTGTGGAAATTTCCAGCAAAATCTACAGTTGTAGTAAGAGTGGAATCACTGTTTACAACAAGGTGAGCACCCTGCAATCCAACGAAAGCGATGAAAAGTCCGATTCCGGCACTTACGCCGTGTTTCAAGGTGAGAGGGATTGCATTGAAGATTGCTTCACGTACATTCGTAAGGGAAAGTACGATAAATACGATACCTTCGGCAAATACAGCGAGCAGAGCTACCTGCCAGGAGTATCCCATCGAACCACATACGGTATAAGCAAAATAAGCATTGAGTCCCATACCGGAAGCAAGGGCAAATGGATAATTTGCCAGAAATGCCATGGCAAGTGTGCCGATAAAGGCAGCAAGCGCCGTAGCAATCAGGGCAGCATTGGTGTCCATGCCGGCTGCGGTAAGCATGCTTGGGTTGACGGCAAGAATATAAGCCATTGTCATAAAGGTCGTCAGACCGGCGATGACTTCTGTTTTTACCGTTGTGTTGTTGTCTTTGAGTTTGAACAGTTTTTCTAACATAATGTCCTCCTTCTTAAAATAAGTGTTTTATTGATAAGTCCAAAGACTTATTTTCCTTCATAAGTGATGACGGAAGCGACATCGTAGGATGCCAGTTTGTCGCGGCCGTGAAGACCGGCGAGTTCCAGAAGAAATACAATTTTTTCCACACTGCCGCCAAGTTCTTCTACTAATTTGGCACAGGCTTCTACTGTACCGCCGGTAGCGATCAAGTCGTCTACGATAATGACTTTCTGTCCTTTGGCAATGGAATCTTTGTGAAGTTCGATCTCGGCAGTACCATATTCCAGCTCATAACTTGCACAGACGGTTTCGCAAGGCAGTTTGCCTTTTTTTCGGCACGGAACAAAGCCTTTTCCGAGAGCATAGGCGATGGCAGAACCAAAGATAAATCCACGTGCATCCAATCCGACAACGAGATCAAAGTCCAGATCTTTTACCTTTTCTATCATGGCATCGATTGCCAGATGAAATCCGTCCGGATCCTGAATTACCGTTGTAATATCGCGGAAAATGATTCCTTTCTCCGGAAAATCCGGAATACTTCTTACGTACTCTTCCAATTTTTTCATGGTGTTTCGTCTCCTTATTCGAATCTCTGATTTATTCTTCTTCGATCGGCCGGTTGATCCCCCAGAAAAACAGGGCGACGGTTCCGGGACCGGTGTGGCTTCCAATAGTCGTGCCGATCGGATAGATTTCTACTTTTCCTTTTAATGCCGGAAAGCGTTCTTCGACAAGGGCTGCCACGGAAAGAGCATCCTCTTTGCAGGCAGAGTGTGAAATATAACACTTCCCGGTGTACGATGTGCCGGCGATGGCAAACTGTTCCATCTGCTCTACGATCGTACGGATTACTTTTTTCTTTGTACGTATTTTATAGCGTGGGATGAGTCGTCCCATAAAGTCCATGTTGAGCAGAGGGCAGATATTTAAAAGTCCACCGACGAATCCGGCTGTCTTTGAGACACGCCCTCCTTTGATATAGAAAGTAAGATCGGTCGAAAAGAACCAGTGGTGTACATGGAGACGGTTCTCCAGACACCATTGGTACACTTCGTCGATGCTTTTTCCATCATCTCGCAGATCTGCCAGTTTGTCCATCAAAAGACCATAACCGGAAGAAGCGGCAAGAGAATCTACGATAAGAATTTTTCGCTCCGGATATTTTTCACTCAAAATATCCCTTGCCAGACATGCCGAATTTAACACACCCGAAATGCCCGAAGACAAAGTAACATGCAGAATATCTTTCCCCTGTTGTAAAAAGGATTCAAAATAAGCCTCAAATTCATTGGCATTGATCTGTGACGTTTTGGTGTCGGCTCCGTTTGCCATTGCCTCGTAAAATTTGTCAAAGGGAATGGATTTCCCCAGATCATCCGGATACTGTTTCCCATCCAGTTCAAAATGAAAGCAAATGTAAGAAATATCCCGGTCTGTAAAATGCTGTTCGCTCAGATCCGCTGTCGAGCAGCAGCTGAGTACATAATCCGCCATAGTGTTTTCCTCCTCATTCAATATGTATTCATTGTACCATTTGTCGCGCGATATTTCAACTATTAGCGGGAAAAATAACATTATCTTTTGACACTTGGAAAAAAACAGTCTATAATGGCTTTAATATGCAGTTTGAGGAGAGCGAAAGGAGAAGCGGAAATGAAGATTTTAATTGTAGTGGATATGCAGAAAGATTTTGTTGATGGATCGCTCGGAACGACCGAAGCACAGGCAATTGTGCCGGCAGTTGTAAAAAAGGCCGCGGACTATGAGGGAGAAGTTATTTTTACGAAAGATACCCATGGAAAAGATTATCTTTCGACACGCGAGGGAAAATATCTGCCGGTGGAACATTGTGTCAAAGGGACAGCCGGCTGGGAATTCCTTCCAGAATTGGAAAAAATATGCAGCGAAAAACAATGCACCGTCTATGAAAAAGAGACATTTGGCTCGGTAAAATTGATGGAAGATCTGTTGCAGAGACAGACTGCCGGAGAGATCGAAGAAATTGAGCTGATTGGACTTTGCACGGACATCTGTGTGGTTTCGAATGCTCTTTTGCTGAAGGCGGCAATGCCGGAAACGGATATTAAAGTGGATGCTTCCTGCTGTGCCGGTGTGACAAAAGAATCGCACGAGGCGGCATTGTGTACGATGAGGTCGTGCCAGATACAAATTTTGGAAAATTAGGAGAGAAGAGAGGGAAAAGCATGAGGCAGTACGATCAACGAAATTTGTCCATGGTAATGGATTTTTATGAAATGACAATGAGCAACGGTTATTTTAATACGGAGAATGCGGATACCCGCGTGGCGTTCGATGTATTTTACCGCAAAAACCCGGACAATGGAGGGTTTGCGATATTTGCAGGACTGGAACAGATCATTGAGTACATCAATGACCTGCATTTTTCGCGGGAAGATATCAGTTATCTGCGCGAACAGGGGATGTTTGGCGAAGATTTTTTGGAATATCTTGCCAATTTTCGTTTTCAGGGAGATATTTACGCCTTTCGTGAGGGAACGATCATGTATCCGGGTGAGCCGGTTATTACAGTAGTTGCGCCGCTGATTGATGCCCAGTTGGTGGAGACGGCGATTCTGCTGCAAGTGAACCATCAGTCGTTGATCGCGACTAAGGCACGGCGTATTGTGAAAGCGGCGAGAGGACGTGCAGTCAGTGATTTTGGCGCGCGTCGTGCCCATAATATGGATGCGGCAGTATATGGGGCGAGAGCCTGCTGCATTGGTGGTGCGGTCGGTACGGCGACTGTCCTTGCCGGAAAAATGTTTGACATTCCGATCAGCGGAACGATGGCGCACAGCTGGGTTATGTTTTACAATGATGAGTTTGAGGCGTTTAAAAAATATGCGGAAAATTATCCTGACGGAACAGTACTTTTGGTTGATACGTATGATGTGCTGGAAAGCGGTATTCCGAACGCGATCCGCGTCGCGAAAGAAGTGCTGGAGCCAATGGGAAAACGGCTTTTGGGAATCCGCCTTGACAGTGGCGACCTTGCCTATCTTTCGAAAAAGGCGCGTAAAATGTTAGACGAGGCAGGACTGACGGATTGTAAGATCGTGGTGTCCAACAGTCTTGATGAATTTACGATCAATTCCCTGTTGGAACAGGGCGCATGCATTGACAGTTTTGGTGTGGGCGAGCGTATGATCACGTCTAAGTCGGAACCGGTATTTGGTGCGGTTTACAAGATGGCAGCAGTAGAAGAAAATGGAAAGTTTGTGCCGCGCATCAAAGTGTCGGAAAACATTGAAAAAATTACAAATCCCGGATTGAAAAAAGTGCTCCGCGTCTACGATGAAAATGGACATGCGGTAGCAGATATGCTTGCACTCCGGGAAGAAGAGATTGATTTTTCGAAACCGGTTTCTTATATTGATGAGAAAAAGCCATGGAAGAAACGTCGTTTCGAAAACTGTACCGCAAAGGAACTTCAGGTTCCGGTTTACCTTGATGGAAAACTGGTTTATCAGAATGAATCGATCCCTGATATCGCAAACTATGTCAAAGCGCAGCTCGATCACGAAATTTGGAGTGAGGAACAGCGTTTTGAAAATCCACACAC
Source organism: uncultured Lachnoclostridium sp. (assembly GCA_905212635.1). Lineage (GTDB taxonomy): Bacteria > Bacillota > Clostridia > Lachnospirales > Lachnospiraceae > Eubacterium_F. The sequence continues at coordinate 18,973 of CAJMFH010000025.1, read as the reverse complement.
GCATTATATCGATATGTCGAAGAAATTGTATGATACTAAGATGGAATTACTGAATCAGGCGAGAGGAGGGAATTAAATATGGCAAAAATTACCAATCCAATTATTCCAAGCGATTATCCCGATGTGGATGTCATCCGCGTAGAAGATACGTATTATATGGTCAGTACGACGATGCATTTTATGCCGGGAGCGGTGATTCTGCGCTCGTATGACCTTGGCCACTGGGAAACGATTTCCCATATTTATACAGAATTAGCAGATACGCCGGCATACCATCTGGAAAACGGAAAAGAGGCGTATGGACAGGGGATGTGGGCTCCCTGCATCCGCTGGCATAAGGGAACTTTTTATGTTGTATTTTCCGTCAATGATATACATAAAACACTTGTTTATACATCGGACAAAATTGCCGGTCCCTGGGAGCAAAAGGAGATAGAGGGATTTTATTATGACTGCTCTCTCCTGTTTGACGACGATGACCGTGTCTATATCGTTTCAGGAAACCGCCAGATCTGGCTGACGGAATTAAAAGAGGATTTGAGTGCACCCAAGCAGGGAGGCCTTCATCGTATGATTTTCAAGGATACGGATGAGATTGGTCTGGGATATGAGGGCTCTCATATTTACAAAATTAACAGAAAATATTATGTGTTCAATATTCATTGGCCATCAATGCGCAGCGAGTCGTGCTTTGTGGCAGATTCGCTTACCGGAGAATTCGTCGGAAAAGATGTACTGGCAGATGACATGGGTTATCTGAACCAGGGCGTTGCACAAGGTGGCATTGTCGATACCCCGGATGGAAAATGGTATGCCGTACTTTTTCAGGATCGTGGTGCAGTCGGACGAAGTCCGGTGCTTGTGCCGATGCATTGGGAAAATGATTTTCCGGTATTTGGTATAAATGGCAAGGTGCCTTCCGAACTGGAAGTCGAGAGCACTTGGCCGGATCATGCTTATGAATCATTGTTTGACGGCTTTTCCGATCTTTCCCAGGAAAGTATCAACACGGAGTGGAATCATATTCCGAAAAAGTCATGCATCCGCAGAGATTCTGACGGATTGCATATTACGACGGACCGCGTGGTGACAGAGGTAACGCATGCGCTTAATACATTGACAAGGCGGCTGCGGGATCCGTATGATACCGTTCGGATCGAAGTCGATGCTGCGAAACTCCGAATAGGAGATTATGCGGGTATTGTGGCATTGCAGAGCTGTTACCGCTGGATCGCCATCTGCCGGAAAGAGGACGGATATGCCTTAGAAGTCGGCTGTCGGGAAGCAGAGACAGATTCCTATATCCCGATGGAACCGGCACAAAAACCGGCGGCTATCAAAGCGTCAATACCAATCAATAAACCGATGGTTACCCTTCGGATGGATGTGGATTTTGACCATCAGACCGATGAAGTACAATTTTATTATCAGGACGAAAACGGCGAATTTGAGCCGCTTGGTCATAAAATGAAATTGTATTTCAAACTAGATCATTTTACCGGCTGCCGCGCTGGTCTGTTTGTCTTTTCGACAAAAGAAAGTGGCGGAGAAGCGAGTTTTCATTCTATAGAAGCAACGATTTAGGACGGGCGGAAGTGGTTACACTTCTCTCCAGCTCAAATGATATGGAATGCCGTTCCGAAGCGGCATTTCCAGCTTGATTCCATCGTAATATACGTCAAGGAGAAGATCTTTTTCTTTCGGCGCATGGACGGTGATGCTTGTCAGATAACCGTCATTCCAGGCGAGGTCCCATGTGGTTTCGTGAATACCGCGAAGCCCATGGACTTCGCCCTTTTTCCATGCTTTTGGCAGTGCAGGAAGTACGAGAGTGCGCTCCTCATTTGACTGGAGAAGCATCTCTGCCATTGCAGCTGCCGCACCAAAGTTTCCGTCAATCTGAAATGGAGGATGATTGTCAAAAAGGTTAGGCAGCGTGGATTGTTTTAACAATGCCAGTAAATTTTCATAGCAGTGTTCGCCATCCCAAAGCCGCGCATACATATTGAGAATCCAGGCACGGCTCCATCCGGTATGTCCGCCGCCGCTTTCTAAGCGGCGCTGCAAGGTGACCCGTGCGGCCTTGCAAAGTTCCGGTTCACCGTCCGGTGTAATCTGATATGCCGGATGAAGTGCCCACAGATGGGAGATATGGCGGTGTCCCGGCTCCGCTTCTTCATAATCTTCCTGCCACTCCATAATCTGTCCGTGTTTTCCGATCTGGATCTCCGGCAGTTTTTGTTCGCATTCGCGGGCAGCAGTCAAAAAGGTGGTGTCCGTCTCCCCAAGGACTTCTGCGGCTTTCCGGAAATGCTCAAATAATTCGTGAAGAATCTCGTTATCCATTGTAACACCGTAAGAAAGACATCCCTTTGTGCCATCTTTCATAATGTATGTATTTTCCGGCGAAACGGAAGGACAGGTAACAAGTTTTTCGTCTTTTTCCACCAAAAAGTCCATAAAAAACTGTACCGACTCTTTTAACAGCGGATACATCTTTTCCAAAAATTTCCTGTCGTCGGTATAGATATAATGTCTCCAGATATGTGTACATAGCCACGCACCGCCCATTACCCAGAATGTTGCAGGGATATAGATGTCCTGTGGTGCCGTATCTCCCCAGAGATCGGTATTGTGGTGAGCCACAAATCCGCGGCAGCCGTACATTTCTTTTGCGGTCTGCTGCCCATTTGGCAGCATCCGTAGCATATGTTCAAAGAGCGGAAGTTCGCAGTCAGCGAGATTGCACAATACTGCCGGCCAATAATTCATTTCCGTGTTAATATTGATCGTATATTTGCTTCCCCATGGCGCACTCATATCACGGTTCCAGATCCCTTGCAGATTTGCCGGAAGGCTGTCGCCGCGGCTCGAACTGATGAGGAGATATCTGCCAAAATTCATGTAAGTTGTCAAAAGGCCGTTGTCCGGGTAGTCTTCGTCCAAGCGGGAAAGACGCTCGTCGGTGGGAAGCAGATCCAGTGACGTGTCATATTCGAGTGAGAAGTGCATGCAGTTATAGTAGGAAGTATAGTCTCTGACATGTTCTGAACGCAGTTCGTCAAAAGAGAGCCGGGAAGCACCGGCAAGTACATCACGCACTTCTTTTTCGGGATCTGCGTGGCGGAAAGTCGTCGCAGCGGTAAGGAACACCGTGACATAAGATGCATTCCGGGCTACCAGGTGTTCTCCGATTCCTTGTAGTTCCGACCCGTCTGTTACAAATTTCATGCCGCAGCAAAAACGTTCTTCACCACCGCCAAGTCGTCCGGCAATCAAAAGGGTATCCTTTGTATGGGTGGTCGTCTCATAAAAACATTCGCGCTGCAATGAGGCGGCAAGATCCAGTTCGCCCGCCGTTGAACAGCGAAAATGAGCGATAATACAGTTTCTTGGTGCACTTGCAAAGGTTTCACAGGTATACAGGGCACCGGTTTTTTTCGACAAAATCCGACTTGTGTGAATCGCCTCGGAAAGATCAAGTTTCCGTTCAAAATTAATCCCTTCTTTTAATTTTCCGCAGTAATCAAAATACACATCCCCCAGTGTCTGGTAGGTGTGCTGGCTCTGTGGCGTGCCGGTAAGAGCATATTTACAGAGTTCCTCGGCTTTTTCAACCTTTCCCTCAAAGAGATAGCGTCGGATCGTTTCCAGATTGGCAAGGGCATCCGGATTATTGCGGTTTCGTTTCTGCCCAAACCAGACAGAATCTTCATTTAACTGAAAATGTTCACTGCTTCCCTCGCCAAAGATCATGGCACCGAGTTTTCCGTTTCCAATCGGGAGAGCCCGGTTCCAGTCGCCGTGGGAAGGGGTTGTATAAAATAATGCGCTCATAAAAATACTCCTCCTTATTTTTCTGATTCATAACGATTCAGGACTCCAATTCATAAATGTCATCCAAACAGATTTTTGTGCGGACGACCTGAATCCAGCGTTCTTCTAACTTTATTTTGGATAAAATGCCGGTGATACGGACATAATTGTCATCTGAAAAATAGACGACGGTTACCATATTGCCGCACTGCATCTGTGAGAGTTGGAAATCCAACTGTTCCTTATAATCATCGCATAATTCTGCTTTTGGTACAACAATTTTTTCTTTTTTTTCCAAAGCCTCTTCGAATCCTTTTAAGGCGGCAAAAGGCATAAATTGTTTTGCCCGGTTTTCCCGGGACATTTTTTCTCTCGGCCTATTCACTTTTATGCCCTCCAATCTGTTCGCTGCGCAGTCTTGTCGTGCCATGCTCCTCCAGATCCATGCCGCGCAGGATCGCGTTTTTTCCATATTTTTTTCGAATCGAAAGAATCGCTTTCTGCATATTTTTCTCTACTTCCAATTTGGAAAAATCTGTAAAAATATCAAGCTGCAGGAAAGCGGCTTCGCACACATTATTATAGGTTAAAGTAAGCCGGCGGATGTCAAGTGAATGATTGACAATCCGTTTGTACAAAGCCTCAGCCTCACCGATCAGACGGGCAGAGGAACTGGTAAAAGTCCCCAGATTTGTCGTGCCATGAGCCGGAGACGGAATGGTGTGGCCACGTTTGGCGTAGCCGACATGAAGGGTGAGTGAATCCGTGACAAGATTTTTGTCAACAAGATCCAATGTCAGAAGATCCGCCATTTCTTTTATGATCAGAACGCCGTCAGCAAACGAATAATCGCAGGGCAGAACCTGTCCGCTGGAGATGGAATTCTTTTGCGGGCGGTAGTTTTTGATGTCTGCTATCGTCGTAGTCTCCCGTCCCCAGGCGTGGTCAATGAGCAGTTCAGCATCTACACCAAATATATGATAGAGCATATCCTCATCGGCCTCGGCGAGGTCTTTCATTGTAAAGATGCCGACACGTTCGAGTTTTCCGGCAATGCCGGGTCCAATCCGCCAAAAATCCTGTAGCGGACGGTGGTTCCAAAGCGTTTGCCGGTAAAGCTGTTCATCCAGACATCCGACAAAGTCACTCGCGTGTTTGGCGGTGATATCGAGTGCGATCTTCGCCAGATACAGATTTGATCCTATGCCGCAGGTGGCAGTAATCCCGGTAGTGGAAAGAATGTCCTGCAAGATCCGCTGTGCCAGAGAGCGGGCATCGGTCTGATACAGCGACAGATAATCGGTAACATCCAAAAAGGCTTCATCGACGGAGTAGACGTGGATATCCTCTTTGGCAACATATTTTAAATAGATGCTGTAAATCTGCGCAGAATATTCAATATATAATTTCATGCGTGGAGGTGCCATAATGTAATCAATGCCGGCAGGAATTTCGAAAACACGGCAGCGGTTCCGGATCCCAAGAGCTTTCATGCTTGGCGAGATCGCAAGACAGATCGTTTTGTCCGTGCGCTCGGGGTCAGCGACGGCAAGGTTGGTCGTAAGCGGATCAAGATGCCGCTCGACACATTCCACAGAGGCATAAAACGACTTTAGGTCAATGCACAGATAAATGTGGCTGCTCTTTAATAATGAAATATTACATGCCATAGTATCCCTTCTCTCAAAAAAACAAACAAATGTTCGATAATGTTATTATATCATAGTATTTCCAAAATGCAAGTAAAAAATTTGAAAAAATAATACATAATTCCTTTTCATTTCCACATACTACCCATAGAGCATAATTATGGAAATTATAGCAGAAATTAGGAGGTTTTTAATATGAAAGCAACAGGTATTGTGCGAAGAATTGATGAATTGGGAAGAATTGTTATTCCGAAAGAAATCCGGCGGACACTGCGGATTCGGGAAAGTGATCCAATGGAAATATTTACAAATCACGAGGGCGGCATTGTGCTGAAAAAATATTCGCCGATCGGAGAATTGGGCGATACGGCGCAGGAATATGTGGAGTCGGTCGCCAATGTGGCAAAATGTACCGTGTGCGTCGCAGACCGTGACCGCATTGTGGCAGCGTCCGGCAGTCAGAGCCGCCGGTATGCCGGAAAAGATCTCGATGAATCCATCAAAGAATGTATTCAAAACCGGAGCAATGCCCTTTACGCCGACGGCAAGGGGAAAATGTGCCACATCGTCGAGGGAGAAGATCCGGAACCAAATCAGGCAGTGGCGACAATCGTATGTGAAGGAGATGCTATTGGAGCAGTCATTCTTCTATCAAACGATAAAGAACAGAAATTTGGAGAGTTTGAGGAGAAAATGGCCCTTTGTGGCGCTGGATTTCTTGGACGCCAGATGGAGCAGTAGCAGGGGAATCGACTTCCATATCCTCTCGAAAAATGAACAATATGTAAAAATGTCGGTTTTTCATGGCAATTCCAGTAAAAATTCTTGACAAATGATGAAAAAAAGGGTATAAATAATGTTAGTAGGTTTACAAAACATGAACGGATGTTGTAGGTTTACAAAAAATAATAAGAAATCACGAGGAGGATATAATCCATGAACAAGACAGATTTAGTTACAGCTATGGCAGATCAGGCTGAATTGTCAAAAAAAGACGCAGAGAAAGCATTGAAAGCATTTGTTGATGTAATCACAGAGGAATTGAAAGCTGGAGGAAAAGTACAGTTGGTAGGTTTCGGTTCTTTCGAAGTTGCAGATCGTGCAGCTAGAAATGGTGTGAACCCATTGACAGGAAAACCTATGAATGTTCCAGCTTGCAAAGCACCTAAGTTCAAAGCTGGTAAAGCTCTGAAAGAAGCTGTAAACAAATAATTCATAGTAAATGGATATTGATACAAGGTGTCTTGCGATAAGGTTCGTAGACACCTTGTTTTTACGTGCAAACAACGAGACACGCATTCGCGCAAAAATGTCCGTGGCTGTGCTTGCACAGAGCAACGGGCATTTTTGCGCGAATATGTGACGACTGTCACGATGATGAGCTCCGAAGGAGCGAAGAATGCGTGCCGCGTTGTGCCGCACGGGCTGGTGCGGAGCCCCAAGCTCCCAAACCCCATAAAAGGAGGAAACCAACATGCGTTTAGATAAATATTTAAAAGTATCCCGTCTCATCAAGCGCCGTCCGGTGGCAAATGAAGCCTGCGACGCAGGAAGAATACTTGTCAATGACAAAGTGGCGAAAGCTTCGTTAAATGTCAAGCCGGGAGACGTGATCGAGATTCAGTTTGGAGACAAGACGACAAAAGTAGAAGTTCTTCGTGTCGAAGAGACGTATAAGAAGGACGAAGCAAAAGAATTGTACAAGTATTTGTAAAAAATGGGGATAGCAATCCCTGAATAACCACGTACTTTTATATGCCTGCCTCCGCGCAGGCATATTTTTTGCTAAACCGGCATAAGTTAGGGAAGAAAGGGAGAAAGGATGGACGGGAGTAAATGGAAAGTCAGGAAAAGCGCCAGGAGCCTCATTTTGATACTCACCATATCGTGCTGAAAGAGCGGAAAAGTGCTACGCTTACCGGAGTGAAAGAAGTTCTTTCGTTTGACAGTGAAGAAGTGCAGCTCGATACGATCCGCGGGCATCTTGCGATAAAGGGGAAAGATCTGCATGTGAGGCGGCTGACATTGGAACGGGGAGAGGTCGATATTGATGGTACTTTTGATGAATTAAAATATTCCGATCCTCATACGATGAACGACACCAAGAGCTTTCTGGGAAGGTTGTTTCAATAACCGATGGAACTGATCCGGGGACAGATGGTATTTCTGGCAGGCTCGGTGGTGAGCGGGTTTGCTGTCATGGGATGTTATGAGATCGTGCGTGTGCTGCGTGGTCTGTTTCATTTAAAAACCATAGGAAAATTTATTCTGGATACGATCTATTTTTTGGTGGCAGCAGTGCTGGTATTCCAGATGGTATTTTTGTGCAATTATGGGACGCTGCGGATTTTTTTTGGCATCGCTTTTGTACTGGGAGCGGCGGCCTGTCATGTCGTGCTGGGGAGAAGTGTGTCGACTGGTATTCTTCGGGTGATTTGGGGAATACGCCGAAAAATAATACAACCATGCGTTCGAAAATGTAAAAGATTACTAAAAAAAATGAAAAAGACCAAAAAAAAACCTTGATATTTGTGGGAAAAGGCTATATAATAAAAACACATTAGTCTACAGGGTTAGAAAAATAGTACAGTTGTAGAACAAATGAACGGATTGAGAAAAGAAAAGTAAGAAAAGTTATTAAAATGTGGGCGTATTCGCTCCAGAATGGAGAAATGAATGAAAAAAAGGAAAAAGAAGCCAAACCGTACCGGGTTGTACTTGGTCATGACGGTTGTTCTTTTGTTCTGTGCAACGCTGGGAATCCACAGCATTTCTCTTCGCGCTACCTGTAGTTCCCTCCAAGAGCAGAAAACGGAGTTGGAAGCGAAGAAAAGTGATCTGGAAAAAGAAGCAAAAAGCATCGAAGAACAGAAGAAGTACATGCAGACAAATGAATACATTGAAGAAATGGCCAGAGAAAAGTTTGGTCTGGTCTATGATGATGAAATCGTATTCAAAGCAAAGTAGAATCGTGTCGAAAAGTTTTTTTGACACGGTTCTTTTTTTGACAACATTCGAGCCGCTTATTCGATATACTTAACGTTACGAATGAAAGCAAAGGAAAGGAGCGAGCGGTGAGATGAATGGCGCTGTGTCGAAAAAACGTTGGCTGATGGAGATTGGAATCGGATTTATGCTGGGGAGAGTGTGGGTATTTTCCATCAACCCCTTTGGATTGGCATATTTGTGTGCATCCGGAGTGTATCCGGCAGGAAGAGGGCTGGTCTTTCTTTCTGTTCTGGCAGGCTTTATCACCAAAGCGAAAGGACTGGACTTCCTACATTATATCATGATGACGGGGCTGCTTTGGTTTGTACAGAAGATCATGAAAAAAGTGGATGGCAAAGAGGGGAGCTGTCAGGCAGTGGCGGTGATCGGCGGGATCCTGAACGTGGTATTGGCGGTGACGACGGGATTTCTGCAACATGGCACTACAAGTGTAGTATTTACGGCGGCGCTGGAAAGCATTTGTCTGATCGCGTTTGCCTATGTGATGCAGTGGGGACTGCGCTTCCTTTTATATGAAGACTGGGAACGGGAACTCAGTAACGAAGAAATGATCAGCGTTCTGGTGCTTGCGGCATTGAGTATTTACGGGATGCCGAGGCTGTTTGACGGCGTTTTGTCGCCGGTGGAGACACTGAGTTATCTGCTGGTGCTTTTTGCCGGCTATCGGTACGGTGCGGCAGTCGGTGCGATGGCGGGAGCGGTAGGAGGTATCTTGTCAGTTGCCGGTGGAAGTGATATGATATTGATAGGAGTTTATTGTGTGCTCGGGATTACCGTTGGCGTTTTCCGAGAAATTGGCAGAGTCGTCAGCGCGCTTACGTTTGTGGCGGCAGGGATCGTTTTTGCGTATGTCATCCGCGACGAAGTACTCGGAATTGTCGAATTGCGGGGAATGGTGTCGGCTGTCATTGTATTTTTGGCAGTTCCGCGGGAACTGGTGCGGACGATTGAGACGGATTTTATGCGGGAACAGGAAAATCCATTTGCCAAAGCCGATCTTATGAGCCTTGCCAACGAGAAAATCGACGGATTTTCGACAGCCTTTCTGCGTCTGGCAAAGTCGTTCCGGGACTTTACCAAGTGTGAAAATCATATTTCCGGCGAAGAAATGGAACTTATTTTTGATGAGCTTGCGGATAAAATCTGCCGTGAATGTGAAAATTGCAAGTATTGCTGGGAAATGCATTACGAGGAGACGTATGACAATATCCGAAACATTCTTGCGGCCGCCAGTGAACAGGGCATGGTCGAATGCGAACAGGTGGATGCGTCCTTTTTGAACCGGTGTATTCATTTGGAAGAATATGCGGAAAAACTCAATGAGCGAATGGCGCTGGCAAGGATGAATCTCAGCTGGCGCAATAAAATGGCAGAAAGCCGGGAAGCGATAGCCTCTCAGATGTATGAGATTGCTTACGCACTGCGTGGATTTACCCAGGAACTCAATCAGACCGTGGATGTGCCGGAAGAGACGAAGAAAAAGGTCTTGTACGCGCTTCGCTCGCTTGGCGTGCAGGTTAAAAATCTCTCGTTCCAGAAAGATGTGAAAGGCAATCTGGAAGTGTGTTTTCTCGCCAGAGCGCGGGGAAATGCCTGTATTACGAAAAAGGATGTGGCACTTGCACTGGAATCCGTTCTTTCGACGAGAATGACAGCCGGGAGATATGTAAAAAATGTCATTTCCAAGGAATACGAAGTGACGACGTTTGTACAGGATGTGAATTTTAAGGCACTGACCGGACTTGCCAGAGCGACAAAGAGCGGCGAGACGGTTTCCGGTGATAATTTTTCTTTTATGGAACTGCGGACCGGAGAACTGATCATGATGCTTTCAGACGGGATGGGAAGCGGGGCAAGAGCGTGCCGCGACAGCGAAAATCTGGTCGATGTACTCGAAAGTCTGGTTGAGGCGGGATTCCGCAAAGAGTCTGCAATCCGGCTGATCAACACACTATTTGTCATGTCATATGAAGGAAAAACGTTTACAACACTTGACATGACAGCCGTAGACCTTTATAGTGGAAGTTGTGAGATAGTAAAAAATGGAGCGGCTGCCACATTTATCAAAAAAAAGGATGGCGTGAAGACCATTTTTTCAAGTACACTGCCGGTTGGCGTGGAAATGAATGCAGATCCCGAAACCGTTACCCAGGATCTGGAAGAAGGGGACTTTATCGTAATGGTGTCTGACGGCGTTATTGATGCATTCCCGGGGGATGAAAAAGAATTTTATGTAGAAAATATTTTAGAGAACTTACAAACAAATAACCCATCGGAGATGGCGCGAAGTGTGTTGATGGAGGCACTTGCACGCAATGCCAGACAGCCGTTTGATGACATGAGCGTGCTGGTGGCCGGTATCTGGCGGAAATAGCGATGGATAACTATGGAGGATTGGATGTTAAAGGAGAAAGTACTAAAGTTTAATGAGCGTAATAAACTGTTTGCAAAAGGGGACCGCATTGTCGTGGGGGTGTCCGGAGGAAGAGATTCGGTATGTCTGCTGGATATATTGAACCGATGTAAAGAAGAATACGACCTTTCGCTGCTTGTGGTGCATATCAATCATTGTCTGCGTGGAGAGGCGGCAGATCGCGATGAGGAATTTGTGAGAGATCTGGCAGAAAAAATGGGTCTTGAATTTTACAGCGAACGCATTGATATACGACAGGTGTCGAAAGAACGCAGAATGACAGAGGAAGAAGCGGGAAGATATATGCGTTATCAGATCATGCAGCATGTATGCATGGAGCGCGGATACCGGAAGATCGCCATTGCGCATAACCAGGATGACGTGGCGGAAACCGTGCTTTTTCAAATGTTTCGAGGCAGCGGACCGCGTGGTTTGTCGGGAATCTTTGCAAAACGCGAGTATATTATCCGGCCGATCTTATTTGCCCCGCGAAGTGAGATCGAGGAGTATGTCGAAGCCCGTGGTTTGGGCTACTGCATCGATGAGACGAACGAGCAGGAAGAATATTCACGCAATAAGATTCGTCTGCGTGTATTTCCATATGTCGAAAGTGAGATCAACAGCCGCGCCAAAGAGCATGTGGCAAAGGCGGCGCAGAAAATATCGATGCAGAATGCGTACATTGAAAAACAGGCGAAAAAAGAATATATGCGTCTTGTTCATGCCGACCGCGGCGAATATTATTATTCGTGCGAAGAATTTGGCAAGATGGATCTGATCATTCAGATTGAGATTATCCGTTTGATCTTGAAAAATTTCAGGGATTCGGTAAAAGATATTACAGAGCAGCATTATAAGATGGTCATTTCATTGACAAAAAAAGAAGCCGGAAAACAGGTGTGTCTGCCCGGAAATATATGTGTGGAGCGGCGTTATGAGTATGTTCGGTTCAAAAACCAGATTGCCGATGTGGTCGTTCCGACAAAAGAGAAATGCGAACTTCCGTATGAGGGAGTCGTGGAAATCCGCCGGGAAAGAATGCGTCTGTACATGGATGTCGTAGAACGTGAAAAACTCTCGGAAGAAATTCCACAAAAAGACTATACGAAATGGTTCAATTATGATAACATTAAGAGTGGTATTGAATTGCGTAATCCGAAAGAAGGAGATTTCTTTGTTATGGATAAGCAGGGAAATAAAAAGAAGCTTTCGAGGTATTATATTGATGAGAAGATACCATTGAGTGAGCGAAAGCGGGAAATCGTGCTGGCAGATGGAAGTCATGTGCTGTGGGCGGTTCCGGGACGCATGAGTGATGCATATAAAATAACAGAAGACACGAAAAAGGTACTAGTGGTTGTCTTAACGAAATGTTAAATAAAGAATAGTGAGGTAAAAGGAAAACCATGAAAGAAGAAGTTAAGGTAATGATTTCGGAAGAAGAGATTGCAGAGAAAGTAAAAGAGATTGCTGCACAGATCAACAAAGATTATGCGGACAAAGAAGTATTTTTGCTTTGTATCCTGAAAGGAAGCGTGTATTTTACCTGCGAATTGTCAAAATATCTGACGATGCCGGTCAAAATGGGCTTTATGAAGGCTTCCAGCTATGGCGACGGCTTGACAAGTTCCGGCGTGGTACGCATCAATCAGGATGAAGAGATCAATGTAAAAGGAAAACATGTGATTGTGATCGAAGATATCGTGGACTCTGGAAGAACACTCGCCTTCTTGATGCATATGCTGGCAAAAAGAGAGCCGGCAAGTCTGCGTCTTTGTTCTTTCCTGGATAAACCATCGGGCCGTGTGTCAGATGTAAGTCCGGATTATAGTGGTTTTACGATCCCGGATAAATTTGTGGTCGGTTTTGGAATGGACTATGCCCAGAGATACCGCAATCTGCCATATATTGGCGAACTTATTTTCAAGGAGGGTGAAGAATGAAAAGCGTAAAAGGCTATGGCTTTTTTATCGTTTTGCTCGTAGTGATTGGAATTGCTTATCTGTGTAATAATTACATTATGGATTATGACCGCGATTCCTACTCAGTATCGCAGTTTAAACAGGATTTACAGGATAAAAAGATAAAGAAAGTAACGATTGAACAGAATGCGGAAGTGCCGACCGGTCAGCTGGTGATTCAATATGAAAAAGGGACAAAACAGCTTTATGTATCGGATGTAAATGCGATGGTTTCTTATCTGGACGACCAGAATTTTACCGAGTATCATCTGAGCGATGTGGCACGTACGCCGTGGTATGTTGAGATTTTGCCGTATGTGATCGGTTTTGTATTGTTTTTTGTGTTATTTAGCATGATGATGCCAAATGCCGGTGGCAGCGGAAACAAAATGGCGAATTTTGGCAAGAGCCGGGCAACTCTTACGATGCCGGATGACAAAGTAAAGACATTTGCCGATGTCGCCGGATTAGTCGAAGAAAAAGAGCAGTTAGAAGAGATCGTTGACTTTTTGTCCGATCCTACAAAATATACAAAACTGGGTGCAAGAATTCCGAAAGGTGTTTTGATGGTAGGTCCTCCGGGAACCGGTAAAACCCTTTTGGCAAAAGCGGTTGCCGGAGAAGCAGGCGTTCCGTTTTTCAGCATTTCCGGTTCCGATTTTGTAGAAATGTTTGTCGGCGTCGGAGCTTCCCGTGTCCGCGACTTATTTGAAGAAGCGAAGAAAAAAGCACCATGTATCGTGTTTATCGACGAGATAGATGCTGTGGCAAGACGCCGTGGAAGCGGACTTGGCGGTGGTCATGATGAGCGTGAGCAGACATTGAACCAGATGCTCGTTGAGATGGATGGATTTGGAATCAATGAAGGAATTATTGTTATGGCGGCGACAAACCGTGTCGATATCCTTGACCCGGCGATCCTTCGTCCGGGACGTTTTGACCGTAAAGTTACCGTAGGGCGTCCGGATGTGCGTGGACGAGAGGAAATTTTGAAAGTACATGCCAAAGATAAACCATTGGCAGAAGATGTAAATCTTGAAGATGTGGCGCGTACGACAGCAGGATTTGTCGGTGCAGATCTGGAAAACCTGCTGAACGAGGCAGCCATTGCGGCAGCGCGTGACAATCGGGTTTACATTGTAGAAGAAGATATTAAAAAATCTTTTATCAAAGTTGGAATTGGCGCAGAGAAAAAGAGCCGTATCATTTCCGAGAAAGATAAAAAAATCACCGCTTACCACGAGGCAGGGCATGCGATTCTCTTCCATGTACTTCCGGATGTCGGACCGGTTTATACGGTTTCCATCATACCGACAGGGCAGGGAGCAGCAGGGTACACAATGCCATTGCCGGAGCGTGATGAGATGCATATGACAAAAGGAAAAATGCTTCAGGACATCACCGTGTGCCTGGGTGGACGCATCGCCGAGGGAATTATCTTTGACGATGTGACGACCGGTGCAGTGCAGGATATCAAGCAGGCGACAGAAGCGGCGCGTGATATGGTAACCAAGTATGGTTTCTCCGAAAAACTTGGCATGATCAATTATGATACGTCAGACGATGAAGTGTTTATTGGACGCGATATCGGTCATACAAAGAGCTATAGTGAGTCTACATCGAAAGTGATTGACGATGAAGTGAAATCGATCATTGACCGCTGCCATGAGCAGGCGACAAAGATTTTGACGGATCACAGAGATGTTTTGGACCGTCTGGCAGCACTCTTGATTGAAAAGGAACGAATCACTCGCGAGGAATTTGAGGCACTGTTTGAGCAAAATGACGAGAAAATCGCTTCGGAAGAGGCATAAATTGTTGAATTTGCGAATTGTGGGAAGGTGTTTGGGCAAAAGTAACAAAAAGATTTTTAAAAATTTATAATGTTTGTGCACACTGATTTAGAAGAACATGCTATACTTCATATCGTAAACCCCAATACATTATATAGTTTTTGCTACACCCCATAAGTAACAAAAATACCTTCTCCCAAAAGGACAGCCATCGTGAAGCTGTCCTTTTGACATATTTAAAAAGAAAAAAGAGAGAGGAATGGTATGAAAATGGGCGAATTACGTAGAGACGCAATCTTTAGTTCCGGCACAGAAACTTTTGTGACCCCATTGGAACCAGAAGCAAACGGATGGGTAACCCTTCGCTGCCGTACGGCAAAAGGGAATGTAGACGAGGTTAATCTGATTCACGAAGAATCTTCCAGTAAAATGTACAAAGAATACTCCGACGAGATATTTGATTTTTATTCCATCAAAGTGAAACTGGGAGAAGTTCCATTTTCTTATTATTTCCAAATTAAAAAAGGCAGTACCGTAATGTATTTTAATAAGCAAGGAGATGTGGATGTGCCAAATCCACAGTATTCCTATTGCCTGTATCCGGGATTTCATACGCCGGACTGGGCAAAAGGGGCGGTTATGTACCAAATCTACACAGATCGTTTCTGCAATGGTGATAAGACGAATGATGTCGTGGACGATGAATACTGTTATATCGGTGCTCATGTACACCAGGTGAAAGAATGGGGAAGATACCCGGCTTTGATGGATGTGCGTGAATTTTACGGCGGAGATCTGCAGGGGATTTTGGATAAACTTGATTATCTGCAGGAGCTTGGTATCGAAGTAATTTACCTCAATCCGATTTTTGTATCGCCGTCCAATCATAAGTATGACACACAGGATTACGATTATATCGATCCTCATTTTGCAGTGATTGTCGAAGATGGTGGTGAGACGCTGGCAGATGGTGACAATGACAACAGCCACGCGACAAAATACCGCAAGCGTGTGGTAAATAAGAAAAATCTGGAGGCGTCGAATGCTTTTTTTGCCAATTTTATGGAAGAAGTTCATAAAAGAGGTATGCGCGTTATCATAGATGGTGTATTTAACCATTGTGGTTCATTTAACAAATGGCTTGACCGTGAGCAGCTTTATGAGAGCGATGATTCTTATGAAAAAGGTGCTTTTGTGAGCGAGGACAGCCCTTATCACGATTTCTTTCAATTTTATCCGGATGGAAGCTGGCCGTACAATACGCATTATGATGGCTGGTGGGGACATGATACACTGCCAAAACTTAATTACGAAGGTTCTGACAAGTTATTTGAGTATATTATGCGAATTGCTAAAAAATGGGTATCAGCTCCATATAATGTCGATGGCTGGCGTCTGGATGTGGCAGCAGATCTTGGGCATTCAGGGAAATACAATCACAAATTCTGGAGAGAATTTCGAAATGCGGTCAAAGAGGCGAATCCGGAGGCAATCGTTCTTGCGGAGCACTATGGGGATCCGTCCTCGTGGCTTTCCGGAGACCAATGGGATACTGTGATGAATTACGATGCGTTTATGGAGCCGGTAACCTGGTTTTTGACAGGAGTCGATAAACACAGCGATGTCAGTAAACCGGAGTGGAAAGGTGACAGCGGAATGTTTTTTGCTCATATGACGGAATATGGTGCAAAACTCGGTATGCAGTCGTATATGGTAGCAATGAACGAATTATCGAACCATGATCACAGTCGTTTCCTGACGCGGACCAATGGAAGAGTGGGCCGGGTGGCGTCTGCAGGTTCTGAGGCGGCTGCTTTTGGCGTTAAAAAGTCAGTTATGATGGCGGGCGTTATGATTCAGATGACATGGCCGGGTGCACCGACCGTGTATTACGGCGATGAAGCAGGTATATGCGGATGGACGGATCCGGACAACCGACGAACATTCCCATGGGGAAAAGAAGACAAAGAATTGTTTGAATTTCACAAAGAAATGATCCGAATTCACAAAGATTATGACGTGCTTTGGACAGGAGCGCTCATTTATCTTATCAGCGAGGCAGGAATGATCGGCTATGGACGTTTTAACGCGGACGAATGTGTCTGCGTGCTGGTTCAGACGACGGAGGAAAAAAAGACGGTTCGCGTGCCGGTATGGCGGTTAGGAATGACGGACGGAAGTTTCATGGCGTCGATGATGTCATGCGGCACAGAAGGTTTTTCCATCGAGGCAAAGCTGTATGAAGTGAAAGACGGCTGTATCGAAGTGGAAGTGATGCCGGAAGGCGGTATCGTATTGAAATCTGTAGAGAAAGCATATTAAGAATGTGGGAGGGGTGTCTTGAATAGTTAAGAAAGCCCCATGCACCGAACCTTCGCGTCAGTGCATGGGGCTTATGTCGTTTGATGTGTCAGGCGTCTGCCTGTCCGCTTTTCCAATCATTTAATTTCTGTACTGCTGCGTCGATTGTCTTTTGGCAGATATCCGGAAGATTGCCGCCCCATGCTTTCGCTGCCTGATCAAAACCTTTTTTGATCGCTGCGATCATGGTATCCGCTTTGGAAGAATCCCCGCCGCTCAATGCTTTTGCCATATCGACCAATCGGTCGCTGGTCTGATTTACTCCCCAGTAGCCATCGTCGGCAACATCCTTCTGTGCCTGTGCGATCGTAGCCGGATCAACATCTACTTTTCCGTTTTTGATGTCTGTGAAAAGATCTTTTAATGTCGTATATTTTTTTGCCTGTTTGCTGAGAAGCTGATCTACAAGATTCTGCAGCTGCTGATTCTTGCTGCTAAGCTCCCCTTTCATTTGTTTGATCACACTCTGGTAATCATTTACTTTCGAAGTGTCTTTACTTTCTGTTTTCTTTGATGGTTCATACACTACACCGGTATCTTTGGTGTTCTTTTTCTCTGCTGTCTTTTTCTCTGTCGCCTTTGTCGTAGTAGACGTATATGTCGGCTGAGAAGATTGAATTCCGTTTACACTCATGATAAATTCCCTCCTTGATCATGTTCTCTTATCCTTTATATCGGCGCAAAAAAAGAAAACTTAATATTGCTATTCGCAAAAGATAATTGTAAGATAGAAGGGAAAGGATGAGGCTAATGATAAAGAAAATCATATTGTTTACAAAGGGAATCGAAACACTGTGGTATTTTTCTGAGCAGTTGGGAAAAGAACTGGAGATTCTGGGATATGATGTATTTTATTTTGACCAGTGCAAAGAATACCGGAGTCTGAGCGACCTGATCTGGTTTTGCGAGCCGAAAGTGACGGCGGCGATCAGCTTCAATTTTGACGGCTGTTCGGGAGAAGACTATTTTATTGACTCCAAAGGGGTATCTTTTTTCGATGCCCGCGAGGTGACATTTATCAATATCGTAGTGGATCATCCCTTTTATTATCATAAATTTGCACCATATCTGCCAAAAAAATACATTCAGATTTCCATCGACAGGGAGCATGAAGCGTATTTAAAACGGTTTTTCCCGGAGATTCAGAGGGGACCGTTTGTGCCGCTTGGGGGAACGGGGCTGTGGACGGAAAAGACGCTTCCGGGCTGGGAAGAGCGTCCGATCGACATTGTATTTACAGGAAATTACAATCCGCCGTCGATCTTTCACGAAGCGATTCACCGGCACGGAGAAGAATATGCCGAATTTTATATGGATATTATCCATGATCTGACGACGCACCCTTGGAAATCCATGGATGCCACGATGATCGAGCATATGCTCCGCGATGTGGAAGATGTGACGGAAGACGGAATGAAAGAGGCACTGCCGAATATGATATTTATCGATCTGTATGTGCGTCATTATATGCGCGGGCAGGTTGTGAAAACGCTTGTGGATGCCGGATATGAAGTGTATTGCTTTGGTGCCGGCTGGGACAAACTGGACTGTGAACACCCGGAAAATATCCGAAAAGGCGATGTGCTGGATTCACTTGGCTGTCTGCAGCAGATCAGCCGTGCCAAAATCTCGCTCAATGTCATGCCGTGGTTTAAAGACGGCGCGCACGACCGCATTTTCAATTCGATGCTCAATGGGGCGGTCTGCCTGAGTGACGGATCCCGGTATCTGGATGAAATACTGCACGATGGAAAAGAATACCGGTTGTATGACCTTGCACATTTGGAAAAACTGCCCGACATGGTACATGATATTTTGTCGAATCGTGTCGAATGGGAGCAAATGCAGAAGAATGCTTATACGTTGGCGTCGAAAAAGCACACATGGGCAGACCGGGCGCGGAGGATTCATCAAGAAATTCTTTGCAAGATACCGTGATATGTGGTACAATGAAGTGTGCTGAAGCACACG
>CAJMFH010000024.1 GCA_905212635.1 uncultured Lachnoclostridium sp. | reverse complement strand
ATATCGTCAAAAAAAGTTTATACAAGACTATTACAATGCTAGTGAATCGTTTTGAGGTTTTCTTTTTACTATATATGTAAAAGACAATGTAGCCAAAAAAGCAAATGCAATTATTAAATATCTAAAAATAACTCTATCAATCACTCCCTCAGAAAAAATATTAGGTATAAAGAAATAACAGCTTAAAACAGCAAAAATCAAGGCCATCCATAACAAACCTTTTCCGCCCATATTCTTATTTTGGCTTTGATATAAATTATTTATTTTTTCATTTAATGCTTTCATCATAATCAGCCCTTCCTATTCTGTCAAGCCCAAATCTACTGATTTTACTGGCTTTGACGATTTTTATTTACCTCAAAACAAAAGCTTACAGTGATGGATATCGTAGTATCATGTACCGAATAGCTGATAAATGGGGTTAATTAATAAAACATCCTCTTTCTTTGCTTTATTAAGGCTATTTTCCCTCTGTTCAACTATGATGATGAACCTTCCGTGTCTAATGGCATCGTGTGCCAACTTCCTTCGTACCATCTACCATACACTGAGTGCCAGTCAAGCTCCTAGACGGGGTCATGCCCCACGGATAATACCGATGCCGGCTACAGCTCTTGTTTTTTGTTTGATTGTTACTGACCTGCATTCAACTGTCTTGGTACTGATCTGCTCAGTGGACGCTACGCCGCCACAGCCTCCTGTTGGTCTTTTGTGAGTGCAGTCCGTTTTGGACTCCATCATTTACAGGTTTCTGTTCCAGAACCCTGTCCAGCCTCCGATTCTTTCCATCAGCTGCTCGACAGAGTTCTGGATTATGTTTCCTGTTCTTTGTTTCCTATGCTGCCATTGATGCCTGTAATGCCGGGCGTTTGATATCCTTCAGCATTTTTTGCGGATCATAAGTTGTCCCTGTCTTTAGGATTGCATATATCACCCTTAGTATCTTGCAGGCTATCACGATCAATGACTGCATCTTTTTCAACGGATTGTTATCTCGTGTTGTGTAATACACATGAAGCTCCTTGAATTCTTCTGCATGGAATACCGCTGATTTAGCTTCCTGGAACAGCCAGTATCGAAGCCGTTTGCGTCCTCTGTGGCTGATCTTTGTCTATCCTTTATGCTTGCCGGAACTGCATGCCACCAGCCCCATTCCGCTCAACTTCTGGATTTTCTTTACATCATCGAATCTGCTGATGTCACCCATTCCTGCCACGATCCCGGACAAAATGTTTTCGCCTACGCCTTGGATTGCCAGTATGTTTTCTGCATACGGTATTTCTCTGCATTTCCTGTGTAATGCACTTTCAATTTCTACAAGCTGTTCATCCAGCTGCAGAATCTGTTCTGCGAACCATTTCACTGCCTCACGGCCTGCATCCTTTCCGTCTGTCAATCCTACACTTTTCTCTGCATATCTCACAATCTCACCGGCTCTGCTGTAACCGCGTCCTTCCTCTAATAATTCCAGTTAGTGCCAGATTTATAGCTTCTAGTATTGTAGACTTTCCTGCTTCATTATCTCCTACAACAATATTTAAACCTTCTTCAAGAGTAATTTCAAAATCTCTATAGCATTTAAAATTATGAATTTTGACTTTTCTAATAAACATTCTATACCTCCTCTAGTCCTATGTCAGGATTTAGCACAAATTAAAATAAGTTTTCTTATTCTAACTTGCCTACAACTTCGAATTTGTCTGATGATACAGTTTTTCAAAATCATCCGGCGACATATAATCGCAATGACTATGAATCCGTTTAGTATTATAAAATGTTTCCACCTATTCAAACACCAGACAATATTTGCCGATCTTAAAGTGGTTCAGCCATTCTCGCTTTATCAATGAATGAAAGGATTCAATACAGGCATTATCCCAGGGAAAGGCTTTCTTGATTTTATCCTTAAGCATTTTTCTGCAAACTTTCTCTATCATTTTGTTTGAAACACTAAACATTCTTTTTTATAATTACTACAACTATCTTTTCCTTGAACAAGCATTATCCTGAACGATCCAAGCTATAATCTTATACTCTTCCAATTAATTGATATTGATAACTCACTCTTCTTACCTTTCTAAAATACTATCTATTCCTAGTATATCACATCATTTTACAAAATTCACCATCTTTTCATCGCAAATTTCGACAAAAAACGACAAATCTTATTACAAAATTATTTTTTCTGTAAACAAAAGAGACCATAAGATGTCGCTATTAAAAGTTCAAAATCCATCTTATGGTCTCTAATATTTTTATTCTATAACTTATTCGCACTGCCCATTTCCATTCCGCTTCGCTCCATCCTCATGACGGCTGGCGCCGTATAGTCTCGCCCGAAAAATCATCTTTACGAACGCAAGCATTCGACATATGATTTTCGGGTTGCGACTGCACTGCTTGTAGCCTATTCAAACTCAATTCCAACGCCTATATGTTGTGGTTTGTCATTTCGTTAAAGCAGGGATTTTGTATGTTCTACCTACTTATTCTTGCGATTTTCTGAGTTTGCCACATTTTTTGCTTACATTTTGCTAACAACTCTTTATAATTTCTTCTTCGCTTTCTGCAATTTATCCAGCAACGGAACTTAAATATTCCATCTTGGACTAATTTTGAACTAATTATATCTATTAGTCCATGGAAAAGTCCATATTTTTCGGTATTTTTCGTTAAGCACTTAGACCAAATCGTTTTTTCTTTAGCTAAATTAGTTCAAATGCTTATTTTTTCAAATACCATCTTGCAACATGTCCAACACCGTCAACATCAGCAATACCTTCTCGCTTCATAGCCTGAAGAATATTAGATACTTTTTTGGACTGTTGCTTATCGTTCAAAACTGCTGACAATGATCCTGACAGAACCGCCTCCAACTCGCCAGCACTATCTCTCCCCATTGTATCTAATTCATTAATTGTTGATATAGAGTAAAACACTTAAATCTAGCCTGTGTTTTCTAACAATTATTATAGAGAATGGAACCCACCCTAAAATTAGGTGCTTACCATCTATATATAAACAACCATTATTCCCAGAACTTATATCTACTATCTTTCAAATTTCTTTGTTTACTTTCTTCTTTCAGCTCAAAATATCGATTTATTTCCGTTTCAGAATAGTCGCCCTCTAACTCAAAATTATATTCATGCATAGACATATCATAAATTTTAACCCCTTTTCGTTGTGCATACCGATATAAATACTCTCTATTATCAACCGGCATTCTACATCCTATGTATATTGCTTTAATTGGAAAAAAAGGAATCATATTCGCATATATTTTACATATATCAACCGGAAGCAAAAGTCTCCACTCATTTTCATATCTCCAGGAAGATGACTTTGTGAGAAAAGACAGCAAAATACTTTTATCAAACTCCATTTGCTCATACGATGTAAATGGTATTTTATTTATATATTTATATATCTTTCTTTTGCTTAAAACTATCTGTTTTGCTCCATATTCACAAGGTAGTAATCCGCCTAGAATCATTGCATTCTCTCTATCATCCATAATAGATTGTGTTAAATCATATTCAACACAAAACCCCTCATGATTTTGAGCATAATGTGACCATAATTCCATATAAGATGTCAATTTAAATTCATTAATGTCTGCAAATGATGTAACTCCTACGATGCTTTTTCTTAGTTCTTTTATTCCCTTCTGATATTTAATTCTTGCCCTATATAATTCCTTATCAATTTCATCACTACCCTTGCGCATTTTTCTTAATTCAGCATCAAAACAAATATGATTAACTACACTATCAAAGGTTCGATATATAGCTGTATTTTCCCAATTACCACAGAAACTGTTTTTTAATTTATTTAGTTCCTCTACTGTTAATATCTCACGATTAACAGCATCTGTTTCTATTAAATAATCTAACAAAGACTGCTTAAGAAATTCATTTTCATTGGCACACAGTACACAATCGAAAGGATCATTAAAATTACTAGGATCATTCATAAATACTGCATTTGTTTCTATGCATTTAAGGCTATTATGATTAAAAGGAAAAAACTTAAACAATCTTTTTGGCATATGTTCTGTTTTGTCCACATAGCCTTCCCACATAGATTCATATAAATCTATTTTATCATTAATGGCGTATTGAACTCTATTCTTAATCCAAGCTTTTTCCCATCTTCCTTTGTAAAATTTACTCCTATAATCAGACTTATCGTACGCTGAAGTTTCTCTTCGGTATTCAAATTTTGTGGGTTCTCTCCGCATCACGTCGCCTCTCTTACATTTTTCTGCTTTCTTTGTACAATTTATGTTTTCAATATTTTTTATAATTTAACCTTTTCCCGATCCCCCATTCCTCTCACACGTACATATCCATAATCGCTTCCATAACCTTATCGGAACTATTTCATCAACCACGAATTTGATAACCAATTCTATTCGCTTGCTAATATATTAAAACTATTTTACCCCAAAATTTCTCACACTCTTCTACAATAGATTCTTTTTCCATTAATTCAGCTGATTGTGTCATCAAACTCCTCCTTGCTGAGTTTTAAATCAAAAATTGCCTCCTCTATTACTCTGACACACTCATCTGTATTCTTCTTTATTTCATTTTCCCAAAACCGAATTACAGTCCATCCTTCAAATAACAATTTCTTGTTAATCTCATCATCCCGTTCCCGGTTTCGTGATATTTTACTAATCCAATACTCTCCGTTATTGCTTTTCTCTAATCGCGGCTTTAAGACTTCCCAGTCTTTCCCATGAAAAAACTCTCCATCACAGAATATTGCAATTTTGTACTTAGTCAACACAATATCTGGTTTTCCTGGAATATCTTTGCAGTTTTTACGATAGCGATACCCTTTCTGCCACAACGCTTTCCGCAGAATAACCTCTATCTTGGTATCTTTTGAGTGAATATGCTGCATATTTTTCCGCCGTTGCTCCTTTGTAAGGTTATCCATCACATCACCTCTGTAGCTTTAAATCAAATCCTGCATCAATACCTGTCGATTCACACTAAAAATTTCGGACAGTCTTTTATGGCTATATGGCACCTTATTATGCTGTTCAACCATTTTAATCATATTTGTAACACTGATTGCTGAACCATTTACTCCTGTTGCATCAGCTACCGACTGTATCTGCTTATCAATGTTTTTTCCAAAGCCGCCCGCTATATAGGAAAAAAATGCCAGCCGATCTGGCGAATCGCTGTAATTGGACAAATTCTCAATATAATTATGCACCATCCGGTTATAATGGTCATTGCTGATTGTATACTTATGATATGCTTTATTATCAAGAATCGCCTGATAACCACCGCTGTCTGATAATAAAAGCACATCCGGTGTAAGACCAATCGGACCTACATGCTTTGCTTCATATCCGAACACATCCTGAAACAATTCTACCGTAGCCTTTTCAAATTCCGTGGCTTCATCACGTCCTTTAAATGCCATTTCAAAGTATTTTGTCATAAACGCACCAACAGACCCATTTGGATATGTTTCCACTAAGACATTTTCTACAGTTTTCCCATCAATTCCTGTGACCTGTACGATATAATCAACAATCATTGGTGTAATTCTTGTAATCGGTCTTTGCAGCGATTCTGTAATATACGCCTGCATTATCTTCTGCCTTGCAATCATTGCTGCTGTTACGGTTTTGGTTAATGCAAGATTCCGATTATCTTTTTTATGTTTTGGATCTAATCCATATTTTCTTTGGAAATACTCATGCTGCTCAGGACGGTCAATAAACTTTGGAATGTCTTCCAATATCTGTTTAACCTCTGAAATTTTCTCTTGCAACACAGCAACTTTTCCGCCATCGCGTTTTACCAACTGCGTATATTCCAGCCAATTTATCAGTGTATTAGCAAGATCTGTAAGATGACTGTACGGATGCTCTGGATTAACACTCCCCTTTGATGACTTATACTTTTCAAAAAAGTCTTCTTCAAGGCAGCTGTCTCCATAACTACGAAATTGTTCAATCCTATCCACAATATAATTGAAACATTTTGTACTTTCGTTTTCTGCTTCCGTCACAACAATTTTAGCAATTTCTTCCTCTGTCAGATAAGCAACTCTCGCATCCATCAATAGTTTTAACAAAAATCGGAAGGGACGGATTTTAAATCTTGGAGCGACCTGCACTCCGCGTCCAATGGAAAACGCAGAAGGAAACTGATATTTCAGTATCTGTCCTTTCAAAACTTCAACTGGAGAATCTCCACTCATAATTGCTTCTCCTGCCAGTGTCAATTTAATCCTGCCAGTTGACTCCTGCGTAAATATCAAACCAAGGCTGACAAGCCATGCCTTATATGTTCTTGCACCTCCACCAGTCTGGTCACGCCGTTCACCTTTTCTTTTCAGCCCTGCCTGCTCCAATGCATCCTCGTATGCTAAATGAGAATTTCTCTGACCATCCCATTCTTCATTCAACGACAAGTCCGCAAATGCAGCAAGCACCTCAGGAATTGAATTTAATTTTCGTTTAGGGCGTGTAACCCACCAATAGTTTAACATGCAACCACTCCTTTAGTACTCCAACGTATAAATACCATCTTCAAATTTCTTAAATACTACTGTTGTGCCATCGGCTGTTTCGAGCATCTGCTTTGTAATATAAGTTCCATCTGGCACGCCTATCTTATGACGTATCCATTCACCGATAATAGCGTTGCTCTCTGGTGTTTCTAAGGCCTTACCATTTGCCTGTGCCTGCCGCATATAAAATGCATCATAATCTTGTGTAACTACCTTAAACACTGGATATGTTCCATCTTCATTTTTCTTAGGAAAAAATCCTGTTTTTTGGTCGCCAGTATTATACGGAATATATGCCTGGTTACGATTTCGTTTATAACCATTTTTACGAATGCCCCAATTTACCCCAGAACCGTATCCAGTATCACTTCCATCCGCTTTTAACAATGAAACCTCAATACTGTCCACCGGCTCCAACTCTTGATAATGCTCCCACGTTAAGTTCTCCAAGTTTGTATCTGCAATATCCTCTTCCGCACTTCTTTTCACTGAAAATGACACTTTTTCTTTTATTAATTCATCAAAGCAATCGATTGTGTCTTTCAATAAACTTTTATAATATCGATTTGCCTCTTGCGGATTGCAGGAATCCATACATTCGCGGCGAGCAAAAAATGCATTCATCGTATAATTTGCAGAACCATTATATGCTTCTACGGCTTTATTTCCTTTGCACCAAATATATACTTTAGAATGCACCTGCTTTCCTTCGACTATATAACGGCAGGTAACTTTAGGCATTCCTGAAACGCTATTCAGCCTTTTAAGCAGTAAACAGATCTTCTTATGCTTTTTCAATGTAAGTCCTGCACCTCTTATCATTCCTAAAATAATATCCACTTTAATATTGGCTACATATTCCTTGTTTTTCCCATCAAACAACTTAATTAAATGACTGGAAATACGTTCTACATCAGTAAATGCTGTAACAATTTTGAGATGATTACATGCCTTTCCATCTTTTTTTGCAGGTGCAAATAAAATTTGCTCTTCAAAATTCTCTGTGTACATTCCTTACTCCTTTATACTTGGTTCTATACTTTCGTATTCAATTCCAGCAAAGGTTTTTAATATTGCCTCAAAAATAATTTTGGCACCTTTTGCCGGAACAGCCATGCCAATCTGCTTTCTCACTGATTCTTTTGAACCTTCAAAAATGTAATCATCTGGGAAAGTCTGAAGTCTTGCCCGTTCACGATTTGTCAATGCTCTTGGTTCTGAATAATGATACATATGCGTACCACCGCCTCCAGAACCAGTCACCGTATATGCCGGCTTGCTTGGATCAAGGCGTTTGTAAATCTGACTTATTTTTGCTCCCTTTACTTTCAACTGCAATTCTTCCGGCAACTCTGCCGTAAATGCATTCTGTCCTGGTTTAATATATGACAGCCGTTTAATAACCTGTGGAGACTGTTTCGTCAATTCATTGTTTGCTGCATCCTTTGTAATAGGCGGATTTTCTATAGCGTTTTTACAGGTTACATCTACATCTTTATACAATGCTGGACTTGGAATTTTAAACTCAAAAGGTAAATCCTTGCGAATCCCAACAATTATCACTCTATGACGTGCCTGGGGAACTCCATACTCCTCAAATTTATACAAATTGGGATAGATTCTATACCCAGCTGTTTTTAAATCTTCTTGTATCTTTTTAAATGCTTTTCCCTCATTTGCACTCTTCAATCCCCCCACATTCTCCGCCAGAAACCATAATGGCTGATATCTCTTAAGCACCTTGACCCCATATGTATATAAGGGACCAAATGTTCCATCAAAACCTTTCTGTTCTCCAACTACCGAAAAGTCATTACATGGAAATCCAAAGGCGAGTGCGTCAATATCTCCCAGCTTATCAATATCAAGTTGTCTTACATCACCACATATAACGCTCTCTTTATCTTCCGGGCATATATTTCTTGTATAAGTATTGCATGTATCCTGGTCATAATCATTTGCCCATTTATGTATAATCTTATATTCTGGATCTTCAATTTCTGCTGTTGTCGCACCTAGTGCTAAACCACCTGGTCCGCAAAACAACTCTCCCATTCTAAACTCTTTCACTATATCTACCATCAAATTTTTTCTCCATTTGCCAAAATAAATTCTCTGCTAAATTGAGCGCCAAGCACCTCTGCAATTTTGTCCAAATCATCCACCGTAAAACTTTCACGCTTCATTTTGGAATTAAAACTTTGAGGCGATTTACCAAGTCGTCTAGCAAGCTCTGCTTCGCTCACGCTGCACCTTACGCATAACACTTTAATCTGTTCTGCTATTGTCATTTGCTATTCCTCCTGATAACTGTCATAACAACTCTTTATATCAAAATTATAAACGTATTCATTGATAATGTCAAAATATTTTTTTAGCACACCTCTATATTTGCATATTTGTACAAAGTCCCTTTTTCAGCATTTCTGAA
Organism: uncultured Lachnoclostridium sp.; assembly: GCA_905212635.1. Taxonomy (GTDB): domain Bacteria; phylum Bacillota; class Clostridia; order Lachnospirales; family Lachnospiraceae; genus Eubacterium_F. Next base: position 30,378 of record CAJMFH010000024.1, on the reverse strand, counting down.
AAGTCTGTTTACTGCTTGCTTTCACCGCTTTACCCATTATCGACAAGAAAACATCAATCGTACTTTCTTCCCACCCTGCCAACCATATCAACGTCTGGATTTCTTCCCGAGACAAATCTATGCCACGCAGAAATTTCAACATCTTTTCCATCTGCCGGTTCTGATAATCTGTCAATCCATTCACTTTTATTCCCCCGTTTCTTTTGGCTGTACTCGTGTAAAATGTCAAATTATCTGTTACCGTTTGGACATCATGTCCAAACACAAATTATTTTCTTTGCTCTCACGTTTGGACAATTTGTCCAAACGCAAAAATACCGTTGTTTTTCCCTGTCATGTCTGGACATAATGTCCAAACATACCATTTTTGTCCCATTTTTCATCAATTTTAATGTATATTTATAGCACATAAAATGCACATTTTTCTTGTTCTTTTATGCCTTGCAAGATACGCATCCTGTGTCCACACGGATGCACATCAAAGGATTATCCTTGGATGTCCTTGCAAGGGAAAACTCCCTTGAACCCTTTTTTACTTCGCCATATATACAATCTCGTGTCACGAGGTTGTAATCACAGATAGGACAAAATCACCATCTGAAGTTCTCTGGGATGCCGACTTTCTCCAAATACTCTTGTCTTGCCTTCTCTCTTTCCTCTGATGTTGCAGCCGTCTTATATCGAGTATACAGTTCCCGTTTCACCATTGCTTCCAGTTTCTCCTGCAATCGTGATCGTATCCTATCCTCATCCCATCGAATGTCTGCCAAAAAATATTTCACTAAATCTATAAATAATGCTTCCGGGATTGTAATATTTTTCTTTTTCTCCATATTTTTTCCTTTCTCCGGTTATTTTTCTGCCAGCAAAACACAACAACGCAACAATGTAGGACAATGGCTTTTACGGTGTTGATTTTTCAAAATCTTCGATTGCAACACCGTATTTTCCTATGGCTTGTATTGTTGCGTTGTTGCCTTGCGACTAAAAATATTTACTGTCCAAAATCCAATACCAGGCATTGTTTACCTTTTTGGATTTTATTTGCAGTTCCTTTTTTACCATTTCCATCGTACGCCAGGAAATGCCTCTGTCTCTTGCTTTTTCCTGTATCTGAGATACTGCTGCTTCTTTTGTAGTGCAGCTTAAAGAAACCAACAAATCTTTTGCCTCTTCCTGCTTGCTGGTTTTTGGTGCAAATCCGCCAGCCAGTTCATCCTCGGTTATGTCGTAATCACCTTTCCATGTAAATACTCCATCCGTCAGAACAAAGGACTTGGCATGCCCTCGTTCTGCCAGATTATTTTTTATCTGTATCATGGCACGCCAGTTTTCCTGCCCCTTTACTCTGCCAACCAGCAACACACTTCTTGCCACAGCAAAGAAATCAATAGAACCCATTCCTCGATAGGCAACTTTCCCGCCGGCATTTTTATTCATATGACCAATCAAAACAATAGCACAGCCGGTCCGTTCTGCCACCTGCCCCAGATGTTTTGTCATATCTCTTGCTTCATTTGCACGATTCATATCCATTTTGGCGCCAAGATATGCTTGTATCGGATCCAGAATCATAAGCTTTGCTTTTTCCTTCAAAATTGCCTGCTCAATTCGTTCATCCAGCATACTAAGAGATACATCCGTTTCGTCAATCACAAAAATGTTATTGCAGTCAGCCTGTGCCTTTTCAAGTCTCGGCTTTACAGTATCAGCCAAGCCATCTTCTGCCGTCTGGTAAATAATATGCAGCGGCTGTTCCGGATTCATATGTTCGTCCAGCCCCTGTCCCTTGGAAAGAACTGCCGCAATATTCAATACGAGTGTAGTTTTTCCCTCTCCGGGATCACCCTGAATGATTGTTAGTTTGCCATATGGGATAAATGGATACCAGAGCCACGATATTTCCTTCGACTCAACATCCGACATATTGATTATTTTCAAGTTTGTCTCATTCATATCAGCTTTCACCTCCCTTCTTTTGAGCAATTTTCGTAAGCATTTCAAGTATCGTTTTCAAAGCAATTACATCTTCTCCAGATAACACGTCGGAAAAATCCTCTTCTTCGGATTCTTTCAAAGCATCTGCAATCCTCGCCAGTTGTTCCTTCATCTTATCCGAAGTACGAATGTTACCCTTTATTAGAATTTTCTGATACAGACAACTTTCAATAAAGTAATCTGATTTCTTTAGACCGGACAGTTCTATCCTTTTTTCAATCAAATTCCTTTCCTGTTCTGTTACACGAAAATTCAAAATAACATTTCGTTTTCTTGCCTTTTTCCCATCGTTACTTTTCAATATAGGGGATGACTGTGTTGTTCTCCTATATATTTTATCTGTCATGATTTTCACTTCCTTTTCGCATCACACTCAGTTTATCTGCCATATCTTTTTGTACCGATGGATACAAATGTGCATACCGCATCGTAACTGTTTCTGATTCATGCCCCAGCCTCTCTGCTATCTGAACCGGCGAAAATCCAAGTTCAATCAACGCTGCACAGGCACTATGTCTCAAATCATGAATTCGAATTCGCTTTACGCCACTTGCCTTCGCTCCACGATCCATTTCATGATGAAGATAACTTTTGGTGATATTGAAAATTCGCATGTCCTTATCCGGTTTATAAAGCATTCCCAGCAAATCTTCAATTTCATCACACAAAAAATCCGGCAGATCTATGATTCGGTTTCCTTTTTCCGTCTTCGGCGGCATTATTTTCTTTTCTCCATGAACTACCTGAAGCTGCTTATTGATCACCATCTTCCGATTTTCAAAATCAAAGTCCGCCGGAGTAAGTGCCAGCAATTCCGAAACACGGACTCCTGTCCAGTAAAGGATTTCAAACGCATAATAGGAAATCGGTTTTGTTTTCATTTCCTCGGCAAATCTCAAATACTCATCCTTCGTCCAAAAAAACATTTCTCCTGCATTGGATTTTCCTATCTTTTTGCACCGCTTACATGGATTCTCCGCCAAGCCATAATATCTTACTGCATGATTGAAGATTGCTGACAACTGCGTGTTTACAGTTCTCAAATAAGTATTTGAGTAGCCTCGTCCATTCTCATCTCTCTTTTGCAGCATTTCATTCTGCCATCTCAAAATATCCGTTGCGTCAATCTCAGACAAATTCTTTTCCGAGAAATACGGCAAAATATGTGTCTTCACAATGTGAATCTTTGTTTCGTATGTAGTAATCCGAATTTGTGGTTTTATTTCCTCCAAATACAAATTTACAAATGTTGCAAATCCCATATTGATGTCTCTGCTCTTTTTGGCTGTAAACTCACGCTCATACTCCTGTGCTTCCTTTTTACTTCGAAAACCTCTTTTGGTATGCTGTCTCTTTTTTCCCTGCCAGTCGATATAACGCAGTTGTACACGCCACGCCTTTCCGTTATAACCATCCCATGTATCTCGAAATACCGCCAATCGCTCCACCTCCTTGCATCTTTTCAGCAACTTATCGTCTAATTCCTGCACATTCTTCATAAAAAATGCGGTTGACTTTTCCTGCCACAACAATGGCTCTTGGATTTTCTTTTTTCAATTCCATATTGAGATCCTTGATAATTGCATAGGCTTTTGCTCGACTTACACCAAAGTCATATGCTACCGTGTCCACTCCGACGTACAACGGTTTTCCCTCATGTATCTGTTGCATATCAGCACCTCCCTTCCTGGTATCATCGCATAAATATTGAATCTGATTATTTATAATTTATGCGTTCTATAATGTCATTATATTCTCCGTTGCGTACTTTGTCAATAACATTATTCATTTTTTATGCGTATTATTTTTATTCATCCTATTAACTGCATAAAAAACAAATAACTTTCTTTCATTTTTACTTTTCTTTTCATAGGTTTCATGATAAAATTGAATTATATTTTTTGAAAGGAAGATACAACATGGGCTACGGAAAAGTGTTAAAAGAAATATTAGACGAAAAGCAGATGAGCGTAAAAACTCTTTCCAGAAACACTGGTGTTCCAGCACCAACAATTTATTCTATCATCCGTCGGGACACCCCCATACGCTATGATACCGCTTTACGCTTTGCCAATACATTAGACATCCCTCTTGCCACCATATGCAATGAGAATCCCTATAATGAAGAGGATAAATCACTTCCAGAAGTTGGCAAATTGGTTGGCATGTCCGATCAACGTTCAAAAAAAGCCTACCTATCCAATCGTACATCAGCCATTTTTACGAAATTTGATTATTCCGATTTACCAAAAGTCGATCAACTTATCGCAGACTTCTTTGTATTGGATGATATGACCCGCGAGGAATTATTTGAATATATAACCTTGCTTAAGAAAAACCATTCTGACCCGGAACGGGTGAAGATATTGAAAGAGATAAAGAAGTGATTAGGATACAAAAAAACGGGAAGCACCTGTATGCAAGAACAAGGATTCCCGCTTTTTTCTATTTTGCTATGGTTTATTAAAATTCTTTTACTTCAAAACGAAATCATTCTCAATTATGATTCTTCACTTGACATTACTAGGTTTCCATTTTCATCAACATGGGCATTTCCCCAATATTTGAAAAAGTGTGTTCCATATTCATTTTTTTCAAAACAATCATAGAACATCTGAATAATCTCTTGCTTAGTTTTTCCATTTAATTCAGCCTCTATATCATCAATAGAATGGGAATTGACATCAAACAATTTTTTAGCCCCCGACACCTTATTACAAAATGTGGTCTTGTCTAGTGCATTAAACTTTGTAAATGTTTCAATAATTCTTCTAATAGGATTTAGCAGCATATTCTCTGATATTTGATCATATTCATATAAAATCCTAAGTTCAGTCCACAAAGATTCATAACTGGTTTTAAAATCCTCCGCATCTTTTGCCAAACAAATTATGTGCGTTTTCGCACCATTAGTCTGAAATCTAATAAATTTGTCCCTTCTGTAGTTATGGTTATGTTTAACATTAAGATAAAAATGCTTGTTATGTGTTAATAGAATAAAATGATCCGTTTCTAATAGCTTCTTCATCAGAGCTTGTAATTCTTCTATTATTAAATATTGCATTCCATCATCATTTGAATTCATCGGATCATCAAACACTATTACTCTAGGCTTATTAACTGCGTCATCTTTCACTTCATTTAGCTTTTCAAGAAAGTATAAGAACGCAATTACATTTTTTTCACCTGTTGACAATTCTGTAATATCTCTAACAGCCTCTGTATTAATATCTTTAACCTTATAAAACCCCTTAGATTCATCATCCTCAAAATGTTCCAATTTAAAAGATACCATATGTAACAATTTCTTATTAATGTTATCCGCTAATATTGACTCATTTTTAGTTTGATTTTGCAAATCAACTATCTCTTTCATAATGTTGTTTATGTCTTCTTTTAAGCCGCCACTACCATAAATTTTGCTTCTCTCATCATCATACTCTTTCTCTCTTTTCTTTTTTTCATCAAATAATACATCTAACGTAGTTTTTATACCAGAATAATCAAATTCGTCCATCAACTGTTTTACATAATGATAACGTATTCTTTTAATTGCTTCTTCTTTCTTAGTTTCTATATCATTTCCATTATTTTTTTCTTGAAGCTGTTGGTATCTTTTTTTGATATCTGTAAAACCCACCGGAACCTCATCCAATATTGGATTACGAGCTTCGAAAAGATACTTTTGTTTTTCATCAAGTGCATTCTTCAATTTATCAATAAAATGTGTATAGGAATTCTTTAGCTTTTCAATTTCTTCCTCCATTACCATTGCTTCCTTTACATAGTTTGGATAGAAATCTGTGAGTGACACCTTAATTCCAGAAATTTTTTGAGTTAGCAAAGCCATCTCTTCAATCTTTTTCACAATTTCCATTTGAAACTCTTTCACCTCATCTGCTGAGAAATAACTCTCTAGTTCCTCAAAAACATAGTCTGTTATTTTATTCCCACAGAAAGCACAAACCTCTCCTTTACGGTGTAACAATAGTCCTTTTTTAGCAAATTCTCTTTTTTCAGGATTATTATCTATTCTTTTTACCTTCACTCTCTCTGATACTGTCTTTTGCAAAATACTATTTATTTCGTCTAAAATCTGTGTCATATCTTCATGCGGAAATACTATATCCGGCGCCATTTTAATCTCAGACTTAATAATTTGTATCAATTCTTTCTTTTCTTCATCCTGTAATAATATCGCCGATGGTATATCATTTTGAAAATTTCTTTTATTATATGATGTTTTCGCAACTTGCGGGTTTTTCTTGTTTTTGATAGTTGACGCAGATTGCGTATAAAAATCAGTAAGTTTTTTCTCTGCTGCATTATATTTTTCTTGTGCCTTACATCTTCTAGTCCAGAAATTTGAATTTTCTTTTATTTCTGGTTCAGATAAATTCTTATTAATCCTTGCAATTTCTTTCTCCTTTAACTCAATCGCCTTTTTCTTTTCTTCTATTTTAGCATTAATAGCCATATTTTCTTCACCTAAAACAACTGCATTCAACCGATGATTTTCATCAATAATATTATTAAATCCCTGAAAGACTGAAACCTCATAATCTGAAGTCATTTTTTTAATTTCCTCTGTAAACGTCGATTTTCCAGTTCCGTTTTTTCCAAAAATAAATGTAATTTTTTTATCTAATTCCAATTCACTGTCTTCAAAAATATCAACCATTGATAAATCAATCTTCATTTCGCATAATCCCCTTTGCAATTTAATATACGCTAAGCAGAATATTATCCAAAATTACTCAACAATTTTGCTTACATTCTGCTTACATCAAAATCAGGAAGCCCCTATTTACATGGCTTCCCGCTATTTTCTTCCTATTCAAACTCTATCGTTCCGGGTGGCTTGCTGGTCAGATCGTACATTACGCGGTTGACCCCTTTCACCTCGTTTATGATTCGGTTCATTACCTTTTGGAGTACCTCGAATGGGATTTCGGAGCACTCGGCGGTCATGAAGTCGGTTGTGTTCACGGCGCGGAGAGCTACGGCGTAGTCGTAGGTACGTTCGTCACCCATGACACCGACGCTGCGCATGTTGGTAAGGGCTGCGAAGTACTGGCCGAGGCCTTCGATGCCGGCTTTGGCGATCTCGTCGCGGTAGATGTAATCGGCGTCTTGAACGATGCGGACTTTTTCTGCCGTCACTTCGCCGACGATACGGATTCCAAGGCCCGGGCCCGGGAATGGCTGGCGGCTTACCAGATATTCTGGGATGCCGAGTTCGCGGCCGGCTTTACGAACTTCGTCCTTGAAAAGGAGACGGAGAGGTTCGATGATTTCTTTGAAATCAACGCAGTCCGGGAGACCACCGACATTGTGGTGGGACTTGATGACTGCGGATTTACCGAGACCGGATTCGATCACGTCCGGGTAAATCGTTCCCTGTACCAAGAAATCGACAGCTCCGATTTTCTTTGCTTCCTCTTCGAAAACTCGGATAAATTCTTCGCCGATGATTTTACGTTTTGCTTCCGGTTCACTGACACCGGCAAGTTTTTCATAGAAACGTTCCTGGCAGTTGACGCGGATAAAGTTCAGGTCGTATGGGCCGTCCGGGCCAAATACAGCTTCGACTTCATCACCTTCATTTTTGCGCAGAAGTCCCTGATCAACAAAGACACAAGTCAGCTGTTTGCCGATTGCCTTTGAAAGAAGGACTGCTGCCACGGAAGAGTCGACCCCACCGGAAAGGGCACAGAGCACTTTGCCGTCACCGACCTTTTCACGAATGGAACGGATGGTATCTTCTACGAAAGAAGACATTTTCCAGTCACCGCTGCAGCCGCAGACTTTGTATACAAAATTGGAAAGCATCTTCACACCTTCCTGAGTATGAAGAACTTCAGGATGAAATTGCGTTGCATAAAGTTTTTTCTCAGGCATTTCCATCGCTGCTACCGGGCAGACAGGCGTCGTCGCACTGATAGTAAAGCCTTCCGGTGCCTTTGCGATATAATCGGTGTGGCTCATCCAGCAGATTGTCTTTTCTTCGACATCGCCAAACAAAAGAGACGACTTGTCCACTTTGACTTCTGTCTTTCCGTATTCGCTGACAGGTGCTGTCTCCACTGTTCCACCGAGCGTATATGCCATCAACTGGGAACCATAGCAGATTCCGAGAATCGGAATCCCAAGTTCAAAAATTTCTTTCTGATAACGTGGGGATTCTTCCGCATATACACTATTTGGTCCACCGGTAAATATAATCCCTTTCGGGTTCATTTCCTTGATCTTATCGATTCCAAGGGTGTACGGATGCACTTCGCAGTATACATGACACTCTCGGACACGTCTGGCAATCAGCTGATTGTACTGGCCGCCAAAATCAAGCACAATAACGAGTTCTTTATTCAACGTTATTTCCTCCTTCTGATCATTGCATGTTTGTAACGATCCGGATTTCCAAATATTGATCCCGGATTGTTACGCTTGATATCTAAAAATTATAGCATTTTTCGCAGACTTTGTCTACTGAAAAAGCTCGTGCTAGGCATTTCGAAGAAGAGAAAGTACCGCCTCTGACTGTCTTGAAGACTGGGCTAACATTGCGGTCTGCGACTGTTGCAATATTTTATCTTTGGAGTATATCACCATCTCTTCCGCCATATCCGCATCGCGGTCTCTGGATTCGGACGCCTGAAGATTTTCTGCCGAATTCTCATTTCCTTTTATTCTATATTCCAATCGGTTCTGGTCTGCGCCGTAAATGCTTCGCTTGGAAATAAGATAATCCAGTGCTCCATCCAATCGCCCCAGTGCCTTATTCGCATTTTTCCATTTACTTATGGCAACCGAATTGATTCCCATTGCCAGCGTTGTCATGGCAAAGCGTTCCAATTCCATGCCCTGCTGGGCATTGGCACCGATCTGAAGATAAAGATTACTATCATAATCTTTCCGACCTTCTTCTTCGTAAAACAATGTAGACTTGGCTGTTCCCTGTACATTTGTGACGGTATGTTTTCCCAGTTTCTCATAGGATATCTTAAGGGCATTGCCGGACAAAGAGGCCTCTAATTTCGCCTGATTTCCATTGTCATCCGGAGCATCAAAAAGTTCATTTAATTTTTCGATCAATTCCTCCGATGTATATTTCTTAGGCGGAATTGTATAAGAATACGTAACGCCATCTACATCTACCGTAATCGTATTTGCCCCATCCTCTATCTCAACACCATCGGTCAGATCTTTTGTTCCCGCCGTGTAAGCAGGAATCAGATCCCCTTCTGTCTTATAGAAGATTTCAAACAGAGCGCTTCCCTTCAAACCGTCAATTCGATACTCTCCCCCTTTCAGATCCACATCGTGATTCAGATAAAAATCCAGTGCATTGGCATCATCCGCCCCGTAAACATTCGTACGAAACTTACCTATGTCAACCAAAATCGAATTTGCCGGAAGCCCGGATGCAGCCACCTGTTCGTCAATTTTTTTCTGCAACTCTTTGATAAGAGCCTGCGCATTATATTCTCCCGGATCTAACGTCGTACGTAATGTCGTCACAACACCATCAATCGTCACATCCAAACTCAACTCATCGTTAATTCCTTTCTGAATTTTGCTGATTGTATTATTTACATCTTTTCGCCCGATAATGTACGTATCGGTTACGCTGTGTCCTCCTGCTGCATACTTTGTATTCTCCACCGATCCACGGATAGCTGTCCCTTTTAGTACATATTCGTAGAAATCACCAGACAAACCGGTTAAAGAATATCCGCTTCCATAATCCGTCGCTTCTAGTCGAATCTTCGAATTTGAAAGTTTCACGGTAATCTGATCTGCTCCCAGAGCAGCATCTATTTTTTTCTGTAATGCATCTCTCAGTTCCTGTCGCGTATATGTCTTTTCATCCATTACAATGTCGACTGTCCGAGTACCGGATGGTGTATTGAACGTAAAATGAAAATCCTTATTTTCCGAATCGATTGTTGTTTGGGAAGGCAGGGTTCCGCCCGTCTGCAAATAGTAATTTCCTACATCCACATTGCCGGATGTCGTGGTAGGATTTATCGTCGATGTGCTGGCTTTGGGCTTTAAAAATGCAGAGCCGTCTGTTGGAACAGCAGACAGGGTATAACTGCTTCCCGTATTACTTCCGGTCAAAACAAGATGACCGTCTCCATCAAAGGATGCACGGATATCCGGTGTCGCCACAGTCGATTCGCCAAACATGGCCTTTCCCGCACTTCCACCAAAAGAATTATCTACGTAAATCTTTGCATCGCTTCCTTTTGCTGCCGTCGTAAAAGTAAGTGAATTTTTATCATTAAGAGAAACCGTCACTGTGCCTGCATAAAGCTCATTGAGTTTTGTTACCAGTTCACTCCGGGTATAATCTCCTGCCGGGATGGTAACCGTAAGTTCTTTTAAGGAACCACCATCTGTCGCACGCACAGTAAATACATTTTCGCCATCCTTCAGGGATATATTATTCTGCAACGGTGTTGTTAGTTTCGCTACTGCCGGAGTCTTCGTAACCAGATTTCCAAAGAGAGCCGACATGGAACTGCCTCCCTGATTGGTATCAAAACCGATAGAAGAATCCAGTCCTTTTGCTTCTGTTGTTGTCAAAACCAGCTGGTTTCCATTCAGGGATGCTTTCACACCGATTCCTGCTGCCGCCAGTTTTTTATTAAGTTCTTCCACTAGTCCGCTTCTTGTATACGTTCCGGAATCCAGTGTCACAGAATATGCATTTCCATCTACATTTCCCCTGAATACATTCGAGCCGTCCGCAATCGTTATCGTGTTTTGTAATGACAAGCCTGTATTGATTTGGGCAGGCGTCTTTTCCTTAGATAATGCATCAAAAAAGGATGACGTTGCACTTCCAAAAGATATATGATATTTCTCCCCCTTGCACTCCGTAGCAAACACAAGTTTGCGATCCGAAGACAGCGTAACATTTACCTTATCTGCCGAAGTCTGGATTGCAGAATTCAGTTTGTCATTGATTTCCTTTGCCAATGCCGCCGGAGAATACGATTTTTCTGAAAGCACAATGGTATAAGCATGGTCATTCACTGTAATTGTTATCTGATTGTTAGCGGAAGTAACCAAAGTCGAATCTACTAATGCCACTGGCACAGTATACGATGCCGCAGTAGCCTTTGACGGTGCCGTGGATCCCTGTGGAGGCGTACCGGTTCCCTTCACTTTACAATCAATTGTGGCAATGGTTTTATTTTTTCCGGTATCACTGCATTGTTTATTTCGGTTTGTGGTGCTTCCTGCTCCTGATGCAGTATAGTGATTTGTAAATGTAGTCGTTGTTCCTTTCAACTGTTCTGTGATTTTTTTTGCCAGTTCATCCCGGGTATAGGTTCCAGCCGGTACCGTTACCTTTCTCGAACCCCCATTTATTTTTATTGTCAAATTATTACTTGCATCATCCAGAATGATCGGCTCGTCCATTTTATCCAAGGTAATCGTTGGCGTCACAGAAGAAGAGGACACTTCTTTATAAGAATAATTTATTTTTGTTCCTACAAACAATGCCTTACAACCGGCACTGGTTGTATCTGCAATTGTAATACCGGTTACTGTTTTATTTGTCGAAGCAGGTATGATAGTGATAGCTCCACCATCATTTTTTGCCTCAATTTTTCCACTAATTCCCACCCCACCATTTGCAATCTGGATATTAATCTCTGCCACTATTTCGTCAATGGATTGATACGTTTTTGCTGCTAACGTAATCGTATAATTTCCAGAATCCCCCGCTCCGGAATTCCCGGGATCTATCTCCTTTACCGTTAGACGGAAACTGTTATTATCTGTGGTCAGCGTCAGCGGGAAATCTGTCGTAGAAAACGTTTTCCCCCCTTTTAATTTAGCTGCCGTGTAACTGTAATATCCATTGGATGTACTATCTTTCTTCCCCTTATCCGTATACGTTCTTTTGACAAACAAAGTGTCGTAAGCTGTGCTGGATGTCACATCAAATTCAATCGTACTGGTCATACCCTCTACCTTCGAAGTGAGTGTAAGACCACTAAAAGATACTAAGTTTCCGTTTACTGTGCGCATGGATTCAACATGCGATCCCACCGCCACATCAAATCCCGCCGCATCAAATTTATTTTGCAGTTCAGAAATCATATCGCTGATACTATAATCCTTCTCATCCAGCTGAATTTCCACATAGCCACCATTTCCATTATCATTTACTCTCATTCTTAATACATTATTTGTAGAATCAATGTGAAATTTATTATTTACCATATCCGTAGCATCATTTGTCAACACGGCACCACCGGTAAATTGAGCTGCTGTATTCTTCACTCTTCCATATTTTGTATTATCATAGAATACAGAAGTCATAACCTCCTCACCTTCGTCCGCAACATCAATCTTGAACATATTCCCCTTTAATCCAGTGATAATTCCATCATCACCACTTACCTGAATCGAATAGTCACCATACTCACTAGCGGTCATACCGGTTCCTACAAGTTTCGTATTCAGATAATCAATCATTTCCTGCCTGCTATAATCTCCCGGCGGAATTGTTAAATTCACTTCCTGTGTCGAACCATCAAAATTCTCAATAGTAAACTTCAGTTCGTTATTGTTCAAATTGATTGTCAACGGATAAGATGGATGAAAAATTGTCGTTCCTATCAATGCTCCTACCTGAGATCCTGTAAATTCATCGTGAAAAAGATAAGACAAGCCTCCGGAAATCTCATTGATTTTCTCTCCATCCTGCAACACGACGTTGCAAAAACCGTCGTCTGTATATTCAAGGCAAAGTCCATCTGATGCATCCCCCAATGAAGCCACAATATCATCAATCTCATCAATTAATTCCTGTGTCGTATATTTTTCCGGTGGCACTGTAAGCGTCAATGTTTTCTCCGGTTCTGTCTCCGTTATCTGATATTTGATCTGCAGCGTCTGATTGGTACTGTTAATGACATGAATCTGATCCTGCCCCCAATACTTATTCCCCTTAAAATTGTAATATGTATCTGCATATTCTTCAAATACATTTTTCTTATTAAATTCTGTCTGGCGTCCGATTCGGTCTATCTCACTTTGAAGTTCATCAAACTCCATCTGCATATACGCCCGGTCCTGATCCGTATTGACATCATTCAGCGACTGGATTGTCAGTTCCCTCATTCGATGCAGAATATTTGCCGTCTCACTCATAGCACCATCTGCCGTCTGCACAAAACCAACTCCATCTTCTGCATTTTTTGCTGCGCGAATAAGTCCCCGTATCTGCGAACGTTTTTTTTCTGACACAGCAAGTCCTGCCGCATCATCTGCCGCACGATTAATTCGATATCCCGACGACAAACGTTCCACAGATTTTTTCATATTTTGATTTGTTCTGGTGAGTTGCATCATGTTATTCATAGCAACGATATTGGATTGTATAATCATGATTTTTTAGATTCTCCTCCCTATATTATCATTTTTCTTCAAAAAATTCGAGTGTAAATGAACCAATCACTCTGAGATGTCTCGTCCCTTTTTACATTTATTGTATATTTCTATTTTAACTCATTTTCACCATATTTTCAATAAAAAAACAACTTAATTTCCCTGTCATCCCAGCAATACAAAAACTCTGCCCGCAGCCGGTAGATTATTTGCCGCAGGCAGAGCCGTTTATTCTATTCCGAATGCCCGATAACAGGGCACCCTTTGATTCCCTTTATTGCCATGTAAGATAGTCTACATAAGCATCCCATGTACCATCGTCATCGGAGCATACCAGTTTAATCTCCTGGTTTCCTGTTCCATGACTTACATTATTGATCGTGTATACGGCAGGATAACTTCCGCCATAGTAAAAAGTACCTTTCTTTGTACCGCCGATGTACAAATCTACTTTTGCCATTTTATCGTTGTTCGAACAGCCACGAAGAGAGAAACTGTGTGTGCCATAAGCAAAATACTGGGTAAATTTGCAATTATCCCCATTTGCATAAAGACCTACTCCACTGAATGGAGAATTGATCATTCCGGCATAACTGCCCCCAAGTGTCATGCTTTCGCACTCTTTCTTGTTCGTGCTTGAACTTGTGCTTCCCGAACTGCCTGAGCCGGAGTTCCCGGAACTGCTTGATCCGCTGGAACTTCCGCCAATGGTCATATTATTCTTATACACATTGGCACTTCCGCTGCTCTGGTATCCTTCGATATTCAAAGCCGCTTCATAGATCTTTCCGAGGCTCATGCCTTTGTTCGCCCAAGCTTTAAAATGTTCTGTCACGGAAATCGTTCCGCTCGTACGTTTGCTTGTACGTACACTCCAATACTGTTTGAAGGTCGTGTTTCCTTCGATGGATGGCTGATTTACACGAGTTGTCTCGTACACATCATACGTTCCGCCATCTACGTAAATCTGTCCTTTGGAAGTTCCTCCCGGTGGACGCCAGGTTCCCCAGCTGTCTACGATGTAGAATTCCACAAGCGGACTCTTTGACCAGCCATATACACAGAGGTAAGAGTTTCCGTTTGGCTGGTAGTTGCAGCCATAGTCAATCGTGATATTGCCAAGCTGCGAATACGTCTTGGTCGCGTCGAATTTCTTTCCTTTACGGAATAACGCATTCCCAATGTTGCTCCACTGGCAGCTGAAGGTTCCCCCTCCATTCAGGGTCATGCTTGTGGTCCCATAATCTTTCCACAATTCATAATTGTACCCATCCTGCGTACCAGTCTGGTTGTTGTAGATTGTTGTCGCTGCCTCAATCGTCACTGTCGGCGCCACTAACGTAAGACACATCAGCAAAGCTACAATCCCCATAAGTTTTTTGTGTTGCATCTAGCAACCTCCTTTCTCCATTTTCAGAATAACATATTTTTGCCATAATGTACAGTAATTATTTCTGTTTTCTCAATAACTTTTTTGTTATAGCTTTATAATGTCAACGTTATAATTTTTCCCTATTTTACCAAAAATCAAACAAATCCGACTTCTGCTTATGTGGTTTACTCGGTGCTACAACGGATTGCTCCACCTTATTTTGCCTTTCTTCCCGACTCTTCTTTTTGTTCTTCTTTTTTTGTTTCTGTTTTGTCTTTTTCGTCTTCCCGGGTGTTTGCTCCGGCGTATTTATCGGGACCTCTTCTAAAACCACCCTGCTTACAGCCGCCTCCGTTATCGCCGGCGCACTTGCCGCATTCACCTGAATCGCTCCCGGCGATACAGGTGACGGCACAATCCTTTCCACATCTGCCGTTTCTGCCAAAAAGGGCTGCTTTTCCGCGACCAAAACTTCTTTCTCTTTCGGAAGCAGACTTTTCCATGCTGCTATTGCAAAAATCAGCGCAGCGACAGCTAATAAAACTTGTTTTTTCGTAAGCACGCTTCTCTCCTTTCTTCCCCGCGGGAGAATCGAAAGAAGTTCCTCCAAAGACACCCTGTTTTCTGTATTCTTTTCCAAACATCGCAATATCATCTGCTCTGCTTCGGCCGGCAGTTCCACCCCCAGTTCTGACGGGGCACGAAGGGATGATGTCTGAGGGCATAATCCTGTCAGCATCTCAGCCCAGAGACTTCCCACAGAATAGATGACATCTTCTTTCTGCACAATGTCCGTAAATATGACCTCTGTTTTATTCTGCTTTTTTAGGAGCAATATGCTTTCTTTGGAAATTTGGGGCAGATACCCCTTCGGTGGCTGCATTTGCAGTAAGGTTTCCACAATTGCGCGCAGGATGGGCACACTTTCGGCATAAGACAATTTTCCGCCGGCATGCCGGATCTGCTCAGAAAGCCTCCCGCCATCCGATTTTTCTAAAATGACATAAATCGTATTATTTTCCGAAAACAGGCGCACTGCTTTCGGGAATCCCTTTGTTTTCGGACTGGCGGCAATCTGTCGGTAGGCCTGTGCAAACCATTCCTTTGACTGTTCAAAGACAGATTGGTTTCGTGCTCCACGCACGATGACTGTTTGCCCGTCTGCTCCCCTGCTGCAGTAATTTGACGGATAAAATTCCTTTACCTGATACTCTTTCTTTTCCTCTCGGTCGTATACATCATAATCCCGTTCTACTTGTGTCGTACGTGTGGCTTTTCTTACTTCATAGCGTCCCTGTAATATCATGTTTTCCGTCAGACTATCCCTTTGAATCATCATGTGCATTTCCCCTTCTTTTATGATTGTAAGCCTATCATACGAGGGAAGCCGGCTATTGTCAAGATATCGTTTTTCAGACAAAAAAATCGAGACACGGACCGCGATGATCCATGCCTCGAAGCAAGACTATTTTCAACAGATCTTATTTTACTGAAAATGCATCTTCCAAAAATACAATATATCCTTTTTTCGTCTCATAGACATCTGCTTTGCTGACGATCTCCCAAGGAGCATGCATATTGAGAACGGCAACACCGCAGTCAATCACTTCCATACCATAAAGTGCCATAATATAGGCAATTGTTCCGCCTCCACCGACATCTACTTTTCCAAGTTCTGCCGTCTGGTATGCGACATTTCTCTCATCCAGGATACGGCGGATGCCTGCGATATATTCGGCATTCGCATCATTGCTTCCGGATTTTCCGCGGGAACCGGTAAATTTGTTAAATACCATTCCTTTTCCAAAATAAGCAGCATTTTTCGGCTCATAGGCAGACTTAAATGTCGGATCAAAGGCAGCGCTTACATCCGAGGACAGCATTTTAGAATTCGCAAGACAGCGGCGGACAGCGAGATCACTATATTCACCCATGCAGGCAAGAATCTCAGCCACCGTATTTTCAAAGGTTTTCGACTGCATTCCGGTCGCTCCGACACTTCCAATTTCTTCCTTATCTACAAGGAGACAACATGTCGTATATTCCGTGCCTTCGACCTCGAGCATTGCTTTCAGAGACGTAAATGCACAGACACGGTCATCTTGTCCGTAACCCATGATCATGCTGGTGTCAATGCCGGCTTCACGCGCTTCTCCTGCCGGCACGATTTCCAATTCTGCCGACAAAAAGTCCTCTTCTTCCATGTCATATTTTTCTTTTAAAAGTGCAAGAACACTTTCTTTTACCGCTTCTTTTTCTTTGCCTTTGAGTGGCTTGCTTCCAAATAACAGATCCAGTTCTTCTCCCTCGATCACTTTATTTGCCTTCTTTTCCATGCGGTCCGCAGAAAGATGAATCAAAAGGTCTGTCACGCAAAATACCGGATCCTCTTTATCCTCTCCGATTTTGACATCGACAACCGTTCCGTCTTTTTTCGCGATCACACCGTGGATGGCAAGCGGCAGTGTCACCCATTGATATTTTTTGATTCCACCATAATAATGGGTGTCAAGATAAGCAAAACCGCCCTCTTCGTACAACGGATTCTGTTTAATATCCAAACGTGGGGAGTCAATGTGCGCGCCAAGGATTGCCATTCCTTCTTCCAACGGTTTCTTTCCGATCTGGAAAAGAGAGATCATTTTTTTCATGCCGACAGCGTACACTTTGTCTCCTGCCTTCAATGTCTCTTTTTTGGCAATAACCTCTTTTAAGTCGCGGTATCCTGCCTCTTCTGCCATTTTCACAGCCAGTTTCACGCATTCGCGCTCGGTTTTTCCTTCATTCAAAAATGTGCGGTATTCCTGATTTAACGCATCCACTTTTTTCAATTCTTCTGTTTCATATCCATTCCATGCATTTTTGCGTTCCATGTTCATTCCTCCATTTATTCATCAAAATCGACTATCACATAATAGCCTTTTTCATTTTCAACTACATCTTTTACCACACCTTCGCGGTTTTTCAGCCGGTCGGAAAATGCGATATTTCCCGACATGGCAACCGCCGGTATGATAGTATAATAATACGCACTCGGCAGTACACCTTCTGTTACCTGGATTTTTTCACCCGGTTTGACAAGGCCTTCCCGCTCCATTTTAAATTCCATTTCTCTCATACGACCGCTTCCTTTTATTCATAGTAAATTTGTTTTAAAAACAGTCCGCATGCCGGCGCTGTCTCGCCTGCATACCGGCGTTCTTTTTTCTCCAAAATCGCCGGAATCTCGTCCGGTTTCCGCATTCCCATACCGACTTCCACAAGAGTCCCGACGAGGATGCGAACCATATTGTATAAAAATCCATTGCCGGTGATCTCTATGACAATTTCATTTTTTGTCTCAAAAATTTCCAAAAGCCGGATCGTGCGGACAGTCGATTTTTTCTTTGCTGCCTTAGTACAAAAACTGCGGAAATCATGGCTTCCAAGCACATATCCCGCGGCTTCCCGCATGGCTGTGATATCAAGAAGTGCCGTCATCTGCCACGCATATTTTCGCGCAAAGACATCGTATGTACCATATGGGATTAAATGATATTCGTAGGTTTTTCCCGTCGCATTGAGCCGGCTGTGAAACCGCTCACCCGCTATTGCCACACTGGTAACGGCAATGTCTTCCGGCAAATATTGATTGATATATTTTTGAAGTTCCGCAGGCTGCACTGCCTCTTCTTCCGGCACATGAAAATTAGCAATTTGTGCCAAGGCATGAACCCCGGCATCGGTACGGCTTGCGCCGTCAATCTCCATGTTTTTTCCAAATCGTCTGGTAAGTATGGCTTCCAGTTTTCCCTGAATCGTATCGCCGGTCGCTGCCTGCCTCTGCCAGCCGCGATACCGCGTACCATCGTATTGTATCTGCATTCGGTAATTCATAGACGTTCTCCCCGCTTGCCTTCAAACCGGCTTCGTATCTTAAGTTCGGACATCAGGAAAGAATATCCGTCCACGCCGTCTTCCAGCGAAAGATCAAGACTTACCGCCATATTATTTAAAATATGCTCATTTAAGTCATCTTTCATACCTTCCAATATTTTCATCTTCTCGCGGTACGTATCCGCATCCAGAAAGCGAACCAAATCTGAAATTTCTTCCTTTGGCTTCGTCTCTGCCTTTTCTTTTATCTGTACTTTTTCTTTCTGATAATTTGCTTTGAAATGCTCCACATCCCAGACATAACAGGCAAACTCTCCACTCATTTGCTGAAAACAGATCCCTGGGATCTCATCCGGCAATATGCTGCATGCTGCAATGACCTGCACCGGTTCTCCAGTTTTTTTTGAATAAAAAATTTCCGAAAACATATTTACCACCAACCTCTTTTATTAGTATACTCTTTTGGTGGGAAAATAGCAACGAATTTTTCTCCATTGACATCTGTTTACGAAATCGGTTATACTAGAGAGAAAGGAGGTTTTTTCAATGAACGATGTATTAGTTACACTTTCCAAAATCGGAATTGTTCCCGTAGTTGCATTGAAGCATGCCGAGGATGCCAGACCGCTTGGCAAAGCTCTTTGTACCGGCGGACTTCCTTGTGCGGAAGTGACATTTCGAACCGATTGCGCTGAGGAAGCAATCAAGATCATGTCAGAAGAATATCCGGATATGGTGATCGGAGCCGGCACCGTGATCACAACCGAGCAGGTAGACCGCGCTGTAGCTGCCGGTGCCAAATTTATCGTCAGTCCCGGAATGGATGAAAAATTAGTAAAATATTGTATCAATAAGAAAATCCCGGTAATGCCTGGTTGTGCGACACCAAGCGACGTACAGAAAGCTGCTGCTCTTGGCCTGGATGTCGTTAAAGTATTTCCGGCGGAGGCAATTGGCGGGTTGAAACTGATCAAAGCAATGGCTGCTCCTTACACGGAGATGAAATTTATGCCGACCGGCGGTATCAATTCTTCCAACCTGAATGAATACCTTGACTTTGACCGCATTATCGCATGCGGTGGAAGCTGGATGGTAGACACCTCGCTTCTTGCCGCCGATAAATTTACCAATATCGCTGCCCTTACACGCGAAGCTGTCAACCATATGCTTGGTTTTAAAGTCAAACACATCGGTATCAATTGTGCCGATGATGCAGAAGCTGCCGATACCGCAGATGCTTTCACTACCATGTTTGGTTTTCCTCAGAAAAATATCGACGTATCGTATTTCTGCGGCAAAAAAATTGAAGTAATGAAAGCTCCTGGAGCAGGAACCCACGGACATATCGCTGTCGGATGTAATTCCGTAGAACGTGCCGTATACCATCTCGGTCTGCGCGGCATCGAATTTGATATGTCTACCGCAAAATACGACAAAGACGGCTTTATGACTTTTGTATATATCAAAGGGGAATTCGGCGGATTTGCCGTTCATTTGACTTTGAATGCCTAAACTTATGGTCTAGCACTCGACAGAAACGGGAGTTATCTCACGATAACAAGTTTCGTCAATTGCTAGACCATAAGCATTTATTATTTCCTTCCTTTTAGAACCGGAAATCTCTCTGGCCTTCGTGAATATTTTCAATATATTCTCTTGCTTTTTCTTTTACCACCGGATTGGTAATAACTTCCAATTCTCTCTGGATAACTTTTTCACCTTTTTGTTTGGTGTCATCGCTGGCATAATCCTCCAGATACTCTTTTAATGTCATCAGTGCATTGGGCTGGCAGCAGTTGACGATCTGACCGGATTTCAGCAGTTTCATAAAGCGGTCGCCGGTTCTTCCTTCGCGATAGCATGCCGTACAGAAGCTCGGGATATATCCCAGTTCGAGAAGCCAGTTGACAACTTCATCCAGGGTTCTGCGGTCGCTGACATCAAACTGTGCGGAATTGTCCTCTTCTTTTTCTTCTTCGACATATCCGCCGACACTTGTGCGGGATCCGCCGCTGATCTGTGAAATACCGAGTCCAAGCACTTTTTCACGTGTTTTCTGAGATTCTCTTGTCGACACGATCATACCCGTGTATGGCACGGCAATACGGATAACCGCAACAATTTTTTCAAATATTTCATCGGAAATTGCGTTTGTAAATTCTCCCGGATCAATATCATCTGCCGGGCAGATTCGCGGTACACTGATCGTATGCGGTCCGACTCCAAATTTCGCCTCAAGATGCTCCGCGTGCATAATGATTCCGACAAGTTCATAGCGATACATTTCCAAGCCAAACAATACACCGAGTCCGACGTCATCGATACCGCCTTCCATCGCACGATCCATCGCTTCGGTATGATAATCGTAATTGTGTTTTGGACCGGTTGGATGGAGTTTTTCATAGCTTTCTTTGTTATAGGTCTCCTGGAACAAAATATACGTTCCGATACCGGCATCATGTAATTTCTGATAGTTTTCTACAGTTGTAGCAGCAATATTTACATTGACACGGCGGATCGCACCATTTTTATGTTTGATGCTGTAAATGGTCTTAATGCTGTCCAAAATATACTCGATCGGATTGTTGACCGGATCTTCTCCCGCCTCGATGGCAAGCCTCTTATGCCCCATATCCTGCAAGGCTATCACTTCGTCCCGGATTTCATCCTGTGTCAGTTTTTTTCTGCGGATATGCTCATTACAATGATGATATGGACAATAGGTACAGCCATTGACACAATAATTTGACAGATATAATGGCGCAAACATTACAATTCGGTTGCCATAAAAACGCTGCTTAATTTCTTTCGCCAATTTTTCTATTTTCTTGTTTTCTTCTTCTAATTCACACTCTAATAATACGGCTGCCTCCCTGTGGCTAATGCCTTTCATGGCAGATGCCTTTTCTAATATTGCATCTATTACTTCTTTATTATTTTTGTTTTTTTGTGCGTATTCCAGAGACTCTAATATCTCCTGATCATCAATAAATTCGGTTGCTTTTCCCGACTTTGGATTATACATAGTTTCCTTTTCCTCCAATTCATTTTGTTGCATAAATTGCTTTGCTTGTTACTCCGTCTGTCATCCCAAGTTTTCCTGAAATAGCGCTGATCGTTGCATTGGGTGCGTCAACGATCACACTGATCACAGACAATCCGCGTTCCCGGTAGGGAATCCCCATTCTTCCCACAATCACGTCACGATATTCATGCAGTATGGCATTCACGGTTTCGGCGGATTCCTCTTTCTCTACTACGATTCCGATCACGGCGACACGTTTTTCCATGCAATCCCTCCTTTCCGTATTTTGTGCTTGCAGGCAATGTCCATAACGTTATGGGTTCCCCCACTTCTCACCGTCTTAAACAATTCCCTTAAAGCAATAAAAAAGATCGGCAAAAGCCGACCGTCAACACTTCGTGCCACGAATATGTATTTCGAACTATACCGCCTTCCTACTCAGGGTTTCCTTCGTATGTCAGTACGACTTTTTTATATTATAGCACGTTTTAAATATGTAATCAATAAAATTTATCAATAATGCATCAAAAACAGCCCATCGCCTTTGCGATGGGCTGTCCTGCATTTTAAATTAATAATCGATATCTCCGGTAACCGGTTTTTTATCCTGAGAATTAATAACATAATATACTTTGGATTCTTCCGGTTTTACATACAACTCAAGGCTCTTCATGGATACTTCACGTTTGCCCTGTGCTTTCCACATTTCTTTGATGCGGTTTACCATATCTGTGTATGTAACTTCTTTTTCACCAAACTGCACTGTCATTTCAATGGTACGCTCAGATGCTGGTTTTGGTCCACGTTTTGCACCTGTTTTCTTTGCTGTCGATTTCTTCGCTGTTGTCTTCTTTGCAGTTTCTTTGGTTGTTTTCTTTGCTGCTGTCTTTGTTGTCTTGGCTGCCGGTGCCGCTGTCGTTACTGCAGGTGCAGCCTCTTTTACTGCCTCCGGTTTTGTTTCCTGTTTTGTTTCTACTGGTTTTACCTCAGTCTTTACAACATCCTTTTTCTCTTCAACCACTTTTTTATTTGCTGGTTTTTTAGAGTAATTTGCTTTTGCTGCCATAACAGAATCCTCCATTCAATTTGTATATATTTAGAAATTTTTAGTGATGTAAAAATCGTATTTATTTTGTATTCACATCACCAAATCCCCTTACATATCTATTATAATACAACATCTGCTTCCATATTACAACAATTATTTTTCACAAAATATATATATTTTTTTTATTTCTTTTCATACTTTTGTATAAAAACCCCTTTACTTTTTCATTATTTTCCCGTAAAATATGTATATATATTTCCGTAAATGCCACACTAAGCATGCGGACAGAAAGGACGATGTGATTATGAAAAAGTTTTTTAAATTTCTCCTTGGAGTAGCAGCCACTCTTGCTACCATCGGAGCCGCTTTGTATTTTCTGAAAAACATCCTGATGAAGGACTACGTAGATGATTATGATGACGACGATTTCGATAACGATCTTTACGAGGAGGACGATGAATCAGATGATTTTGACGACTTCTCGGAGACACCGAATGACGAAAGAGATTACGTTACCATAAATATGCCGGAGAAAAGCGACGACGAAGAGGCAGAAGAAGACGCAGCTGCGGAAGAAACTGCTTCAGAAGAGTAAAATTTAAAAAGGCGAAAAACAAATAGCATCCCGCGGGATGCTATTTTTATATATAAATTTATTGATCCGGCTTGTGCCGAAAAAACAGGGTTCTCCGAAAAGAACCCTGTAAATAAACATATGATTAACTATATTATCGTGACAGACGCATCGTCAAGCTGTAAAGATGCTCGTCGATATCCTTGGTCATTGCCAATGCTTCGTCAATATCGAAGTCACAGAATTTACCGGAACGATATGCTACAACACGGTTTGTCTTGCCGGCGATCAAAAGATCAACGGCCATGGCCCCCATAGAAGATGCATAGACACGGTCACGGCAGGATGGGTTTCCACCACGCTGGATATGTCCGATAACGGTTGCACGTGTTTCGATACCGGTTGCCTCTTCGATGTCTTTTGCCATCTGGTAAGAATTTCCAACTCCCTCGGCATTTACAATGATATGATGTTTCTTACCGATACGGCGTTTTGCACGAATCTTCTCAATGATCTTCTGCTCATCGTTATCATAACGCTCTGGAATGGTAATGTATTCGGAACCATTACTGATACCACACCACAATGCGATATGACCGGCAGTACGTCCCATTACTTCGATGATACTGCATCGCTCATGGGATGCAGATGTATCACGTACTTTGTCGATGGCTTCCATCGCCGTATTGCAGGCGGTGTCAAAACCAATCGTATATTCTGTACAGGAGATATCAAGGTCGATCGTTCCCGGAACGCCGATTGTGTTGATGCCGTTGGCAGAAAGTTTCTGCGCTCCACGGAAAGAACCGTCTCCTCCGATAACTACGATACCGTCGATACCATGTTTACGGCAGATATCCGCTGCCTTCTTCTGACCTTCCGGTGTTACCATCTCCGGGCAACGGGAAGTGTAAAGGATGGTTCCTCCTTTTTGTACAATATCAGATACACTCATTGTATCCATATCTACAATATCTTCTTCTAATAAGCCCGCATATCCGCGGCGAATACCTTTTACTTTCAGTCCACTTGATAATCCCGATCGAACGACAGCACGAATCGCTGCATTCATCCCCGGTGCATCCCCACCACTTGTCAATACTCCTATCGTTTTCACTGCTTTTTCTGACATTACTGTTTACCTCCAATCCTCTTCCATTGTACGATATTTACAAAACTTTTTCAATACTCATTTGTACTACTTTGACATTTTCTTTTGTAAATTTTTTATAAAGTTCCTCCAGCAATTCCGGACAGACTTTTGTCATACGGCTGTTTGGAAGCTGCTTTTTTGCACGTTCTGTGGACAGATAGACAATGACCTTATCCTGACCATCGTATTTTGCCAAAGAATCAAACAATGACTGCTCCGCCGCAAGATAACTCTGCTTGTCCGTAAACTGGATCCAGAGCTGTTTTGGAACCTCGTCAAATGGCACGATCTTCTGGCAAATCATTTTCGCCGGTTTGTCCTCTTCCACCGTAACACGCCCTTTGACAAACACCTTCCGGTCGTTCTCCAAAAGCGGGCGGTAATTCTCGTAATCACGTGGAAAGACGATCACCTCCACCGTTCCGAGAAGATCTTCGATCGTGATAAATGCCATCATATTGTTTGTTTTCGTTGTTTTAACAACTTTATTCTCAATAATTCCACCGATTACTGCCGTCTCATTATCCTTGACACGCGGTACACGTTCTCCGTCGGCGATTGTAAAATCAATCGTCTGACGCGTAATATTTCGCTTCATCACATCAACATAGTCCTCGAGCGGATGACCACTGATATACAGGCCAAGCACCTCTTTTTCAAAGACAAGAATCATTTCTTTATCATATTCACCGACATCCGGGAACTTAGTTTCCAGTTCTTCCTTGTCCTCATCGCTGGCAAAATCAAACAATGACAACTGTCCTGTCATCGTCGCCTTCTTTTCGTGGCTGATGCCTTCCAGGATCGAAGCATAAGCACTCATTTTCTGCTTGCGTGTTCCCTCGAGGCAGTCAAGCGCCCCCGCCTTGATAAAACTTTCCAACGTACGCTTATTCATCGATTTTCCGGACAGACGGCTGCACAGATCCTTCAGCGAAGCATACGGACCGGCGGCACGGCGTTCTGTCACAATTTCCTCAATGACCGGCCGGCCGACACTCTTGATCGCAGCCAGGCCATAGCGGATTCCCTTTTCGGTCGGCGTAAAATTCGCCTCTCCTTCATTAATGTCCGGCGGCAGAATCTCAATACCCATCTGACGGCAGCTCATCGTATATTCCGTAATTTTTCCGGTATTATCCATAACCGAAGTAAGAAGAGCTGCCATAAATTCCTTCGGATAGTAATATTTCAGATATGCTGTCTGATAAGACACAACAGCATATGCGGCAGCATGCGATTTGTTAAATGCGTATTTGGCAAAATCTGTCATATCTGCATAAATCTTGCTTGCCGTCTCCTCCGGGATTCCGCGTTTGATACATCCTTCGATATTTTCGCTTTCATCACCATAAATAAAGATGTTGCGGTTTCGTTCCATTTCTTTGGCTTTTTTCTTTGACATGGCACGCCGCACATTGTCACTTTGTCCATAGCTGTAACCGGCGAGATCACGCACGATCTGCATAACCTGCTCCTGGTATACGATACACCCATACGTATTTTTCAAAATCGGCTCTAACTGCGGACAGTCGTAGACAATATTGTGTCTGTCATTTTTTCCGGCGATGTATTTGGGGATAAAGTCCATCGGACCCGGGCGGTAAAGGGAGATACCGGCGATGATATCCTCGAGACATTCCGGCTTTAACTCCTTCATGAAGTTTTTCATTCCCTCGCTCTCCAGCTGGAAAACGCCCTCCGTCTTTCCGGCAGAGATCATCTCGTAAACGTTCGGATCGTCGTAATTGATGTCCTGCAGCGACAATTTTCCCTCAGTCGCATTTTTAATGACCGTAAGATTTCGCAGTCCCAGAAAGTCCATTTTCAAAAGGCCGAGTTCTTCGAGCGTTACCATCGTATACTGCGTCGTGATCGTACCGTCCGCCGCGCGGGAAAGCGGTACAAATTCGTCCACTTCCTCGGGACTGATAACGACACCTGCAGCATGAATGGACGTATGACGCGGAAGTCCTTCGAGACGCATCGACATATCAATAAGCTTTTTGATGTCCTCGTCCATTTCATACATTTTCTTCAGTTCCGGATTCATCTCCAGACCTTTTTGAATCGTGATGCCAAGTTCCATCGGCACCGCTTTTGCGACCGAATCCACAAGCGCATATGGAAGATCCAGCACGCGTCCGACATCTCGGATAACCATGCGCGCTGCCATCGTACCAAACGTAACGATCTGCACCACTTTTTCTTTTCCATATTTTTCCGTTACGTAATCAATGACTTCCTGTCGGCGTTCGACGCAAAAGTCAATATCAATATCGGGCATCGTGACACGCTCTTTATTCAAAAATCGCTCAAAGATCAGATTATACTTGATCGGATCGACAATATCCGTGATCTGAAGTGTGTACGCCACGATACTTCCGGCTGCCGAACCTCGCCCCGGGCCAACCGGAATGCCGTGGTCTTTGGCATATTTAATAAAATCCCATACAATCAGGAAATAATCGACAAATCCCATACTGGAAATCGTATCCAGTTCATAATCCAGGCGGTCTTGAAGCATCTGTTTATCGTACTCACTGTCGTGGTATTTGCGCTCCAGTCCTTCCTGGCACAATTTCCGCAGGTAACTCTCGGACGTATAGCCTTCCGGCACCTGAAAATGAGGCAGTTTGTAATGTCCAAATTCAATCGTCACATGGCAGCGTTCTGCGATCTTATGTGTATTGGTGATGGCTTCCGGTGCATACGGGAACAATTCCGCCATCTCTTCCGGGGATTTGAGATAATACTGTCCTCCCTCATAACGCATACGGTTTTCGTCCGTGACCTTTTTTCCGGTCTGGATACACAACAAAATATCATGTGCTTCCTGGTCGGTGTCATAGATGTAATGAAGGTCGTTGGTCGCCACGAGGTCAATGCCTGTCTCATCGTGCATACGCAAAAGTCCCTGATTGACAATCTGTTGTGGCTGCAATCCATGATCCTGTAATTCCAGAAAGAAATTCCCTTTTCCAAATATTTCCTGTAATCGAAGCGCCTCTTCTTTTGCCTCTTCGTACAATCCCTTTACAAGTCTTGTCGCTACCGCACCGGCAAGACATGCGCTGAGCGCAATGATCCCCTCATGATAACGTTCGAGCACTTCATAATCCACGCGGGGTTTATAATAAAATCCTTCGGTAAAACCGCGGGAAACAATTTTCATCAGATTATGATATCCCTTGTCATTTTCAGCAAGAAGTACCAGATGGTTGTAGCGTTCCTCTCCCTGTCCGATCTCGCGGTCAAATCGGGAACCGGGTGCGACATACACTTCACAGCCGATGATCGGTTTGATCCCTGCTTTCAGGGCAGCACGGTAAAAGTCCACCACGCCGTACATAACACCGTGGTCGGTGATCGCGATACTGTCCATCCCCAATTCTTTTGTCCGTGCCACAAGCTCATCAATCTTACTGGCACCGTCAAGCAGACTGTATTCCGTATGAACATGCAAATGTGTAAATGGAACCTTTGACATGCTTTCCCTCCATTCTCCTCAATAATAGTAATAGCCTCTTCTCCGTTCGGGGAAGAGGCTGCTTTCGTCTCTATTTACTTCCATGAAGATAATTTTCTATGCTTTCGGCTGCTGCCGTCTCATCTTCACCTTCGATATTCACTTCGATATTCTGTCCCGGTGTCAGACCAATCGCCATCATCCCCATGATGCTCTTGGCATTTACCATTTTGTCCTCTTTTTTAATATTGATCTTACTCTTAAACTGACTGGCTAACTGCACCAGCATGGCAATTAAATGTGCCCCATTATCCGATACCTGAACTTCGATGTCTTTCACTATCATTTTAACTTTATCCTCCTGGCTGTCTTATTGACGTTGTCTTAAATCTTCCGCGATCCCGCTCAATTTACGAAGCCGGTGATTGACACCGGATTTTCCGATCGGGGGATCTAACATTTCTCCGAGTTCCTTTAGCGGTACTTCGGCATACTCCAGCCGAAGTCTGGCAATTTCTGCCAATCCCTTCGGAAGGGTTCCAAAACCAATTGTTTCCTTTATATAGCGTATGTCTTCAATCTGTCTGGTCGCTGCCGTGACGGTTTTTTTGATATTCGCCGTCTCGCAGTTCACCTGACGATTGACGGAATTCCGCATTTCTTTCAAAATCCGGACATTTTCAAATTCCATCAATGCCACATGAGCTTCCATGACATTAAGAAGATCTACGATCAGTGCGCCCTCTTTAATATACACAATATAGTTTTTTTTGCGTTCCACTACCTTCGCCGGAATGTGAAAATCTGCCAAGATCTGAACCAGTTCTTCTGCTTTCCGCGTCGTTCCGACCGCCATTTCAAGATGATAGCCCCTCTCCGGATCTGACACCGAACCGCATGCCAGAAAAATGCCGCGGATAAATGCACGTTTGCAGCAATTCCGTTGAATGACCAGTTCGTGAACGAGTGCCTTTCCCTCCAGAATCTTAAGTGCCTGTAAGAAAGTGAACGCGTCCTCCGGATTTAATATGTAGATCAGATATTGGTGACCCCTCACCGACATCTCGATATCAAAATGAAATGCCTTCTTAATTAAGATAGAATATTTTTTCGCAACTGTCAAGTTTTCTGTGGTAAATTTTACGAAAAAGTTTCGTTCGCCCTGCGAAACCACATGTCCACAGCAGGAAAAAAGTGCCGCCAGCTCTGCAATCTGGCAATGTCTCGCCCGGCTTACCTGTCCGCCAAGTTCTTCTTTTACTTTTCTGGAAAACGACATAAATTTCTTAACCTGTCCTTCTCGATGTCTCGGTGTTCTTTCTTACATCCATAATTCGAATTTTCAAATTCGCTGTAAATCGCATTGGTCAATGTGACGGAACGGTGCTTGCCGCCCGTACAGCCGATTGCGATCACAAGCTGATTTTTCCCTTCCGTAATATAATTCGGAATCAAAAAATCCAGCATATCTTTTAATTTATATAAAAATGTCTTCGCCGTGTCACTGCTCATCACATAATCGAACACAGCCTTATCATTGCCGGTGAGCGGTTTCAGATCGTCGATGTAAAACGGATTCGGCAGAAAACGCACATCAAAGACAAGATCCGCATCGGTCGGAATGCCGTATTTAAAGCCAAAGGAAACAAAAGTCAGATAAAAATTGCAACTTTGGTCTTCTTCAAAAATCCGCTCAATCTCCTGCTTCAGATCTCGGATCAAAAGTGTGCTTGTATCAATGATATAATTCGCACTACTCTTTAATTCGATCAGAAGTTCCCGCTCAGCTTCGATACCGGAGTCAATTCGTCCTCCTTTGGCAAGAGGATGAAGTCTTCGCGTCTCCTTGTATCGTTTTACCAAAACCGGCGTACTCGCCTCAAAGAACAGAATTTCAAACTCATATCCTTTGGATTTCAGCGAACGGAGTACACTTGCCGTCTCCCGCAATGCTTCCGCTCCGACACGGATATCCAGTCCCAGCGCCACTTTTTCAATCTGCTCACTGGAATTTTTTGTCAATTCCATAAAGGTTGGCAAAAGAGACACCGGCAGATTATCTACACAGAAATACCCATCATCTTCCAAAATCCGCATGGCAGAAGAACGTCCTGCGCCACTCATACCTGTCACTATAACAAATCTCATCTTTGCCCTCCTTTTCTGCAGTTCTCAAAAACTGCTCTTCTATCGTATGATCCGCACTTCCGGCTCAAGCTGTACCCCAAACTGCTCTTTGACCTTTTTCTGTACCTCTTCGATCAACTGAAGCACTTCAGCACATGTCGCCTTTCCGCGGTTTACTACAAATCCACAATGTTTTTCCGATACCTGGGCATCCCCGACACGATAACCGCGGAGTCCGGCATCTTCTATCAGCTTTCCGGCAAAATATCCTTCCGGACGCTTAAACGTACTTCCGGCACTTGGATATTCCAACGGCTGTTT
>CAJMFH010000023.1 GCA_905212635.1 uncultured Lachnoclostridium sp. | reverse complement strand
GATAACTAAAAATTATCCATCACTTACAAATCAAACCCATTCCTAGGATGTTTGTTTTGCAATATATCCTTTTGTTTTGAAAGTGCCACGTGTGTATAGATTTCAGTTACGTTGATTGAACTGTGCCCGAGCATTTCCTGGATATATCGAATGTCTACATCAGCTTCCAGCAGACTAGTTGCAAAAGTATGACGAAACATATGAGGGGTAATATGTAAGTCAATCCCGGCTATAGCAGCATATTTTTTTAACATTCTTCTTACAGATTGATCTGAAAGAGGACTTGAATTTGGATTTACAAAGAAATGGTTTGTTTTCTCGATTTCTTGATAAAATACATTTTTGTATTTCATTAACAATTGAAGGACATCATTGTTTCCTATCTGTATAAGCCGTTCTTTGGAGCCCTTTCCGAATATGAGAATAGAGCCATCATGTAGATTTACGTCTGTTTCTTTTAGGTTGCATAGTTCTGAAATCCTTATTCCGGTAGAAAATAATGTCTCAACAACGGCAATATCTCGGAGAGTTTTTCGTTTTTGATATGGCGTGTCTGCGGTGCAGTGTTGTTGATACATCGTTGTAAAAAGCAATTCCATTAAGTGAAGAGGGATTGTTTTTGGCAAAGTTTGTGGGGCTCTGAATCGAGTCCGTATTTTGTTAAAAGGGTTTACCGGTATATAATTCTGATACTCCAGATAGTGGTAAAAGGCTTTAATGGAAGCTATTTTTCGTTTTACTGTTTTGGGTTTGTAATTTTGATGTAAATCCGCTATGTATTTTTCAAGTTCTACACTCGGAATATCATAAATGTCATTTATGTTGAAAGAGTTATAAAATTGTGTAAGGTCAATTTGGTATGCTTTCAAGGTCTTTGCATCTAATCGCTTTTGTTCCTGGCAGTTTTTAAGATAGTTTTTTGCCGCTTCTGGTAAATTGTTCATATGGGTTGTCTCCTTGATATTCAAATAAAGTTTTTCATTTATTATATATAATTTATGTAGATGTTGTTAAGTGCACAATGCGATTTCCCGGCACCCAAAATGTTAATAAATAAAAATTTAGTTATTGTAGTTACAAAGTGCAATAATAGAAATTTTCTTGCATCTAAGGAGAGAATCACAGGTGGAATACACAATTAAAATTTCCAAGGATTGACAGATATCGTGCGGAAATAGTATACTGATTATAAGTAAAATTCAGATGTAAGGAGAGAGAAAATATGATTCGACACATTTTATTTTGGAACTATACAGATGCAGTAAAGGAAAAACAAGGTGAGGAAGAAGCACTTCGGTTTATGCAGGATTCGGTAGCAACGATGAACGGAAAGATCGATGGACTATTGCAGGCAGAAATTGGAAAAAATATTGCGGGCGGATACGATCTTGTCTTTTATGCGGAATTTACAGATGAAGCGGCGTTGAAGGCGTTTATGAATCATCCGCTGCATGTGGCGCACCGCGAACGCTGTAAAGACATTGTGACCGATCGTCTTTGCGGTGATCTGGTGACTACTACAATGAATAATTAGTAATTGATGCAAAAGGGGGAGAAGGATGGATTGGAGACGGTTGTCAATTTTTGCTCTGGCGGGGGCATTGTGCGTTGGGGCAGTTTCCTGTGGGAAAAAGGAAATGCAACAAACGAAGGAACAAACACAGCAAATCACCGACGAAATTAAGCCGGCATCTAAGCAGGCTTACGAAGAGTGCCCGGATGCCATTGATTACTTTTGCAGCGTGATGGAAGTTAAAAAACAGCAGTTAAATCTTATTTTTAATTTTAGGACGCAGGAGGGAATGTATTCTTATGACATTGGTGTGGATGGGAAACAGGATTTGACGGGAACCTACATTTTTTTTAAGGATTGGGACAAAACAACCGAAAATTCTAAAGAGGAAACATGGTCGATCGCCAAGAAGGTTACCGAAGCGGAAAAGAAGGAGCGGAATCTGGAAAAAGAACTTGGCTATCAGTGCAATAAAAATCTTTATGAGAAACTGAGTTTCGAAGAACCGAAAGGGGATCCGGACGCAGTAAAATTGTCAATTGATGAATCTACCGTAAAGAAGTACGATGAAAAAAAACTGGGGACGGACGATATCTGGGAGTGCTGGAGTGGGTACATCGATCAAACAGACCATTTTGCGGTGTCGTATTATGGGGACACTTCCGGATGGAAGACAGGACAATTTAATGGTAAAAAATGGAAAACAGAACAGCACGCGGTATTTGGTAATGGAGAGTATTATGGTTATGCTGCCGGGGCAGGACTTTTGTGGGGGTTCGACGGCAAACGTTTGATGGCAGGGGACAAGAACGGAAAGACATTGTACGATTTTACTATGTCAGAATGGTATAAAAAGAATCATTTGGAGCAAGATGCGACGGACAAATATACGATTCAGCTATTGACACAGAAAAAGGTAATATTTAACCGCAATCTGGAATCAAAGAAAAAGATAGCGTCCTATGTCGTTGACTTGAAGACCCTGAAAGTGGAAAGAAGTTTTGATCGGGAACTGTGTGGCTGTTATTATGATGGCATTTTTTACCGCTTTGACAGTAATAAAAATATATTGGAACTTATCGATCTGGAGACGGGAGAGACGAAAGAAAAGGTGGATTATTCGGCAATCTCGGAGGGAATACCGGAGAGCATCCCCTATCGGAGTTACAATGAGGTGATGCAGGAATTGGATTATATCGACTACTGCAAAGGGGATGAGCCGATCCGGTATTGTGTCAATCCGAATACCGGTGAGGTTCATTTTTCCTATTTTAATGGGGTATTTCATTATAACAGGCAGGCAAAGACGCTGGAAAAAATTGTCGATTCGAAGAATCAGAAGCTTTTTCCGGATATGCATGGAGAGATCCAAGTCGGTTCGGATGGGAAGATTTATATGCTCGGATTTCTGGGCGGCGGTGACGACGAAGGGCCGATTGATTTCTTATATATGACGCCAAAGGGAAATGATTAGGTGCGTAACGATTCAGGACTTCCCCTCACACACATTCGCATTTCCGAACACTTCGTGTTCTTTCTCGCTTTTAAAAAGGCTAAAAATGCTCATTTTATGTGTGGGGGAGCCCTATTAGGACCTAGCGTGAGAAAACCAATGCATCTTACGTGCAAGCACGACAATTCATTAATTTTCTCACATTGGTCCTGAATAGTTACGTATTTGAAATTTTTGGGAACTTTTTTACTTCCGGAACTATCATTATATATAGAGGAAGAAAAGAGTACAGAGAGGAAAAAATATGGAAGCAAAAAAGTTTTGTGAAAATGTACAAAAATACCAGAACGATATGTATGTGATGGCATATGCGGTACTGAAAAATGAAACAGATGCAGAAGATGCAGTAAGCAATGCGATATTAAAGGCGTATGAAAATATCGGCAATCTCCGCAGTCTGAAGAAAATGCGGGCGTGGCTTTTGGTGATCACGAAAAATGAAGCCCTGCTGATTAAGCGGAAGCGGTTGTTTCTTCCGGGAGATGAGACGGTAGAATCTTACGCCAAACCTGTCGAGGCACATTACGATGAATTGTGGGATGTGCTGGGTCAGATGAAGGAAGAGTATCGTCTTGTTGTGGTACTGTTTTATTATCAGGGATTACCGATAAAAACGATTGCGGAGGTGTTGGAAATGCCGGAAGGAACGGTGAAATCCAGACTCAGCAGAGGAAAAGAAGAACTACGAAAAGCACTGGAAAGAGGTGACAAGAAATGACAGAATTTGACAAGAACATACAAAAAAGGATAAAAAATATGCCAATTCCGGATAGTTATCATGAAAAAGTAAAAGAGGTACTCGAAAAGATTCAAGAAGACGATCCTGTTCCTGTGAAAAAGAAACGGCATCCGGTAAAGGCGGCAGCGGTTATTCTGGTGTTGATCCTTGCGGGAAGTCTGGTATTTTCAGCGACAAGAGCAAAAGCAGGATTTATGGAATTGTTTACGCAAAATCTTCTGTCATTTTTAGGATTGGAGCAGGAGAGTTCCAAAGAACTCGGCATTGAGAGTCAGAAGCAGGAATCGGTCAGCAAGCCGGATCTGATGATGGAATTGCAGGAAGTGGTAATGGATACACAGAACATTTACGCGGTAGTGAAGATTACTGCACCTCCAAGTATAGAGTTTACTGAATCCATGTCATTTGACTATTTTGGATTTTGCGAAGGAACGAATTTTAATGCGTCGGAGGTAGTAGGCGGGGCGCGAAGCTGTGAACTTCTCGAAGTGTCAAGGGAAAAGAAAAATGTGGCGACATTTGTTGTAAATGTGGTGACCGATGAGCAGATTCCGGAAGGAAAAGAGGCCTGTGTTTTCTTTAAAGATCTGATCGCAGATCCGACAGAGAAGGAGCCAAATGTGCTGATCGAAGGAATGTGGACTCTGAATTTTATGGCAGAGTATACAAAGTCGCAGGATATCACGATTGAGGGAACGAGTGATATGTCCTATTCATTTCTGGATACGACCGCGATCGTGAAAAAGATAAAACTTCTGCCTCTCGGAATGACCTTAAAGGCAGATGCGTCAAATGTGCCGAGAGAGGAGCTGGGAATCAGTGATACGAGACTTACTATCCGCTTAAAGATGGCAGATGGAAGCGAGCTGATCGTGCAGAGTCCGGATCCTGACGCGAAAGAGATTACGAGCAGCGGAAGCATGGCAGAGTCGGAAAAAGGGGACCGCACATATCTTAAATACGTGTCACAGTTTGAAAAAGCGGTTGACATTAACCAAATACTTGGTGTGTATATCGAAGATCTGTATGTACCGGTGAGAGGATAAGAAAAAAAGGAGGAAAAATATTATGAAGAAGAAATGGAAACGAACAGCTTTGGTGCTGGCAGCAGC
The DNA here is from genome assembly GCA_905212635.1 of uncultured Lachnoclostridium sp. Lineage (GTDB taxonomy): Bacteria > Bacillota > Clostridia > Lachnospirales > Lachnospiraceae > Eubacterium_F. The sequence continues at coordinate 35,945 of CAJMFH010000023.1, read as the reverse complement.
ACTGACGATCACGAGTCTGCCGGCTGCGGCTGACAAAGAGGTAAAAGCAGAGGGATACGGTGTGAGCAATCCAATTGTTACCAGTACCCTAAACACATGGGATACTCTGACGTTTGGAAATTATTGGCAGGAAGACACAAATGGAGACGGCGTTGCTGACCAGAATGATGACAAGCAGCCGATCCAATGGCGGGTTCTTTCGGTAGATGGAAACGATGCGTTTTTGATGGCGGAAAAGACGCTGGACAATCAATGCTACAATGAACATCCGAAATCCAGTACGGGAGACGGAAAAGAACTTTGGGCGACCTGGGAAACCTGTACGCTCCGCACCTGGCTCAATGATACGTTTTTAAATGCAGCATTTACCGACGAGGAGAAAAATGCCATAGCGGATACAACCGTAGTAACTCCGGGAGAAGATCCATGGAATACGGGAACACTTACCGATGGTGGAAATGATACGGTTGACAAAGTATATTTATTATCTCTTGAGGAAATTCGTAACGGCGAATATGGTTTTGACAGCCAGCCGGGATACCGAGGTGAGGGTAGTGACTGCTGGCGTCTGTCTCAGACGATTGCTTCGACCAATACTGCCTATGCGACAGCACAGGGAGCGATAGCATTTCGGGAAGAATGGGCAAGAGAGGAGTATCCGTCTGAAATACGTGCGATTGGAAATACCAATTGCTGGTGGCTGCGTTCTCCGGGCTGGGATGGTATGTCAGCTGTCACGGTGCTGATTGGAATCGTGTCGATAACTGGTTCTACGCACAATGATGAACTTGGCATACGGCCGGTCATTCATTTGGATCTCAGCAAGACATCCCTTTGGACAAAGGGCGAGCCGGTTTCCGCCAAAAATGACGGATACGCATTAGAGGCAGCGAGCAGTGCTTCGCCATCGCCGTCGGCAGTGCCAAGTGGAACTCCGGCAGTAGGACCAAGCGAGACGCCGGCAGCGACACCAATAGAAACACCGGCAAGTATCCCATCAGCAACGACGCCGGCGACAAATGCTCCGACTCAGAACCCGGCAGCGAATGCAACTCAGGCTCCAGCCACCACAGACAAACCGGTGATTCAGCCGTCTGAGCCGACTTCCGCTCCAACAACAGAAGTTGTAAAAATTGGAAAAGCCAAAATTCAGTCTGCGAAAAATGTGAAAGGCAAAAAGATTCAGGTGAAGTGGAAGAAAGTAAAAGGAGCTTCCTCTTATGAAGTGCAGTATGGCATTGGAAAAGATATTTCAAAAGGAAAGACCGCGACGTCAGAGAAAACCATACTGACTTTAAAGAAACTTCGCAAAAATAAAACGTACCGCATACGTGTCCGCGCCTGCGATGCCAAGGGAATGAAAGGTAAGTGGAGCAGCGTGAAAAAGATAAAAGTGAGGAAGTAGGAAGAAAAATAATAGAGAGAAATAAAAAAGGGAACTGTGAACTAGTCGCAGTTCCCTTTTATCACGAAAACGAGATTTTCGCTGCTATTCAGGATTCCTCCTTGACATTCGCATTTCCACAGATTAGCCAAAAACTCTCGCGTTGCCTTCACATATTCTTCTACGCGATAGAGTGTCGAGGTATGTCCGCCGTTGATGCGGACGAGGGTGGCATCCGGCAGCATTTCACGCAGATCCTGCTGTGCTTCTTTCGAAAAAGCTTTATCGTCGTTCGGAAGAACCAAAAGAGTGCGGTCGGAAATCTCGTGGAACTGAGCCGGTGTAATCGGTGTCAATGACGTAACCGAGATGATCAGACCAGTCATATGTAAATCAAATTTACGCGTATAATTGGAATACACCCATTCGAAAAGGTCTTCCATATATTTTTTGTCCTCCGGGCTTTCATCTTCGAGTCAGATCTGTTTTTTCGAAATGTTGCAGAACAATTTTCTCAGCCAAGAATAGGGAAGGATTTTCGTCATTACGTACAATAGACCGTAAATGCGGTATTGCTTTTTCAGGTCATTGATGCTGTTTTCGGACAGGCTGCAAGTGGAAAATAATCCGAGTCCTGCCACCTTATCCGGGTGTTTGCGGGCAACCAGCTGACCGATAAAGCCGTCCAGAGAAGCACCGATAAATACAAGATTTTCCAATTTCAGCTGATCTGCCAGAGCGACAGAAAAATCCGCTGCCTCTTCCAATGTCTCGAGTTCCATCGGATAATCAAATGTCAGAATGCGGTAATCGCTTTCCATCGCCAGGATGTGATGAAACCAGACGACAGAAAGTCCGGTTCCCCCGACCAGATATACCAGAGTATACTTGCTGCCCAGATTGCCGCACAGAAGATAGTTTGCTTCGATCCCATTTACGTTTGTATTTTGAAAAGGATGTGTTTTTTGAAATGATTCTAATTTGCTTAAAAATGACATACGTCATACATCCGATCATACTTATTTCAATGTAAAGCGTAGCACGGCAGGCAGTCATTTTCAAGAGAACGCAATGAGAAAAATTATCAATTGCGACACGTGCCCGTCCATTCCGAGAGGAGTGCACCGGCAAGAATCAATGCTGCACCGAGGGTCTCCGGAAGAGAAAAGGACTCGTGCAGCAGCAAAAAGGAAAATACGACCGCTGACAGAGGTTCGAGGTAGCCGAGGATGGAAACGGAAGTGATCGGAAGTTTCGCAATATCTGAAAAATACAGATAACAGCCGATGCCGGTGTTGACAATTCCAAGAAACAGGATCCAGAACCACTGGGAAGAGCCGGCAGGCATGGTAAGCGGATGACCGGCGAGGACAAATACGGCGACCGTCAGAAAGCTGACGACAAGCTGGATGGCGGCGTTTTTCAGCCTGGTCAGATCGGGTGCTTTCATTGTGAAAATAACCATGAGCGCGTGGACGACTGCCGACGCAAAGCCGTAGAAAAGACCAAGCGAATCCATCGCTGTGCTCCCGGTCAGATCCGGGACAGATACAAATAGAATGCCGGCAAATACGATCACAAAACAGAAAATCTGGCGTCGTGTGATCTTTTTGTGGAAGAGAAATGGCGTCAGCAGCATGACGATAACCGGTCCGCAGTAATACGTCACCGAAGACAATGCCACTCCGATCCTCTGATAGGCTTTGTATAAAAAGATCCAGCTCAGCCCCATCGAAATACCCGATAAAATAACGGCGGCAAATTGCTTGGGAAAGTCTGTAAACCTACGTTTTTCCATGGATAATAGACATAGCAGTGACAGAAACAGACCGCCAAATAGAGTGCGGAAAAAGACAATATCATAACTGGATAATAAAATTTTGCTCGATACAATTCCATTGAGTCCAAATAGAAGTAGACCGGCGATATATTTACCATAAGCGCGTTTCATAAAAAATTCCCTCGTTTCCTGAATGATTCTTGTTTCATTGTAGCAGATATGTTATAATCTGAAAAACGAAACTTTATCATGAAAAGTATGAGGAAAACAGATGGATACAAATTTACAAAAATATCAGGCGTTTGTAGCAGCGGTGGAGCTGGGAGGATTTTCAAAGGCGGCAGAGCGGCTCAATTATTCGCAGTCCGGCATCAGCCGTATGGTAGCAGATCTGGAAAAGGAATGGGGAATTGTGCTTTTGGAGCGCGACCGCGGGGGTGTCCGGCTTACTTCGGAGGGGATGCGGATCCTTCCTTTTGCGCGGGAACTGTGTCAGGTATTTGCGTCTCTTGAAAATGAAGTGCAGCAGATGAATGGATTGCAGACAGGCGTGATCCGGATTGGCACATTTTCGAGTGTCGCCACGCACTGGCTGCCGAAGATCATCAAAGAATTTCAAAAGGATTATCCTGGCATTGATTATGAAATGCTGCTTGGCGATTATACGGAGATTCAGAAATGGATCGCAGAAGGACGGGTGGACTGCGGCTTTTTGCGCCTGCCGGTGGATCCGCAGTTTGAGGTGGAAGAACTGGAAAGGGACGAGTTGATGGCGGTCATTCCGGAAAACCATCCATTGGCAAAGAGGAAAAAATTTCCAATCAAAGAATTGGAACAGGAACCGTTTATGCTGCTGGAAAAGGGCGGCAAGGCAGAGATTGCCGAATACCTCGCACAAAATGACATTCACCCCGATGTTAAATTTACGACATGGGACGACTACGCGGTGATGTCGATGGTGGAGCAGGGGCTGGGAATCAGCATTCTCCCGCAGCTGATCTTACAAAAAATTCCTTATAAGGTCGTCATTAAACCGCTTGAAAAGCCGGTCTACCGGAAAATCGGCGTGGCGATGAAAAACCGAAAAACGGCATCGGCGGCAGTAATAAAGTTTTTGGAATACTTAAAATACAGAAAATAATTTAGAAATATTGTAACGTTTTTGATAATTTGCCGTCTTATTTACAAACAGAGAGACAGAAAGGTGGCGGGAAGAAAATTTGAAAATAACAGAGGAGTCATTTGATGAGATTTACCGTAGTTATGCAAAAATGTTGTATGCGTATGTGCTCTCGCTCTGCCAAAATCCGACTGTGACGGAAGATGTGGTGCAGATGACATTTTTGCGGGCGATTGAGAAAGCCGATACGTTTCAGGGGAAAAGTAAGATTTCGACGTGGCTGTGCCGCATCGCGAAAAATATCTGGCTGGATCATTGCCGGAAGGCGGAGGAGAAAAATATTCCGCTCGACGAGTGGTGTGAACCGGTATCCGAGACGGACATGCTTCAGCAAATGATTGATAAAGAAGAAAATGCAAGGATGTACCAATGTATCCACGAACTTCAGGAACCGTTCAAGGAAGTGTTTATGCTTCGCATGATGGGAAATCTGTCGTTTCAGGAGATCGGGGATATCTTTGGGAAATCCGAGGTGTGGGCGCGCGTGACATTTTACCGCGCGAAAGAGCGTCTGCGTGAACAGATCAAAAAAATAGGAGGCAAATGATATGGAATGTTATGTTATACAGGATCTTCTGCCGGAGTACGTCGAAGGACTCTGTCAGGAAGAAACGGCAAAAGAGATAAAAGAGCATCTTGCAGGGTGTGAAGAGTGTCGGGAAATATGGAAAAATATGTCAGAAAATGATGAAAAACCCGGGGAAATGGAACTGCAAAAAATCCAGCCATTTCAAAAAATCAAAAAAGAGATTAAAAAGGATAAGAGGGGCAAATGGGTGGCGATCGTGCTTCTCGTGCTGGTTTGTGCGGTGTTTGGAACCTTGACGGTGGGTCAGATCTTTCCGGCGTTGTCGTGTCCGAGTTATGATACGATTTATTATCATCACCGCGCAAAGCAAATTGCCACACAGCTTGTCGAGGGTGACATTGGAGCTGTGATGAAGGGCATGGGGACGCGGGTCACAAGTGAGCGTGCCCAAGATCAGGTTGAATTTTACCACGATACGGTGGATCAGATAAAAAATTTGCAAAAGAAGGTGTTTGACGGAAAAGACGTTTCGATCAAAGTCGGGACCGTGACCTATGAGCAATTTCCCGATCCGGAGGAGGACCTCGTTCCGCGGACGGACTATCGAACGCCGGTAACGATCACGTATAATGGGAAAAAACTGTATCTGACATTTCTTTTTTACGAGAAAAATTATTACAGCCTGATGGTTTCTGACGGCAAAGAAAATTTTGACCGATCGGGCATGACCGAAGAAGAGAGTCAGAATGAAGATACGGTTCATCTTCGCCGGATGTTTGCACTGCTCGATTTTTATTATTGTGCCAGCCGGCAGGATAATATCGAGAGACTGCTTTTGACCCATTGGTTTTCAGGGGTTACCAAAGAGAATGTCGATAAAATGACACAGGAAGATTTCGACTTTCGTACTGTTTACTTTGTAAAAAATTGTAATGATTTCGAGCCAATAAAAAACGGCGAATATGTATCGGAATTTCATACCGAAGTGCGGGAAAAAGTATGCAATATACTCCGTTCCTGTCAGGAAAACACGCTTGAAATAACAGACGGCGAATACGATACCGAGAAAAAGGCGTTCAATGCCGCGTTTTATTGGACGCTTACCGACCGGAACGGGAAAAAGGCAGTAATGACCCAGAAATTTTATTATGGGATGAGCGGCTACGAACCGGTGCAGGGCACCGTAAAAGTGTATGCGGACGATGGCTTCGACCGGAAACTGGAGGAAAAATTGAAAGCCGGATTCTAATTGTTTTATGTTATATATTAGCAGCCAGTCTTTTCGAGTAAAAAATGAAAAGACTGGCAAATTTATTCTTGAATTATCTTGAGACATATGTTAATATAATTATAGGCCGTAGGGAGGCAGGGGTAATGCCTTAATCCAAATATCCCATTAGCGGGATTAAGAATGGTATATCCATTCTTTTTTTTATCTAAAGGAGGGATGAAATAGTACAGGAATTACCGATTATGCTTGAAGAGCAGATAGATATGATGAAAAAATATGTGTCTTTTAGACAACGCGTACGAATGCGCAGATTTTTGTTGCATGCAGGGTATTTTAGGGCAAGTAGGTATGGTAAATTTTTGCTTTCCAATGTTGAGAATGTGGGATATAAATTGTCACAGGATGCACTTTTTGCCTTGTATCAGTTCGATATGGATTTGCGGAGAATATTAATTTTTTATTGTAGTCGTGTAGAGGTGAGATTTAAGAGTGCATTATCTAATGCCTGTGCGATAAAGACACAGGATGGTACTTTTTATATCAAGAAGGGGTATTATACACCGTCAAGAGGAGAGCGGGATACAAAGAAAAGAAAAACGAATATAAAATATTTTAATTCTGTTTTTTATAATGATATTGTACGCAAAGAAGAAAAATTGAGAAAAAATGTTGTTAAGTATCCGGAATTAAAAGAGTATCGCAAGGGAGGAAATAGGCATAGCAACAAACTTCCAATATGGGTTACTTTTAGTTATACGGAGTTTGGTACTATGTCCATGATGTATAATTATCTTCGAGGTGATTTGAGAAAGAGTGTGCTTACATATCTATTTCGTAAGAAGAGATATTCTAAAGGAGATACAGAGCTTGTGGATACATGGCTGGATGGTGTGCGTAATTTAAGAAATTATTGTGCACATAATTCTATGGTGGTTGGAATGAAATCATCTGTTGTGCTGCGACATCAGGAGGATGTGGGAAATCTTCTACCGGAAAATAATGATTTACATTCTAGGCTATATGCATTAAAGAAACTATTATTGTATGATGCAATCTCTGAATTTTAATATCATTAAATGAATATAATAATAATGTCCGTAGGGAGGCAAGGGTGATGCCCTAATCCAAATATCCCATTAGCGGGTAGGCAGTCCGAAAAAGGGCTGTCTATTTTTTGAAAATTTATAATTAGCACACGGGTGTTATATAATCATTGCCGGTATTTCCAATTTTTCTGGAAGATTATATAAGAAGGGAAGAATACTGGCAACGAATATTTGACACAGTCCCTCTGTGATGTTATCATATTATTACTTAATTTGACGGAATATAGAACAAACTGACAGGAGGGGACGGATGAAAAAGATCGCACAAAAAAAGGCTGTTATTATTCCTCTATTTGTTGGAGTTATCGCGCTTACCATCTTATTTCTGGCAATGACAAGTCATGACGAAAAGCGCATTAACAAAATTGCAGATGAAACGCTTGCTTTTATGAAGGAAAGAATAAACCAGTTTGACCAGTATGATCAGATTCGGATTGAAAGTGGTGAGAACGGCGGAATTACGTTAGAGTCTATCTTTTCCGGCTATTCCTTTGCCAATGACGGTATTGTGGTGGTGACCGATGGGAAAAAGATATTAAGTACAAATTATAAGGGGTTAAACGGAAAAAATGTGAACTCCTTTGTCGCAGCGCAGTCGATTCCGAGTACACAGGGAAAACTGATCCGTTTTGAACGCGATAGTTCGAAATGGTTTGGTAAAGTGGAAGAAACGGAAAAATATCATCTGTGTGTATTTTATAAGGAAAAATCCGTATTTTCCACGCGGAGAGTGGCGATGGTCTATGGATTTATTATTTATGGACTTCTTTGGATGATGTTAGCACTTTTGCGTGCACGTTATGCGCGGGTGAATATGGTTCAGATGCAGAAACAGCTGGATATCGTGCAGGCGATCAGTAAAATGTATTCAGTCAATATGTACATAAATCTGAAAAATGACAGCTGGGAGTTGATCAAGGATTCCGAAAAACTGCAGAAATCACTGGAAGGAAAAGAACATATAGAGGAAATGCTGGAAGCATTTATTGAGTGTGAAATGGATCCGGAAGATTACGGGCAATGCCGTGATTTCCTAAATCTGGAATATATGAAAGAGCATTTAAAACATAATAAAGTGATATCTTATACAGCGAAACGACACAATGGCAAATGGATCCTGACAATCTTAATTCCGCAGAAATATGATGAAAGAGGAGAGGTTGAGTCCTTCTTACTGGTGTGTCGTGATATTACCGGAGAAAAAGAGCGTGAAATGAAATATCAGGAGAAACTGGAAGAATCTGTAAAACAGGAAGAACGCGCCAATGCAGCAAAAACTGATTTCCTGCGTCGGATGAGTCATGATATCCGAACGCCGATCAATGGAATACGCGGCATGGTTCCGATGTGCAAAAAATACATGGGAAATGAGGAAAAGCAGGAAGAATGTCTGGATAAAATTATGTCGGCGTCCAGTTTTCTGCTTGACCTTGTCAACGATGTGCTGGATATGAGTAAACTGGAGTCCGGCCGCCTTATCATGGAAGCAAAGCCGTTTTCCCTGACTCAGGTTGTGGATGAAGTGAAAAATATGATTGAGATTCAGGCACAGGAAAAAAATGTGGAATTTGTGCTGGAAAGCGAAACGTTCGAACAAGACGAACTGATTGGAAGTTCCCTGCATCTGCGCCAGATTATGCAGAACATTGCGTCCAATGCAGTAAAATATAATCGCGAAGGCGGTTATGTCCGCGTTAGCTGCCGGGAAGAGAAAACGGGCAGCGAAGAAGTCTGTTTTCATTTTGTGTGCGAGGACAATGGGATCGGCATGAGCAAAGAATTTCAGGAGTCTGCGTTTGAGCCGTTTTCGCAGGAACGCGAGTCCGCAAGAACGCTGTATGCCGGAACCGGTCTGGGACTTGCCATTACAAAACATCTTGTTGACCGTATGAATGGAGAAATCCGGTTTAAAAGTGAAAAAGACAAAGGTACGACATTTGATATCTGTATTCCTCTGCGGGTAAACCGTATTCAGATTTCGCGGCAGACGAAAAGTAAAAATGACACATTGCGCCAGAAGGTACGTGTTCTTTTGGTAGACGACAACGATCTGAATATGGAAATTGCAGAATTTATGCTTCAGGATCTGGGGGCAGAGGTGAAGAAGGCATGGAACGGACAAGAGGCAGTAGACCGGTTTTCCGCTTCGGAGCCGGGGGAATATGATGTTATCCTGATGGACATTATGATGCCGGTACTCAATGGATTGGATGCGGCGAAAAAGATCCGCAGACTGGAGCGCGAAGATGCTAAAACGACACCGATCATTGCCATGAGTGCCAATGCTTTTTCCGAGGACATTGCAAGCAGTCTGGAAGCCGGTATGAATGCACACATTTCCAAACCGATCAATACCGATAAATTAATTAAAATGCTGAATCAATATTGTCGCAAAGAAAAGGAGAATTAACGTGAAAATAGCAGTATTTTTCCCGGGAATCGGGTATCGTTTCGAGAAACCGTTGTTGTATTACAGTAAAAAACTGACAAAAGAATGTGGATATGACACTCTTGTGGACGTGGATTATCAAATCCGCAAAACGGCGAATATCCGTGGAAATGCAAAGAAAATGCAGGAAGCATTTGAGGAAGCCTGTGCGAGCGCAGAAAAATTTCTTGCACCCATTTCTTGGAAAGAGTACGACGAGATCGTATTTATTTCAAAAAGTATCGGCACAGCAGTAGCAGCATACTTTACCAATCTTTACCATTTGCAGGCAAAACAGATTTACTATACTCCGCTAGCACAGACCTTTCTGGCAGAACCGACACCGGGCATCGCCTTCTGCGGGACTGCGGATCCGTGGGTTCCGGAATCGGATGCCGTGCTTTGTCAGTGTGCGAAGGCACACATTCAAAGTTACCGGATCGAAGGGGTAAACCACTCGCTGGAGGGAAATGATACGATGAAAAATATTGAAATTTTGCAGCAGGTGATGGGGAGGACGAAGGAGTATTTACAAGAGAATAGATCAGAATGACAACGACGATTATCTGTTGTTTATTAGAAAAAAGGAGCCTTGACAGGAAACGGTTGGGGTTTCTTTTTTTATTTGGATTTTACGTTTAAAGTGAAAAAAACGGAAAAAAAGTTGGATTTTAGTGTTATATAATGGATAAAAAACAGATAACAAGGAGTTAATGTTACAAAAAGAAGCAATATTCTTTTATTATGCTGCGGCGGATTGTGGACATCCGAATGCCATGAAGTATGCTGAGAGAATAGCCGAAGACAATGGTATTAATGTTGACTTCAATAACATGATGGAGTGGGCTGAGCAGGAAGGAATCATAGGATGATTTTGAAATGGTCAGCAAAGAAGAAAATAATAGGAATGCTTTTACATAAGAGTGTGGGGTAAAAAGGAAAGACCATCAAATGGATTAGGAAGATCTGTTTGGTGGTTTTTTGTATAAAAACCATCGCCGGACTTCAGGCTATATTTCTACCGATCTGGTCGAGTAATCTACAAATGCAGACATGATACTCAGGTAATTTTTCTTGCTGATCGGGACGGTTTTGCCGTTGGAAAGGGAGATCTCGTAGCGGGCTATTTTTACAATATGTGCCATATTAACAAGATAGCTTTTATGAGCGCGGATAAAAGTAGAACCGGGGAGATCTTCTTCAATCTTTTTCAGGGTGCCGGAAAACGTATGGTTTTCGCCGGAGATTAAGTGAACAGAAAGATCATGTCCGTAGATCTCAAAGAATAAAATTTCAGAAACAGGGAGTGCCAGGATCCCTTCGCGGGATTTAATATAAAAACTTTGATCCGCGTGCTTGTCAAAAAAGCGGTCAAGTGCTTCTTCCAGTTTTTCCAGCTTGTCGGTTTTGATCAGATAATGCAGAGGAGAAACATCAAAACTTTCCAATGCATAATCACTGCTGGAACTTAAAAAGATAATGTCGGTATCTGTGTGAAACGAACGCAGGCGGCGGGCCGTCTGGATTCCGGTGGTGTCTTGAAAAACGATGTCCAGAAAAAGGAGATCATATGGTTCCCCTTGTTCAAAACATGAGATCAGATCGGAAGGAGTGTCGAAAGATGAAATCTCAAAGGCAATATTGCGGCTGTTTAGTTGTGAAATTAAGGCTTCCTTTAACAGGGCTGCAAATTGAGGATCATCGTCACATATGGCAAATCTGTACATCATACGGCTCCTTTCCATACATTAATCTTAAATAACTGCATTTTGTTTAAGTATACGAAAAATTTATACAATTGTCAATTTGTTTATAAAAAATTCCCATTTGTGTTACATGAGGGGAGTTTATGAAAAAAACAAGACAAAAGTGGATTTTTATGGTATAAAGTAAAATAGGGTAATAGAAAAAGAAGAGGTAAAGGAGGAAGTGTCTATGAAGCATTTGAGAAAACGTTTGCTGGCAGTTTTTCTCGCGGCAGTCATGTTCGTGACGAGCGCAGGAACGTCATCATACGCGTATGAGGCAGAGAAAAAAGGCAATTTGTCCGTAACAGGAAAAGACGGGCAGACCGTCGAAGAAGAGGAGTCCTGGGAGGAAAAATTCCCAAATGGAACATTTGCTTTTAAGAATGATTCCATAACAATTGAAGAAGGAAAGAATGCTAAAGAGCAGAAAATAACAATTTATCGTCTTGGAGGAACAAAGGGAAAAGCGACGGCAAAAGTGGCGATCACACCGGCTGTTGCAGCGCTTGACGAAGACGAGAAGGAACTGGTGTATGCCAATGCGGCATCGAATAAGGACTATACTGTTAAAGTGGAAAATCCAATCGGAACCGATGGAACGATGGGAAAACAGCAGGTAAGCAGTTCTTATGAAGTGGATGCACAGAAAGCGGACGGAAAAGTAACACTCTCTTTGAAAGAGGTAAAAGGTGAGTATGTCCGTTATTTTTGGCATGTAAAAAAAGATGGAAAATGGGAAGCTGTTTCCGGTGGAAATCAGGAAACACTTGTCGTAAGCGAAAAGGATTTTGAGCAAAATGAATATATTTGTGTAGTAGAAGCTGATTACAAACTTAGTTTGTCAAAGACGACCGGAGAAGAAAGTTCACAAAAACTGTGGATCAACTTAAACAACCGTCATATAACAGATGAAGAGCCATACGAAAAGGGAAGTTACACAGATGTACCTCTCGACGGGGAAATGCCATTTAAAACAAGTTTTTTGCAGGTAGACTTTGAAGATGGCGAATGGGTAAAGGATATCGTTGTCAAAGCAACCGATGACGATGAGCATGAAGCAGAGGAGCTGGCATCCTTTACCATCTATGAAGTGGAAGGTGCAGCATTTACAGAGTCTGCTAACCGCTTGTCGATGTGCATCAAGGATGACGAGGAAAAACTCGAAAGCACAATGGGATTTGCACTTAGCCAGATAAGGGTAGACAAAAGTACAGGCAAAGCGAAGATTAAGTTGACCAGAACAGGAGCGACACAGTATGTTTCATCTGTAGATTACAAGACTGTGGATGGAAGCGCGAAAGCGGGGACGGATTACGCTAAGGCAGAGTCTACAGCAAGCTTCAGTGGTGGTATCGAAAGTGCAGAGATTGAGATCGACCTTCTGAATGATAACAAAAAAACAGAAGAAGACCGCTATTTTACCATTGAACTGAAAAACGCGAAGGGTGGAAATATCAAACAGAGCGCACAGGAGATCCGGGTTAATCTGTTTAATACCAATACGGCAGATAAGGATAATGTTGCGACAGCATCTAAGAGCAAGGATGCCAAAGATGCTTCGGCGCGTGTCAAAGAAAGTGACACGGCGATCACGGAAAACGACAGCAAGGAAGTAAAAGCGAAAGCCGTTAAACAGAAGGATAACGTCGTTAGCTATGAGAAAGTTACCGATAAGTCCGGTGACATGAATGCACAGGCAGCGGGAGATTATTCTTACAAGATCAGTACCAGTGATTTGAGCAGCCAATGGGGCAGAAACTGTAATCTGACAGGAACTTATACGGCGCAGACTACGAGTGATGAGGGTGGAAACTCAATGAGCGGCGGTGATATCTTAGTGGCAAAGCGCCGTGCAAACACCTATTATCAGATCAATGATCTGGTAAATATGTACAGCAGGATGTCAGGATCTTTCTGGGCAAAGACCAGTTATAGTCTGTATTGGGCGAGAGAATATTACAGCGGACTGCTTGTAGGTATTGGTAACAGCAGTTTTGCAACATCATTGACCGCGTATACTTCGGATAGTGGAGACGGTCACATGAAAAACCGCCTCAGTGAAGAGTCAAAGAAAGCGGCAACGTCAATATTTACAAGATTTGGAAATGGTTCCGAAACCAAAACGTTTGATGTGAATCTTGATAATATTCCCGCAGGCGCAGGCAATGAGTACCTCGCATTTAAGACCGCTATTTCAAAACGTGGCGGCACGGTGCGAAATCGTGATTCCAAAGTAAATTCGGTAAACATTAATCTGTACCGCCGCTGGCTGAGCAAACAGACTACATTGAATATCAATCTGGGTGACAGCAAAGACAAAGACCGTATGGACCGGGCTTCCAGCGGAAGTGTAACAGCAGTAAAAAAAGGACTGAAACCGGTCATTTCAATAGAAAAAGGTGGATTTGATTCCGATGGCGATGGAAAATTCTACCTTGGAACAGAACTGAAAGTAAAAGAAACCGATACTCTCGGGGTTTACCAGCTTGACAAAGTAGAACTCAAAGAAGGAAGCAACAGCATTTCCTTAGACAAAGATGTTGATAAATCCACGATAGTAAAATATTCCAACAATGGAAAAAGGTTGTCCACGACCGCAGATTATACTCTCAACTGTGAATACAACCGCTATCAGACATTGGAGATTAACTGTAAGACTTCAATGACGCAAAAAGACACAGATCAGGAAAAAACAGATAAGTTTACGGCGATTGGGAAAAACATCAAAGTGGATGGAAAAACAATCGATATGAAATCCAATGCCGCAGAATATATGTATACTTCCTCGGATAAAGTGGTTAACTTTAATAAGATTAACTTTGGTCTGAGCGATGGTACGAAGATTCTCTATGGAGATAAAGTATACGATGGAGATTCCGATATTATCATTACGGATTCGGACATTGTATCCAACACGATTACATTTTCAGTATATACACCGGATTCTGTCAGTGTAGTAAGAGATCCGGAAATTATCAGCGAGAAACTGGTAGCCATCTACAAAGATAAAAATGGAGATGGTAAATATACAGAAGACGAAGACGGAATTAAACCGATTAAAATCCTGAAGGCAGGGGAACCATATCAGATTACAGATTTTGGAAAAGATGTTGTGATAAAGGTAGACTATTCGGTTCAGCCGGCATCTCTTAATACACCGCCGGGAGCGACGGGAAAAGAGACATTTCAGGTGGTTCCGGGATTTGTAACGACACAGACCTCGGAAGAGCAGAAAAAGAATATGACGGAAGAGCAGAAGGCCTATCGTGATATTTCAGCGAAAGATGGAAGCGTGAAAATGTATGGTGCTGTTTCAAGCGGAACGGTATCGTTCCTGTCCGGATACGATGCCAGTCCTGCGAAGATGAATGACAGCAAAAAGAAATATGAATGGACTCCGAATTGGCAGGGAAATCTGCGAAAGGCTTATAAGAATCCGGCAGAAATCAAGGTTTATGAAACCAAGATGCCAAATGGATTTACAGCAGCTTCCACATCGGAACAGATTAACGGATATCTCGGATGTCTGCACGGAAATGAGACATATTATATTACTTCCCGTGTGACGACAGGAAATGAAGAAAAGATCACATCAACGAAACGTGGTGGGTTCTATACTGTTCCGGAGCCGGCAGCACAGGCATTTGAATCCGAAGATGCAGGAGCAGCTGAGGCACCGGAAGATCCTTATGGAACGACAGCAAACCAGCCAAGTGTTGCAGATACATCACCGGGAGTAAGCCTGCCGGAAATCGAAATCGGACTTGGTTATGGAACATTTATGATGGATGACGACGAGATTGGATTTTCCGTCGGAACTCCTGTATTTGGTATGAGCAAAGAAGGCACCGAAGATGCCGAAAAAGATGTTATGGGTGCGCAGGGCTTGAAAGAAATGAAAGAAGCCATGTCGGATCCATCCAATAATATCTTTAAACAATTGAAGAAAAATGCCGGTAAATCCGATGGTACCGGAAATAGTGGAAATGGAGCAAAGGCTTCACCGGCGAAGAAGGCAGAAATTGATATTGCAGTCAATATGTCTTTTGTATGGAAATACAGTAAACTGACCGGTAAATACGAGTTCTCTTCCGCTATGATCGCACTGGCGATTGAAGGAAGTGTCCGTTTGCAGTACCGATTCCAGTGCTGTCCGATCTTCTATGTCTATGTTCAGATCGGTATGGAACTTGAGGCACAGACCGGTATTGAACTTGAAAAAGAAGAGGTTACGAATGCCGATGGAACGACAAGCATTAAGAATAATGTTTCGTTTGCCGGATTAAAGTTAAATCCGAGCCTATATGTAGAGGCAGGAGCCGGTGTCGGAGTTGACCTTGCAAAACTGGAAATATATGTAAAAGTATCTGTCTCGTTCGCATTTACGATTAATAAGCAGACGCAGGTGGACGAATTTATCACATCGGCGGCGGTCGGCTTCCGAGTGGTATTCCTGTTCTTCTCCTATGAGATGGACGTTATCGGATGCAAAGCCGGATTTGACCGGGAACGGGCGGAAGAAGGCAAAAGCGAGTGGTTCTTCTCGTGGCAGGTTGCCGGGCGTGATATGGATGGAAGCGAGGAAGAGGTTGATAACGATGTAGCAGGAGCAAGGGTAACGGTTTCCAAGCCACAAAGTTACTTGCGGCTGCAAAAAATCAATTCCTCGGATGATAATGCTGTGCAGGACGAAATGTCAGGGCAGTCCTATAAGATAAATGGTATTGACGAATTTGAGGTGAGCGGCTACGGCAACAACGCATCGGCAGTAGAACTGGGAAGCGGTCTTAACAGTGCTTCGGATTACAAACTGCTGACCGTAAGAGACACGAACTATGTGTTGTATACGATAAGCCGTAACACGACTCAATCATTTGATAAAACCCAGCTTGTACTGTCTAAACTTTCCACAACAAGTACCGGCGAAGGCGGAGAAGAAGGAAAAGAGACGATGGGACTGGTCAATCCGGTGGATGAAACCTCAGAGACAAAGTATATTGCAGTAGATTTTGTCAGAAACGGGCCTGACGGGACCGGTGATCTGGATTTCAATGCTGTTGTAGAAGGAAGCAAGATTAAGGTGACATGGACCAGTTATAGCGACTGGGCACAAAAGAAACTTAATGCGAGTGCTCCGGCGGATGAATTGCTGAAAACGGCAAGCAAGTATATCGATGTGAAAACGGCAGAATTTGATACCGAATCATCGACAACATTTTCACAAGCAGTAACCCTTAGAGAGGGGTATGTAGGTGATCATTCAACTGGAACTCCAATGGGTTATAGTTTCCTTCCTTCCGGAACGACATCGGATGTTTATGTGTATGCCGATACGGAACCTTACACCGAGGCAGAACTTGCCGAACGTGAGGCAAAATACAAGGAAAAATATGACAAAGATGCAGAAGGAAACAATTCGAATAATAAATCCGGAACCGGAGATCCTTATGCAAAAGCAAATTATGAGTATGCTTTGACAACAGATTTCCTGTATGGTAAATATTCCAAACTTCATTTCAGTGTGAAACAGGACGATGGAACGTATCAGACGATCGATGTGGAGCCGTCGGATGATTGGAAAAAGCAGGGAACCCGTCTGGAAAATGTACAGATTACAGAAGGCACAAACAATGACTACTTCATTTCGTACACTACTGAGCAGAAGGGTGACTACGAGGAAGAGGCAAAGATCAAAAAACTGTATGTTCAGAAAGCAGCCATTAAGACAGAAGAGGATACGTTGACAGGTGACACAAAGAAAACACTGGAACTTGGGGATGCGGTTCTGTTGAAAACGCTGGTGGATTATGAGGACAGCGATGAAAAAGATGGTGAATATTCGGGAGGAACTTGTGTGAAACAAGTGGATTCTCCGAACATTTCAAACCTGAAATTCCTTCATGGAAAACTGACAGATTCTGGAGAAGCAGAGACGTTCCTCATGTACACCATGAATGGAGTTACCTATGTCATCAAAGAAGCGAGCCTTGAAAATGCCTTGAACAGTAAGAATGCGGAAATTACGGTAGATCCATTGTTTACTGTGGAGAAGGATGAGAAAGAAAAGGATCGTGGAAATTCACAGGCAGATGCGACGATTGGCGTCGATGGGGATGGAAATATTTCCGCCGTTTATACGCAGGCGGTAGCCAATACGGTAAACAATGCCCTTTATGTGACAAAGTACGATCCAACGGTTGGAAAATTTGGCGAGGCATTTATGCTTGCGATGAATCATATGCAGGTATATGAAGATTCGGTTTCCAATCAGTGGACTTCGGAGGACACGAGAGCCGCGTTCTATGACAGTGAGAAAGGCGGCGGAGAAGATCAGTTTATCTTCAATGCGCCTCAGATTGCACTTGGAAAAGCGACGGAGGGAAATGAAAGCGGAACATTGACAATTCTTACCAAAGGTACGATGACAAAATTAATGAAAACGTCGTTGAAATTTGATGGCGAATCGTATGAGGAATATGTTCCGGATTCTCATAATACGCCTACTTCCGGTATTTATGCAATCACTTATGGAATTGGAGATCAGAAGATCGGAGAAGCATCCATTACGTTTGATAAGAACAATTTTGTATCCGGTGCAGAACTAAGTGGAAGCGTTTCTTTCCGTAATACCGGAGATGTGGCAATCCGTGGAAGTAAGAAGAATCCGATTTCTATCAGTTTGAAAGCGCAAGGTGCAAATGGCGATGCACCGGCGGAACTTGCTAAGTGGAAAGTTGAGAGCAATATCCTTGCCGGACAGCAGGTGACAACCGATGCTATCGCATGTAGTGCTCTTCCAAAAGATATCGCCGGAGGAAAAATTTATATCGAAGTACAGGAAGATTCAACGTATGTAAAAGATGCAAAAGTTCTCAGTACTGATCAGGATAAAGACGGACGTGGAATGATTTCTGTCGGAAAGAAAGCAGAACTTTCGATTGACAGTTTAGAAATTACTGCCAGCGATACGTTGGAGAAACGAAGTGTAAACAATATTTCCTGTGTTCTTGCTGATGTGAATATGACAGTAAGCAACAAAGGTGTAGAAGATGCTTCCAATGTGAAATTCCAGGTAAAACGAAGCGCTGGAAAAACAGATGGAAGTGAAGATAAATACATTCCGCTGGAGATTGGCGGAAATCTGATCGTAGCCGATGATGGAAAGGAAACAGCCCTTCTCGGAAATGGAGACGACAAAGGTGTATTTGAGTATCTTGCCTATAAAGATACGTCGGGAGTTGTCAGCACGAATCAGACGATTCCTGCCGGTAAAACGCAGACAATCCAAGGAAAGATTGTAATTCCATTGAGTGCGTTTGATCCGGAAGACGCAGTAGGTGCTGCAAACCTTCAGTTTACATTGAAGAGTGATGCAGAAGAATACGAGACCCGCAACAATACGGAGTATGGTAAGGTCGTACCGGCGACGAGATTTGACTGTCTGGATAAGGTTTCTCTGACAGTAGGAAATCCGGTCAACTTTACATTGAAGATGCAGGCAGCGATGGATTCTTCCAAACGAAGCAATATTACGCTTACGGAAATGAAGATCAACAAAGATGGAAAGGCAGAAGTGGCGACAGATAACAAACTTTTGCAGAGTGCCGCTTACAATGTGAAGACAGGATACGTTACCGTGACGGCACAAAAAGAAGGTTCGGGAGTTCTGCGAATTGCCGATACGACAACCGGTTCCTTTAAAGATATTACGTTTGCAGCGACGGTGTCCGGATGTAATATCCGTACCGATAATCCGGTATTTGAATTTACCGATGCTCTGCACGGACAGAAATGGGAGGATATAGATATCGGAGCTGTTAAAGAAGGAACCGTTCTTCCATACAACAGTGATATCTGTACCGGAGGAGAAGGCAATAGCTTTACCTTTACGACATATGCAAGAAGCATTGACTTCTATTACACAGGCGATATCGAAGTTTCAAGTAACAATAGATTTGGTTTTGTAACCAAACAATATAAAGACCGTGATGGGGAAGAAGTAGAAGGCGAGTATTACAAACGCCATACGGTAGATTTCAACAATACTTCGCTGAAAAAGCATACCGTTACGGTAAAAGTCATCAATGGCAGCGCGTCCTTTGACCGCATGGTGGAATATTATTCCGAGCGAAGTGAGGGAGATACCGGACGTTATGTACCGGAAGACAAAGTAAAACCGACGATTGTCATCGGTAAGACTCTTCCGACGAGCGGAACGAAACTTCAGCCGGGAACGGTTCTGGAAATTCCGGTTTATGCTTATGATGATGTGATGCTGAATTCTGTCAGCATTGGTGGAAACGGTGCCGATAAACTGGTAAATAACCAGTTTGCAGAAGGTACATTGAAAATCAGGAAAAACGGAACGTACCATGTGATTGTGGAAGACAGTTCAGGAAATATCAAACAGCAGCACATTGATATTTCATGTTTTGATGAAGAGGCGGATAAGATTGATGAAACCACAGATGATTGGCCGGATGTAACAATGAAACTGGTTGATGAGAGTGGAAATCCGATTACGGATTATACAACAGCGAATGCCTACATTGCATATGATATTAAGGCTGACCGCAAGATTAAATCCGTTAAGATTCAGAAAGTGAACATGCAGACGACGGAGGCGACAGATCTGGGAAGCGGCATCAAAGTAACAGGAAATGAGACAGCTCTTTCCGATACGTACGATGTCAACCTTTCGGAAAATGGCTATTATCAGATGGTAGTAACCGATGCGGCAGACAATGCGACGACTGCCATTCTCAGTGTAGAGTATCTGACGAAAGGACCACAGGTATATCTTTATACAGCAGACGGTGTAGAAAATCAGCTGTTCTACTGTGTAGGTGATGAAGACAATGAGATTCCGTTGAAGGAAGCTGCTGTATATGAAGGAAAAGTAACAGCAACCAATGAAACCGGTTCGATTGAGGTAGAAGGAAAAGAACCGTTGATGCGGAAATCTTATACGACGGAGACCATGGATTCCGGAACAGTAGCGCTGGAGGAATCTACTTCGACCAAAGAGTTTACGATTGCAGCACAGGATGTATCCGGTAAATTGACAACGTATATTTATACGGATGCAACCTGCCTGAATAGTCTTGCCGTAGGAAGCGCGGAAGATCTCGCATACGGTGTAAAACTCAATGGAGAATTTAAACCATATCAGAGAAACTATACGGTAGACGTTCCGTATGGTTATCCGGAAAATCAACTTCCAGAAGTAAATGCTACCTGCGCAAGCGGAGCAACGATCAATAAAAACTGGGATGGCGATGTATTGACGATCAAGGTTACGAAAGACGACATGGAAAATACGTATACACTTACCTTAAAACGTAAAAAATGTACATGTGACATTTCCATCCGTACCTATGATGATTATGTCGATGTGCCAAAGACAGGCGAAAAACCTTCCCGTCAGTTTGATGTACAGACAGATGTGACTCTTTGTGAAGTACACAAAGACCATACGCAGGATAATGTGAAACTTTCTTATGAACTTACGGACGAAGCAGAGGGTACATTACCGGAAGAAAATGCATCGATAGAAAGTCCGGTACTGGAGACAGACGCAGCGTCCATTCAGGGGAATAAGATTGTATTTAACCGTATTGCGGAAGGAACAACGCCAAGTACTGTTCATGTTAAGGTAAAGGCGAAGACGGACTCCTGCGAACGTTCGAAGATTATCACGTATACGGTTCGTAATAAATACGATGTCGGGTTACAGATAACCGAAGGTGGCGAAGTACATTGTGGAGAAGATATACTGACTGCGCAAAGTGAATCGTCTTCTGTAGAGCAGCATCCATATTCTTACGAGGTCAACACGGGCTTCGAACTGGAATTGAAAGCTGCGGAAAAAGAAGGTTATGAATTTGCCGGCTGGTATGATTCCTCGGATAAACTTCTCTCCAAAGAGAACGACTTTATTTATACCGTAGGAAAAGACGAGACAATCCGTGCTATGTTTAAAGACATTGTTGAGCCGAAAGGTTCCATCACTTTGACCGATCTAAATGGAGCACAGAATGTCATAACATCCGATGAAGGCGACATTCTCGTTTCTTCCAAAGGTTTTCTGATGGAAATTGCGGGAGAAGATGAACATTCGGGTATAAAATCCATTTCTTACCAGATTGTAAAACAAGGCGAGAAACTGGATGAAAATGGAAAATGGATTTCCTACGATGGAAAACCGATTACACTTGAAGAAGAGATGGATTTCGTAGTATATGCGAAGATTGTGGATCAGGATGACAACGAAGTGATTGTGTCTTCAAACCGTGCGATGATTGAAAAATCCGCCGCTGCGATTCATCTTGCACCAAACTTTGCGGAAGGCACATTTACCAATAAGAAAGATGCTGCTATCGTAGCCACCGTACAAAAGGGTACGGCAGCATTGAAAGAAATCCGTTATGTTGTCAATGGAGAAGAGAAGACAACAGAGGAGACGGTATTTGGTATCTCGGATCTTCCGGACGGTGTATATGACGTTACCGTATATGCCAAAGATATTCTTGGCAAAGAGGTATCGGCGAAGGTATCTGTGAAGAAGGATGCGGCAGAGCCGGTCCTTTCGATTACAGGTGTTCCGACAAGCACAGTTGAAAAAGCGGCACTTGGCATAGAAGCCACCGGTGGAGTTTCCGGAATAAAGGAAATCCGTGTAAACGGAAAACCGTACACCGGAAAAACGTATGAAGTGACTGAGAACGGAACGTATGTATTTGAACTGGAGAACAATGCCGGAAGTGTTACAACAAAAACGATTACAATCCAGTGTATCGTGAAACCGACACCGGCTCCTGACTCGTCGACAGTTCCGACTGTGAACAAAAATCAATTGCCGAGAACTACCTTTGTCCGCCGCAAAAACATTAAAAAGAAAGGTGTCCGCATTACCTGGAAGGGTGTGCGTGGAGCACAATCTTACAATGTTTACCGTGCGAAAAAGGCGAACGGCAAATACAAACTGGTAGCAAATGTCAAAGAGAGTTGTTACACAAGTAAGAAGAAAAATGCACGCAAGTATTACTATAAAGTTGTTGCGGTAGCCAAGAAGAAGAAAAACAACAGCGAAATGAGTGCATATGCAATTTCTGCAAATGTGGATAAGGCAGCGGCATCTGCGGCACAGGCGGCAGCAGGAACGAAAGTCTCTGCCGGAAAGATTAAGACCCTCAAAGGCAAAGTTACCAAGGTTAAGGCAAAGGCCAAGAAAGGCAGGATTCTTGTTTCCTGGAAGAAACATAAGAAAGCCAGCGGCTATATCGTGTACCGCGCGGAAAGTAAATACGGAGTTTACGATGAATTTGCCATTGTAAAGAAGAATTCTTTCAAAGATAAGTATTCTGTAAAAGGAAGAAAATTCTATTACAAAATACGTGCTTATAAGAACAAAGGCAATGGCAAGATCTTAAGCGGTATTTCGAAGAAAACAAGTGTAAAAGCCAAATAGAAGTCAATTTGTATATAATAACAGAAAACAGACAGCCCTTTCTTGAGAAGGGGCTGTCTGTTTTCATTTCTTATTCTTTAGAAACCTGCGCGGAGAGAAATTTTCTTATAGGCGCCACTCCATATTTTTTTTCCACTTACCTTTTGGGCGCGGATGCTTACCTGCATTTTTTTATTATAGGTTAAGGTAATTGTTGTTTTTTTCGTGTAAATCCATCGTGTTTCTCCATTCTTTTTGTTTTTAACACGAATCTGGTATCTTGTGGCTGTCTTGCACCTTTTCCATTTTATGGTAATTTTACGCTTCCCTTTTTTCCTTAGAGTTATCTTTTGGATTTTAAGTAATTTGGTATTAAACTTTTTTTCTGGGGCGGCGGTGCTGCCGGGAGAAGACGGTGCCGTAGCAGATGGAATCGCGGAAACTGTCGGCGGCGCTGTCGTTGGTATTGCCGGAACCGAATTTTCCGGAGGGTTCGTCGTGACTGCTGGAGAAACTGTCGGCGACGGGGTTCCCGCGGTCGTCGGTGAAGGACTTACAACGGAAACCGGTGTGGTGGATGGAACCGCGGAAGCCTCGGCTTCTTTTTTCAGATCTTCTATGATATGCCGCAGCGAATTTTTCAGATTCAGGCGTGGTGTAATATAGATCAGACCGGAATCGGCGGTGTAAGTATATACGGAATCGCTCATAAGCAGATATTTTTGGGTATCGGAAAGAAGATCTTCCCGGCTTGTATAAGTTCTATTTGCTTCAAGAAATCCCATAATGACAGCCGCACTTCCGGCTGCCATTGGAGAAGCCATCGAAGTTCCGCTTTTTTCCGCATAAGAATTGTGGCGGGTCGTAGAGAGGATGGATTCGCCGGGACAGAGGAGGTCATAAGGGGCAGGAGAGGAATCGACAAAATTGGAAGAAGTCCAGCAGCCATACGTTGTATTACCTGCCATTACGCCAATTACGTAAGGATAGGAAGCTGGGTACATCTTGGAGTTGGAAGAAGATTTTCCATCATTTCCGGCAGCCGCGACAAGGATACAGGAAGTGGAGGCCTTTTCCAATTCTTCTGCAAATGTTTCATTTTCATTGTAACTGCCAAATGACATATTGATCACATCTGCGCCGTTGGCGACCGCATATTGAACCGCCTTTGTGGCATTGGCAAAGGAAAAACTGTTTTTATAATTGCCCGCTTTTAAGATCATAATTTTTGTGTGATAACCGACACCGGCGTAGCCGACTGCATTGTCCGGATTCATGCCAATGATCCCGCTTACGTGTGTACCGTGGCTGGTGTTGGAATCGTCTTCCGGAGTTTCGTAACGAAGAGGTGCCGAGGAATCGTTCGGAACCGGGGTGGGAACGTTGTTGATAAAATCCACACCGTAAACATCGTCAATATAGCCATTGCCATCGTCGTCCACATTGTCCGACCCATTTTGTTCCGCTTTATTGATCCAGAGAGAATCGGCGAGATCCTCGTGGGACAATTCTGCACCGGTATCAATGACTGCAATCACCGTCTCTTTGATTGGGTAGCCATCTAAGACAGCGGCGGTGTCATCGGCTCCGATCGCTTCCAGATAATACGGGGAAGCGGAGGCTGACGAAGTTTCTGTCGCAAGTGCTGATGCCTGTGATGCCATCGTGTCTGGCTCGGATGGTGTCCATACGAACATGGAAAAATATGGAAGAAGCAATAAGATAATAAATACAATACAAATCCGTTTCATATAAAAACCCCTTTGTGCTATTTGTTGCTTACAGTTTATCATATTTGGAATGGTCTTACAAGGCTTGCAAAAACACATTTTTTTCATAATGTTGGTGTTGTAAGATGGCTCGTTGTGTGATAACATCATACATAAGGAGGTGGATCGGTTATGCTTCACAACAAACGAAAAACCATAGGGGTATTTGCAGAAAGAGTGAAAGATGAATTTCAGATGAGGCTGTGTCAGGGAATTATGGAAGCGGCAGAGCAGCAGGGATATAATGTTGCGATTTTTACAAATTTTGGGAAATACGGACATAATAATGAGCATTTTATTGGAGACCAGATGATATGGGATCTGCCGTGTTATGAGGAATTTTCGGGTGTGATACTGGCATTGGACACAATGACCGAGAAAAGCAGCCGCCAGAAGATTATTGACAATGTGCAGAAATATTGTCATTGTCCGGTTGTCAGCATTCGTGAAAAAGTGGATGGCGCCGTCAACTTCCTTGTGGAAAATACAACGGGAATGGGAGGGCTTATCCGGCATTTTATTGAGCTGCATGGGAAAAAGCGGCTTTGTTTTATGAGTGGACCGGAAGATTACTGGGATGCCAGAGAACGGATGCAGTGTTTTTTGGATACGATGCGTGAATACCAGCTTCCGGTGACGGAACATCAGACATTTTACGGGGACTACTGGTACAATATGGGGCCGCAGGCGTGTGACTGGTTTCTGGCAGCGGAAGAGATGCCGGAAGTGATTTTGTGCGCCAACGACCACATGGCGCTGGCGGTGACCAGTGAACTGATTAAGCGCGGAATCCGTGTGCCGGAAGACATTTGTGTCAGTGGATACGATGGGCTGCTGGAGACATTGTCCTTCACACCGGCGATCACGACAATGCGTGTGCCTTTCCGGAAAATGGGAAAGCAGGCAGTGGAGTTGATTGCGGAAAATCAGGAAACCGAGGATTGGAAAAAAATAGAAAAAGTTTGCTTTGAGGCGGATATTCTGGCGAGGGAGTCCTGTGGCTGCATGGCAAAAGCGGGCGAAAAAATTATATTGGAAAAACAGCGTGAATACGATAAGATGCAGGCGGAGCACAACCGGGCAACGCAGTTTGACTATATGTCCATTTATCTCAGTCAGGCGGAATCCATCGAAGATATCGCAGATTATATTGCAGAATTTCATAAAAATATGTACGGCATCCGCGATTATGGTCTGTGCCTTTGTGAAATGCTTCACGATGCGCAGGGGTACAAAGCGTATACGGATCAGATGGAATTGTGCGTTTATATCAAAGACAATGAGCAGCAGACCGGGGTACGCATCCCATTTGAGAGACGGGAACTTCTGCCGGAAGAAATGATCGATGATAAAACGCAGGTATGGTATTTTGCGCCGATCCATTTTCAGGATAACTGCTATGGCTATGAGGCATTTCGATTTTGGAGCTGGGAAAATACGGCAAATTTATTTTTCCGCTGGAACATCAATATCGGCAATAAGATCCATGATCTGCTGATTGAGGATAAAATGAAAACTTTGATCGACGAACTCGCGTATATGTACGACCGCGATGAACTGACCGACTGGTACAACCGGCGCGGACTGGAAAAGCAGGGAGTCGGACTGTTGGAACAGGCAAAACAGGAAAAGATTCCGTTGTTTTTGTGCGTCATTGACCTCGATGGAATGAAACAGATCAATGATAATTTTGGGCATATTGAGGGCGACTTTGCGTTGAAGAAAGTATGCGAGACGATATCGGGAGCGTGCCGGGGAGAATATCTCTGCGCGCGTACCGGTGGAGATGAATTTGTCGTACTGGCAAAAAATGTAACCGAGATGGAAGGGCGTGCCTGGATGCTGAAAATGGAAACGGAATTGGAAAAATTTAACAAAACCGGCAAAAAACCGTATGCCATTCATGCCAGTTACGGAATTACGAGCCGGGTACCCGGAGAAACGGAGAGTATGCAGCAGTATATCAAAGAAAGCGACGAGAAAATGTACCGTTATAAGGTGATGAACAAAAAACGGCGGGGCGAGAAACTTCGCTGAGATAAGGTGGTATGTGTGGATCCATGAAAAAGAAAAACAGACCAAATTCAGTGCTTATGGGGATGCTGATCTGTATTGTCATTGCGTTTGCCGTGACACTTGGCGGATTCGCCATCCTGCGGAGCCAGATGGCAGAGACCGGCCTTGAGGAGACGAAAGAGCAGTCCTACAAGGCACATTATGCCTTTATTGTGGACAACCCCAAGGACGAAAATTGGCAGCAGGTGTACGAGGCGGCAAAAGAAGAAGGAAAAAAGCATAATATTTATGTAGAGCAGATTTCCGACAATGTGTCGCAGACATACGAGACGAAAGAATATATGGACATCGCGATTGCGGAAAAAGTTGATGGGATTTTGCTGCAATCGTCCTCCAAGACGGTGGGAACGGAGATGGATGCGGCGATGGAAGCCGGAATTCCGGTAGTGACGATGCTGCATGATAACTACAGCGGGAGACGATGTGCATTTGTCGGCGTCAATGACAGCAGTCTTGGGGATAGTTACGCGGAATTGATACAGGAAAATATTTCCAAGAAGAAAAACGAAGTTCTCGTGTTGATGGAAAAAAATGTGGATTTTGGAGAGAACAATCTGGTTTTGCAGACCATCCGCCAAAAGGTGCAGGGGGCAAAGATTCGTGTGCAGCTTCTGGAGGAAACAGATGAATTTGCGACGGAAAAAGCGGTCAGAGACATTATTCTGGATGAGAAACAGTGTCCGGATGTCCTTGTGAGTCTGTCTTTGACGGGAACGGCATATGCCTATCAGGCGGTTGTCGATTACAGTAAAGTGGGTTCGGTAAAGATCATTGGAGCCTATGAAAACGATGAGATCCGGCGCGGACTGGAAAAAAATGTAATTGCGGCAAGCGTGTCAATCGACCCGGAGGCAATCGGGCAGACGGCAATCCAGACATTGCAGGAATATAAGAAAAACGGAATTGTAAACGAATATCAGATGATACAGCAAAAAGTGATAAGAGGCGGAAAATGAAACGAGCATCCATTAGTACAAAAATGATCGTATTATTGATATTTACGTCGGTCATGACACTGGTCATCAATGTGATGATGTTTCTCAATATCAATCAGGTACTTGTTCAGATTGAACAGGTATATGCGACCAATGTGCAGTTAAATGAAATGACAGAAGAACTGGATAAGGTGCATTCGGAGATGTTGGAATATTTAAAAACAAGAGATTCCAATGTCTTGCAGGAGTATTACATCAGCCAGCAGAATTTGTCGGAGCAGCTGGTCAAGGTGCAGGAAGAAACGTTGGACCGGCAGACCAGTGTGCTGAAAAATAATATTTATTATCTTGGGAAAAATTACCTGAAGGTTTCCGAAGAGGCAGTAAAAGCAAAACGTGGCAGAGACGTGCAGACCTATGGGGAACGTTATGAAGAAGCCGGAAAAATAAAAGAGTACCTCAATGGTTATATCAGCAGCTTGAACAATATACAGTTTCAGGGAAATTCTAATAATTACCTGCTTTTGCAAAACTCCCTGTATTATATGGAAGTGGTCGGTACAATCATGTTCTTTGTCGTCGTATTGTGTGATACAATTATGGTTGTCATGATGACAAGACGTCTGACGAAACCGTTGAAAATTCTGTCCGGGCGGGCGAAGGAAGTTACAGCGGGAGATCTTTCCGTCGATATTCCGGTATTCCGCACCGGGGATGAAGTCGAGAGCCTGTCAAAAGCATTTGACAAGATGATGGGAAGTATCCGTGAATACGTCGAAGCACAGCGTGTCAGTATGGAAAAAGAAAATGAGATGCGCGAAAACGAATTGAAAACGCAGACGTTGTTAAAAGATGCGCAGTTAAAATACTTACAGTCGCAGATCAATCCGCATTTCCTATTTAATACATTGAATGCGGGAATGCAGCTTGCGATGATCGAAGATGCCGATAAGACGGCACTTTTCATCGAAAATATGGCGGAGTTTTTCCGTTACAATCTGTCGCGTATCAATGAAGATGCGACACTTGCGGA
The DNA here is from genome assembly GCA_905212635.1 of uncultured Lachnoclostridium sp. Taxonomy (GTDB): domain Bacteria; phylum Bacillota; class Clostridia; order Lachnospirales; family Lachnospiraceae; genus Eubacterium_F. The sequence goes on along the minus strand of CAJMFH010000023.1, from coordinate 7,297 downwards.
TGAAATCCGGCTGGTCGATCATTATATTTATATTCTTAACGTGCGTTTTGCCGGAGACATTCATTATAAGAAGGAAATCGAACCGGGACTGGAAAATGTTCTTGTGCCGTCCATGATCCTACAGCCACTCGTTGAAAATGCCGTGCAGTATGGCATCCGAGGCGTGGAGTGGGAAGGCTGGGTTACACTGCGCATCTGGCAGGAAGCCGGCACGGTTTATATTGAAGTCGCCGACAATGGACGCGGTATGAGTCAGGAACTGATTGAACGGGTGCTGCGCGGAGAAAATGTAAAAAATAAGAAAAACAGCAAATCCAATGGAATTGGTATTTATAATGTATTGGAGCGGTTACAGATGTATTATACGACGGAAGATGTATTGGAGATCGAGAGTGACGGCGAGGGAAAGGGAACGCGGTTTACCCTTAAAATACCGAAGGAGGTGAGAGCATGATAAAATTACTGCTGGCAGATGACGAAGGGATCGTACTGGAATCCCTGCAACGGATCGTGGCGAAACATTTTGGAGATGCGTGCGAAGTGCGGACGGCAAAGACCGGACGGGCGGTGATCGAAGTCGCGGAAGAATTCCGGCCGGATATTGCGATGATGGATATTCAGATGCCGGGGATCAACGGCATAGAGGCGATTGAAGAGATTAAGACATTCTGCCCGCGAACCTGTTTTATTATTATGTCCGCCTACGATACGTTTGATTATGCAAAAAAAGCGATGTCACTTGGTGTCATGGATTTTATTACGAAGCCTGCCAATACGTCACGCATCGTCTCCGTGCTTGAGAAGGCGATGGAGGAAGTGCGCAGACAGCAGAGACGGTGGGAGAAAAGTCTGGAATACAAAGAAAAACTCGAAGCGGTCGTGCCGATCATTGAGAGCGGAATGATTTATTCGATTTTATTTCAGGATAACTATTCGGGAGATACGGAGCGTTTTCGTGAACTCCTTGATATCCCGGGAGATTATGGCATGATCCTTGTGATTGAAGTCGGCGACGCGATCGAAAACCGCAAGATGACAAATGTCGTCGGAATGTCGGTCAAAGCGCAGAAATTTTACGATGAATTCCGCCAGATCGTGAAGGAATTTTTCCCGGCGACGGTAGGGCCTGTTATGACAAATAAAATCGTCGTTTATGTGCCGGCGGCAGCTCCGGAAAAGGAATATAACGAGCGAGTAAAAATTATTGAAAAGACCGATAATATGATACAGAAACTGATTTCGCGTATTGAATTACAGTTTCGTGCCGGTGTGGGAAGCATCCGCCCGGTGGATGACATTTATCCGTCGTATCAGGAAGCCTGTCTGGCTTTGAAAAAAGCAGAAGGGACGGTAATGCATATCAATGACCTTGTGGCGGCGCAGGATGTCGAGGAAAATTATCCGATGGAGACGGAAAATGCGATGTATGCGGCGCTCAAACGCGGGGATGTGTCGAAAACGCTGGAAGAAGCCGCGCAGTTCTTTGACTGGATGCAGAAAAATTACGCATCCTGCCTTGACGATGTCCGTTTGAAAGTGCTGGAACTTGTCATGTATGCCGAGCGGATTGCCTTTCACGAGGGCGGAATGTCCTATCATTTCCGCGACCGCACCAATTATCTGGGGACGGTAACCGGTTTTACCACGATGGATCAGCTGCAAAGCTGGTTTCTTGACTACATGAAAGCGGCGGTGGAGATCATTCATGCGAAGGCAAGTGAGAAATATAGTGACATCGTTGCGAATGCCAGAGATTATATTGGAAATAATTTCCAAAAAGATGTATCGCTGGATGAAGTGAGCCGTGTCGCCAATGTCAGCCCGTATTATTTTAGTAAAGTATTTAAGGAAGAAACCGGCGAGACATTTGTGGAGTATTTGACGGGGCTCCGGATGGAACATGCGAAGAATCTGCTGCGGGAAAAGGAAAAGAGCATCAAGCAGATCTGTGTGGAATCCGGGTACAGCGACCCCAATTATTTCAGCCGGATCTTTAAAAAGACAGTCGGTGTGACCCCGTCGGAGTACCGCGAAGGGTAGAAAGAAGGAACGTATGAAACAAATAAATAGAAGGTGGATCTGCTTTTTTCTCTGTGTGACAGCTGTCATTCTGCTGACCGGATGTGGAGCAGGTGAGCCGGAAAAGAAAAGTGACTCGGATGGAATCCGCATCGGATTTTCTTTTGACTCCCTTGTCATTGAGCGGTGGCAGAGGGACCGCGATGTATTTGTATCGCGGGCGCAGGAACTTGGTGCCACGGTCAATGTGCAGAATGCCGGCGGAGACGTGGCGGCGCAGAAAAAGCAGATTTCGTATTTTATCGAACAGAAAATGGATGTGATCGTGGTTGTCGCAGTAGATACGTCAGCGCTCAGTGAAGTGATTGCGCAGGCAAAAGAGCAGGGAATCCGTGTCGTCGCCTATGACAGAATGCTTGAAAATGCCAATGTAGATCTGTATCTTTCGTTTGACAGCGAAAAGGTCGGAGAACTTTACGGCGACGCGATCGCCGGGAAATTTCCAGAAGGGGCACAGATATTGGAAGTCCTTGGATCACCGGAAGATTATAATGTGAAACTGATGGAAAAAGGGCTGGCTTCAAAATTAGGAAGTATCTATAAAATAGTAGAAAAGAAATATGCAGAAGGCTGGATTGCAGAGCAGGCGTACGATGTGGTGTCCGATTATTTTTCCAAAGGGAAATCCTGTGATGTCGTGGTGTGCGGCAATGATGATCTTGCCACGCAGGCAATCCTTGCCCTTTCGGAAAACCAGAAAGCAGGAAAAGTTTATGTCGTCGGACAGGACGGCGACCTTGCCGCCTGCCAGCGTATTGTCGAGGGAACGCAGGGCGGCACGGCATTTAAAAATATTGATGATCTCGCGGAGACGGCGGCAGACCTTTGTGTCAAACTTGCCAAAGACGGGGACACCGGTGTGACAGAGACGATGTCGGATGGCACTTACGACGTGCCAAGTTATCAGCTTTCCCCGGTTTTTGTAGATCGGAAAAATATTGATCAGGTAATCATCGAGGGTGGTTTCCACACGAAAGAAGAAGTGTATCTCAATAAAAAAGCGAATTAAGAGCAGTAGCACAATTTTGAAATCAAGATTGTGCTACTCTTTTTTTGTGCTGTCTGCAAAATCGCAAAATTGTCCATTACATCGTAAAGCATTCCTATTTTCAGTATGTTATATTAAACCTAAAGAAAAACATGAGTGGTTACACAGCAGCAAAATAAATAGAGAAGGAGAATGGCTATGAAGATGATAAAAAAATGGATCGCTTGCCTGATGGCAGTCGGAATGATGCTTTCGCTGACCGCCTGCGGAGTAAGCGGAGATCAAGTGGCAGTCAATAAGCCACAGCAAAAAGACCCGGATGCGAAAAAGCGGATCGCGGTTTCCATGCCGACAAAAGATTTGCAGCGCTGGGCACAGGACGGAAGTAATATGAAAGCGCAGCTTGAAAAACAAGGATATGAAGTAGATATCCAGTATGCAAACAACGATATCGCAACGCAGGTCAGCCAGATTGAAAATATGATCGCGGTCAATCCGGATGTTCTGGTAGTTGCTTCTATCGATGGCTCGGCACTCGGAACTGCTTTGCAGGGTGCGAAAGGACTTGGCATCCCGGTTATCGCATATGACCGTCTGATCATGCAGAGCGATGCCGTATCGTATTACGCAACCTTTGATAATGAACTTGTCGGAGAACTTCAGGGACAGTACATCGAAGATAAACTGGATCTGAAAAATGCAAAAGGACCATTTAACATTGAACTTTTCACCGGTTCTTCCGACGATAACAACTGTAACTACTTCTTTGGCGGTGCGATGAAGATCCTCCAGCCATACATTGATTCCGGAAAACTGGTGGTTCGTTCCGGTTCAACGACTTTGGCAGAATGTGCGACAGCAAACTGGTCTACAGAGGAAGCACAGAAGAGAATGGAAAATATCCTCGCAGCGTATTATCAGGATGGTACGAAACTGGATGCAGTGTTGTCCTCCAATGACTCGGTCGCAAATGGTATTACCAATGCGCTGGTCGCTTCTTACAAAGGCGATTTCCCAATCCTGACCGGTCAGGACTGCGACATTACCTCTGTAAAAAATATCATTGCCGGCAAACAGTCGATGTCGATCTTTAAAGATACAAGACAGCTGGCATCCAAAGTAGTAGAGATGGTAACAGCGATCATTGAAGGAAAAGAAGTCCCGGTGAATGACACGGAAAGTTATGACAATGGAAAAGGAGTCGTGCCAACGTATCTTTGCCAGCCTGTCTTTGCAGATCAGGATAACTACAAAGAAGTGTTGATCGATTCCGGATATTATAAAGAATCTGATGTGAAGTAAGGAGGGGTGACCGATGGCAGAATATATCTTGGAAATGAATGGAATTACCAAAACATTTCCCGGCGTTAAAGCACTGGATAATGTCAATTTGAAGGTGAAAAAAGGAGAGATTCACGCACTGGTCGGTGAAAACGGAGCCGGTAAATCGACATTGATGAATGTCCTCAGTGGAATCTACCCTTATGGAAGTTACGAAGGCGACATCGTTTACGATGGAGAAATTTGTAAATTCAAGGAAATTAAAGACAGTGAGAAAAAAGGTATCGTAATTATTCACCAGGAACTCGCACTGGTACCGTATATGACGATTGCAGAAAATATGTTTCTTGGCAATGAGCAGGGAAAGAAAATGGCGATTGACTGGACGAAAACCTACGGACGTGCCGAGGAGCTTATGAAAAAGGTAGGATTGAAAGAAGATCCGCACACTTTGATCAAAGATATCGGTGTCGGCAAACAACAGCTGGTAGAAATTGCCAAAGCACTGGCAAAAGATGTAAAATTGTTGATCCTGGACGAGCCGACAGCATCGCTCAATGAATCCGATTCGCAGGCACTTTTGGAACTCATGCTTGAGTTTAAAAAGCAGGGAATGACATCAATCATCATTTCCCACAAATTAAATGAAATTTCATACGTGGCAGATAAGATTACGGTTATCCGTGACGGCTCCACGATTGAGACGATGGATAAAGAAGTGGATGATTTCAGTGAAAACCGTATTATCCGTGGCATGGTTGGACGAGAACTCAGCAACCGGTTCCCAGCCAGAGAAAATGTCAAGATTGGCGAGGTTTGCATGGAAGTCGATCATTGGACGGTTCATCATCCGATGACTCCGGCAAAGAAAGTGGTTGACGACGTATCCTTTTATGTACGCCGCGGCGAAGTGGTCGGCATCTCCGGTTTGATGGGAGCAGGTCGTACGGAACTTGCGATGAGTCTGTTTGGACACAGTTACGGAACCGGCATCAGCGGAACGATTAAGATGAATGGAAAGGAAGTTCATCTGAAAAATGTACGTCAGGCGATCGAGCACAAACTTGCTTATGTGACCGAAGACCGAAAAGGCAATGGATTGATCTTAAGTAATCCGATTTACACCAATACGTCTCTTGCGAAAATGGACGAAGTCAGCCACTACGGTGTGATTGACAAATTAAAAGAAGTTCAGATTGCAGAAGATTATCGGCAGAAACTTCATACCAAAGCACCATCGGTTTACCAAAATGTGGGAAACCTGAGTGGTGGTAACCAGCAGAAAGTGCTTTTGGCAAAATGGATGCTGACAGACCCAGACGTATTGATCCTGGATGAACCGACACGAGGAATCGACGTCGGAGCCAAATACGAGATTTATTGTATCATCAATGACCTGGTGGCAGCAGGAAAATCCGTCATCATCATTTCTTCGGAATTACCGGAAGTGCTTGGCATGAGCGACCGTATCTATGTCATGAACGAAGGTAAAATGGTGGGCGAAGTAGACGGAAAAGAAGCAACACAGGAAATTATCATGTCATATATCATGAAATCAGGAAAAGGAGCGTGAATGAAATGAATCAGGTGAAAGAAGCTTTGAAAAAAAATACAATGGTGATCGCGCTGATCATCGTTGCCATATTCTTTACATTTATGACAGACGGAGCACTCCTCTTGTCATCCAACATAACGAACTTAATCGCACAAAATGGTTATGTCGTTATTCTTGCAGTAGGTATGTTACTTTGTATCCTTACCGGTGGTAACATCGACTTGTCCGTCGGCTCGATCGTGTGTCTGGTCGGCGCGGTAGTCGGAAAACTGATGGTAAATGGCGGCGTCAATATGTGGGTAGCCATCGGAGCCGGCCTTCTCGTAGGACTTGGAATCGGTGTATGGCAGGCATTCTGGATCGCCTACGTCCGCATCCCTCCATTTATCGTAACACTTGCCGGCATGCTTTTGTGGCGTGGTGTTGCCCTCCTCGTACTGGACGGCCTTACAATCTCCCCAATGCCGGATGAATATATCGCGTTGTTTAACAATTACGTACCTGGTTATGGAACCGCTCTTGCAGCCGGCATCCTCATCAGTGCAGGTTATATTGCTTCCGTTATCTGGAAACGAATCAAAGCAAAGAAAAACGGATATCAGCAGAGCAACCTTTACGGCGATATCGCGAGATGTGTGATTATCACAGCAGTCGTTATGTTTGTCTGCATCAAATTGTACAGCTACAAAGGTCTGCCGACAATCCTCATTCTTCTTGCCGTAATCGTAGCAGCTTATGCTTACTACACATCCAAAACCGTTTCCGGCCGTTACTACTATGCAGTCGGCGGCAACGAAAATGCAGCAAAACTCAGTGGTGTCAAGACAAACCGTGTATACTTCATCGCTTATGTCAATATGGCAGTACTCTCCGCAGTCGCAGCTCTTGTCTGCATCGCCCGTTTCAATTCCGCAGCACCTACTGCCGGAACAAACTACGAAATGGATGCAATCGGTGCCTGCTTCATCGGTGGAGCTTCCGCATACGGTGGAATCGGAACCGTACCTGGCGTAGTAATCGGTGCCATCTTCATGGGTGTTCTGAACAACGGAATGTCTATCATGGGAATCGACGCAAACTGGCAGAAAGCTGTAAAAGGACTTGTCCTTCTGGCAGCTGTAGCCTTCGACGTAATTTCCAAGAAAAAACAAAGCAGCAAATAAAGCAAATAAGAAGAGTCTGGAATTGCGAATGCTGCTGTGCGGCACAGCAATTCGCGGGAGAAAACTTCATCAACTTATATTACAAAAGGACCAGCCGGAAGGCTGGTCCCCTTTTTTGCAGGCGTGGCGTTTTTGGCAGGGTTAGGGGAGAGGCGCAGGCAGGGAAATTCGGCTAGGTACCCCGGAAAGAGGGAAAAGCGAGTCAAGCAGTGGTGAGCCGACGTTGCGAAG
>CAJMFH010000022.1 GCA_905212635.1 uncultured Lachnoclostridium sp. | reverse complement strand
TGCCTCGAAGCGATGAGGTGTTTTTTGTCAAGATACTCACTATGGAGCGTTTACGATAGATCTTCTGCCGGATCCATTCATTTCCCTCTTCTGTCGGATGAATGTGCCGCTCCCTTCCACGTCCCGGCAGCAACCGGATCAATCCCTTGCTCTCCAGCTTCCGAATTGCAGAATTCACGGTCTGTTTCGGCAGCCAGGAGACACTGCATATCTCATGCTGCGTACACCCCTCGCCCAATTCACAGAGCGAGTATAAAATGTCAAATTCGCTGTGTGACATCTTCTCCTGCCGCATAAAGGCATCGTAAACATCATTCAATTCTTTGTTAATTTGATTAAACATTAAAAGTTCTTTCCGCAATTTCGGTTTTAAATTCATTCAATCCCTGCTTTCTTTTAAGTCCGATTTCGTACTCGCACGGACTACTATAACATAGTTGATTTGTAATGTCAAGCGAATGCCTCTTTGAATATTATGCAGCATATTCAGCTGTACGCGTACAAACAACAATTTTCACGTATGAACGACCGTTTTTACGTACATACAACACTTGATTATACATTTGGTGTGTGCTAACATTTTTATATAAAAGGGAACAAACTATTGATAACGAACGCATGACGGGGAAGTTCTGAATCATTACGACAGCAGTTACACAAGGATGGACTTATGATTCATACAATATTAAAAAACACATCAAACATTCCAGATCAAATCACCCAATACGATGAGGCAGCCAAAAAACTTCTGGCACAAAAAATCGTCTTAGCACACATCTTGAAAAGGATCCTCGACGATTTTAAAAATATGGATCCCAAAGACATTGTACCTTATATCGAAGGAGAACCGCAGATCGGTGCTGTTCCGGTTGATCCGGGTCTTACCAATGCCGTTCATTCGAGTGAAACAGGCGAGATTGTCGGATTCAATTCCGAGAATACGATTATCAACGAAGGCAGCATTTACTTTGATATCGTTCTCTACGTTCATCGAAAATGCGGTCTTACCAAAGTGATCCTTAACGTGGAACCACAAAAGGACGAACCTCGCAAATATCCTGTCTTAAACCGCGGAATCTTTTATGTAAGCCGCCTGATCTCATCGCAGAAATACCGCGATTTCAAAGGTCAGGATTATGGCGACATCTGCGAAGTTTACAGTGTGTGGATCTGTATGAACATGCCGGAAAACAGTATGTGCCACATCCATCTGACACAGGACGACTTAGTCGGAGAGCATAAGTGGGACGGCAATCTGAGCCTAATCAATCTTGTCATGATCGGCATCTCCAATCACCTTGCAAAACAAGACGATTCCCACGATTTACTTCGATTTTTAGGGGCTTTGTTCTCAAAAGGCTTGACAAGCGATGAACGTATTAGTATCATGGAAGAAGAATATGATATTTCAAGTCAGGATTTGGGAAAGGACGTGGAAACAATGTGTAATCTAGGTGAAGGAATCTGGGAAGATGGGATGGAAGAAAAACTTCTCGAACAAATATCCAAAAAACTGGCAAAAGGCAAATCCATTGCACAGATTGCAGATGAATGTGAAGAAACGGAAGAACGGATACAGGAATTGATGAAAAAATTGTAGTTTATTCTTCCTGCAAATACCTCATAAAATTTTCTTTGTTTTCCAATGCCGCAGTGGTCGGGCGTCCAAGATCTTCGCGCGCCCCGATGGCACATTCTGCTTCTATCAATGTCAAAGCATTTCTCTGTTTTGCTGCCTGTAATTCCTTATCCAGCTGCTCGAAGTCTTTCACACGAACCGCATACGGATATCCACAGGCTTCTGCCATTTTTACCAGATCGAGTTCTGCTGCCACAGTAGGCAGGCCTCCCACTGTCTCATGTGCACCATTGTTAATCACAATATGAATCAGATTGGATGGACGGTTGGCACCAATTACCGCCATTGCCCCCATGTGCATAAGCATTGCCCCGTCTCCGTCGATACACCATATCTTTTTATCCGGTTTTTGCAATGCCACGCCAAGCGCAATGGAGGACGTATGCCCCATAGATCCTACCGTAAGGAAATCGTACTTATGGCTCTGTCCATTTCTTTCACGGATTTCAAACAATTCACGGCTTGCCTTTCCTGTCGTAGACAAAATAGGATCTTCTCCCGACACAGTTACAATATGTTCCACAATCTCTTCCCGATACATACAATTATGATTCGTATATTGGACTTTCTTTTCAAAAGAGAACGCCCCCTTTTTCACAACAAATGCGACATCTTTCCCGTTGACTAACATCTGACGAAATACCTGCATTTGCTGTTCCAGTTCCTCTTCCGTGGTTTCTTTGGTGATTACGTAAGTGGCAACGTCCATATCCTCCAAAAGTTTGATGGTAACTTCACCCTGATAAATGTGCTGTGGTTCATCATGCACTCCCGGTTCCCCACGCCATCCGACAATAAATATCATCGGAATCGCATACACTTTATCATTCAAAAGAGAAGCCAATGGATTAATAATATTGCCTTCCCCGCTGTTTTGCATATATACGGCAGGCACTTTTCCTGTTGCCAAATGATATCCTGCTGCAAGTGCCACACAATTTCCTTCATTTGCTGCAATCATATGATGTCTGGAATCGATCCCATATGTATCCATCAGATAATTACATAGCGGTTTTAACAGGGAATCGGGTACTCCTGTATAAAAATCAACATTCAGCATATTCACAAACGTTTCTACCTGCATATCTTTCTCCTTTTACCTGCTTTTATTTATCCTCTCAAGTTCCTCTACGGTGTCGATTTCTATAATCTGCCCTTCTTCTACCGGTTCAACGAGCAGATCCAGTTTATTCAGATTCCGATCGACTACATCGTCCCAAAATAATGTTTCAAATCCTGATACTCCATATGCTTTTTCAATCGCTTCTTTTAAAATTTTCGCATCCCGGGAAGTGAAATAAGAAACACCAACCATATTATAACAGTCCGTACCACCCTTTCCTACCCGGGTAATCCTGCCATCAGAATTCTGTTCAAAAACCCAGTCGTCGGAAAAACCGGGTACCATTTTCCCAAAATAACAAGAATGCTCCAATTTCTTATCAAAAATCTTTACATCGCCAACATATAAATCTGCTTCGCAGATAAAAAAATCTGCACCATTATCAAGTACCTCTTTTACCGCATAAATAGAAGAAATATTATTTATGTTTTCATAGTCGATATTCTCGATGATATGTATATTACTGTATTTTTTTGTCAAATAAGAAAACTGATCACCAAGATATCCGGTAACCAGATAAATCTCATCAATCTTTCGTCTCTCAAGCCCTTTAATAACCGTTTCCACCATAGGGATACCATGAACTTTAACAAGCGGTTTTGGTATCATTTGAGTAACAGGGAGCATTCTGGTGCCCATTCCCGCCGCCATAATAATTGCATTTTCCATAACCATTCTCCTAAATTTACCTTATTCATTGACTATTCAAAATACTTGTACAGCTTTTGTGGTTCTCCATGCCCCGGATAGACCATCCATTCCCGATCCAAAGAATCAAGAAATGGCACCGTTATCTCGGCAAAATCCCTTTTACTGCTTCCCGGAAGACGAAGTATGGTTTTCTCGCCAGTAACAAGCGTATCGCCTGAAAAAAGGATATCATCATCCATTAAGATACAGATACTTCCTCTGGAGTGTCCCGGTGTCTCTTTTAACTTCAAAGAATGAGTTTTCCATGTCATATACATCTCTTCTTCAAATACTATATCGGCTGTGCACGAATAGGGCTGAACATTCATTTTTTCAACATATTCTCTTATTTTTTGATCTTTCGATATAAATAATACCTCATAAAATTCAGACAAATTTATCTTAGCGTCTTTCAATCCGGGTACACTCTTTTTAGAACAGATAACTTCAATATCACTAAAATTATCCCTCAGCCAGTTCACTCCCGAAATATGATCATAATGCTCGTGTGTCAGTAAAACTGTAATTTTTTCTACTTGTCTTTTCTTTAATGTATCCTTCAGCTCTTTCTGAATGCTTGGATCAACAATCAGAGCACTATTTCCCTCTATGAGGACGTACATACGCGCATCTATTGGCTCAAAAATATAAGTTTGTATGTCCATATACACTCTCCTTTTTCCTGCACACTATGCTTTACAAAGTATAATATGTATTTTCCCACCATCCTTATTAACAATCAAATTTTCTTCTGTCAATTCAAATTCAGGCAGTTCATTGTGGGAATATTCTCGTATTTCATATTTTTTAACGTTCCATGATTCGTGTTCATAATCTACTTTCAATGGTGGAATCACATTGCTGCCATGATAATCGTATGCTCGCAATAATTTCTGTATATTGTGGGCAGTATCCTCCAGATCCAGTATTCCTCCCTGTGGAAGTATACTTTTACGAAATAGTTTGCTTTCGGCAGAATATTCCACATCATAACCCATTTTTTTGCCTTTTAAAAGTTCTTCAACAAAGTCTGAAAACAAAGCAATCCCAATTTTCATACCCTTTCTGACAATATCAAACGCCGTCGTGCTCTCCGTAATCTCTATTTCTTTTTGTGCAATAATCTTTCCATGATCAATTTGATCCGTTACATAATGCCATGTCACCCCGGTATATTTTTCTTCATTGTAAATCACCCAGGTTGGTATATTTACTCCCCGGTAAACCGGTAATAGAGAGTAATGGAAATTAATTATGGTAACATTTTCCAGTTTCACAAGCTCCGCCGGAAAAATATATTCATTATTCGCACTTATAATAAGAACCTCTCCCTTGTTGGTATATCGCATAAGCTGCTCAAGGATATTCTCTCTCAAACAAGAAATATATTCCACATTATTCTTTTTACATTGTTTTTTTAAAAATGATAGGCTTGATCCCTCCATTTCCATAACATGAATATCGGATCCACTTACATACTTAACAATTTCATTTAAACAATCACATGCAATTGTACCGGATCCAACCAGCAATATCTCAGTAAAAAAAATAATACTCACTCCTTTCTCTGTCCACTTTATAAAATGAACTTGTCCAGAGAATCATCTACTCAATATTTTAATTCAGCTCCGGCAATACTTTATATGTTGCATATCATTCTTTCCGCTCTGGCAAATGCTTCCGTTAAATATTTTATAGAATGCTCCCGCTCCTTTTCCAAATTTCGTTCAACAATACTCCAATCAATTTCTTGCAAAGTATTGATTTGAACATTTTTTTCAATAAAACGATTACCAATTTCCAGTCGATCAAACAAATCCAAAAATCTGTAATCCGCACCATTTTTCCACATATCTTCTCTGCCAAAAACATAAAATTCTGTATTAAAAGCAATAGACAAAGCCATTCCATGAAAAGAATCTGTACATACTGCCTTGGCATATCGAATTAAAGATAAAAACTCTCTTGGTCCGACAACTCCCTGATAATCTTCACCTCTATATCCAGTAAAGCCCTCTATTTTATCAATCCAATTTGTGTTAATGTACACAACTTTTACATTTCCATATTTATTCTTTACATCTTCAACAGACAATCGGTGTACTTCTGCATCTGAAATAAAATAGCCCAAAATATAATCATCTTCGATTAGTCTTTTCTCTGATTTTTCTTCCCAATAAGTTCCTGATACGGTTAGGGTGGGATCAAGAACCGTTTCAATTGGTAGATTAGTATATTTCGAAACCAGCTTTCCTACCTTTTGTTCTCTACCGCTTATTGCTACAAAGCTTCTTAATGCATTTGCCATATCATAATTCACATCACCTCTCTGAATAGATGATGCATAAGCAATTTTAGGTTTATTTTTTAAGTCTTTGAAATCCCATAGGAACAATGGACATATCCAGTTTGAATTCCAAATTGCATCACTGCCACACATCAAAATATGTGCTTTTTCCGCTATCACCTTTGCATCATCATTATTGTAACATATTTTTGATAATTTAACTTCTTTTCTAAAATAAGCATCAAATTTCTTTTTCGTTTTCCAATATTCCTTTCTCTGTAACTTTGGAAATTTCAAACTAAATTTTCTTTTTTCATTATTATATTGATTATTTATTGTAATGGGATTATACCCTAAATCTTTTACTAATTTTTGCAATGCTGTCGTTTGCAGAGCCGAACCATAATTTAAAGACAATACTCCTGTCCATGTACTTATAACAACTGTTTTCATCTAAATTATAACTCCTTTTTTGCATTATATACTAAATCCTCATATGAAATAATCGGGCATTTCATCCCTTTTTCGGTAAATTCCTTTCGTATTTCATCGTAATATAATATTGAAGTAACTAAAACTGCATCAATTGGTTCTTTTACCAGTTCATCTATCGTATAAACCGTCTGTGACACCGATTCCTGTTTATCCAATTTATTACGATCCCCTAAATAAATTGTCTCAAATTTACTTGTATCGAAGTTAAGTAAAATTTCAAAATAGTATTGTCCCAAACCATACACTGCAATTCTATTTTGATTTCTATTGATAAAATAATTTTCTAATGGTATATTATTCTGTTTAATTATTTGTTTACATTCCATAAAATTTTGATATTGAATCTGTTCTGCCATACGCTTTCTTTGATCTGATACTTGTATAAGAATCCCCTGCCTATAACCACAGAAAAAACAAATCAGATTTACACCAATTAATATTATACCAAAACTAATCCATAACACCATTTATTCCACCTTTCATATCTACTGTCATCGATGCAAACTAATCACTCCTCCTCCACCCGTGATATAAAATGTATCTCCGACAATTAAATTTCCAAAATCACTTACCATAAACACTGCTAACGCAGCAATTTCACAAGGGAGTGCATATCGACCTGATGGCGAAGCTAACTCTATCGTATCCGTTACTTCTTTTCCCAGCATCGGCGTAGCAACCGGTCCCGGAGCAATTGCATTAACTACAATTCCATGAGGAAGCAGCATATCTGCCAATCCTAACGTAAACCCCTTAATCGCCCATTTAGAAATTTGGTACGGTGTCCATGCTGGGCGCAAAGATGCCGCTGACGATATATTTAATATGTGTCCTTGAATATTATGGGCAATCATATATTCTCCCATTGCCTGAGACATAAAGAATACACCTTTTACATTTACATCCATTACAGAATCATATTCTTCTGGGCCTATGTCCATAAACCCGGAAGCCACATTTCTCCCGGCTGAATTCACCAATATATCAATTCTATTTTCTTCAAAAAGCATTGCCGCTTCTGTTATTTTATCTCTAAATTTATCAATTTCCAGTACATTCAGTACAATGGATTTTACACTTCCATATTGCTTTAAATCCTCTTGACACTTTTCCAATTTTTCTTTATTGGTACCTGCTATAATAACCTTGCAGCCACTTTTCAAAAACTGTTCCGCAATCCCATATCCTATTCCACTACTTCCCCCTGTAATCAACGCTATTTTCCCAGTTAGCATTTTTTGTGAATCTTGTAATACCGGAATTGGAATCTTGACAATTTTCCCCACTTCCTTTTCAAATATAATTTCATTTGCTGAATAAATATCACATTTAATTCCTATTTTTCTTGCACTTTGATATATTTCCGATTTCCACTCAGAGGTTATTATAATAACCGTATCCTGCGAATTTTCCTCTAATACTTTTTGCGGAGAACAGATCATGATATCCGTTGCACTTACAACACTTCCCCATAACTTTTCATTGGAATCTACTATATATGCTATGTCCTTTTTGTCCCCTTTATATAATTCAGAAAATCCGGGACCACCACCCCATGCTACAATTTTTTTATACGCTTTTTTTAGTTCTTCATAGGTAATCATCTCTCTCCTCCATTATATTAACTTAATTGTCTGTATTTTTTCTCTTGCCAGCGCCTCTGACTCACAATCGGTAAAGACCTCAAATAAGATTGATTTCTCATTTGACGTTTGATCTGTAAAATGTTTCATTTTCATCAAATACTCTTCTTTACTTGCAGCACTCATATATTCAAATCCTAAATTTTCTACAAAATCCTTAATCAGCTTAGTTGATTTGGATCCAAAATGGCCTTCCGCAGCACAATACGGCCCTAAATCCTCCCCGTAAACCTGAATACACATGCTATATTTGGAATAAAACTCTGCACCGGCACCATTATTAACGACCATAATTCTTAAATTTTTGCCAATATGACGATTGCCCAATACATTAATATCACTAAAAAAGCCTAAATCCCCAAATATGCCAAAACATAATTTGTTAGGATCCGCCAATGATGCTCCACATAAAGAGGACATACCCCCTTCAATTCCAAACCCTCCCGTATTAGCATAACAAGTAGTATTTTCCGGCAGCTCGAAAAAATTCCAACTTCTTAATGAATTCAGAATTCCCAAGTATACGATTGAATTATCTGGAATATATTCCGCTGTATTTTTTGCAATCCACATATTAGAAAATGGTAATTCCGGGATAGTACAATACAATTTTTTATACAAAGCATTCCACTCATTTACCTGTTTCACTGAAACACCAAATTCTTCAGATTCTATGTCCACCGCACTGTAACGCAAGAAAAACTTTTCTTCTTCCATTTCAAATACGTAACGCAATCTGGCAAATGTATCTCTTACTTCCCCATCCGGATTTACTCTCCACATTTGTTTTGCCTGAATTCTCATGTAGGCTCCTGTTATATCTCCTATGTGTATAAGCAGATCAAATTCTTCCATTGAGCTCTCCGTAAACTGCTGTGTAAGAATAAGCGGTGCCAATACACGATATTCTCCATGATAATTACTGGTTTGATCACACAATACAACCGCATTGTATTTTTCGCAAAAATGATCAACAGCAGAAAGCAATTGAGGACTCCACTTTTTATGTGCCCCTGCAAAAATTCCAATCTTTCCTTTTTTTATCGGCGGGAACTTATCAAAGTCTGTTATTCTGCGAATCACTTTTACTGCCGGTAATGCTTTAATAGAACAGTCCATACTAAAACTCGTTATCAAATTGATATGTACTGGTCCTGCTCCATGCCTTGTCAATTCCAATAAGGCTTTATTTACAGTTGCTTCACATGACCATCGCTCTTGATTTGTCGTTACCATCGGTACCTGAACACTCAATTGCGCAACATCGTTTGGCAATAACGTTCGATCTGTTACCTGCGGACAATTATGCCCAATTCTACCCGAATACTGACTACATGTTATTGCTAAAACCGGCAATTTCCTATAGTATGCCTCCGTTAATCCAGGCATATAATTACGTGATGCCGTGGCACCTGTACAATTGAGTGCAACAACTTCCCCACTTTCCGCTGCCAAGCCACATGCCATATAAGCCGCTGAACGTTCATCACTAGAGGAATAAATCTCAAAATAGGGATCTCTTTGAATGCTGGACAAAAAGCAGAAATTTGTTCCCCCGGGACTGGCAACAACTTTTCGAACCCCATGTGCTTTCATGAGAGCAATAACAATCTGAACATTCTTTTCAACAGAATACTTTACTTCTCCAAAATTGTCTTCAATAAATTCCGGTTCTGAATAATAGTTCGCATCTACTAACGGATTTGGAAATAACATGTTAGGTGTGTATATATCACACTGGATTCCCATTTTTCTGGCATTTTGATATATTTCCATGTCAAAAATCGAACATATCAAAATTGCAGTTTTCGAACTCTCTTCATCCAGAATCGCTTTGGGATTTCTTATTTCAATCCCATGTATTTCTTTTCCATATAATTCTGCGTTCGCATCTACAATATATGCAACCTCAAAATTTCTCTTATAATTATTTTTAAAGGTGGTACCTGCCCCCCAAACAATGATTTTATTATAATGTTCACAAAATTTTTCAAATCGTATCATAACTATGTCTCCTCATTTTCCTCAAATCAGAAATTGTTTATCACACTCTCTAATTTTCAAAATCTGCTCCTCTCAATACTCTGATATCAGCATTTCACAAAAATCAAAATTTCCCAGTTCCATAATCATTGAACCCCAGGATAATCCTGCACCAAAACTGGATAGACAGCAAGTATAGGAATGGTCTTTTAACTTATCCTTTAAATTATATGTAATATTAACCGGTATGGTCGAACCGCTGGAATTTCCAAAATTCTCAACAACATTCATCGGAACTTTCTCCCACGGAATCTTCAATTTGTCTGCCAGTTTTTGCAGCATAAACTTATTTGGCTGATGAAACAAATACCACTCAATTTCATCCTTAGACTTTCCTGAATACTTCAAAATTTCTTCAATCAACGGCGGCACTTCTTTTTGAACAAAATTAAAGACTTTTGAACCATCCATCCATAAATCCTCATAACTTTTCATCGTGCCATCGCCAATATCAACAAGTTTTTTTGTCTCCTCGCTATGTGGCATTTTGTAGCCGCCCGCATGCATAATTAACGCATCTCTTTCTGTTCCATCATTATATAAATTCATATAGATATCCGAAGCATTTTCATCCTTTTCAAAGACTGTAATTGCTGTGGCATCGCCCAAAAAACTTGGGGAAGAAAGCGGTGTTTCCCTTTTTTTTCTGCACAAAACATCGGTATTAAAAACGACTACCTTTTTATTTCCAACCACATCAAGCAGCATAAGTGCCTGTAAAGAACCTAACACAAATCCCACACATCCCTGCGGAATATCCATACAGATCACATCCTGAGGCAGTTTACATTCGCCATGGATAATATTACTGATATGTGGGATAAAATAATCCGGTGTCAATCCGGTTACAACAATCGCACCAATTTCTTCCCGCTTAATCATGTCATGTTCAAACATATAATTTAAGCCATATACACAAAAATCCGAACTCGTTGACGTCTCCTTTGCCGCTCTTCTCTTACCAAACCCCATAATTTTTTTCAGTCTTCTGGTCTGTAAAGTAGCAATTTCTTTTGTTTCTTCATCATAATCATATTCATTTTCAGGCATTACAGTAAGCATTCCGCTAATTCTTTTTCCCTTAAATGTTGTAATCATAATGAGCCTCCATTTTTCTTAACAACGTCAGCAATTGTTTCAACAGACATAAAATTTTCGGGAATAATATCCAGTCCGTCAATGGAAATTCCAAATGTCTCATCCAGTTCAGCCACCAAAGTAACCAAATCAAAAGAATCCAAATAACCATCCTCAATAAAATCTGTACTGCTTTCAAAATCAAATTCTGGCCGAATCTCTGCTAAAATTTTTTTAATCGTTTCCATTTTTCTCGCTCCTTTATTTTATATCATCATCGACAACTTAAGCCGATCAATCTTGCCATTTGTGTTTCTCGGAAGTTCTTCCATCTCATGATACTCCGTTGGGATCATATATCTAGGAAAAGAACCTCCTAATGCTTTTCGAATTTCTTTCTCTGAAATTCCATTGTTTTCATAAAACAAAACAATTTTTTTATGTTCTTTATCGTATACCACGCAACAATTTGGCACTAGTTTTAAATTATTTACGATCTCATGCTCAATTTCACCCAGCTCAATCCGATATCCCTGATGTTTAATCAGGCTGTCTTTTCTTCCTTTAAAATGAATCAATCCATCGTCTTCCAAACTGGCGATATCACCAGTCCGATAGATCAATTCCGGATAAGAATGATTCAATGGATTCTGAACGAATACCGCATTTGTCTTCTCCGGATTATTATAATATCCCATCGCAAGAGATGTTCCCCGGACACAAATCTCACCTTCTTCAGAAATCCCACATAAATTGTCCTCCTCATTTAACAATAAAATATCTGTATTGTTGCAAGGCATACCAATTGGCAGTGGTTCATCATCTGCATATTCTTTGTCCACAATATAATAAATACAATCCAATGTAATTTCTATCGGGCCATACAAATTTGCAAACACCGCGTGAGGAACCATTTTTTTCCAGTAATTAAACTGCTTTGTTGGAAACACCTCACCAGCAAACCAAACCGTTTTTAATTTAGGAAGAGGAAGTTTTGCCAGTAGATCCATATTGGCAATATTTACCATAATTGTTGGCACCCAGAAGATAAAGTTCACATCTTTATCCTGTAATTCCTCTAACAGCCTTGCCGGAAATACCCCAAGCGAACTATCCAGCAAAACAATAGTCGCTCCTTTGAACATCATAAGACACAATTCAAAATCATAAATATCAAAAACAATCGGCGATAGCGCACCAATAATTTCCTCACCATCAAAGGAAAAAGTTTCATCCGCCCAACGGACAAAATCAAAAAAACTTCGATAATTTAATACAACCCCTTTTGGTGTCCCCGTCGATCCCGATGTATTAATAATACAGAATGGGTCCGTGTCCACTAATTCATTTCGTCTCTTCTGTAATTCCTCCGTATTCACATTCATTTTAATTTCATCCAAGGAATCAAGATTCAACAAAGTAACACCATATTTTTTCCAATCCATAATATCTTTGTAGGCATCGTTTGTAATTACCATAACCGGCTCTAACAGCTTAATAATATTCTCCAAGCGGTGAACCGGTGTTTTAATATCTAAATTATTAAAAATATTACAGCTGTATGATATGCCCAAATCAGAAATAACTGCCTCGATAGACTTCGAAAGCAAAACAACTATCGGACGATTTTTTGCAGAACCGGTTAACTCAACGATATAACTGCCAAGTTTTTTTGCTTTTTCCTGTAATTCAGCAAAGGTACATGCTTCCCCTTTATGACGGACTGCCATTTTTTCAGGAACTCGCTGTACCGTTTCCTCAAAATAATCTAATACCGATTTGTACATAACTATACCTCCCTGTATTTTTACTGCACGGTTGTTACATTCCCATAGGAATACTCTTTAACAAGTGGTTTTGTATCATACGGCTCTGCCAGAAAACAATTCACATCTTTCGTAAGCCACTCAACCTCTTTGTCATACGCTACCTGTTCTGTAAAGCACGCAATGAATGAATCGCCAACTTTCTGTTTCAGGAACAATCCTTCATCAATTAATTCCTGCTCAAAGGAAGGCGGCACAGCTGGCAGGACATCTCTGTATTTTACATATAAAATGCGCTTGTCCGGTCTGGAAACTCCATTCTCATCAATAATATTTCCTTCAAATTCCATATCATATCGATATGGCACTCTTAATTTTTCTTCTACATAGTGCATCTGCGTATGACACTGTGGCAGCTGCGAACCAAAAAACATAATTCTTGTATTTTTCGTATGATGGAAACGGTCAAAAAAACTTCCCCCGCCAAGTGATTTATTTCCACTCACTTTCGCAAGTTCTTTGTTTTCTCCTACAATACAAACGGACATCAAAGGGTCTTCCGAGCGCACCGATTCGGGAAGTTTTCTCACATACTCATTCAGCATTCCCATTTTGCATTTTGTGTTTTTTATATCAAAATCCTCATGATTTCCATAACTAAACGTAAAAGTAGGAAAGACTAACGTTTTTACTCCCAATTCACAAATAGCATCATATAAAACTTCTACAAGTTCTTTTCGTTTTAATTCTCTTGTCGGCAGTCCAAAAGATAAATCCGTATGGATAAGAAGAACATCGCAGTCGTCAGCTTTTACCGCTTTCATTGCGCGAACTAAGTCACCATAAGTAATCCAGTTTTTCTCTCTGTCTTGAAATAATTTAAGATTTTCCTCTCGTTTCACTTACAATCTTCCTCCATCCACATAAAATTTTCTGCCAGTGATAAATTTGGATGCATCACTCAATAAATAAGCAGCCATATTCGCAATATCTGCCGGTTCTCCAAGTGCCATCAACTGCCGCCCAACAACATTACTTTCTTCTCCACTTACTTCCGAAAAAGAGGCAGCCATCGGCGTCGCAATTGGTCCCGGAACTACTGCATTCACACGGATTTTCTTATCAAACAATTCAACCGCCAGAGAAGAAACCGCCATCTCAAGAGCACCCTTCGTTGCTGCATAAACACTCATACATTTTTGAGGATAATGCGCATTAATAGCAGATAAACATACCACACTTCCGCCATCAGAATTTGTTTTTTTTGCAAAGTGTTTCATCAGCTCCATAAACGAAACATAATTGACGGCAAACATATCCTGAATCAAATTTGCCGACACTACTTTTAATGGTATCACTTTAGCAATCCCTGCACAGTGAACAAAACCATCTAATTTTTTTCCTGTTTTTCTTATTTGCTTAAAAACATCCGCATACTTGTCAAACTCTCTCAATTCTAAAGAGATAACACCATGTCCTTCTCCGCTCAATTTTTCCTGCGTTTCAGCCAGTCTTTGCTCATCCCTGCCAAGTAAAACCACCTGTGCACCAAGATGACTGAGCAATATCGCGGTTTCTCGCCCGATTCCGGAAGAAGCACCTGTTACCATAATTCTTTTGCCGGTTAGCTCCATTGGGTTTATCATGCTTATTTCTCCATATTTTCCATTAAATCGCCCACTTTAATATAAGAGCGGATTTCCGAGGCATGTGGATATTTGCCAAATTTCTCATCCATCATTGCAATTACAGAAAGCACAGCAACCGAATCCCAGGTTTCAAAATCTTCTAAAACCATGTCTTCCTGCACTTCATCTGGTTCAACCTCTAAAATGTCAGCAATAATTTCAATTTTCTCTTCTCTTGTCATTTCATTTTCTCCTTTATTTATTTTTTACGCCCGATGATACCGGAATAGCAGCCCCAGTAATGTGCTTTGCTTTGTCAGACAGCAAAAATTCTGCCAAGTAATCAATCTTCATAGAAAAAATCTGTTTCTTCAATCGGATAAATATGCTTGGTATCCATATCTAAAACAACACTCGACCAGGCAAGACCAACACCATATCCACACATATAAAAACGAACTCTTTCTTTCTTTTTTATCTCATCCACATTATTACAAATTGTAAACGGCAATGTAGCAGTCGATGTATTTCCATACTCTTCATACGATCGAAGAACTTTGTTTGAGTCTATTTCACACTCTCTGGCAATTCCATCCAAAATCAGTTTTTGTGCCTGATGCAAAATATAAAAATCAATGCTGTCTTCCGAAATGGAATAATGCCGTCTCATATCTCGGATGCTTTGGCACACTTCATTTAACGAAAACAGTAATACCTCATTGCCCTCCATCGTCAATGTACCATCAAGTCCCACACTAATGAGCTTATACCGCTCACCATCTGTTTTCTGTGCATAAAACAAGGGATTTCCCTCTTCAATTTCAAGCGCAGTTGCACTTGAACCATCACCAAATAACAGCGAATCCGTCGTCGGCACTTCTGGAATTTCCTGATAACGACCATCCCCAACAAACAACAGCCCCTTTCCACCGGTATTTTGAAGCAAGGCGGAAATGATCTGTAATCCGCTAACATAACCGGTACAGCCAAGATTCACATCAAAAGCCAGACAATCCTGCCCGAGCCGCAATCTCTTTTGGATCAGCATCGCAGTCGATGGCGTACGAAAATCCGGAGATTGTGTGACATTTACAACAACCCGGATCTCATCGCGGTTCCATCCCAATTTGTTCAATAATTTCTCGCCACATACACAACTAAGGTCCGCTGCTGACTGTCCTTTATCCATAAGATGTCTATGCTTGATTCCTGTGAGTTCAACCTGTTTTTTAGCTCTTCGTTTTCCCAGCTTTTCAGCTATAATTTCATTGTCCACCACCCTTTTGGGAGCAGCAGAAGCAATTCCGCAAACCTTTATATTATCATATTGACCATACATGGCATAATCTCCTTCAAAGCATTTGAATCAATAGTTCTAATACGAACTCATCCATGATATTTTTTATGTCGGAAGTATACCTGTTATTCCAGAAAATTTTTTTACCTAATAGCATCTCTTTTGTTTCTGATAACATTCCAAACACCTTGCCTCATTTTCTCCAACTATTTTGATTCGATTTCTCAATCCGGAATAATTTGCAATATATCAGAAACAGTTTCAAATTTTTTGATCTCTGCAGTTGTAAGTTGAATTCCAAAGCGTTTTCTCATCTCTGCAAGCAACGACAATGTAGCAAGGGAATCCCATTCCTCAACATCTGCCAATATAGTATCCTCTGTAAGAACACCTTCCTCAACATCCATAATATCCTGTAAAAAAGCAATTTTTTCTTCTAATTTCATTTCATTTCTCTCCTATCTTATTTTAATTATTATTACAATTTTTCACCCAACCTTACATACACGATTCTGTTACATTACTGAAACATTCCCCCCTCCCATCACAACAAGTTCTCCTGTCATATATTTGGCATAATCCGACAACAAATATTCCACTAACCCCGCAATATACTCTGGCTCTATTCGTCCAAGCGGCTGCGAATGTGTAATCTGTTTTTCATAATCAGATATTTGCTGAGCAGTTGCCTGCGTCATAGCTGTCTCTACATAAGATGGCAAAATAGCATTGACACGTATTTGTCTTTTCATAACTTCCTTAGCCATTGTTTTGACAACAGAGTTTAATGCTGCTTTTGACGCAGAATACTGAACCAATCCTTTATCATTTAAAATTGATTCAACCGATGAAATAGCAACCATTGAACTTCCATCTTTCGAGTATTTTCTTTTTGAGAACCATTTTCCCATTTCCATAAAAGAAAAACAATTCACTCTCATAATCTTCTCTGTTTCATGATAATCAATTGTACGAATTGGATTATTACATACCATGCCCGCACAATGAACTAATCCATCCAATTTTAACTGATTTTCTTTACAAAACAAGAATATATCTTCAATATTTTCCAAATCAGACAAATCGTAGCGATATGACAATACTTGCCCCTCATGTTCATATTCCAACATTTGTAACTTTTCTTCATTTCGCCCTATTGCCACTACCTTTGCCCCTTCGTTAACAAAGCGTTTGGCAACGGTCTCCCCCATACCCGAGGTAGCACCTGTTACCAAAATCACTTTGTCTTTCATATTGGTTTCTAACATAGCATTCTCCAATCTTCAATCTAAAACTAACGATTAATCTGAATTACGTTTCCTGTGGTAAACTGCGACTCATCCGATAGAAGGAAATTTACTGCTCGTCCTACATAAAGGGGTCTTTTCATCTCCTTTGGGCAATTATTCTGAAGATATTTTTTTACCCATTCCTGCTCATCACCTGATATCTGCACTAAATCCAGTTCTTCATTATCATAGGTAATTGCGTTAACTCGAATATCATAAACATTGACCTTGTTCTGGCACTTCTCTATGCTTTCTTTTATCGAATGTATATCCATATTAACATCTGCTAAAAACACGACACTCGCTTCTTTTGTCAGTGCACCTTTCTCTGCCAATGTCCCACAAAAAGCATCTCTTTTATCAGGAATAAACTCTCCCTCTGCAAAAATCACTCCGTCCAGTTCGATATCCTTTTCGCGACACCAGGAAATAATCTCCTCTGCTGCTTCAACAGAGTCTTCTTCATACGGTATCATATAAGACTGATTAAACAAATCCGCCTCCATATACAACAACTTTTTCTTATTCTTGCCAGCCAGAAGAATGCTAGCACCACTCTTACTACAAAAACGTGCAACATACTCCCCTATTGATGTATCAGCCCCAACAACAAGAATACTTTTTTCTCTCAAAGTTCCTATTGGCACTTTATCCTCATCATAATGTTCATCTGTTTCAATAATGGGAAGAATATTTTCCGTTGGTATCTCTGCATAAACAGCTCCCCACGACAATCCAATACCAAAACCACACAATAGCATCCTAACACTATCCTGATGACAAAATTCATCCCTATGATAACACACCGTAAGAGGAACTGACACCCCCGATGTGTTGCCATATTCCTCTAAAGAACGAAGTTCTTTTTGCTCTTCAATCCCACATGCATTCAATATACTATCCAAGATAAGTTTTTGTGCTTGATGAAAAACGTAATAATCAATATCGTTTTCATTTATATTAAAATAACGCTTAAAATCTATTATACTTTTCGAAACCTCGTCAACTGCAAATTCAAATACTGCATTTCCATCCATATAGCCTTTTTTAGAAGCCAAACCATACAACGAGCTGTTGGTACGTCTTGTCATAATAGCATCAAACTTTGTTCCATCAGACTTAGCAAAAGTTTTTAATCCTGCTTTTGCATTTTCCTTCTCTATTGCAATTGCAGAACCAGCCGATCCAAACATCATATTTTCTGCAATCTCATCCTTTGTCAATCCATTCTCTGCACACAATATTTTTCCAACAGTATCTCCTACTAATAAAAGCCCCCGTTTCACTTTAATAGAAGATTGCAATAAAGAAGAAACGATTTGAACACCCACATTAAAGCCGGAGCACCCCAAATTAACATCAAAACACAGACATTCTTTAGGCAGTTCTAATCTCTTTTGCAAAAAAAATGCTGTCGACGGAGTAGCAAAATTAGGATGCTGTGTAACAAAAACCAACACACCAATTTCTTCTTTATTCCACTGTAATTTATCCAGTAAGCGTACAGCAGATACATAACACAAATCTGAAGTTCTCTGCTCACGTTCTGCAACGTGCCGCTTATAAATGCCAGTCAACTGGATCTGTTTTTTCACCCTTCTCTTTCCAAGGACACTTTCATACATACAGTTTTCTTCTGTATGCTTTGGTACTGCTGATGCTATTCCTTTTATTGTTATATTAGCAAATTCACTAAACATTTTTTTACCTCTCTTTGACATTTTTAAAAATACTTTTGTTTACTTAACAGGGTCTATCTTGATCCCCATCCCCACGAAACATTCTAAAATTAGGGTAATCCGTTTCAAACGTTCTCAATGTAATATTCTCTTGTGTAAAAGGGTGAAAATAATTTGGTATAATATTCTCACATGATTGGTCGCAAGCCAAAAAGCCTGCTTGTTCATATATTTCTTTTGGTACTCCACATGAATACACATCAATATACTCATAATTTTTTTGTTTCATCAGCCTATCCAACGCACTCGTTATTCTGCTTAATTGTCTGATATCTCCATAACAGTCAATTATCTTACACATTCTGCTGTTTTCTACCGTTTCTGTTCTTGTAACTAAAACAGCCGTAGACTCCCCAAAATCATCCACTATCTTCCATATATCATAATGATATATCGGATGTTTAAAATATCTCTTCTCTATGTAATGATAATCCTTGCTCATTACCGTTTTTCTCAACTGCTCTTCTGTCACAATTTGCTTCATTTGCTCAACAGAAGTAATACATTGTAAAGAATATCCCACATCTTTAACAATTGGTATGACTTTATTTTTTATTATTGCAATGTTATAATTTTCACAATTATTCAGACGATAATAATGTTCCATCTCTGTCGGCTTATAACCAAGCAAAGTATTAATCTTCATTGCTTTTTTGCTCAGACCTATTGCATAGGAATATCGAGGTTGCAGCTGTTTGTACATGTATTGCTGCAATTCCATACCAAGCATTGGATTTACACTCTTAATTACCTGCCAGGTACATACGGATACATCTGGATTAGCACACCTGCTGTACACAATCGCTCCCACCATTCCATATATTTTTCCATCTTCTTCATCTATCCCAATCCACATATTCACGCTATCATCATCCACAAACTGCCAATCAAAAAATTTTCGATTTTTTGCTAATATATTTCCCGGTTTCCAATGTTCATCCATGAATTTCATAATATTAGGGATATCTTCGCAGGTAGCCCTTCTTATCGCAACCATACTTATTTGCCTCCTTGCAAATTCACTAATCACATTAGTATATATCGGACGATTCCAACATAATCTTTAGTTTTATTCATACCTCACCGGGACAGCTACCCCATAATGTTTCAATGCCTCTTCCAGCACAACAAAGAAATCTTCAATGTCCTTTTGGTCAATAGCACCGAGGGCACACAGACGGAACGTATTCATATCCGAAATTTTTCCCGGATAAATCGTAAATCCCCGTTCAAAACAAAAATCGTGTATTTCATTAAAATTCCAATTTTTGTCATCCGGGTAGCGCACACAGACTACCAGGCCTGCCTGCCATTCCCGTTTGATCACATCCTGAAATCCCAGCTGTTCCAGCCCCTTATGAATCGCTTCAAACACTCTCGTATGGCGTTTCCATTTATTTTTTTCGCCCTCTGCAAAATATTCTTTGAGTGCCTGTCTCGTCGCATAAATTGTCTGTACCGGCGGTGTAAAGTGCATCTGCCCTGTCTTTTCAAAAAAATCATATTGCAAAAACAGGTTACAGTAATACGATCTCTTTGGATAGGCAGCGGACTTTTCAATAATATCTTTTCGTCCCACGATAAAAGAAAGTCCTGTCATCGACATTAATCCCTTTTGAGCGGAAGCCATGCAAAAATCAATGTTGTCCTCTTGCACATCAATCGGGCGCATCGCATAGGTAGATGTCGTATCCACCGTAAATACCGCATTATACTTATGTGCCAAGGCTCCAATCTCCCGAATTGGGTTAAGGATACCGGTGCCTGTTTCATTATGTGTTGTATGTACAAGCGCAATTTCCGGATTCTCCCGTAATGTCTTCTCCACAAGTTCCAAATCCGGAAGCATTTCCGGCGAAAATTGCAGATCAATGACATCCAGTCCGTAGGCTTCGCAGATTTCTACTGCCCTTGTACTGTAAGCACCATTGTTCACAACCAGTATTTTCTTTCCCTCCGGCAGAAGTGAATTCAAACAGACATCAATATTGATCGTTCCCGACCCACAAAAAAGCACCGCGGTATACTCTTCCGGATCTCCATGCACGATCCGTACAAGATCACTCCGCATCTCTTTCATGATATTTCCAAATTCTTCCTCCCTTGGGCAGATATCCGGAACCACCTGTGCCATCTTCACCGTATCTGTCGTGGTGGATGGGCCGGGATTTAACAGAATATTTCGCTTTATCGTCATCAAAATCATTCCTTCCATAGTATGACCATACTGCTGGCATACTCATTTCCTCACATATTACTAATTTTACACTACCTCTTTTGAAAAGAAAAGACAAATTTCATCTTTTTATAAAAAATATCCCCAAATGCGTTGCAAATATGTTATACTTTTTATAGAAGTTTACCAGATCAGAAAAGTGAGGGATAATCATATGAAAACGGTATACACTTGTTTTACAACAGATGTCATCCACGAAGGGCATCTGAATATTATACGCGAAGCACAAAAATACGGCGAAGTGATCGCAGGCGTTCTATCTGATGAGGCGATGATCCGTTATAACCAGTTTCCCACCATTCCTTTTGAGCAGCGAATCGAGTTGATCCGTACACTCCCCGGTGTAAGCCGCGTTGTCGTCCAAAAGGATGTCATGTACGATGAGATCGTAGAAACCTATCACCCGGATTACATCATCCACGGGGATAACTGGAACCACGGTCCCCTTAAAGCAATCCGTGCCAATGCCGAAAATCTTCTCTCCCGTTACGGTGGTCAGATCATAGACGTTCCTTACACCTACAATGAAAATGTAAAACATATTGATGATAAAATCAAAGAAAAACTTGCGATGCCTGAATTCCGCCGCAAACGGCTGAAACAGCTGCTAAAAATCCGTCCGATTGTAAAAGCATTAGAAGTCCATAGTGGTCTTACCGGTCTTATTGCAGAAAAAACAGTTGTTGAACACGAAGGGGAACTGGATCAGTTTGATGCGATGTGGATTTCTTCGCTCTGCGACTCGACGGCAAAGGGAAAACCGGATATCGAACTGGTCGATATGACATCGCGTTTCCGAACCATCGATGATGTGATGGAAGTGACAACAAAACCGATTATATTTGATGGGGATACCGGCGGTCAGATTGAACATTTTGTATATACCGTCCGTTCGCTGGAACGCATGGGCGTATCAGCTATCATTATCGAAGACAAGACCGGACTCAAGAAAAACTCTTTGTTCGGGACAGATGTACCACAGACGCAGGACTCCATCGAACATTTCAGTCAAAAGATCCGTGCCGGGAAAAAGACACAGCTGACCGATGATTTTATGATCATCGCCCGCATCGAAAGCCTTATTCTGGAACAGGGATTAGACGATGCTTTAGCAAGAGCTGCCGCCTTTGTGAATGCCGGTGCCGATGCTATTATGATCCACAGCCGCCAGAAAGATCCTTCCGAAATTTTTGCATTTTGCGACGAATTTCGAAAAACAGATCCGACAACTCCTCTTGTTGTCGTTCCAACTTCGTTCAACACGGTTACCGAAGAGGAACTTTGCAGCCACGGCGTAAATATCGTTATTTATGCAAACCAATTAACAAGAAGTGCTTTTCCTGCCATGCAGCAGACCGCCATCGATATTCTTCGCTACCACCGTGCCAAAGAAGTCGACGACCGCCTGATGCCAATCTCTCAAATTTTAACATTAATCGACACCCTATAACTCATCCGCAAAGTACCTTTCTGGGAAGGAAGAAATTTTCTCCTCCCAGATTGGTTTTGTATCTTCTCCCGCAAATTCTGTGAGAAGCTGCACATACACCTTTTTCATCTGCTCGGATTGTACAATGACCCGATCCGCATAGACTACCCCCGGCATATTACAATACGATTTTAAGTTGTATCTTGCACGATCCGATTCCGGAGTAATTTCATCCATCCGCAAAGCAGGAACATACACAAGCTGATCGGTGTAGGTAACAAGATTTTTAGCATAAAAGAACGGGTGGATGGTTATCCCGTAATTGTACTCATCATACGGGCACTGAATCACAATTCTGTCCGGATGATGCAGCTGAAAATCATACTCTTCATAATGCGTAATCGTAACATTCTCCGGATACCCCTCGTTTTCATACTGCATCTCTTCTTTTTTGGCTTTACCAAAAGCATCTTTATAATAATACGGTGCCGGCACAACGGTTACTTTTACCGTATCGTCCCGCATCGCTTCTTCCCACATTTTATGCATACTATCCCACAAAGCAGCTTTGTATGGCACGAATACGATTTCTTTTATTTCCTTTAATTCCTCATCGATTCTGTGCCGCATTTCGTCCATAATACCGGACAATTTTTCATAAACCTTTTCGGCAAAATGCTTTGCATCCCTGGGACATTCCGCAGTAAGATGATTATGTATCTGAAAGACAAGTTCGCAATACCGCTCCCATCTTTTCACCGTTACATAATCTGCGCCCTTTTCCTGTTCAATCCGCGTTCCAACCTCAATGGCGGTATTCTGACATTGTTCCAACAAAGCCAAAGTCATGTCCCACTCTTCCTTTTGGATACTTCTCCGAATCTCTTCATGAGCATCTAAAAAGAGTTCTACGAACTGATTTACTTCCTGCTGTAACGTCACTTTCTTCTCACGCTTTAACTGAACCTGCTCCCATTCTGCCTTTGAAAAATGGTATTCATATAGTTCTCCCCCGTCATTTTCCTGCAAAAACACCTGTTGTTTCGCATACGACGGATAATCATGGAGTCCACCTGCCTGAATTGGAATTCTCCAATCCGCTCCATATTTTCTTCGCAATATCTCTTCATAATTATCCGGCACCCGGATCTTTATATTCTCAAAATCCAGAAAAACCCCTTTTTCATAAGACGCTTTTGGCAGACAGTAGGACACGTTTTTTCTCCATACATAAGTATTGGTAACATCGGAGCCACGATCTGCCGCCCCCATCTCCCGTGTCTTTTTTTCAAGTAAACCGGTCAACTCTTTTTGTAATGCCACTTTTTGCGGTGTCTTGCCACGATGTGCCATCGCCAGCGAATAGAAAATTTGATTGATTTCTTCCTGACAACTCTGTCTTTGTTTTTCATCTGATGGAATTGAGTCCAGCCAAAAGATATCAATGCCTGCCACATAGGGAAACCCATGATATTTTTCAAGGTTTTCCCCTTCTACCACATGCACTCTTGAATTGATAATACGCCCAAGTGTTACATCAAAGCCATCAATCCTATGATAATCTAAAAACCAGCATTCCTCCGGGAGTTCCTCATCTACCACCTGACAAAATCTGTCATAATCTGCACGCAGCATGCAGACATCGATGTCATCGTCCCATGGAATCCTTCCCTTATGGCGCACTGCCCCCAACAACGTTCCCCACTCCGCAAACAAAGGAATTCCATGCTTATCACATATTTTCTGCACAATACTAAGGACTTCCATTTGTGCTGCCCATGCCCTCTTCATCAGACTGGGAACAAAAAAGCCCTCTCTTACCTCATCTTCAAAATAAGAATCTAAAAACTTCACACCAATCTCTCTTTCCTAACTGTATTTACGGATCATAACTTTAGTACCACCGCCGGCTTTTTCTGCCTGTTCACGGCATTTAATATGGTTCCGGCATCTCCAAAAGCCTCATCGCAAAGATTGACTGCTCGATCGTAGTCACCGGAGTCATCCCAGATCCCCCAGGCATCCTCTCTGAACTTCTGTACCAGTTCACTGTAACTTCTCCAGACACCCGGACAGCTTTTCCGGGTGACCTCCCGCACTTTACGGTCCGGACACCATAACAAAGCAACCTCATCTCGTTTCGCTTTGTATTCTTCAAGCACTTCCGACATTTTCTTCAGCATCGCCTCCTGATAGCAATACAGCGCACTTGCACTTGTTGTATACAATACGATGCTTTTCTGTGTTCCATCTGCTTTTTGGACAATATTCATCCACTCTTCCGGAATTTCCCGGGTTTTTTCCAAATTATCACAAGAAGCACTGTCAAAACTTCCACTGACAATTTTCTTTTCCCAAATGCTTTTTGTATCTTCTCCCGCAAATTCCGTCAAAAGCTCTACATATACTTTTTTCATCTGTTCGGACTGCACTACCACTTTATCCGCAAACGTAACTCCCGGCATGTTGCAGTAGGATTTCAGCATTTTTTTTGCCCGGGAATCCTCTTTTTCCACTTCATCCATAATAAGTGCCGGGATATATACCAGCTGCTCCGTGTACTGCTTTAAATTTTTCGCATAAAAGAACGGATGAATCGTCATCGCATAATTGTACTCATCATATGGGCATTGAATCACAATCGCATCCGGATGACGCAGTTCAAAATCATAGGATTCATATGAAGTCAAAACGACTTCTTCGGGGTACCCTTCCCGTTCATACTGCATCTCATCCTTTTTGGCTCTGCCCCATGCATCTTTATAAAAATATGGTGCCGGAATCACATATACATCCGTATCTTTGTCTGCCATTGCCTCTTTCCATGCATCCTGCATGGTATCCCAATAAGCTGCTTTATACGGAATAAATACCATTTCCTTTCTTTTCGCAAGTTTCTTTATATCTTCTTCTATCTGCTTCACATATGTTAATAATTCCTGTTCCACGTTCTCTATTGACAGCACTTCCAGTTCCGGATTACTTTCGGATACCTGACTATAAATACGAAAGAGAAATTCACAATATCTTTCCAGCGTACCAATCACTTCAACATCGCCGTCATACTCTTTCTCAATCTGATTTCCAATTTCAATTGCCGAATTTTGACAATCTCCAATCAGGGTAAGGGCAGATCCCATCTCTTTCTTACTCATTAAGTCAATAATATTCTCATGTATTTCTTCAAAAAGAGGGATAAATTGCAGCAGATACTGAACTTGTTCTTCTTTCCTATTTTCCCTCTGAATCAATCGCGCCTTCTCTGCTTCTTCAATTTCTTCTTTATCGTAAACATATTCATAAATTTCAGCTGAAGTATTTTCTTTCAAATAGTCATAATAGAAGTCATAATACGGATATTCATGAGCACTTCCTGTCCGTATCGGCTTCATAAAATCTACGCCATATTTCTTTTTCAATAATTCATCATATCCCACCGGCAATGCGATCTCCATATTCTCAAAAGGAACCTTTATGATGCCCTCATAGCATCTTTTTGGGAAACGGTACTCAAAATTTTCGCTCCAGCGCGGCAGATTTGTCACTTCGTCTGAGGCAGCTGCCGTATACAGATCCGCCACCTCTTCCTGCAAAAAGTGGTATAACTGCGTTTTGATCCGTTTCTTCCGGTCAAACTTCACATGGCACATATTTTCCAATGTAACCAGATATTTTTCCTGCATTTCCAGTAATTCCGCACTTTTTTCTTCGGATTCTTCCACTTGCATGGCAATACCTACAATAGCTCCGATAATTAACACCATCTCATGATGAGTCTTCATCGCTTCTTTATCCTTTGGCAGATAATCCAAACGAAAAATGTCAAGTCCCGCCGCATAGGGAAACCCATGAAACTTTTCCAGGTGTTCTGCGGAAACGACAGCGCTTTTTGTATTATTCACACGGATAACCATATTATCCGATTGATTTGTATGATATTCACTGACAACAAAGCCTTCCGGCAGTTCATGCGCCAGTTCCAAAAAACGATTATACTCTTTACTCAGCATACAGATATCCAAATCATCGTCCCAGGGAATCATACCACCATGGCGAACCGCACCAAGAAGTGTTCCCCATTCCGCAAAGAACTCAATGTGATGCCTCTCACACATTTGCTGGACTTCGTACAGAACTTCCAGCTGTGCTGCCCACGCTTTCTTCATCATGCTTGAAACATAAAAACCATCTCTTACTTCATCTTCAAAATAGGCATCTGTAAATTTCATAATTTCGCTCCGTTCGCTTTTTCGCTTTTATTTTTAAAAAAACAGGAGGCTGTAACGTCTCCTGTTTTTTCTTATTATTTGACTTGAATCATCAAATCGATAGCACTTTTCAATTACTGAAGCAGTGAAAGTACACCCTGATTTGCCTGATTTGCCTGAGCCAGCATAGAAGTAGCTGCCTGCTGCAAGATGCTCTCTTTCGAGAATCTTGTCATTTCATCTGCCATATCAGTATCACGAATGGTAGATTCAGCTGACTGCAAGTTCTCAGCAGCATTGTCGTCTACTTTAACTCTGTACTCAAGACGGTTCTGCATAGCACCAAGATAAGAACGTTTCTTAGAAACTTCTGTAATCTTGTCATCAATATCTGCAAGTTTGGCTGAATCTGCTTTACCAGCTCCAGACAATGTAACTCCAGTCCAAGTTACATTAGATATTGTAATTTCAATACCCTGTGAAGAGTTAGCACCTACCTGAAGGTAAGCAGCATTAAGAGTACCATCCAACAAAGTTTTCTTGTTAAACTGTGTTGTAGAAGTAATGCTGACAAACTCTTTCTGCAGTTCATCCAATTCATCCTGGATCTTCTCGAAGTCTCCAGATGCACTATCCAATACTGCGCTGTTGGAACCCTGAACTACCAGTTCACGAGCTCTCTGAAGAATTGCATGCTGCTGCTCCAAAGCACCTTCAGCTGTCTGAATCATGGAAATACCATCCTGTGCGTTATCTGA
Organism: uncultured Lachnoclostridium sp.; assembly: GCA_905212635.1. Classification (GTDB taxonomy): domain Bacteria; phylum Bacillota; class Clostridia; order Lachnospirales; family Lachnospiraceae; genus Eubacterium_F. Next base: position 13,700 of record CAJMFH010000022.1, on the reverse strand, counting down.
TGCACGATTCAAACCACGAACCTGAGATCTCATTTTCTCAGAAATGGAAAGTCCTGCTGCATCGTCTGCTGCACGGTTGATTCTGTAACCACTGGAAAGTTTCTCTGTAGCTTTTGCCAAGTTCTTTCCTACAATTCCTAACTGTCTGTTAGCGTTCATTGATGTAATGTTGTGTTGTACTATCATAAGTCATTCCTCCTTGAATATAAATCGGCTTCCCTGCCGATATTTTTTTAATTTGATTTTTTATAATATCTAAAGTAGTAAGACTTTGATGCGGGCCCTGCACCAAAGTTGCTTCCCTACTTTAGTTACTATCTTCCTGATATACTATATATCGGTGGCATTTTTCAAAACTTAACCTTTTTTTTGAATTTTTTTACTTTTTTTATTTTGTTTCATTAAAAAAGTAAGAACTTCCCGGTTTATGGGCATTTGCCATGTTTTGATAATAATTTGCCGCCGTGCGGTTATTGGTATGGAACTTCTTTACCGCCTGCTTCTGATTGGCAAGGTAAATCTTAAAATGTCCACTGTTCTGATGCTCTAGTGCCTGAACCTGAATTCCCAGTTCCGACACTTCATTGATCAGTTTCTGCATCTTCTGAATCTGGCTTTTATATGCCATACGGTTTTCATTGATCTCTTTTTCCACGTGATGAAACAACGTATCAAATCCCTCATCCATCTGATTCAGTTTTTCGATTTCTTCGCCTTTCCGATCGATAATGGTCTGAAACGCATCCATGTCCATCTCTTCATCTTTGAGAAGTATTTCCTGTTCCTTTGTCTGATGAAGAATCTGTTCTAATATCACTTTTTTCCGTTCCAGTGTGTCAACCATCATATTGACATAAACTTCTTCTCTTGCCATCCTGTCACATCCTTACTTACTGCCTGCTTTGTTAAGACGCATCACTTCTTTCCAGGTATCCCGCATTTCACGAATATATTTAAGCGCTTCCTGTAATTTTTCTTCATCTTTATGAATATTCGCATCAATCAGGCAGCGGTAAATATAATCATAGACTCTCTCAAAATCTTCCCATACCGGATATTTATGATCCAGTGTGGCACGAAACTCGGTAATGATTGCCTGTGCCTTTTTCAGATTTGTGTTGATCTTTTCATACTCTTTATTTTCAAATCCGCTCAATGCAATATTGCAGAATTTGATTGCTCCATCGTAAAGCATCAGTGTCAATTCTGCCTTGGAAGCCGTCATAATGGCATTTCTCTGGTATGCGTTGATCGCTCTCTGATCCATAGTCTCCTCCCGTTCTGATGATTCAGCACAAGAGTATAAAGACATCTCTTCATACTCTTGTTCCGGTTTTTATTCTTCTGTTATCCTTAATTTCCGAAAAGTCCCGATAAAGAATTCGACTGGGACTGAAGTTTTGCAAGTGCCGTCTCCATTTTGGTAAACTTACTATAGTAAGCATCTTCCATGTCAGCCAGCTTTGTCTCCCATTCTTTGATCCGCTTTTCATAGTCTTTGATATCGTCTTTCATCTTGATATCACTATAAAAGGTCAACGCACTGCTGACTTTGCTTCCTGCCATCTTGTCACTCATCGTACTGCGAAGTTTTCCAAAGATATCCGAAAGCACATTTACTACAGCATCCGGATCCTCTTCCAGCGCTTTTCTTAATTTATCGTCTTTATCCGCATATACAGCATCCTCGGTATCACCATAAATATGATACAAACCGCCTTCTGTATAATCGGAGGAAGTACTGATACCAAAACTTGCCAGTGAATAGGTCTTTCCATCATAAGTCACCTGACTCATCATGGCATTTCGCATCGCACTGCGAACGGAACCCAGTGTAGTGTCACTGCGAAGCAGGGAGGCTTTGATCTTGTCTTCCCACAATTTTATGTCATCGTCTGACATGTCTTTTTTCTGCTCACTTGTCAGAGGTTCATACCCTTTTGCACTATCCGCATTATACAATTCATTCATTTCTTTCATCAGGGAATTATACTCCGTAAAGAAATTCTTGATCGTATTATACACGGCATCTGTGTCGCTGGCTACAGAGAACGTAATTGGCTCTCCTGTTTTTGTAAGACCGGTCAGTTCAATGCTCAAACCATTTACGGAAACAGTAGACGAAGAAGAAGTCATCTTTGCGCCATTCAAAAGGATCTCGCTGTCGGATGCCTTTACCAATCCCATATCTTCCGGGAGATTTCCGTCTGCATTTCCATTTACTGTCACGTTGCCGTCATCGTCAACTTTAATATCTGCCAGACCAATTCCTGCCAAAGCAGAACCGCTTAACGCATACGTACGGTCGGTAACCGAAGCGTAATCGCTGACAACACCGGAAATATCATTTTTAATGCTGTCCGAACCAAACGTTGATGTTCCTTCAATTGCAGAGATAGCAAGCGGATCGGCATCGTTGCCGGATCCATAATATTTCGTCAAGGCTTTGCTGTCCAGCGCCCGAATCTCGTCTTCTGTCTTTCCGGCATAAGCCGCCTCTTTTACTGCAAGTTTTGTCTCTTCGTCAGAACTGATCTGCTTATTTACAAAACTTGTCGTGTCGGTGTCTGCCTGTTTGGCAACTTCCTGATCGTATAACTGATTGGCACGCCAATTGACATACTCTTCCTCTGTCATATTTTCGACGCCAAGTTTTTCTTTCTCTTCCTGCGTATATATGTTGAATTCTTCCGCATATTTTGTCTTTAATTCGTCTTTTACTTCACCATCTTCTGTAAAGTAATTGGATTTCAGACTCTCTTTTGCTTTTTCTTCATAGGAAGCATAATTTTCACTGTACAATTTTGCCTTTACATACGTAGAGGCTGCTGCCTCTGTCTTTGCTGTCCGAGTGCTCAATGCAGCTCCTGTGATTGCATCCAATGCCTCCTGATACTCTGTCGTATCCACGCCGGAAGTCTCGAGTTTTTTCATTGCATCATCTACGATCTTTTTATTTGCCGCCGTCATGTTGTCATAATCAACCGCATCACGCAAGTTCTTTCTCGCCGTCACTTCCGTATCACTTACTCCGGACGTAGTAATTGAAAACGCATTCGCAAGGCCACTGTCTTTACTGCTGATAAACAAACGCTTCTGCGCGGTATCAAAGTTTGCATTCAGACCTGCATTTTTCAATTCACTTGTAAAGCCATCAATCGTCATGTCTTCTGTAATCGTGAATTTGGTCGTCTTGTCACCCACTTTGACTTCTACTTCTTTGTTTAACAGCGTGGAATCCAGATCTACCATCTTGGCAGTTCCCTTATCCGCATTGATCTTGCTTCCGGTCAGGTATTGTGCTGTCGCAATATTGTTAATTTCCATCGTATAACTTCCGTTTACTGCTTTTGCAGAAGCGGTAATCTTCGCTTTTGTCTCATCGGAAGCTGTCGCTTTTTTCGTCATATACGATGTCTGCAGCTGCAACTTGGAAACCTGCTCCGAGTAAAGTTTATATAATTTGGTATTTAATTCTTTCCATTTGGTCTGTGTCCACTCTAACTTTGTCTTTGCCTGTGTCAACTTGGTCTTTTTCAAACTCTGTGCTGACATCAGGGCACCTACGATCGCTTCGGTGTCAAGCCCTGAGGACAGACCACTCATTCGAATTCCCATATCGTCTCCTCCTTATCTCTTTTCGTCTACAAGGATTCCTGCCATTTCCCACATCTTCTGTAACATGTCCAGAGATTTTTCCGGTGGAATCTCACGGATTACTTCATCCGTATCGGCATTCAATACTTTAATAGACACACGGTTTGTCTCTTTATGATAAGAATATTCGCATCTTGTATGCTCCATCTTAAGATTTGCCTTCGATACCGCATCGTTAATCGATGCTTCACTTGCCGCATGCTCTTTTCTCTGCTGGTTATTGCCTCCCTGCTGACCAGCATTTCCCTTTTCATTTGCTGCCTGAACCTGAGGTACATCCAGTGCCGGATTCGGCGACTCGACATTCACTGCTTCCCCCGTTGTTGTCTTTGGTGTCGTACGCACAACCTCTGTGGTACCATAATTTGCATTTACATTTGATATTGCTTCAATTTCCATTTTCAAACACCTCCATGTGTATCTTAATGCAAAATTCATCGTTTCTTAAAAAACATATCGGCACGATTTTAAAAAAAGTTAACCTTATTTGAATAACTCATTCAAAGCCTTCGGATCTGCCGAATTCACAGCCTCTTCATTGGCTTTCTGAATCTGAAGATATAATTCTTTTCGATAAATCGGAACAGATTTTGGCGCATTGATGCCGATTTTAACCTGGTCACCTTTGATTTCCAAAACTGTCACTTCCACATCATCATTGATTACGATGGACTCGTTTACTTTTCTTGCCAGTGCTAACATCGTTTACGCCTCCTTTTTTCCTTTCAGAATATCGTAAATCTTGTATTTGATCTCATATTCTTCATTTTCTACGACAACCTGTGTTCCCTTTCTTGTGTCGGCATTGATAATCACCGGAGCTTTCAGGTTTGCAGTCATCTGTGCTGCATCCTGTGGGACCGTAAGTGGCAGAAGGATTACAATATTTTCCTCTGTGATCTCTCCAAGTCCTTTCAACAGTTCATCCTCTACAACCGGGTTATAATCTTCTTTTACTACCAGCGGATCAATGACCGGAAATGCCAGTCCCGGTTCTTCTACACTCTGGAACCAGGAGACCTTTGCTTTTCCTTCTTTTTCACTGTCAAAAAGAATGGTATATTTTTTATATTCTTCGAAGCCAAACATCCCACGTTCCATCGTGATAATCTTGTCTTCTGAAAGATTGATTTCCCCAAAATATTTTGTTTTTACTAACATATCATTTCCTCCATTCTGCTATCAGATAAAATTCAAAAGAGAGGTTCCAAGGATCTTTCCTGTCGCCTGCAAAGATGCCTGATACAACAGATCTGCCTGTGTATAATTGACATAAGCTTCTTCCAGATCCGCATCTTCATTTGCTGATTTGGACTCTTTCGTATCCGTCTGTAATATCTCCAGCTTGCTTGATGTCATTTTCAAACGGTTATAGCGGGAGCCGTGTTCTGCCAGTGCCACATTTAACGTATCTTTGGCATTTTGGAATACCGTGATCGAATGGGTATACGCATTGGTCAGCACCGTATTTTGCAACGATATCTCTGTCTCGGTACGGTTGTACAATTCCTGTAATGTAGCAAGTGTCTCCGTATCGTTTGGATCACAGTCCTCAATGCGCTTTTTAATGGATGCCAGCGTCTGATCCATGACATCCAGATTATTGATCACGTTATAGATGTCATCCACCGCACGTCCGATGGAAGTGTCAAATGCGTTGCAGCCAAGTGTATTGACGGTGAGCGTCTGGCTGAAATTGACCTGATAATTGATTTTCTGCTCTTTGATATTGAAATAATTCTTCGTTTCTCCGGTCACATTGTCTACAGCTGTAGATTCGAAATAATGCTCCGGACGGATATCATTTTTCTCAAAATTCGTTTTCGAATACTGTACTTTCAGATCCGAACCGGCACGGATGGAATCATACACGCCATCCCCAAATACAAGTTCTCCGGTCTCCGGTACAAAATAAATTTCGTCATCTGCCGGATGATACTGCTCGTTAAAGGTTTTATTATCGCCAATACTTTTTGTGACTGCTGTGATCGTCTGTGATTTTCCGGAGGCATCCGTATATGTCACTGTCACATCACGTTTATCACAGTTATCGTAAGAAAGCTGGATGCGGTGTGTCTCAAGATATTCAGAAGCCTCGTTAGCATAATCCGAAGCACTCTTGCTATCATCGTATTCCGGCTGTCCGTATACATAATTATACCGCTGAATGTTGTTGATCTTTAATTCTTCGGTCATCGTGTAGGTCACATTGCTGCTGTCTTCTTCAAAAAGCAACGGCACATCCGTACGATAGCCAGTAAAAAGATAACGGCCGGCGTAATCCATATTGGCATTCTGCTGATAAATAAACTCGCAGTACTGTTTCAGCTGCGCCGCGATTGTAGAACGGTCTTTGTCGTTATTGGTACCATTGGCTGCCTGCGTAACGTAATCAATCATTGTATCCAAAATATCGTCCGCTTTTTTCAATGGTTCCTCGGTCGCATCCATCCAGTTTTCTGCCTGTTCGCAGTTGGAAAGATACTGATCTATTTCTACAAGTGTCGTACGATATTTCAGAGCACGTACGGCAATCGTCGGATTGTCTGAAGGTTTCTGTATTTTTTTCTGAGACGCATACTGCTGGAAATAATCGTTCGCCGTCTCTTTGTTTTTCTGAATATGAAGCATTGTATTGCTCCGGATCATATTATTGGTAATACGCATGCGTTGTCACATCCTTCCTAGACTGCTGTCTGATTGATCAGTTTGTCAAGCACCTCGTTCATTACGGAAAGCACTTTATACTGGTTAAAGAGCATCTGCTGGAATGTCAGCAGTCCCTCTGTCTCTTCGTCTTCATCGACACCGGAAATGGATTGTCTCTGGATATCAACAGCATCTCGTATATTTTGCTGGCTTTTTTCCAGCGATGCCGCTTTTTGTCCATCCACTCCGACATCTGCGGTCAATGACTGTAAGAAAGAATCCGGTGCGCCATGCAGGAACATCTCGGAATCGTCTTTCAGATCGGATAACTTTTTCAGATTCAGGTTCTCTGATTTTCCCGGAAGCGATTCGGCGTTGCAGGCAACCAGTTTCGGGTCACGGGAAACCGCATCGGTGACGCAGAAATTCATCGCTGTCATATAATAATAACTTCCGGTGTAACTGCCATTGGCATCCGGTGCAGCAAGGGAAGAAAAACTGCGGTCCTTTCCGTCCACTTTGCTGGTAAAGATATAATTATCTCCGGTTGCTGCTACGGTAGCATTGAAGAAATCAACACCGGCGTTGCCGTAATCATCATAACCGCTCTTATGAACATCATTAAACCGCTGTGCATAAGTACGGACAAATTCGTTGAGCTGTGCCATATAATACGGGATTCCTTTGTAGTCTACACTGTCTCCCACGGTCACTTCATAACCACTTGTCACCGCATTGTTTAAAATGGTCGCCTGTTTGGCACTGATATTATTTTTCAAGGTAAACTGATAGGTAAAGGAACCGTCTTCTTCCACTTTCACATCAAAATGATCGTAAGCATACGTGAAATTGTTGATCGTCAGTTCTCCATCCTGTGCCGGGATGTTAAGAAGGTTCACATCGTTAATATTGGCATTTTTCATCGTAAGGACAAGGTTTCCATCCGCATCGTTGGTAAGTGTGTCGCCTTTCCCTGTTAATGTGGTCGCATTGTTACCGTCTCGCACCTGAAAAAGCGCCTGTAATTCACCGCCCAATGTCGCACTATACGGATAAAACGGGGTTCCGTCAGTCCACGACACCTGATACAGACCACTGATATCATTAATGCTCTTTGTCGTATCCATTTCGGTCACTTGCATTTTATTGACTTCCTGCGTATCTACGAGGATCGCACCGTCAACATATACATAATACTGATTCACTCCGACACCGTCTGCCGGCTCTTTTTCTTTTACTTCGACATTGCAGTATTGTGACAATTCATCAATCAGAACATTTCGCTGGTCTCTCAGGTCATGTGCCGGATTGCGGTAAGCCTCCAGCGTATTGATCTGCTTTGTGAGCGAGGCAATCTTTTCGGCGATCGCATTGATCTGCTCTACGGTCGTCTTAATTTTCTCATTTGCCTCTTCCTGCAATGCTTTCAGATTTGTCGCTGTCTCCTGCACAGAACTGATAAATGTTTCTGCATAAGAAACAATTTCTTTTCGACGTGTCTCACTTCCTGCATCGGTGGACGTTCCTGTCAATCGTTTACAGAATTCATCAAAAGAGGTTGTGATACCTGCCTGTTTTTCGTCCTTTGCATAAAGGACTTTCTGCACATCATTGAGAAAATAGCTGTGCGTGTTATATTTATAATAGGTTGCATTTGCTTTACAATATTTTACATCATAATAATCGTTATGTTCTCTTACGATGCCTTGTACATAGACACCGGATCCCTCTACCCGGATGGAACTGACATGTCTTGTCTGGGCCGCCGTTTTAACTGTCTGGCGGGAATAGCCTTTGGTTCCTACGTTTGCCAGATTGTGGGCTGCCGTCTGCATCGACGCATTGTATGCCATCATTCCGGATTTTGCGATATCAAGTCCCTGAAAAGTCGCTCCCATATTAATCCTCCTTTCTTGTCACCGCCTACAGGCTTGTGATCAAGTGTTCTATCATCTGATCCACTACGGTAATATAACGCGAAGAAGCGTTATAACACTGCTGGTATTTGATCAGATCTGCCAATTCTTCATCTGTTGAGACACCCATCTCATTTTGTCTGGAAGACTCTACAGAATATACGGTTTTTTCCTGATTATCAATAATTCCCTTCCATACATTTCCGAGTGTAGAAAACTGCCCTACCATTGCTTCATAGTAATCGCAGAAATTGTATGTTGTCATGGAATTCGGATCCATCGTACCAAATTTTCCCTGCCATTTATCCAGCAGTTCCTGACAAAGATCGAGGGTGTATCCATCCACATGTCCCGAAGAATCATTGGCACTGAGTGGAAGTTTGGACGGATCCCGTAAAAGTTCCGGATTTACCTCCAGCTGATCCGTCGTATACAAAGAGTAATGGTCATTCGGATCTTCCTCATTGTACTGGTATACGGTGACTGGTTTCGGATTTCCGTCATCGTCAAGAACGGTCACTGTTTTTTCCGTGTAGCGGCTCGTCTCTCTTCGTACGAAAAGCTCCGCACCCATCGTCTTGTCGGCATCGTCACCGATCGGTGCTTTGTCTGTATCCAGCACAGTGATGGTTGTTCCATCCGCCAGTGTAAGTTCTTTATTCGGACACAACGTATCATTTACCATCTTCACGATTCCGTGGATCAGCTGGTCAAATTCTGCCTCAATCGTCATAACGATCGATGGCTGTACATTTTCGTTATATTCTTCTACTTTTCGATTGTATTCTTCCGTCGCATTGAAATAGGCTTTGCTGTCCAAATTGCCGTCCGCATCGAGATAATCGGATTCGTTTGGCTTTTGCGGAATATCCAGATACGTTGTCTTGGATTTTCCTCTTGCCACCAGAAGGCCCCGAAGGGAACCTGTATCCGTATCGTTTTGGCTGGAATAGGACAATTCTCCACGAAGGAAGAAATCGCCGCCCATCTCCCAGACCGGTTTCAACAGTTTGGAAGTCTCGCTTTCGTTTGCCGTTGTGAGGCGGTGCTGGATATTGGACTCCAGCAAAAACTGGCCTTCTGCGTAAATGCTTACGGTTCCATCAATTTCTTCATAACTTTCTACATTGACATATGTACTTAACTCATCTAACAGAAGATTTCTGGAATCTCTGTAATCGTTTGCCGATTCACCAGCTGCCTCGTATTTCTGGATCAACTCATTGTACTGGCGGATCTGATCAACGATGCTATTGATCTGATCTACCTGATTTTTTACTTCCTGATTCATATTGGTCTGATACTCGACCAGCTGATCCCGAAGTGCATTGGCACGCTCGGTAAACTTGGAAGCGGTCGATACCAGTTCGGAACGGAGCACGATACTGTTTGGCTCCTGTACCAGATTGGATACGGCACTCCACAGATCGGTAATGGAAGTGATAAATTCTTCACCTTCCATCTCACCAAATAAATCTTCGATTTCCTGCACAGCTTTATACTGTGCCTCATAAAAACTCTGTCGTCCTGCCTGCACACGATACTGCGCATCCAAAAAGGTATTTCTTACCTGACGGATCTCGGCAATATCGGTACCTTTTCCGATCTGCAATCGGTTTGCATAAGCTCCGTATCTTGTGGAATAAAAGGCATCGGTAACGATAACCTGCTGTCTCGAATACCCCTTTGTCGTCGCATTCGCAAGGTTATGTGCGGTCGTATAAAGGGATGACTGCGCGGAATGCAGTCCCGAAACTCCTGTATTAAAACTTGCAAATAAATTTCCCATAACGTTTTCCTCAACTATTCTATAGCACAATAGAAGTACACGATGTCCACGAGCTGAATATGCCCGCTTCTTCTATTGCTTCGCATCAAACATACCGGCACCATAATCGCCAATATCGACCTGTGCGGCATTGCTTGAATAATTGCTGCTTCCTGAAGACATCCGTGTACTTCTTATCACATTCATATTAAATTCAACCATCTCCAGCGCTTCCGTCAGAAGCTGCTTATTTTGGAGATTCAGTTCCTGCAATCGTCCCATCGTCCGTTTGAGACGGTCATGCAGTTTTTCCAATGCTTCTTTTTCCTTTGGCTGATTGCCTAACTTTTTTACCAATTTTTCCAGATTCATCTCATCCGGCTTCATTCCCAAAACGGTCGCAATGTCAGCCGTCACCTGCTGTCTCTTGCTTTCCAGATTTCCTACCTGGTCAACAAGAACCTGTTCCTGTCCCTGCAATCCTGCCAGGGAGTCAAGATCGTTGGCAATGACTGCCCGGATCTTCTCCTCCTGAATTGGAATCAAGTCTGCATACAACCGGTCTTCCTTGTCCAGTGTATCAATCAGCTCTTCCATTAAACTTGCCAAAAAACGTCCTCCTGTCACTTATCCCCGTGTAATAAAAAATTTTATTATCCGAGTATGCGATCTGCCATCTTCGCTGCAACATCCTCAATGGAAACATTGTATGTTCCGGCTTTCATGCGTTCCATAATATCTTTTACTTTGTCCGCACGAACATCCGGTGATTCCGCTGCTGCCTTCTTGGCAATCTGGTAATCTTTCCCAAATTCTGAAATTTCCAAAGAATCTGTCGCTGTGGCTGTGGTTTTTTTCGCTGTCCCTTTTGGCTTGTTTGCCTTATAAAGCTGACTTACCTGCATATAAGCATCGACTCTCATAATATTCACCACCTAAAACCTAAATTTCTTCTGTGTCACAATATGTATCGGAAGAAATATCAGATATATTAATAGGCAATCGAACGAATTTTTTTATATTTTTTTGTATCGTACACATAAATCCTCGAAGCCTCCATGCAAAGGTAAAAATAATCCCCAATATACAGGCCTCTCGATCTGGAACTGTAACATTCTTCCATTGAAAGTTTTGCCACTTTTTGAAATCCCTTTTGATTGTCATACGAAAAAATTTCATAAAATGGCGCTGTCCGGTTATCATACGACTCCATTCCAAATGCAATACGGTTTCTTTTCACATCAACCAATATTCCTTTGTGGTCACTTCCAATATTCTGATAGGAATTCATTTCCAATTTTTTACTGTGTACTTCTTTTACTTTTTCCGGATCCGAAATATCAAACATGGAAAGTTTCACATACGAATTTCCTTCTTTATCCTGTATGCTTCCGACCCCTAACAGCATATTTTCTCCAAATGGATGCAGATAATCGGAAAATCCCGGTATTTTTAATTTGTCCTTTACGACTGGGTTCGCAGGATCACTGACATCTACCAAAAACAGAGGATCGGTTTCCCGGTATGTCACAAAATACACACTTTCTCCCATAAAACGCGCCGAATAGATCCGCTCGCCGGGAGCCAGCCGGCTCACACTTCCGACTGTTTTCAAAGACTGGTCTAAAATGTACAATCCATTGGTAGACTGCATGCTATAATCGTAAGTTGTAGCGGCAAATCGAAAATTGCCTTCATATTCATCCATGGAAAACTGGTTTAATATCTTTCCATTGATCACTTTTTCGCAGCCATACTTTATCGTCCCCTTATCATAAGAATACCGGGTAATCTTGGTTTTCTGCCAGGATCCATGGTCTGTATACGGTGCCGCAACGTAGATATTTTTTTCACTCATATAATACGTTCCCTCGGCACCCAGTGCCGCCATGTTGTCGATGGTTTTTCCACTCTGGGAAAGATCAATACTCTGGAACACAAGATATTGGGCGGATTCCCCCGGATTCGGGCAGTACAGCCGGTCTTCCGGAAGTAGTTTCCCATTCACTTTCGGGATGTACTCTTCTTTGTCTGTCTTTTTTCCGGCATTTACTACTTGTTTTATGGAAATGGTATATAACACATCCCCGGTCAGCCGGGAATCGCTATACGTTCCCGCTTGGGTGCTCTCACTGCGGCAGACCGGATTTTCGGGATCACTGACATCATACAGATAAATAACCGTCTGATCGCCGTTTTCCTCTGACGACGTATTTGCGTTGTTTGCCAGCACAACCAGCCATCGATCTTTCAAATACAGATCCTGCACCTGTACATCGTCCAAAACGATTTTTCCAATTTTTTCGCTGGCTTTTCCGTCCGCCTTTACAATAGTAATGACACTGGACACCGCATCCCGATAATACGAATATATGTATTTTCCATCGGTTTTTACCATATCAGCTTCGTCAATACCTTCTACCTGTACATTGGTTTTTGTATAGTCATCTACACTGCCGATGTCTTTTTGGGTCGGACTTAACTCCTCCACCCCCGACGCATAGGAGATATCATTTTCCATCATAACACTTCGTTCTTTCTCTCTTTCCGTAAGATACTCATCGATGGATTCTCGGATTTCTTCATAGGTCTTATGTTCTTCGGCCGTTTTCGCCTGTTGGTCTGCACTGTTTTCCGTTTGTTCTTTTTTTATTGGCAAGAATATCGTCTTCGGATTCTGCTGATTCTGCCACATCATAATTCCTGCCCCCACTACAATTACCGCTGCTGCCGCCGCGCCTGCACGCCGCAGATACCTGTGCGGTTTCTTTCTTTTGTTTCTTAATTTCTTTTCTATTTGATCCGGTGCAACCCTCTCCGGAACCGGGATTTCATCTGCCATTTTCTTTAAATTCTTTTCTATTTCCGTCATAATTTTCCCTCATTTCTGCATTCCCATGCCTGCTTTAATTTTCCAAGTGCGCGGCTTTTGATCGACCGGATCGTGCCTTCTTTTTTATGAAAATACTGCGCGAGTTCTCTGCCGCTATATCCTCCAAAGATGCTTAATCCTACGATCATGCGCTCTCTTTCCTCCAGCTGCATCAACAATTCTTTGATCAAAAAGTTATTTTCCGGCGTTGCATTGACCGCCTCGCGCATTCCCGTCTCCGTTACTTCCGGCAAATAGACGATGCGCTTTTCCTGTCGGAATACCATCCGGCATTCGTTCGCCGTAATCTGGAACATCCAGCTGCGAAATGACTCCGGCTTTTTTAATGTATGTATTTTTTCAAAGGCTTTGAGCACCGCATCACTCACGACGTCTTCTGCTTTCCACGGTTGCTTTACCATACAAAACGCAAACCGGTACAAGTCCGGATAGATTTCCTCATAAAGTCTGGCAAACGCATGCGCATCGCCTTTTTTCGCCTGATTGACCAGATTCTTTTTTTCCTCTTCCATCGTCTTCCTCCTCTCTTTATAGATTTGATGCATAACTTGGGAAAATGTTGCATGGAATGTTTGCTTTTTTTGGGGGCAAGGTAGCCTACGCGGTGCTTGGGGCGGCTCCGCACACGTTACTTCTTGCTTTTTCCTTTTTGATGTGTGCGATGCGGCAGTTTGTGGATAGTTTGGGCAGCTCTGCACACGTCATTTCTTGCTTTTTCCTTTTTGACGTGTGCGATGCGGCAGTTTGAAGTAGTTTGGGATAGCTCCGCACACGTTACTTCTTGCTTTTTTCTTTTTGGCGTGTGCAACATGGCGAC
>CAJMFH010000021.1 GCA_905212635.1 uncultured Lachnoclostridium sp. | reverse complement strand
TGACCAAACGAAACGGATATTATTATATTATGTGTGCCGAGGGCGGAACCGGATACAATCATTGTGTAACCATGGGGCGTTCCAAAAATGTATGGGGACCTTATGAAGGAGACCCACAGAATCCGATTGTTACGTCTAATCCGGTAGAATCCAATGAAAGACATGATCCGGATCATTTAAAGCCAAAGTATTTCAACCCGGATGTGGTATTACAGAAGGCTGGTCATGGAAGCTATGTGGAGACGCAGCTTGGAGAGGTATATCTGGTACATCTTTGCTCCAGACCATTCCGCCCGGAACTTCGCTGTACACTGGGCAGGGAGACTGCCATCCAGAAAATGAAATGGACCGAGGATGGCTGGCTTCGCATGGCAGACGGAAGCAATATTGCCAAGGAATACTGCGAAGAAAGTGAATTGCCGGAATATAAGGTATCCGAGATACCGGACTTTGATGATTTTGACGGAAAGGAGCTGGGCAACTTTTATTATGCACCTCGCCTCATGCCTCAGAGTTTTGCAGATATTCATGCCCGAAAAGGGTATGTCCGGTTAAGGGGACAGGAGTCAAGAACTTCTCTAAATAAGGTAAGTATTCTGGCAAGGAAGCTCACAAGTGTTTATGCAACGATAACGACCAAAATGGAGTTTATGCCAGAAGTACATCAACATTCGGCAGGTCTTATCATTTATTATGATAATATGAATTATATCAATCTGCGGAAATATTACAGCGAAACACTGGGACAGAGTGCAATTTCCATTATTGCTTTGGAAAATGGAGAGAAGACAGAGTTTGTCAATACAAGAAAAGCAGTGGATGATGTACCGATCTATTTCCGATTGGAGATCAGAGGGAAACATTCACAGTTTTATTGGGGGTATGATGGGGAACATTATGAAAAGATCGGCATCCCATTTGATACCACAAAGTTTTCAGATGAGTATTGTAAATATGGAGAATTTACCGGAACGATGGTGGGCATCACCTGTGCAGACCGTGTTAAACATAAGCATTATGCCGACTTTGATTTCTTTGAATATGTGGCAAAGGAAGACAGCCCGGTGGAGTAGAAAAGAATGGGATAAGAGCATTCAAAATTTTCATGAAAGCACTTGTTTTTTTGCATAACTTTGGATATAATAATACCAAATCAAGATTTAGTAAATCGTGATTTAGCAAAAAAGGAGGTGCTTTTTATGTTTGTCGGAAGAGAAGCAGAACTGAAATTTTTGGATGATAAATACAAAAAAGACGGTGGACAGTTAATTGTTTTATATGGCAGGCGGCGTGTAGGTAAAACAGAAACGCTTAGAGAATTCTGTAAGGAGAAACCACATGTTTTTTTTTCCTGCACGCAGACAACTGACAGGGTACAGCTTCAAAAATTTTCAAAACAGATATTAAAAGAGAATGTACCTGCAAGAAATTATATTAGCGAGTTTGAGGATTGGGAAAAAGCAATTCAGTCCATTGTTGATCTACCATATGGGGATAAAAAGAAACTACTTATCATAGATGAATTTCCATACATGTGTAAAGGAAATAAGAGCATTCCATCCATTTTGCAAAATTTATGGGATGCAGAACTTCGGAATGCCAATATTATGATCGTACTATGTGGAAGTGCGATGAGTTTTATTGAAAAGGAACTGCTGGCAGAAAAGAATCCTCTTTATGGTCGTGCGACCGGAATTTATAAGATGAAAGAAATGGAATTTTATGATGCCATAAAATTCTTTCCGGGATATTCTACACGAGATAAAGTGATTACGTATTCTGTTCTTGGCGGTATTCCACATTATTTAAGGCAATGGAATCCAAAGGTTTCTGTTTCGGAAAACATTAAGCAGAACATTCTGACAAAGGGGTGTATCCTTTACAGTGAAGTCGAGTTTCTGCTTCATCAGGAACTTCGTGAAACACCGGTTTATAATTCTGTTATTGAAGCAGTGGCACTTGGTAATACGTCCTTAAATAGTATTAGTCAGAAGTCATTGATAGAGGACACTTCCAAAACAAGTGTATATTTGAAAAATCTGATTCAACTTGGTATTATGGAGAGGAAATTTTCTATTGATGCCAAAGTGAAGGAGCAGGCAAATGGCAATAGAGGAATATACAGACTAACAGATAATTTCTTTCGGTTTTGGTATGCATTTGGATTTGCTAATTTCTCACAGCTTGAAGATGGTGATGCGGATGGTGTTTATGAGTATATCGTAGAACCGGCACTTCATGAATTTGCAGCTACTACTTTTGAGGATGTTTGTCGTGAGTTTGTTCGTGAAATGCAAAAAAAGAATGAACTGCCGTTTCGATATTCTAAAATGGGCCGTTGGACGGGAAAAACAACCGTAAGAGATAAAAATGCAGCGAATGGACTCCGAATCGCAGAAACGGAAATTGACCTTTTGTGTATCGACCAAAAGGAAGAAAACTATATGGTTGGAGAGTGTAAATTCAAAAAAGAGCCGTTTTCTTATAGAGAATATCTTAATACATTGTCAAAACTGACCCCATTAAAAGAAAAAGCAAAGTTCTACTATGCTTTGTTTGCTGAAAATGGGTTTGATGAAAAAATAGTAGAAGAGGCTGGAAAAAATGGAACATTACTCTATACTCTTGAACAGATTGTCAATTACAAATAAATATAGAATGAAATAAGAAAAGGAGAAAAGTATGAATACTCAATTCAAAAAAGGAAACAAAAACTTAAAACAAATATGGAGGAAGGCAGTAAGTATAGGTACGCTTTCTGCAATGGTACTTACAGGAATTCCGGTTGTGCCCGTGACGAATACCTATGCACAGGAAACAAGTGAGGTTCTTTCTGAGAATAAAACGGTTTATGATCTGCAGAGTCCCGAATTACATACTCAAAAGACGATTACGGACTATTGGGGGGATGTTTATGAGACAACGATCATAGAGATTTTGATCACGGAAGATGGAACCTATACAATTACAGGCAGTAATGAAGTTGATGGAAAGTATGCGGATGTACATATTTCCGTAGCAGAGGGCGTGAAAGCCGATGTCATTTTAGATAACGTTACTATCCAAAATGATGACAGTTATTCCTTTGATATCAATGAGGATTCGACGAGTGATGAAAAGGAAAAAGAGCCCTTATTTCCATTTATGGACGTCACAGGAGAAGTGAATTTATACCTCAAAGGGAAAAATGTTATTGCCATGCCGGAAGATGAATCCATGAAAGAAAATGAACCAACGGTTTTTAAACTGAATGGACAGTTGACGGTTCAGGAAGATGCGGATACGCTGAATTCTTCTTTGGAGGTAAATTGTGATGGATATCTGATTCGTGGTGGCAGTTCAGAGGACTATTGTGATGGAAGTTTTACAATGGAATCGGGTACCGTAGCAGCGAGGGATGCCGGCATAAAAGACCTGAATGAATGGACTATGCTTGGCGGCTCATTGTCCTGTTACGAAGCGGAATTGAACGATGGTGGAAATTACCAATTTTTGGACGGTAATATGGACTTTGATTATATAATAGGTTCCAATAAAGTAAAAGTGGAATCGGCTAAAATATCCGGTGATGTGGATATTGACCAATGGGAGGACGGAAATAGTTATTCGGTAGAAAAAATGACGATCACGGATCTTCCAAAAGGCAAAAAGGTTTCTGCCATTAATGGGTATCCGGCAAGTGCGTTAAAAACTACATCTGCCGGTAAATTGGATGCATATTTGCGAAAAGCCAACAATGTCATTGAAATCGAGGGAACTTCTTATCTTTATAAATGGAATGCAGTGAAAAATAAACTGGAACTCCAATCGGATGCTGTCTTGTGTGAGGTACAATTTTTTAACGAAAGCACCCGAAAATTGCAATATTCCGTGAAAGTGGAAAAAGACACTGAATTTGGAAAGTTGTTTGATGATAGTCAATACAGTTATACGTATATAGCGGAGAATGGTGCGGATTTTAAGGAAAACACATTGATTACGTCAGACAGGGTAGTTTCTATGATGCCATCCCACCGCGAGTACAATGTGACGATCGATGGAGTTACGGAATCGATGAGTGTTTTGCCGGATGGTAAACTGTATCAGGCTGCAAATGGAACCTGTTATTCCGGGGGAAGTTACGCGACACAAGACATGACATTGAGCAGTATGGATAGCTTTGTTGATACCGACGGAGTGGAATATGTCGAAATTCGTACAAAGGACGATTTGAACCAATTTATAGAATTCGCAGAGGCGGATGCGCACATCAATGCCAGACTTGAGAACGACATTGACGTGGAGAAAACAACATTAAACGGAATATTGAAAAGTTATGAAGGAATCTTTGATGGAAATGGATATTCCATTCAAAATATAAAGGGCGATGAAATGACCACCGGCGGAATCTGTCGAACTTTAAAGGGAACCATTCGAAATCTTTGGATGCAGAATATGAAAATGGATAAAGATGCTACCTCAAACAATGGTGCGATAGGATCACTCTGTGGTATTAACCGCGGGGTAATTGAAAATTGTATGACAACAGGAGGCTGTATTTATATAAAACTGCGTCGAGGCACAGATTCTGAATATGATCCGATAGGAGATACTGCAGGAGTAAACCTTGGAGTGATTCGCAATTGTTTTGAAAGAGATAATTCACTTGTGGGAGAGGGAAATGTGGATTATTTTGGACTTACATATACTTTTGCAAAAAATTATGCTACCATTACAAATTGCTATTGTACGTCATTTGAGAACCTGGAAACACATGTGGAAAAGGGGCCTGTGTTCACTTCTATTTTTGGAAGAACCATCAAAACACTCAAATCCGGAGAGGTGTGTTATTTCTTGAACAACAAAGTTTCGGATGGAACGCAGGCATGGTATCAGGATCTTTCGGAAGGAGGAGACAATTTCCCGAACCTGAAAAAAAGAGAGGGAGCTACTGTATATGATGGATTTGAATTGTGTAAAAGCATATATACAAATACTCCGGGTACCAAACCGGAGCATAACTTCCTTTATACGGCAGAGAAAGATTGTATCTTGGCAGTCTGCCAAAACGATTCCAGCCATCAGGCAAAGGCAGTACTTGCCGTAAAGGATGCAGAATACGATAAAAAGGAACATGAAGCAGTGGCAGAGTATGATGAATCCTGGCTGGAGTATGAAGCAGAAAAGGGAGAAATTACTTATCTGAGAAAAGGTAAAGTGACGGACAATCTTATTTCAGCAGGAACAATTACGGCAGTACTGAAGATCGGCGATGTTCAGGTGACGAAAGAATATACGATTTCCGAACCGAAACTTCCGACTGCAACCCCAATGCCGACCCCGACCGCAACTCCGGTGGCAACCCCGACAGCAACCCCTGCGGCGACTCCGGACGCAGCCCCATCGGTAACGCCGGACACGGTAGTGGTAACCATATCTAAGAAGACAGGTCCGGTGCCGATACTGCCGGAATTAATCCGTCCTGTGGTTTCAAAGAACACGTCACAGAAATTGACATGGTCAAAAGTAAAAGGAGCGGATGGATATTTGGTCTATGCGGCGCGTTGCAGCAAGGGAAATGATTACAGCAAATTAAAACTTGTCTGTACGATTACATCCGCGGGAAAAACATCTTATACCGGTAAAAAATTGCGGAAAAATGATTGGTATAAGTATGAGGTTCAGGCATATCGTATCGTGGATGGGAAAAAAGTCGTTTTTGGACGTTCTTTGCAGCTTCATGCAGCGACGAAGGGCAGCAAAAAATATGCAAATCCAGTGGCTGTACGCATTGCAGGAAGCAAAAAACGCACATTGAAAGTGGGAAAAATCAGCAAAATTAAGGCTCGTGTAATATTGCCAAAGAAGAAAAAATGTCAATGGCATATTGCAAAAATACAATATTGCGTATCAAATCCCAAAGTTGTGAGCGTGGCCAATAACGGAAAGATCATAACCAAGAAGCCCGGACAAGCTACTGTTTATGTGGTTACACAAAATGGTGTGATGGCTAAAATAAAGGTGAAGGTGAGAAAATAGATAATAATTTTTTAGAAAATATAGTGGCTGGGGCTGTCGCACTAAGTGATTAGTGTGGCAGTTCTTTTTTGGCAAAAAAGAACTGCCAGATCTCGAAAAAATCCGGCAGTTGGTGTATAATTAATGTATGACCAAAAACATTAATCTACAGAAAAATTATAACGGATATTATAATGGATATCAACTAAAACTTCCGTTAAATATTGAAATAATTATTCCAGAGTATGATTCTGTGCGGTTACTCAGTCAGTTTGTGGAGGGAATGGATCTGACTGATTTATATTCTACTTACGAAAGAATAAATTCTTTATCGCCCAGAATGCTCTTGAAAATTGTTTTATATTCTTACATGAATGGCGATTACTCTTCCCGGTCTATGGCATTAAAGTGTAAGCGGGATATCAACTTCATGTATCTCTTAGAAGGACATAAGGCTCCTGACCATGCAACACTTGCACGTTTCAGAAGTCTTCATTTTGCACCTTGTGCCAAGCGTATTCTTGCGGAAGTATCCAACATGCTTTATGACATGGGAGAAATTTCAGGAAAAACCATTTTTATTGATGGGACAAAGATTGAAGCAAATGCGAATAAATACACTTTTGTCTGGAAAAAAGCAGTTACCAGAAATCAGGCAAACTTACTGATCAAACTTGCCGATTTTGTTGCTCAATGCGAAGAAACTTATGATATCAAAGTGGTATACGGAAATACCATAAAACTAAAACATGTAAAAAAGTTACGGAAACGATTATTAAAACTCTGCAAAGAAGAAAATATAACATTTGTTCACGGGATTGGAAAAAGAAAATCTCCTCTGCAAAAAAGTTTTGAAACATTAGAAATGTATCTTGACAAACTAAAGGAATACAATCAAAAGATATACAAATGTGGAACAAGAAACAGCTATTCCAAAACCGATGAAGATGCAACATTTATGCGTATGAAAGAAGATGCCATGAAAAACGGTCAGTTAAAACCCGCTTATAACTTACAGCATGGCGTAGATTCAGAATACATTACATGGCTTACGATTGGTCCACAGCCTACGGATACTACAACTCTTATTCCTTTTCTGAAAGAGGCGGAACATTATCTGAAATTTAAATACAAAAATATAACCGCAGATGCAGGATATGAAAGTGAAGAAAATTATTTATTTCTAGAGAATAATGGTCAGACAGCCTTTATCAAACCGGCAAACTATGAAATATCTAAAACACGAAAATATAAAAATGACATTGGAAAAATAGACAACATGAAATATGACAAAGAAGGTGATTTTTACATTTGCAACTGTGGAAGAAAACTTATGGTAGATCATATCTGTCACAGTAAATCTAAAACTGGTTTTGTAAGTGAAAAAACTATTTATAAGTGTGAAAACTGTCAAGATTGTCCACATAAGGAAAAATGTATTAAAGGAAACAACTGCAAAACTCCTTTGGAAAAACGGACAAAAACATTACAAGTGGCAAAAACATTTATCAAACAGCGGCAGGCAGACTTGGAACGCCTCGTGTCAGAAGAAGGAAAATTATACCGTATGAACCGGAGTATTCAGGCAGAGGGTTCTTTTGGAGACATTAAACAAGATATGCAATTTAGAAGATATCTGACAAAAGGTACAATAAATGTTCTTGCAGAAAGTACATTGTTAGCTATTGCCAGAAATATAAATAAACTTCATAATAAAATACAAAATGGAAAAACAGGAATCCATTTATTTCCTTTAAAAACGGCATAAATTTTAAAAGTTTAAAACCTGAAAACAGATTATTGAGCAGGTCTTAGATAAGTGCGCCCATTTTTAAATCGGATAAAAAGTTTAAACAAAAGATAGACTATTTTTTATAATTTAAGTTGAAAAACAGGGCTGCGCCTTAACAATTTTCATATGTTAAAGCGACAGCCCCAGTTTTCATCGTTTCGTATTGAGTCAGAGGAAGTTCTTTCCGCACAAAAATAAGGCTGTCGCGCTTGACAAGCCAGGTGTTGTACTCTGTGGAGTCGTTTAATTTAGCAAGTATTTTTTCGTCCGTTTCCATAAGTCTGCTCCGTTTCTGTATTGTGAAATGCAATTATTTATATTATAATAAGCTTTAAAAATGGTGTCAATGGATAAGGGGGTACGACGGAATGAAATTTACAAAATTTCACAAGCCAACAGGAGAACTTTTACAGATTTTGAAAAAGTCAAATAGCGTCAAACAGTATATGGCGGAAAATCAGGATGAATTTATGCACATCGATATCGTAGAATATCTGGAAAAAATAATACGGGAAAAACACCTGAAACGGGCAGACATTGTGAAAGACAGTGGATTGGATCGATCTTATGTGTATCACATTTTAAATGGGGAGAGGCAAAATCCTTCGCGGGATAAATTGCTCGCAATCTGCGCGGCAATGAAGTTAAATATTGAAGAAACACAGTATTTTCTGCGGGCTGTCGGGGTATCTGTTTTGTATCCGAGAAATCAACGGGACAGCATTATTTTGTACGGATTGGAACAGGGATTTTCGGTCGGTGAGATGAATGAAGCGTTATACGATGCCGGCTTTGAACTGCTGGAGTGAGAGAATAGAATTTACGGAAAATGACAATACTTCCATTAAAAGAAAAAATGGAGGTAAATTATGTCAAATATGTTTTGTTTTCAATGCCAGCAGACAGCCGGAAATAAATGCTGTGTCAATACCGGAGTCTGTGGCAAACAGCCGGAGACAGCAAAATTACAGGATGAGCTGGTATATGAACTGATCCGTCTGGCAGAGACAGCGGAAAAGAATGGACAGCACACGAAAGAGGCAGATCGGCTTTTGATGGATGGACTGTTTACTACGCTGACTAATGTAAATTTTGACAATGAGGCGATCAAAGAATTTACAGAACGGGTAAAAAAAGAAAAGGAAAAAATTGGAAATGATGAGGCTGCAGTAGTTTCTTTGTGGGAGGGAGCAAACGATATTGTGTCTCTTCGTTCAACACTGCTATTTGGCTTAAAAGGGATGGCAGCCTATGCGCATCATGCCATGAACCTTGGGTTTGAAAATAATGCGGTTACAGACTGGTTTTACAAAGGATTGTGCGAGATCAATCGGGAACATTCCGTGGAGGAGTGGATTGAACTCATCATGGAATTTGGCCGCATAAATTTCCAGTGTATGGAGCTGCTTGATCATGCTAATACGGCATCCTTTGGAACCCCGACTCCGGTAAAAGTGCAGGTTGATATTAAAAAAGGCCCGTTTATCGTAGTTTCCGGGCATGATCTGAAAGATCTCTCACAATTGCTGGAGCAGACAAAAGGCAAAGGTATCAATATTTATACGCACAGTGAAATGCTTCCGGCGCACGGGTATCCGGAACTTCATAAATACGAACATCTTGCGGGAAATTTTGGAACAGCATGGCAGAGCCAGCAAAAGGAATTTGAGGATATCCCGGCACCAATCCTGTTTACAACCAACTGCCTGATGCCGCAGCGCCCAAGTTACCAAGACCGTGTCTATACGACATCGGTAGTAGGATATGAAGGACTGACTCATATAACGGGAGACAAGGATGGAAAGAAAGATTTTACGCCGTTGATTCAGAAATCGCTGGAATTGGGCGGGTATGAGCATGACCGCAGCATGAGTGGTATCAATGGCGGTCATATTTTGACGACCGGATTCGCGCATGGTGCCGTACTTTCCCATGCAGAGAAAATTATCGAATCCATCAAAAAGGGAGACATTAAGCACATTTTTCTGGTGGGTGGCTGTGATGGAGCACATCCGGGAAGAAACTATTATACCGATTTTGTCAAACAGACCCCGATGGATTCTCTCGTTTTGACACTTGCCTGCGGAAAATACCGCTTTAATGATCTTGACCTCGGCGAGATCAATGGAATCCCGCGTATTCTTGATATGGGACAGTGTAACGATGCGTACAGTGCGGTCAAAGTGGCTCTTGCACTGGCAGATGCGTTTGGCTGCGCAGTTAATGAACTGCCGCTTACCCTCGTGCTTTCGTGGTATGAGCAGAAGGCGGTATGTATTCTTCTTACCCTTTTGTCTTTGGGGCTGAAAAATATGTATCTTGGCCCGACTTTGCCGGCATTTATGTCTGAAAATGTGGTGAAATATCTGGTGGATGCGTATAATCTCCAGCCGATCACTGCACCGGAGCAGGACATGGATGCGATACTGGGACGCGGATAAAAAGCGAAGCACCTTGACAACAATCTCGCTGATATCTCTACAATTGTGGCGAAACACTTGCAGTTTGCAGGCGATTTCGCTACAATTTTTTATAGAAATGTAACGGAGGTATAAGTGATGAAGAAACTATGGATCGGACTCGCTGTCTTTTTTGTGGTGGCAGGAATAGCTGGCATGATAGTAGACAGTGGATCGACAAAAAAGAAAGCAGAAGAGATGCGGGAATATCCTGTGATTTCCCGGCAGGATCTGGATTCTTATATGAGCCAGAGCCCGGCACAGGAAATGATCGTGACGGACATTTCGCCGGTGGGAACGCTGGTGCAGGATACGCAGGGAGGCATCGAAGGTTCTTTCTATTATCTTTATGCAAAAGGAGAACGATATCCGGAAGAAGATGGAGTCGGAGATAAAATTGACAAGGATTCCAACTGGATGGGAAATGAGGACCTTACTTATCAGGTAAAAGCAGACGACCTGACGACGGATCTTGGAAATGGCGTTGAAGTAAGCAATGACAGTGTTTATGGATTACCGGAATTGACAACATATTATCCAAATGGAGAAGGTAATTATGAAGGAAATACCCGCTATGTCTATTATGGATTGCAGGAAGGCGATACGTTAAGTGCCATCATGACCGTAGGGGATGGAAAGGCAGATATCCATCCGATGCTTTCCTATATGGAAGACAGATATTATGTCTATGGCGGAGCCGATGCGATGATTGAGTTTATCGATAATTATGTGGCGGCAGACAGTGCTGCATTTGTCGTAGTCGGAGTCGTGCTGGCTTTGATCTGTCTGGCAATTGGCTACTTTACGCCATCGGGAAGAAGCATTCGCACCAATGCAAAAAATGCAGGGAAAAATGCCAAGAGCGGCTGGCAGGAATACCGTGAGTTAAGTGCAGGTCTGAAAGTAAGATTCTGGCTTTTGAAACTGATCGGAGTTGGTGGAATTGTCGGCGGATTGGCAATTATTGTAAAAGGAAATGAAAGCCTTGTTCTGATCACAGTCGGAACGATTGTGTTGATCGTGGGAGGAGCTGTCTGGTATATGTCCTCACCACATTCATACGAAAAATCAAACGATATGATTAAGATGATTGCCTTTAATCAGCCGATGACAATTGAGAAAATCTATGAGGCATATAAGGAATTGGATACCCCGCTCGGAAGTCCGTATCTGGCTAAGATGAAGACGATGCGGCAGAAGGCGTTGATCTTTGGACCGGATGATTCGGGGGAGTACCTGTATTTCTGGTTGAATGACAAAGGAAATCTGGGATACCTCGGATATACCTTTTTAGAATGGGCGATCAAGCAGCCATTAACGCAGCCAATCAAACCGTATAACCCGTATAACGGAAATGATATTGCAGAAAAATTGTGTATCAGTTCGGACATTATGCTGTTACAGAAACAGTTGTTTGAAAATATCAAGAATTACCGAAAGACCGGTGTAGTGCTTCCGATACAGGAATCCAATCCTTCCGAAGTATATACCTTCACGGAAGATTTCAAATTGACCGGTCAGCAGTTCGATTTACAGGACAGCAAGGGAAATGTGATCTATCACGTCGAAGGAACGATGCCGCTTCGTACATTCCGCATTTTTGACCAGGTGGGAAATGAAGTATTTAAGGTCACAAAAGAGATATTAAATGCACTACCGACCTATCGTTTTTATCAAAATGGGGAAATAATCGGAATATTAGAAAAGCAGTTTACACTGGCAAAAGATCGTTTCCAGATGGACATTGCAGAAGGAACTTTGAAATTGGAAGAGTATGCGGGAAGCATCGGATATAACTATCTCGTTTCCCTCAATGACAAACCAATCGGTGCTGTGATGGACGATTTGGAACTTCGCTTAGACAATTTGATCTTTGATAATTCCGTAGTTATTGTCTATGAGAAAAAATATCTGGCAATGATTACCGCCCTGGCGATCATGGTTGCCCGTGAGATCGCCAGAGACGAAGAGTAATTCTGTAATAAATACCTTACCAGGAACCGCCGCCACCGCCGCCGGAGCCGCCGCCGGAAAAACCGCCGCCGCTGGAGCTGGCGCTCTCCGGTGAGGAGGTCATGGAACTGGTTGCTGACGTAAGGGTTGAATGCATAATATGCTGAAAAGCGATCACGTCAAAATAGGAATCATTATCGTTTGTATACCATGAAGGTGGTTCACAGGCGATAGATTTAAAATGTTTCACCCATTTATCGGAAACGTGCAGTACATACGTGTACGGAAGAATCTCGTAAAAATAATCCGGATTTTCTTCCACCAGCATTTCCAGACGTTCCTTTTCCGCAGTTTCCAAAAATCTCTTAAATCCTCGGATCCGTCCGAGGATTTCTGTGCCATATGGGGTTCGTTTCGAGAGAAACGCACTGAAAAATACCAGAATGGCACAAGTGATATAGGAAACAATACAGGCAAGCTGGTAGAAACGGTCGGCATAGGTGACCGGAATCCATACAAACAGATACGATAGTCCGATCGAAAGCAACAGGAGAAATGCACCTATTAGAAGGCTGATTTTTTGCCCTGTGCTCGCACACAGCATATAAATACCGGTACCGAAGACGCCGATACTCATCAGACCAAATACAATCTCCAGCCAGTCATAGGAATACTGGTATCCCGGTAAAAAGTAAGCAAATCCAAATACGACAACAGCCAAAACCCACAGTATCCAGCCCTTATTTAAGGAATTGGAATGGAAAAGTTTGGTCTTATTTTCCGGTGTATTGATCGTTTTCAGAATCGCCTCCGGGGTTTTGTAAAACCGGTCTTTCAGATCCGATTTGTGGATGACCGGACCGGTTGCTGCTTTCTTTAACCCATTGAAGAAAAGGCGTTCACTTTCTTTTTCACCGTCATAGTATGAACGGATCAATGTGATGGAAAAATCCGTTCCTTTCTTGTTTTCACAAGTGATCGAGATATATCCCTGTCTTGCCAGTTCGATAAGAAGTGGAATTACATCTTGATTCGTGGCGTGTCCTTTGTAAGCAAATGCCAGTTCCAGACAATTCATTCCCTCCGGTGCGTGATACTCAATTGTTTCAACAACCGGATCATCTCGTCCGATAAACCACCACATAAAGAAAGCGATGAGGACAGAAATAATACCGAGGACAATCGCGATATACGCAAACCATGGAGTCGTGTCTGTCTTTAAAAAATACCCTTCCGGAAGCTCCAGACGTACGGTGACGCATTCCCTGGGTCCTAATGTGACCGAAGGATCCAGTTCGCCGTAGATCGTATTGTCTTCTATATAGTAATACAGATCTTCGTAATTTTCGGATCCGTAAGCGCCGTAACTCATTCCAAGATTTTCTTCGTCAAAGGAGTCCGGCATCTGGATCGTAAATGTGACATTGCTGATTGTGGTATCCGTCCAGCCGGAACCGATGATATTAAAATAAAATTCATCTATGTCCGGCAAAACATCATTTCCCATATGATACTGATAGGAAACCGTGTAATCATACAAGCCGGTCAGTGTAACGTCCTCGTCGCCGATCTGGATGACAAGATTATCGTTTTCCCGGCTTGTAGAATAGTCATCTTCTCCACAGTCAATGTCAGAGATCCGGGCATGAGTGATGGAAGTACTGCCATCGGCACGCTCTACTTCATTTTCAAGAGGTATTTTACGGTAAATACCGTGGCGCGCCTCTTTGAAATTTACTCTGAGTTTTTCTGTGATCTGATATGTATTTTGCGGTGTAACCCGGATCGAAACGTCGTAATTCTCTATGTCATACGCAAAGGCAGAAGCCTGTGCCTGTGCCGGAGTCAGGCACAGGAATAAAAGAAAGAGTGCACAACACAGAAAGAGTTGTTTTATTGTTTTCATTCAAAATTCACCTTTACATTTTCTCGTTGTTCTGTACTGTCAATTTCATACATCGGTTTTGTCTCAAAGTGAAAGATCCCTGCGACAATATTACATGGAATCGTCTGTACCGAAGTATTGTATCGTTTCACGGCACCATTATAATATTTGCGCGAGTTTGCGATGTCTTCTTCCATACGCTCAAGCTGCATGCTCAGATTCTGAAAATTTGCATTGGCTTTCAGATCCGGATACGCTTCGGCAAGAGCAAAGATTTTCGGCATCATTTGTGAAATAGAAGCACTTGTGCTGATCTTTTCTTCCTGTGTCATTCCCATATAATCATGGCTTCGTTTGCTGATGATCGAAGACAAAGTTTCTGCCTCATGTTTGGCATAGCCTTTTACGGTTTCCACAAGATTGGGAATCAGGTCAAAACGTTTTTTGAGATAAACGTCCATGGTTGAAAATGCCTCATCCACTGTAATACGCTCCTTTGTAAGTTTATTGTAACAAAGGATAAACATTACAATAAGAAGGATGAGAATTGCAGCGATAATAATCCCTGTCATAAAAAAACCCCTTTCTGGTATTAAAATAGTTTAACTTATTCTAACATAGAAAGAGAAACGCGACAAGGAGTATGTAAAAAAAATATAAAAATATTGAAAAAAATAAGGAAAATGCGGTGCGTTTACCTAAATAAACGGAGATTTTCCGTATGGCGAGAGCCGATTTTGAGAAGCTGGCTACTCATCAATAAGAATAAAAATTAAAAAAAGTACTTGAAAAGTAGTAGAAAATGTGCTATGCTTTTTTTGTCAAGAGCAAGGGCGCTCCTACAGAGGTAGGGGCGCCCTTTTCTATTTCACAAAGAAAGGTGGTATTTTTATGTTGAATTCTGGAGATACGGGATTTATGATGATTGCAACGGCATTCGTATTTTTTATGACGCCGGGACTTGCATTCTTTTACGGAGGTTTAGTGCGGAGGAAAAATGTATTGAATACAATGATTTCTTCGTTTTTTATCATGGGACTGGCAGCCGCCATGTGGGTTTTCTTTGGATATTCCCTTTCCTTCAGCGGGGATCTCGGAGGAATTATTGGAAACCTGAAACAAGTTGGTTTAAGTGGGCTTGGGGCAGAACCGGGAGCCTATGCAGACACGATTCCGGCGACACTTTTTGTAGCCTTTCAGATGATGTTTGCCATCATAACACCGGCATTGATCACGGGTTCCGTGGCAGGCCGAATGAAATTTAAAGCCCTGTTTGCTTTTATCGCTTTGTGGCTGATCGTCGTATATTATCCGATGGCTCATATGGTATGGGGCAAAGGAGGATTTTTAGGAGAGGTTCTTGGATCGGTTGATTTTGCCGGAGGAAATGTTGTACATATCAGTTCCGGTGTCAGCGGTCTGGTTCTTTCCCTTCTGCTTGGCAAACGCCGTGGTTATGAGAAGACAGCATATCGTACCCACAATATCCCATTTGTTCTTTTGGGAGCATCCATTTTGTGGTTTGGATGGTTCGGGTTCAATGCCGGAAGTGCTCTTGCAGCCGATGGACTTGCGGTTCATGCGTTTCTGACAACCAATACTTCCGCTGCCTGCGGACTCCTTTCCTGGATGGCAATCGATATGATCCGCGACGGAAAACCGACGGTAGTCGGAGCTTGTACCGGAGCGGTACTTGGTCTGGTGGCAATCACACCGGGAGCCGGTTTTGTACCATTGTGGTCTTCCTTTATTATCGGCATCGTAGTCAGCCCAATCTGTTATTTCATGATGTCCGTTGTGAAGAAACATTTTGGTTACGACGATGCATTGGATGCTTTCGGATGTCACGGAATCGGCGGTGTCTGGGGTGGTATTGCAACGGGATTATTTGCCCAGAAATCAATCAACGGCGCAGCCAGATGGGATGGACTTTTCTTTGGCGATTATCATTTGTTTGTTGCACAGATCATCAGTATCGTTATTACAATCGCGGTGGCAATTGTCGGCACATTGATCTGCGCCGGAATCGTGAAGTTGTTTACACCACTTCGTGTATCTGAGCATGACGAGAGAATTGGTCTGGATGAGAGTCAGCATGGAGAAAGTGCTTACCCGTCATTCAATGGTCTGGATTAATAGAATGGAGGTTTTCTTATGATTAAAATAGATGCAATTGTAAATGAAGATAAAATGGAAGACATCAAAGATGCACTTCAAAAATTAAAAGTAAATGGAATGACAATCTCCCAGGTAATGGGTTGCGGAACGCAGATGGGATACCGTGAGAAGATCCGTGGATACGATGTCGATATCAATGTTCTGCCGAAGGTAAAATTTGAGATCGTGGTATCCAGTCAGGAATGGGCAGACCGAACCATTGACGCCATTTGCAAATGTGCACACACCGGGGAACATGGCGACGGAAAGATTTTTGTCTACGAACTGGCAGATGTGATCCGGATCCGTACCGGAGAGCATGGCCCCAAAGCGGTGTGGGCAGCAGATCAGACGGAGTAAAATGCTCTAAATTTAAGTGGTAGCCATATTAGGAACTAAATGTATGGAAATCAAAGTCTCTTATGTGTAAGCACGATGATTCATTGATTTCCATGCATTGGATCACGAATAGTTACGCGTTAGTTAAAAAAATTGCAAGAATACTATAATAGAGCAGGAGATTTTTAATAGGAAAAAGTGTGGAATATAATCCGTATAAAAAATCCCGAAAAAGAGATTTGATTTTTCAATGAACAAAAGTTATTCTTTATAATTAATAAATTATGAAGGAGTGACCAATATGAGCAGAAAAATACGTCGTATATTATTGGCGTTAGTAGTTGTGATTATGGGGAGTTGTTTTTTACTTTCTGAAAAAGAGGCAAATGCGTATACAACGAAAGCACAAATAAGAAAGAGCATTAAGAAATATACTTATTTAGAGAAGAAAGTTAAAAAAGAAGCCATAAGTGCAAAAAAAGTTATCAGAAATATAGTAAACAATCGGGAAAAGCACGAAACGGAAGTATTGTGATTTTTATGGGAAAGATTGTTAATTCAGATCCATGCGTGGTGTATGCTTGGAATCAGTATTTTTATATTCAGTAGGATTTTAATTTGACGACTCTTTTAAAAACAAGTAAAATAAGAAATAGAAAACAAAACGAAAGAGGTTGTCAATATGAACAATAAACTTATTTGGAGTCTGATATTTTCATTGATCGTTGTGCCAATGTCATCGACCAATGTTATAAAAGGCGCGGAGGCGCAGCAAGTACTTAGTGCACCTGTTATTGAAAAAAATATTATTTTATATGGTAAGGAGAAAAGACAGGAAAATTCTGTAGAAAAACCATTTGTAAAAGGAAATAGAATTACTCTTACTAATGTTTGCTTTGGTAAATATTGGCAAAGTGATACGAATGGCGATGGGATTGCAGATGAATCGGATGAAAAAGAGCCGATTAAGTGGAATGTGGTAAACATAGAAGGGGATGAAGCGGTTCTTGTTTCGGACTGCATTTTGGATTGGAAATCTTATAATGAGACAGTAAAATATGTTACATGGGAGACTTGCTCCTTACGCAAATGGTTAAATGAAGAATTTTTTGCCAATGCATTTTCAGAAGAGGAGCAAAATGCAATTTGTGAAAGTAAGGTGGCATTAGAAGGAAAGAATGTAACAGACAAGGTGTATATTGATTCGGTAAATGAAATCAATCAAGATTTGGGAAAAGAGGAAACGGGGTATAACAAATTTTATTGCAGGGAAGCTTCTGCATATGCACAGGAAAAAGGAGCAGACAGATATCCGTCATGGTTCTATCGGACAACGGGAAAAGCTGGTATAAATTCACTGAACATTGCAGACTGTGCAGGAGGCATGGAAGAGAATGTAGTAAGTTCCTGTAGTGGTATCCGACCGGTAATCCGTATTAAATTATCCTCAAATTTATGGAAAATAGCAGAAGAGGCTGAAGATGAAGTAGTGACGGAAGTGGATCGAGATAGTCTTTATTTTGGAAAAGATAGTAATGGTAAAAAAATCAAATGGCAGGTTCTGGATGTGGAAGGAAATACGGCTTTTATAATTACAGAAGGATTGATAGGGCAATTAGAATATGCTTATGAGCAATTTCAAGATGTGCGGTGGGAAGATAGTTTTCTTCGTGATTGGTTAAATAATGTATTTTTAGAAGAAACATTTACACAGGAAGAACAAAAAGCAATTATAGAAACCGAGGTGATTGATGAAGCAAATCCATATTGTACGGCAGTTCCGCAGAAAACGATAGAGCCGGGTACTACGCCAAAGCCATGGGTAGATAAGGTGACGAATGACAAAATTTATCTTTTGTCGCTTCAGGAAGCGGAGAAAAAATCGTATGGATTTGATCATTGGTTTAAAAAAAGTGTTGTCCGTAAAGCAGTTAATAATGCTCAGAATACAGGAGAATGGTGGCTTCGAACGATGGGAGAATATACGGATAATGCAGTGTTTGTAAGTGAAAATGCAACGGTATGCAAGGACGGAAAAGGAGTGGTAGAGACATTGGGAGTGCGTCCGGTATTACATTTGGATCTGACTTCAAATGTATGGGAAAAAGCAACAGAAAAAGAAGAGGAGGAGACGCCGAATCCAATAGCAACACCAACGGCGTCTGTATTGCCGAGGCAGACGGAAAAACCGCCAGTCATTGAGACCTCAGATCCGACAATTATGCCAACTGGTGCTGCAACCTCAGATCCGACAATTATGCCAACTGGTGCTGCAACCTCGGATCCGGCAATTATGCCATCATCAACGATGCCCCCGGATTTGGCAGTCAGGCCTGTGATATCACAATCTCCGCCCATTAAAAAGAACCATTTAAAAAAACAAAATTCTCAGAAGCCGAAATTGACGTTAGAAAAGAAAAAACAGGGGAAAAGCCGTTATGTCTGCGTTCAAATAAAGGCGGGAAAAAGCAGCTATATTGACCTTTATATGCGGAAAAAAGGAAAAAAGTATGTGAAGATAAAATTATCAGTGAAGAAAATGAAAAAAGGAAAAAAGACCATCAAACTTTCTTATAGCAAAACAGGAATTACATGCTGGTTTAAAATTCGCATATATCAGAGAAAAATGGGAAAAAAAGTGGATATTACTTATAGTCAAGAAAAGAAGATACAGTTATAGCAGTATTGACAAATTCCCTAAAAGCCGATACCATAGTGTATAGTGGTCATTCAAAAGAAAATTAAAACAGTATGAGAAGGGACGAAGAGTATGTTAGTCGCGGGAAAAGAACGCTGCATACGCTGTATGCATTTATTAGATGAAAATGGGCATTGTGCGAAATGTGAGTTTGATGCCTCTTCTTATCAGCAGCCGAATATGGCACTTCCGCTTGGCACCTGCCTGAATGAACGTTATTTTTTAGGAAAAGTGCTGGGAGAAGGTGGCTTTGGTATCACCTATGTGGCATGGGATATCGTGCTGATGGTACCGGTCGCAGTAAAAGAATATTTTCCAAGCGGCATAGTAACGCGTGAAAAAGAGGGGCCGCAGACAGGAACACTTCAAATTTATGAAGGAAAAAGTGAACTGGAGTTTGAAAAGGGAAAAGAAGATTTTTTGAAAGAGGCAAGAAGCCTGTCCCGCTTTATGAAACTGCCGAGTATCGTCTCGGTGCGTGATTTTTTTCAGGAAAATCATACTGCCTATATCGTGATGGAATACGTCGAGGGTACAAGAGTGCGAAATTATATCCGGGCAAATGGGAAAATGCAGGGAGATGAAGTGCTTGCGCTGATGGAGCCGGTGATCCATTCGCTTTGTGATATTCATAAAACCGGACTGATCCATCGTGATATCAGCATTGACAATTTGATGTTTGACGATACTGGACAATTGAAACTGATTGATTTTGGGGCAGCCAGAAATGTAGAATTGCCGGAAAATACGATAACGGTTTCCATCAAGCGGGGATTTTCGCCGGAAGAACAGTACCGTGTAAAGGGAGAGCAGGGACCATGGACGGATCTGTACAGTCTTTGCGGAACGATGTATTTTATGTTGACGGGAAAGATTCCGGAGGAATCTGTAGAGCGTGTTTATGCGGATCATTTGGTGACGTTGCAGCAGATGGAAGATGTTTCTCTTCCTTTGCCGCAAAAAAAAGCCATAGATAAAGGAATGGCTGTGTTTGCCAAAGACCGATATCATGATTTGGAAGAATTTTACAATGAATTATATCCGGATAAAAACAGGGTGTCTTCTTACAATGACATTCATCTGCCAAAGTCCTTTCGTGACACATTGACACAGACGGGAAATTCGGGACTTTTTTCGCGGACTGCGGTTTGTCGTGAATTTGGAGAGATTGCGGGCAAAAAAGAAAGAAAAAGGCGCAAAGTCAAATGGATCGTAGTGACATCTATATTGATCGCAGCCATTGCCGGAATTCTATGGATTCAATACAGCGGTAAGATGGAAAAAGATGCACCGGTATCGTCGGAGAATGAACCGGCGGCCACAATGCCGGCAGAAGCATCTCCGATTGCGACGGTTACCGATCTGCCGGTTACCGCAGAACCTTATGTGGAAATACCAAATGTAATCGGAAAAACATCCGCAAAGGCAAAAGAAAAATTACAAAAAATGGGGATCCGGATCAAAGTGGAAAAAACGGACAGCCGGAAAAAGAAGGGAACGGTTTTGCAGCAGAGTATCGCGGCAGGAACGCAGGTGAAAAAAGAGAGTCTGATCACCCTTACGGTAAGCGGAGGAGAGAAAAAAGCAGTTCAGACATCAGCACCAACGCAGGCGCCTGTAGTGACTTCGCACCCTAAGGCAACGAAAAAGCCACAGAAATACGATGCCTCTTTGGATGGCTATTTGCAATAAATATATGGAAACACTACAACACATAATAGAAACGAGGAGACACAGTGAGATATCAGCAAAGAAACAATTGTGGTTTTGATGAATTTTTAATCAATGAATGGCGGGAATCCTGTGAGGAGATGGCAGCAGGAGAAGGGGAAAAAGAAACCAGAAAACAGGCATATCAGGCATTTCGCAAAGCGGTAAAAGGAGCACAGCCGGCGGATTTACATACGATGCGGCGCTGGTTTGGACTGGACGGCGTTTCCAGCCCTAACCGTGAAACGGTATTTCGTATTGCGTTCGCTTTGCAGTTAAGTACCGAAAAGACACAGGATTATCTGCGGAAGGGACTGCTTCTTCCGGGAATCCAAGTGAATGATCACCATGAATTTATTTATCTTTATGGAATCGAACATCACCTTGACTGGCAGATGTGTCAGGACATGATTGCTTTTTATGAACGACATCTTCCGGAAACCGTCAGCCTTTTGGATGAAAAATGCACACAAAAATTGTGGGATTTTTATGATGCGGTTCGTCAATTGGAACCGGAAGATTTTTTGTTTGAGATGGGCAAAAAAGCCTCGTATTTTAAAGGATATAGTAAGAATGTTCTGGAGCATTATCTGCATATTCAGGAAGAATTAAAGGAACTTATGCGGCAGGAGGCCACGCAGCAGTTAGAAAGTTTACTACAGTCACGGTCTTTTACAAAATGGTGTGAAAAAAATCATATTTCATCCGATCGGATCCGGGAAGAGGAAGTGATCCTGCATTACCTTCAAAATGAAAGCCGTCGTGTGCGACCGGCTATTTCGCGTGAGGAAACAGAAGATTTTCGGACAATGGCAAGAAAAGCGTATGGGAAAGGGGTGTACCAGTCAGATATTTTGACAGAAATATATGCGGCAGCCATGCCAAATGGCAGGGATAAAAAGGGGAAATACCAGAAGGATCGTGTGAATCACATCGGAATCCGGTTGATTTCCGATAAATATCTTTCAGATCTTTTACATATCGCGCAGCAGAAAGAGCGTGAAATCAATCTGCTCCAACAGTTCTACCAGAGTTCCGGAGAAGAACAGAATAAGATTCTGGGGAAACTGCGCCATCAGAAACAACGCTGCCATATTATTGAGAGGGAAGACCTTCTTCCGTTGCTGCATTACCTGGCACAGAAAAAATACACATTGAAAATGGATAAAGAAAAAAACGGCTATCAGAAAGATGCCGCGGTAAAGTATTTTACAGATATGGCAAATACTGTATTGGAAGCCTGCCAGATGGAGCCGCTTGACCGGCATTATCGGCTGGACGCCCTTTTGTTGTCAAGTTTTACAGAAGAGGAAATGTTTACCATATCTGATATGATCGAAGAAACCCGTTAGAGGGAAAAATTGAAAATGTCTCCTACAAGACATGTGGTATGCTGGATTCAGCCAACAATTTTGAAAGGAGATTTTTTTATTATGAAAAAAACATTATGGATTCTCTTGTGTTTCGTATGTGCATTGGGGATTGGCTTCCATACAAATGGAGCAAACGGAAAGGCATATACGTCAAGCAAGCAGATAAAAAAAGAACTGAAGTCATTAGGAAAACAGATTGCCAAGAGCAAAAAGGAAGTGGCAAAGGCAAAAAAGGAGTATACAAGGTACCGTAACAAACAGAAAAATAGTGCGACGGGAATCCCGGTGTTTTGCGGACAAATTGTAAATTCGGATCCGTGTGTAGTCAGAGCAAATGGAACGTATTATTATATATCCAATCCGGGTGCAGGAGCGATATGGCTGGGAACATTTACTTCTAACATTCAGAAGACCGGTGGAACTCGTTATATTAATGGATATACTGCGGTCTGCGCCAGAGCAATTTCGGATCCTTACGAAAAGGAATCGATTGCCGCAAAAAAGACGTACCAGAAAAAAGCAAAGCAGCTGATCAAGTACCAGAATAAACAAAAGAAATTGAAAAAGGCATTGACGTTCCGGGTAAGCGGAAAGGATTGCAGACTTTATCTGGGATGGAAAGATACAGCGACGTCTCTGGCACCGGCAGAAAAGTATTACAATAAAATAACATGGAAGAGTTCAAATCCATCCATTGCAAGTGTTACCTCTCAGGGATTCGTAAAAGGAAAGAAAGTCGGTGATGTAGTGATCACGGCGAAAACAAATATCAGTAAGAAAACAAAGAAATTCAAAGTATATGTAAGAAACAGACCAACTCTGGATCTTGATATCGAAGATACTGTGATCGAAAAGGGAGACACGAAGACAATAAAGATATGTGATGACAAACTTCCTTCAAATTGTGAGACAAATTGGTATTCAAGCGATGAATCCATTTGCAGTATCACTTATTACGGAGACCGTAAAGGAAAGATCAAAGGAAAGAAAGAAGGAACCGCATGGATTACCGTTACACGCGGACAATATCTGAGCCGTTTTATGGTTACGATCATTCCTACATATTATCCGACGGCATCGTTTAACAGTAAAGAAATTGGATACACTAATGCCGATATTGGGACACAGAAAACGATTGGTTTTACAAGCAACATTAGTGATATACAGGTAGTAAGTTCCAAACCGGATCTTATCCGGATTGACTCGGTTACGTTTCCGCAAATTGGAAGACAGAGTCAGTGCGTGGAGGGTACGGTTACGTATACAATTTTGGATAATGAAGCCAGATATGATAACAACAGCGTTAAACTAAGTTTTTCCAGTCAGACATACAATGAATATAGCCGGGTTGGCGATGTGAAAGAATGTGAGCTTCGTTATTACCATTTTTACGGTAGTGGGTCGGAGGAAAAAGATATCCGTTCACTGGAATTTGCTGTAGATGGATATGGACAATCGTCGGAGGATTCGCTTGTAAAGACAGTTCGTTTGCCGAAAACAGACTATGAAAGTGTGACTGTTGAAGGAGACTGTTGTAAGGCAGAAGGAGACGATGATGGTTATTATTTGAAATGTACTGCGGTAAAACCGGGTACAGCAGTTGTTAAGGTTACCTATGCCAATGGCATACAATTAACACTTCCGGTTGTGGTAAAGGAAATTGCTGTCTTTGATGCGACGAATCATGTGCGTCTGGATCCGGAAAATGATATTTTTGTGCAATATGGTGATGCAGCGAAAAAATATTATGTTTCCAATGATGAGATCAGCAGGATCTATTATGATTCAGATTTATTTGAAGTTCATTATGGGGAAGGATATGCCAATAATGAATTTGAAATTGCTGCAAAAACCAATGGTAACACAGACCGGATTACTATTTATACAAAAAGCGGAAAAGAATATGGGTTCAGAGTAACGTCTGATAACGACTAACTTCGCCTCCTGAAAGAGATAATCACTTGTTTTCAAAATTATACTGTGATATACTTTTGTAAAACAAGTGATTTTTTTTGGCAGGAGAAGAGGGAATAATGAGAAAAACAGCAAAATACAAAATGAAATTAGCGTGGATTTTGATCGCTGCGTTGTGTGTCGGAATGACTCCGGTTTTGGGGATGGACAGCGTCAAGACGGTAAAGGCAGAAGAGACAGTGCAATCGGACCGGCAGGTCACTTTGGATAAGGGAATTTTGAAAATAGAGGGAATTGCCATTGTTACCTCCGAGACAGTGGCGGACATTGACCTACAAGAGGTTCAGAAAATTGAATTTGGAACCGGCGTGAAAAGGATATCGGCCGGCGTATTTCAAAATTGTAAAAATTTAACAGAGATAACGTGGGGTGAGGTGACGAGTATCGGAAACCACGCATTTGCCG
This sequence comes from uncultured Lachnoclostridium sp., assembly GCA_905212635.1. Classification (GTDB taxonomy): domain Bacteria; phylum Bacillota; class Clostridia; order Lachnospirales; family Lachnospiraceae; genus Eubacterium_F. The sequence continues at coordinate 17,529 of CAJMFH010000021.1, read as the reverse complement.
GTTGTGAAAATCTGGATGTTATGATACTGCCTGGCTCTGTCGAAAACATAGGAGAAGGAGCATTTTGGGGATGCAGTAAGATAGAATTTATTGTTTTGCCGGCAGTAAACAAAATTGGGAAAAATGCATTTCCTCTTGAAACCAGTATTGTTTGGGAAAATGTGGGGATGCTGCCGGAAACAGACGATGACTTCTGGCAGGAGCGTACGGGGACGATGTTCATTGTGGGAGTAACTGCATGGGATAGTGTCATTGAGCAAAATTCGCAGGAAAGCATAACGTGGAATAAGAGGGATTCTAATTCGGAACAGATTTTTTATTCTTGTCAGACAAAAGATGCAGTTACGGTAAAAGAATACTGTGCCAGCTTGACGGAAAATCATGTGAGCAGATGGGAGGCAGATGGAAAAGTAACCGTAGAAATTGTAGTTCCGGGGGACGAATGGTGGGGAGTTTCCGGTATTTCTATCTCGTCAGAAATTCCAAAGACCTCTGTAAAACGGCTGATCTTAAAAGGAAAAAAGCTGGAATTGGGAGGACAATTTAACGAGTATTTGAATCTTCAATCCGTCAAAATATCAGGAACAGTAAAAATCAGAGAGGAATGCTTTTCCGGCTGCAATGTCCTGGAGAGTTTTGAGGCGGAAAAGTTTACTTCCATCGGAAAAAAGGCTTTTTATGGATGTACATCTTTGAAAAAAATAAGCATATATAATGGGATTGATTCGTTAGGAGAAAGTGCATTTGAAGGATGTACGAATCTTGCGGAAGTTGTGATCGAAAAAAAGATTGTCAAGATTGCGAAAAGAGTATTTTATGGATGTGAAAAACTTGAGAGTGTGGAGCTGCCGGAATGTGTCCGGAAAATTCGACGAGAGGCATTTGGAAATTGTTCGTCGTTAAAAAGTATTGTTCTTCCGGAAAATGTTTCCTCGATTGGGCTTGGAAATTTTACGACAACAGACATTTACTGGAAGGGAAACGAAGTGACCTTGCCGACACCGGGAGAGGGAGAATCGGAATTTTTTGAGCAGGTCACGGGAACCATGTTTATTCCTGCGGGAAGTGTATTTTGGCAGCAGCAAAAGGAACGTTATCCGGATGTTCACTGGCAGGAATGGACTCCTGAGATCAAGCAGGTGGAGACGGAAACCTGCGATCTTTTCGAGCAATGGGCATTTCGGGATGACAGTAATACAATACAAGTCGAGCCTTGGTTAGATGAAGAAGGGATGCCATGTATTAAGATCGCTTTTAATAAAAAGTATCAGAGAGTAGCATTTCAATTGCCGGAGAAAATCCGGGCGCAGGATTATGCTGCCGTATCTATCCGGGCAAGAGTCGGCGGTCAGTTGATGTTTGAACTTTCGACAGATAACATTGAGACTGCCGAAATCGGGGCTTATGGAGAGAACGTAGTAGATTGCACCTATCCTTTTTGGTATGAAGGCGAAGAGGGAGAGACAAAATATGGAACCGAAGAGGTAGACCTTATAAATGATACCGGTAAAATGGCAAGTTATATGGTGATAGGAACGTGCCGGGGACCAGATGATGTGGAGCCATATGGACGTAAATATGAATTTTACATATATTCAGTCACATTTCACCCCATCTCTTCCGACATAAAAGAACTTGCTTTTGAGAGCAGACAGATTCCGGAAAACAGTCAGGCTCCAACGATTGAGACGGGGGATACAGACAATTCGCCTTCGACCACGAAACCAACAGAGCCTCCGATTGTGACACCTTCGGAAGGACAGCGGATTCCATCTGCTGTTCCAGAAAAGACAAGCCTGCCTTCATCCGAGAAACCGGTGGAATCTATGAAACCTGCGAAACGGCAAAAATCAATTGTCAGACGTCCCACGATTTCCCTTCAAAAGAAAGGGCGAGGAAAGCAGCGCTATATACAGGTTACGATAAAATCATCTGCCGACAGATATTTTGATCTCTATATGAAGAAAAAAGGGAAAAAATATGTCCGCATTCGTCTGAAGAAAACGGCATTTAAGAAGGGAAAACGGGTGGTAAAACTAAAATATACGAAGAAAGGTTACACGGTCTGTTTTAAAGCACGGACATACAATAAAAGAAAAGGGAAAAAGCGGTACGGTGCTTATAGTAGGGAGAAGAGGATAAAATTGTAAAGAAGAGAGAAAATCACTTGCAAAGCAGGTCTTTAAAGCTTTCTTGAGTGGAAAAACACCGGAGGATATAGCGAAGGAAATGGATATCCCACTGGAAGAGGTGGAAGATCTGGTGTTGTGATAAAAATTAATTAACAATTCTGGAAAGAAGACATGGCAGATGCTGTGTCTTTTTTGCTTTTTCTATAACGAATAGGATCTAATATGCGAAATGGTGTCGAGAGGGAAAAATTGAAAATGGTTTTGAGGGGCGGTGTGGTATCTTATATATAACAGATAAAAATACTGGTAGAAATACACGAAGAATATACCGAGAAAAATATTGGAATTTTGTGTAAAATAGTGTCGAGGTGAAAAAATGCAGTCAAAGAAAAAAGTAAAAAAGAGATATGCTGGTATTTATCAGGAACTTGCAGAGATTGTTGGAGATGATCTGTTAATTGAAATATACGAGAGATTTCGTGGAATGGAAGTTTCGATGCCTTCACGTTTGTATTCGATTGAATATGTCGTGGAACTTGCGGTGAAAGAGCATCCGTCTCAATGGGGAAAAATTGCCCGAAAATATGGTTATAATGAAAAATATCTTAGACGATTGATTTTGGAGAAGCAAAAAGATGAGGAATAGGATGTTTGACAAAATATATTTAAGAATATAAAAAGAAAATATAGTTGGAAGAGGGAAAAAAATGCCGCTTGATTTTACAAAAAAAAATAGTGAGAACAACAAATCAAATCATGTTGAGTACATAATACAGTCACCCAAGTATCAGTTAGAGAATATTGTTTTAAGTAATGAACAGGAATGTGGTATAAGACAAGTTCTTGCTTATATGGAAAATAAAGAACTTTTGCTGAAAACCTGGGGATTAGAAAAATTTTATCCTGAAAGTCGGGGGGTGTTTATAAATCTTTATGGAGCATCAGGAACAGGAAAAACAATGGCTGCTCATGCCATTGCAGAAAAACTAAATAAAGATGTTATTTTAGTTAACTATGCAGAAATAGAATCGAAGTATGTTGGTGAAACTTCTAAGAATTTGTATCAGATATTTGCATTCGCTAAAGAGCATGATGTGGTACTTGTTTTTGATGAGGCAGATGCATTACTGAGTAAAAGAGTTACGAATATGACGAGCTCAACAGATGTAAGTGTAAATCAGACCAAGTCAGTTTTATTAAATATAATGAATGATTATGATGGGATTGTTATATTTACTACAAATTTTATATCAAATTATGATTTTGCGTTTATTCGCAGGATTCCATTTCAGATTGAATTCAAATTACCGGATGAGCAACAACGGAAAAAAATATGGGAATATTATTTATCTGCTCAGATGCCTTATAATTTGAATCTGAAAGAAATTACGGAAAAATATACTTCTATTTCAGGAAGCGATATTTCAAACTGTGTTTTGTCGGCTGCTTTATATGCAGCAATGGATCATGCAGATATTGTTTCAGAGAAGTATTTTTATACAGCAATGGATAACATTGTAAAAGCAAAGCAGGCAAACAAAGAATTTGCCCCGAAAATTGTTAGTCAGCGTGAAGTAAGCGAGGACTACGCACTAAAACAAATTAATGGAGGATGAAATTATGATTGGAACAGCATTAATAATGGGAGCAGCAGTTATTGTAGGAGCATCTGTCCTTGCAACATTTTGGAAGAAGATTGTAGACTGGCTGAAGCGTATTTATAAAAAGCTTGAAAGCCTTGTGAAAGGAATATTGTATGGTACACGTGTCTTTTTTAAGAAAATGGGTGAGGCTGTTGCGGAGATTACAAAAAATTATTCTAAAGTTGGTACAAAATGGCAGGAAACAATTGTTGACAGAAAGGCAAGCTTAAGTGATATTCCAGAAGAATATCAAAATAAACTTTCAGAAAATATAGAGCAAGAGTTTACAGAAGAACTTGAAAATCATTTGGTGAATTAGGTGAAATTATGTCGTTAGAAAATAAACTTAATAAACTTGAAAATTTACTTGATTTTATATCGCCTAAGGTGTCACTTAGTACATTTTTTGATTCTGTCAGCGAGTATATTGATGAGCATTTATGTGAAACAATACAGTTGGGAAGGAAATTTATTGGTGGGAAGGCAAATTTCTATTTGTCATCAAATGGGCGAGAAATTATTATTGAGGTAGTTTTATACTTTTTTGATACAATGAAGCAAGAGTACCGGAAGCAGGAATTTGGAGGAACTTTTCTTTTTGATCGACTTCTAAAAGGGGATCAAGCAGAATTTAGAAGAAGAATAGACAGAGAAGGAAAGTGGTGTGTTGAGGTTGTAGAGCCAACGGAGGTGTAATGTTATGATTATAACTATTATAGTGATTATTGTTATTATAGCAATAATTAAAGCACTGCTGGGTGCAGCAGGAGAATTTATAGAGAAAATTCTGTTCCTATTGGCTGCCTGTGCAGCTGCGATTGGAATATTTTATTTAATAAGATTTTTGCTGCATTTAGCGATTAATAAGCTTCCTGGTATCTTCCAAAAGATTGGAGATTTTTTACATCATATGGTTTGCTTGATTCCAACTCAGGTCATGGTTGGATATATGATGGTTGCTTTGATAGCAGCAGTTATTTATTTATGCAGTATTATGTATTGTGTGAATTTTCAAATGATTCTAAATCATGAACTCAAAATGATTCCTGTAAAGGGGAACAAAAGTGAGATCAGAGATGTATTAAAGCAAGAAATGGAAGCATATAGCTCTGGTGTAACAAGGTTTTTGGCAGAACTTCGATTTAAAAAAGAATCAGCTTGGTTATCGGTCATAAATAAAAATTGTGTAAGTCTGCCTAGTGGATCTTTCTGCTCTCGTGCAGTTGTTGAGGAATTATCGGACGTAATGGCAGAGTTGTATCGTGCAACAGATAAGGAGATTATTTCACAAATAAGACAAAATGAAATGCTTCATAGTTGTGCACTGTATGAGATTAGTGAACAGTTTGAAGATTTAAAGAAGTGTCTGTTATTTTTAAAAGAACAAGGTGAATTAAAAATAATAGAAAATGTGTCAGGAATTGCAAGTGCAGGTTTGGCAGTAGAGGGAAAACTTTATGAAAGCAAAAAAGAAGTATCAATAAATTCAGAAAACTATTTGCCGACTATACATATTTCGATTGATTAAAGGAGCGGTAAGAGATGAACAAAAATAATACAGAGGGAAAAATCACACCTATATTAAAAGGAAATTTTTGGAAGACCGTTTTTCATGATTTTCGAAATAACCATACAGGAATTCTTGTTGCAGGTATAGGTTTAATGGCGTTTTGTCTTATTGTACTGCATGTCCAAAATAAATATCCTTATGTGGAGAAAGCAGAACCGGTAACAAGTTCAGACAGTACTATTCTTTCGGAAACCAATAAACAAAAGAAGGTGGTTCTCAATAAAAAGAATCTTTCCTTAAAAAGGGGGAAAAAATTTGAATTAAAATTAAAACATACAAGAAAAAAGGTGAAGTGGAGTAGTTCGAATAAATCAATTGTGTCGGTTTCTAAAAAGGGAGTTGTTACAGCAAAGAAAAGGGGAAAAGCAAAAATTACAGCTTCTATAAAGAAAAAGAAATATGTATGTAAAGTGACAGTTCAATAAGGAGGAGAGCAGATTGAATGAAAATGAAGTGATTATGCTTAATGAGGGTGTTTTCTTTCGTTTATATAATAAAAAATGTTATGTATGTAATACAATAACCAAAAAAGATTATATATTCAATGAAGTGGTATTTGATATTTTGTTAGTTATAAAGAAAAGAGAAAAGGTGTCTTTGAAACAATTGGCAGAAGAGCTGTCGAAAATATATCAAGAGCCTGTAGAAGTGGTTTATTCTTCTATCCAATCCTTCGTTGAAATGATGGTAAATGAGTATCTTTTGACATACATCGATAATACGAATGGTTATAATAATGATATATATTTAACAGAGTTCATTCAGGAACTGGCGGATACAAAGCAATTGTTTTCAGTTTTGATTGAGTTGACATATCAATGTAATGAGAAGTGTAAGCACTGCTATGTAGAGGCTGAACCTCACGATAGAAAACCGGAAATGAATACAAAAGAAGTAGAAAGTGTGCTTGATGCGTTGGCAGATGCCAATGTATGTGAAATAACATTTACCGGAGGAGAAATATTTTGTAGAAAAGATGTTGTGCATCTAATACAATATGCTACGGAAAAAGGATTTTTAGTTAATGTATTTTCAAATGGTACACTTCCTACAATAGAACAAATACTATGCTTGAAGCGATGTAATATAAGAAGTTTTCAGACTAGTTTATATGGTTCTTCTGCTAAGGTACATGATGAAATTACCGGAGTTAAAGGGGCATTTGAAAAAACGTTACATACCTTAAAAGTTTTTACAGACATTGGTGTTCCTACTTGTATAAAATATACAGTAATGCAGCAAAATGTAAAAGATTATGAGGACATGTTGAGTCTTGCAAAAGAAATTGGAGCTGATATTCAGGTAGGATTGTCAATAAGACCTACTATGTCAGCAAGAACAGAAAATCTTAAGTACAGAGTTGGTTATGAAGACTTACAGAAAATAAGTTATGGTGAACTGGGAAGATTCATATCAGAATATGAAAAAGAAGAACAAATTGATTTTTCTAAAAAGGGAATTTGTAATGCCGGATTTTCCAATTTGACAATTGATCCATATGGGGATATATATTTGTTCAGGTATTCCTATTATTTTGGGAAATGTAAAAGAAGACAGTATTGAACAGATATGGAAACATTCAACGAAACTAAAAAAATGGCAGCAATATAAATTATCGGATATTCCTTGTATGAAAAATTGTAAATATGCACGTGAATGCACATTTTGTCCAGCTCAGGCATATTTAGAGACAGGTGATGCGTTTTCAAAATATGAAGAGGCTTGCAGTATTGCAAAAGCACAATATTTTGCAAAGGAGGTGAGGAATAATGAAGAAAGTAGAACGAATAGAAACAAAGTTTGAAAAACCACAGATGCTGTATTCGAATACATATTCTCTAACAACATCAAAAGCGTGTACTAGTAGAATGTCGGGTAAGGCAAAATGTGGGATTAGACCAAATACAAATTAATGTTTTGGTTTACTTTAGGCGGGAAAATTTTCCCGCCATTTCTAATTAGAAGAAGTATAAATATTATGACGATATTAGAAAAGGAGATATTATGCCGGAAAAAGATAATGTAATGAAGAAATTATTAATTATTGTTATTGTGCTGTTATCCATAGTTATTGTGAGTGGCGGTATGATGTTTTTAGTTCAGATACGTGAAAAAGAGGAACAATCTGCTGGTGCGGTTCCAACAGCTGCCCCCACGGCTGTTCCTACCAAAACACCAGAGGAAACGACAATTGAAGAGAGTAAAAAATTGTTTTCAAAAGGGGATTATGAACAGGTAATCAGCAATCTGGAGCCTTATGCTTTCAATCCAGAAGCAGAAAAATTGATTAGCTATAGTCATTTAAATCTTGGAAATGAGCTCATGAATAATGAAAAATATGAGGAAGCCATAGAGCAATTTCGTAGTTCAGACGAAAGCGAAGCAAAAGAAAAATTGGAAATTTGCAAAAAGGAAGTGAAGAAAAAATCACAGATTATTGTTGTTCAATATGCGGTTAATCAGTCAAAAAATGATGAAAAGGGAAAATATTTTTCAAATGGAACGGGAAAATTACGCTTTGTTTCAGATACACCGTTGGATGGTGAATGGTGTGATACTGGTGGAAAATACATTACCTATACAATGCCCGAATCGATGATTCATTTTGTGATTAGCAATCAGACAGGGAAAACGTTAAAAAATTTGAAACTCATTCTTAATTTTGATGGAATTGCATTATACGAATCATTAGATAATACAAGTAATGGTTTTGAATACCAAAATTACATCAATGGACTCGGCGGATATGCGGGAGCAATTGGCTCATTTGGAACACTACAAGATGGTTTACAGTTAAGTACAACATTTAGTTTACAATCCTCCTATTCATTTGATGGTTCAAATGGTGGGAATGTAACAATAAGCGTTTCAGCAGATAATTTTAAAACACAATCTTATAAAATTCCTATCGTGGTTAAGTAACAAAATATTACGATTGTTATCAATACAGATGATACTACTGTAATGAAAAATCACTTGCATTCCAAAGTGTACTATGTTATACTGTCAGAAAGCAAGTGATTTTTAGTCTGTATATAAATAAGTGAAAAGTTCGAATAAGTTGGTATATCATTCTTGCTTTAAATTCCAGAAAAACAACTACAAAGCAGGAGTGAAAAGGCTTAGAGAAAGTGAAAGGTTTTTTTATGACAAAACTCCTGTAAAACACAGAAGGGAGATTTTGAATGAAGGAAAATAGAAAAATCAGAACAAAGCCCGTGGTGATGCGAAATTACCGGGATACGTTGTTTCGTATGCTGTATCGGGACAAAAAGAGACTGCTTTCTCTGTTTAACGCGGTCAATGACACACATTATGACAATCCAGATGATCTCACCATCACTACGTTAGAGGGTGTATTATATCTTGGGATGAAGAATGATATATCCTGTATCATCTACATGATGATGCAGTTATATGAACATCAGTCCACAGTCAATCCCAACATGCCATTGCGCAACTTATTTTATGTGTCGGATCTGTTGCAGAAATATATTTATGAGGAAGGTCTGGATATCTACTCCCGCAAGCAGATTAAAATCCCGACACCAAAATTTGTCGTGTTTTACAATGGAGATGAGGAACAGCCGGAACACAAGAAAATCCGTTTATCTAAAGCTTTTGCCGCCAATACTGGAGAGACCAACATGGAATTGATTGTGCTTCAGATTAATATAAACAAAGGGCAGAATGAAGAATTGAAAGCAGCATGCCAAACACTACAGGAGTACGCGGAATTTACGGAAAGGGCACGCGAACATAGAAAAGAAATGGAACTGGAGGATGCAATACGGACAACGATAGACGAATGCATCCGGGATGGAATCTTGAAAGAATTTTTGTTAAAAAACAAGGCGGAGGTGTATCACATGTGCTTGTATGAATTTGATGTGGAACTTCACGAGAAAGTGCTGCGGGAAGAAGAAAGAGAGGAAGGCAGAGAAGAAGGCAGAGAAGAAGGATTAAATCTTGCCAAACAGATTTTAGAAGCTTTCTCAAGGGGGGAAACTTCGGAAGATATAGCCAAGGAGTTAAATATCCCATTAGAGAAAGTGGAAGATTTGGTGTTATAATGAAAAAGCAGCAAGAAGTTACTATTACATTTTACACTCCCATGGAAAAATTTTTCTTGACTTAGAGTCAACTCCAAGTGTTATACTTATTATGTAATGAAGAGACAGCATAGGAGGTGACGGCTTGTGACGATTAAGGAAGTCAGCGAAAAGTATGATATCAGCGCGGATACACTGCGTTACTATGAGCGGATCGGAATGATTCCGGAAGTGACACGAAACGCCAATGGTATTCGGAATTATCAGGAAAGTGATCTCGGATGGGTAGAATTGGCGATCTGCATGAGAAGCGCAGGACTGCCGGTGGAGGCTCTGATTGAATATGTAAAATTATTCCAGCAGGGCGACTCGACTTTTGCCGCAAGACTTCAGCTTTTGCAGGAACAGCGGGAAAAACTGGAAGAGCAGAAAGCACAGCTACAGGCGGCGATGGACAAACTGGATTATAAGATATCAAGATATGAAAAAGCTGTTGAAACTGGAAAATTAACCTGGGAGGAAGACAAATGTATTTAGAAAATATCAATGGACCAGAAGATGTAAAAAAATTAAACGATGAGCAGATGACGGCACTTGCGGAAGAAATGCGGGCGGCGTTATTGAAACGGGCGAGTATTCACGGAGGTCATTTTGGACCCAATTTTGGTATGGTAGAGGCGACGATGGCCCTGCACTATGTGTTTGAATCGCCAAAAGATAAGATTGTATATGACGTATCGCATCAGACCTATCCGCACAAAATGCTGACGGGAAGAAAAGATGCGTATTTGTATGAGGAGCATTACGATGATGTATCCGGATATAGTAATCCGCATGAAAGCGAACACGATCATTTTACCGTTGGACATACGTCAACGTCTGTGAGTCTGGCACTTGGACTTGCCAAGGCACGCGACCTGAAAGGGGAAGATGGCAATGTGATCGCGGTGATCGGAGATGGATCGCTCAGTGGCGGGGAAGCATTGGAAGGACTTGACTGGGCAGCAGAACTGGGAGGCAATTTCATTATTGTGGTCAATGACAATGATATGTCGATTGCAGAAAATCATGGTGGTCTGTATCAGAATCTGAAACTGCTCCGCGAGACAAAAGGAACGGCAGAATGCAATCTGTTCCGCGCGATGGGACTTGACTACCGTTATGTGGACGAGGGAAATGATGTGCGTGCGCTGATTGATGCATTTGCGTCAGTAAAGGACAGCAAAAAGCCGGTTGTCGTGCATATTAAGACGTTGAAAGGAAAAGGATATGCGCCGGCAGAGGCTCATAAAGAAGAGTGGCATTACAGCGGACCATTTCACATTGATACCGGTGAACCATTGATGGAAATGGAAGGCGAGGCATATGAAGATGTGACGGTTTCTTACCTGCTTGATAAAATGAAAAAGGATCCGAGTGTCGTTGCTATCACATCCGGAACGCCGACGGTAATGGGATTTACCGAGGATAAGAGAAAAGAGGCAGGCAAGCAGTTTGTCGATGTGGGAATTGCAGAAGAGACGGCGGTTGCGCTTGCTTCCGGTATCGCGGAAAATGGCGGAAAACCGGTATATGGAGTCTATAGTACCTTTGTTCAGAGGACATATGACCAGCTTTCACAGGATCTCTGCATCAATAATAATCCTGCGACGATCATTACGTTCTGGGGAACGGTCTATGGCATGAATGACGTGACACATCTTGGGCTGTATGACATTCCAATGATGGCAAATATTCCAAATCTTGTCTATCTTGCTCCGACGACAAAGGAAGAATATCTGGCAATGCTGGATTGGAGCATTGAGCAGAAAGAGCATCCGGTTGCAATTCGTCTTCCGGGTGGAGCGATGGTGTCGGATGGAAAGAAGGTCACGAAAGATTTTTCAAAGCTGAACCGTTATGAGGTGACAAAAAAAGGAAGTAAAGTGGCGTTGATCGGCCTTGGAACATTTTATTCTCTTGGCGAGCAGACAGCGGAGGCTTTGCAGAAAGATGGCATTGAGGCGACCGTTATCAATCCATATTATATCACCGGTGTGGATGAAGAACTTTTGGAGAATTTAAAGAAAGATCATGATGTCGTTGTCACTTTGGAAGATGGTATTCTGGATGGCGGATTCGGTGAAAAAATCGCACGGTTCTATGGCGGTTCTGACATGAAAGTGCTGAATCTTGGCCTCAAAAAAGAATTTTTAGACCGTTATGATGTGGCAGAAGTAATGGAGAAAAACGGATTAACGATTCCGCAGATTACGGAGAGCATTAAGAATCTTTGCTAGTTCTTAACCGTTTTTTGTATAAAACCTCTTTACATGGGGAACAATACATGATAGGATAAGAACAACCTGCAAAGAGGGAGTAGTTCCGGACATGAAAAGTCCGGTGTAGATTTCGTCAGTACGATTCGCAAGAATCCGGGATCTACGGAACAGAAATTGTTGAACAAGACTTTTTGTGCATGTGTTTCGCGTGCACAGAAAGTCTTTTTTTGTGGGGATAATAAGTCCGTCTCAGACAAGAAATTGCTTTCTGCTTGCAGAAAAAGTAATTTCTTGTCTAGAGACACAAACCACATGAGCAAGGAGCGCAATAGCGCGGAGTGCGAATGGGGCAACTTGCGGGAGTGCGCAGCACAAAGCAAGTTGAGGACTTATTAATAAGTCCGTCTCAGCCAAGGCAGAGCGGCGAAAAGCAACGTAAAAGGGACATCCCAAAACAAGAAAGGACTATGATTATGAAAGAAGTTTACCAGATGACCAAGGAAGAGGTTCTTCGAAACCAGCATGCCTCCGAAGAAGGTTTGACAGAGAGTGAAGTGCTGAAAATCCGGCAGCAACAGGGGGAAAACTGCTTGAAAGAGGCAAAGAAAAAAAGTCCGGTGCAAATCTTTGCGGAGCAGTTTCTGGATCTGCTCGTTATCATTTTGATCATTGCGGCGGTTGTGTCAATGCTGTCCGGAAATGTGGAGAGCACCGTCGTAATCTTTGTTGTCATTGTAATGAATGCGGTGCTTGGAACGGTGCAGTATCTGAAGGCTGAAAAATCGCTGGATTCCCTCAAAGCACTATCATCGCCTCATGCGAAAGTGCTTCGTGAGGGAAAGAAAATGGAAATTATTTCCAAAGAAGTTGTGCCGGGAGACATTCTTCTTTTGGAAGCGGGGGATATGATCGCAGCGGATGGCCGTATTTTGAACAATTATTCGCTTCAGGTCAATGAGAGTTCGCTTACCGGGGAATCAGCAAATGTGGATAAGACGGAAGATGTCATTGATGGAGAGGCAGCATTGGCAGACCGGATCAATATGGTATATTCCGGTACACTGGTTACGTATGGGCGTGCAGTCGTACTTGTAACTGCGACAGGCATGCAGACCGAGATGGGAAAGATTGCAGATCTCATGAATGCCACACAGGAGCGAAAGACACCATTGCAGGTAAGTCTGGATGATTTTGGAAAGAAACTTGCGATCGTGATTATGATTATTTCGACGATTGTATTTGCGCTTAGACTCTGGCAAAAGCAGCCGGTGCTGGATTCGCTCATGTTTGCTGTAGCGCTTGCCGTGGCGGCGATTCCGGAGGCGCTTAGTTCCATCGTTACGATCGTGCAGGCGATGGGGACGAGGAAAATGGCAGCCGACAATGCCATCATCAAAGAATTGAAAGCCGTGGAAAGCCTGGGATGTGTGTCGGTAATTTGCTCGGATAAGACGGGGACGCTGACACAAAATAAAATGACGGTAACGGACATTTATATTGATCATACCGTTCTGAAACCGGAGGAACTGGATCTGGTCGAACCGCTTCACCGAAAACTTTTGTACAATGCAATCCTGAATAACGATGCTTCCTTTCAAAAGGGAAAAGAGATCGGGGATCCGACGGAGAGCTGTCTGCTGACAATGGCACAAAAAGCAGGGCTGACGAAGGCGGGAGTTTCCGAAGAAGACATCCGTGAAATGATGCCAAGACTGGAAGAAATTGCCTTTGACTCGGACCGCAAACTGATGAGTACCAAATACCGTCTGCACGGCGTATCGACGATACTTACCAAAGGAGCTGTCGATGTTTTGCTGGATCGTAGTGTTAAGCTGGCAGAGAGTGGGGGAAGCCGCGAGATCAATGACAAGATAAAAGAAGAAATCCTGCGGCAGAATCAGGAATTTTCGGAAAATGGTCTGCGCGTGCTTGCCTTTGCGTACAAAGAAGTGGATGAAGATGAAAAGCTGACGCTGGAAGAGGAAAATGGGTTTACGTTTATCGGACTGGTGGCAATGATCGACCCGCCGCGGGAAGAAGCAGCGGAGGCAGTACGGACAGCCAAACTGGCAGGGATCCGCCCGGTAATGATCACCGGAGACCACAAAGTGACAGCGGCGGCGATCGCGGCAAAGATCGGTATTTTTGAAGAAGGAGATCTGGCAGTGACCGGGCAGGAACTGGATGCTATGAGTGAGGAACGGTTAGATGAACTTTTGGAAGAGATTTCAGTCTATGCAAGGGTTTCACCGGAAAATAAAATACGAATTGTAAAAAGCTGGCAGAAAAAGGGACGCATCGTGGCGATGACAGGAGATGGTGTCAACGATGCACCGGCATTGAAAAAAGCCGATATTGGTGTAGCCATGGGAATTACCGGCACAGAGGTGTCAAAAGATGCGTCGGCGATGATTCTTGCAGATGACAATTTTGCGACCATCATCAAAGCGGTATTAAACGGACGAAATGTCTATCGCAATATCAAAAATGCGATTCAGTTTCTGCTCTCCGGTAATATGGCAGCGATCCTTGCGGTACTTGCCTGTTCGGTGCTGGCACTTCCTTCGCCGTTTGAACCGGTTCACCTCTTGTTTATAAATCTTTTGACGGATTCCCTGCCGGCACTTGCCATTGGAATGGAGCCGTCGGATCCGCAATTATTGAAGCAAAAGCCGAGAGATCCGAAAGAAGGAATTCTTACGGGAAAGTTTGTGCGTCGTCTTTTCGGATACGGTGCGCTCATTGCGGCAGCGACGATGACTGCTTTTGCCATGGGATTACAAAGGGATGCAGCGACGGCGGCGACGATGGCATTTGCCACTTTGACACTGGCACGTCTGTTTCACGGATTTACCTGCCGGAGTGAACGTTCCCTTGTTGATGTGAAACTTTCTACAAATTTATGGAGCATCGGAGCCTTTGCGGCAGGAACCTTGCTGCTGGCAGCTGTCCTCTTTATTCCGGGACTTCACAACCTTTTTGAAGTGATGCCGTTAAATGGGACGCAGTATGCTGCTGTACTGGGACTGGCGGTGGCACCGACCATAGTGATTCAGGCTGGTAAACTTATTCACAGGACTAGTCAGAAGGCAAATAATCTGTTAAAATAAATGCAGACACAAAGCACACATTTCGAGAAAAGAGGCGATGATATGAATACTAAGCGGGAATTTTGGCAGCGCAATGCAATGGCAGTGATCGGGATGCTGATATTTTCAGCCGGCATCAATCTTTTTATCGTACCGGCAAATCTCTACAATGGCGGAGTCTTGGGAATTAGTCAGGTGCTCCGTACGGTATTGGTGCGCTATTTTCATGTGGCATCCGGAACGACGGATATTGCCGGTATTATCAATATGCTTCTGAACATTCCGCTCTTTGCGCTGGCGTATGTATTTGTCGGTAAGAAATTTTTCTTCCGCACGCTGGTCTGTGTGATCAGCCAGACATTGTTTCTCAGTCTGATTCCGATACCGGCGATTCCAATCGTGCAGGACTCCCTTACGGCGAGTATCATCGGCGGGATCTTTGGCGGAACCGGGATTGGAATAGCCTTGCAGTCAGGGGGATCCAGCGGCGGACTGGATATCGTTGGAATGATCTTTACCAAGCGTTTCAAGGGATTCAGTGTCGGCAAAGTGTCCTTGTCGGTAAATGCGGTTATTTACATCATCTGTGCGGTGTTATTCGGACTCCCTACCGCGGTGTACAGCATTATTTATTCGGCAGTGAATATGTTGATGATTGACCGGACGCATACGCAGAACATCAATACGGAAGTGGTAATATTTACCAAAAAGAAGCCGCTGGAGATCATTGATTACATCGTCAATGAATATCACCGGGATGCCACCTGGTGGGAAGCCAAGGGCGGTTATACCGAGGAAAATACGTATATGGTCATTGTCGTCCTGTCCAAATACGAATGCGCTCATTTAAAACGCGAGTTGAAAGAAGTGGACGAGCATGCGTTTGTCGTTGTAAAAGACGGAATGTCGGTTGTGGGAAAATACGAAAAGCATTTACAGTGATGAAAAAGATTCTCATTTCAAAAGTCGTTTTTGTGGGGAAAATATCTTGTTTTTTGCAAATTATTAGAATATACTAATAATTGTTAGCAAATACTAACCACAAGACTGTTTTTTGAAAGGAGAATAAAAAAGTGAATCATTTGCAGATTGAAAAGATAATAGGAAGAGAAATTATGGATTCCCGTGGAAATCCGACCGTAGAGGCAGAAGTTTATCTGTGTGGCGGCGTGATGGGAAGAGGAACCGCACCATCCGGTGCATCTACCGGTGAATTTGAGGCGCTTGAACTTCGTGATGGCGACAAGGGAAGATATCTTGGAAAAGGTGTTTCCAAGGCAGTTGAAAATATCAACACGACCATTCAGGAGACATTGAAAGGTATGGATGCATCGGATATTTACGCAGTCGATGCAGCGATGAGAAAAGCCGATGGAACAAAGGACAAATCCAATCTGGGAGCAAATGCAATCCTTGCCGTTTCGATTGCTTGTGCGAAGGCAGCAGCCAATGCATTGGAGATTCCATTGTACCGCTTCCTTGGCGGAATCAGCGGAAACCGTCTTCCGGTTCCGATGATGAATATTGTAAACGGAGGATGCCATGCATTGTCCTCCGGACTTGATGTGCAGGAATTTATGATCATGCCGGTCGGAGCACCTTCGTTTAAAGAGTGCCTTCGCTGGTGTGCCGAAGTATTCCATGCGCTGGCTTCGATTTTGAAAGAAAGAGGACTGGCTACTTCCGTCGGTGACGAAGGTGGTTTTGCCCCTGCATTGAAATCCGATGAGGAAGCGATCGAAACCATTTTGGAAGCCGTGAAAAAAGCCGGATATGAGCCGGGAAAAGATTTCAAGATCGCAATGGATGCTGCTTCTTCCGAGTGGAAAACAGGCAAAGTGGGAGAATATAAACTTCCAAAAGCCGGAACCGTATATACGTCAGAGCAGTTGATCGATCATTGGAAAAAACTGGTTGAGAAATATCCGATCATCTCTATCGAAGACGCATTGGATGAAGAAGACTGGGAAGGCTGGAAAAAACTTACCGCAGAACTTGGTGACAAAGTACAGCTGGTTGGCGATGACTTGTTTGTAACAAACACCGAGCGTCTGGCGAAGGGAATTGAACTTGGCTGTGGAAACAGTATTCTCATCAAACTCAATCAGATCGGCTCGGTATCCGAGACTCTGGAAGCCATCAAAATGGCACATAAAGCCGGATACACAGCAATTTCATCCCATCGTTCCGGCGAGACCGAGGATACGACGATCGCCGATCTTGCAGTGGCACTGAACACCTGTCAGATCAAGACCGGAGCACCAAGCCGTTCCGAGCGTGTAGCCAAATACAACCAGCTTCTCCGTATCGAAGAAGAACTTGGCGAAAGTGCAGTATATCCGGGAATGAATGCCTTTAATGTGAAATAAACGAGTTAACGATTCGGGACTTTTTAATAAATGGAAATTAAGTACCTTATTGTTACCTATCGTTTCAATTAGAGAAGGAGATCAGAGTTTTCCAAGCGGGAATACTTAAAGATAAGTAGTAAGCTGCTATTTTTGGAATTTTAGTAATTTATCAAAAAGGTTTGCATGAAGTGAGTACAAACGCGCGGGTATCAGATATGCGTCCTCTGCATATCGATACCCCTGCGTCGTTTGTTGGAGCGAGAGCGCTCACGACATGCAAACCTTTTTTGAAAGATTACGGAAATTTGAAAAAAAGTCTTGTTTCTTTGCTGATTCTTTACTACCATATCTGTATAATAAAAAATGGAGGAGATGGAAGTTTGAAAAAAAGAAATTTTAGACAACCAAGAAACAAAGGACATAGCAAATAA
>CAJMFH010000020.1 GCA_905212635.1 uncultured Lachnoclostridium sp. | reverse complement strand
GTATGCCGTCTGGAGGCGGTCAATCTCATAAAAGAAACTGTTCTGTGCCTGATCGATCCGTTTTTGAAATTCTTCTTTTGAAAGCGCCTTGATAAATTCATCCGGGTCTTTGTACGGCCGCATATTGATGACTTTTACCGTAATTCCGGCTTCTTTCAGCATCGGGATTGCACGCAGCGCTGCTTTCACGCCGGCACCATCGCTGTCATAGCAGAGATACACCGTATCGGTATATCGTTTTAACAGACTGCTCTGCTGACTCGTAAAGGCGGTTCCCAGCGAAGCAACCGCATTGGTAAATCCTGCCTGATGCAGGGCGATCACATCCATATAGCCCTCGCATACAATCATTCCGCGATCCTGCTTTCCATGAACAAAATTGAGCCCAAACAGGTTACGGCTTTTATCAAATATCATCGTCTCCGGTGAATTCAGATACTTCGGTTTGCCATCTCCCATCACACGTCCACCAAATGCAATTACTTTATTGCGGCGGTCCATGATTGGAAACATGACGCGGTTCCAAAATTTGTCATACACGCCCTTTGCTTCCTGAAACTGAAACAATCCGGTCTGATTCAGGAGCGAATCGTCATATCCTTTTGCTTTCATATATTGATACAGATCGTTGCTGTACTTGTCCGAGTATCCCAATCCAAAATGGCGGATCGTCTCTTCCGACAACTCTCTTCCGAGCAGGTACTGTTTGGCTTCTCTTCCCCGCTCCGAGTTTAGTTTAGCGTAATAATAATTTGCCGCAATCTTGTATATCTCTAAAATCTGTTCTCTGACATTACGTCGCCGTTTTTCTTCGGTTGTCTCTGACTGTTCGGGCAGTTCCATTCCGGCTCGTTCTGCCAGCTGGGCAAGTGCCTCCGGAAAAGTAAGATTTTCGTATTCCATCAAAAAAGTAAATACGTTTCCGCCGGCTCCACAGCCAAAGCAGTAATACATCTGTTTGTTTCCACTTACTGAGAAAGATGCTGTCTTTTCGTTGTGAAATGGACAAAGACCAACATAGTTGCTTCCCGAACGTTTTAAATTTACATATGAGGAGATGATATCCACAATATCGTTGCGCTGTCTCACTTCCTCAACAAAGTCTTCACTGTAATACATTCCCATCTTCCCTTTTTTTTATTCTTTTCCGGTAATGATTCCAAAGTAACACGGGCACACACTCTGAGCACCAAAGGATCAGTAAATCTGCCATGTACTTGGGATCATCAACGCCTGATACGTCGATACGGCAAACCGGTCTGTCATTCCCGCGATATAATCGCATACGACCGTAGATATGCTCTCTCCCTTTTCCCATATCATCCGGGTATATTCTTCCGGCATCTCTTCAATATGATTGGAATAATAGGAAAATAACTGGCTGAGCATACGTTCTGCCTTTCCCTCTTCTCTTTTCGCCTCGGAATTTACATAAACATTGGCAAACATAAATTTCCGCAATTCCTGTAATGCCTCATACGTTTCGTCCGACATCATGATATCATTTTTTCCCATGCTATGTATGACAATATCGTGAATCAGCGTATTCAGTCTCTCCCGCAGATTCTTTCCCAAAACCTGAACACAGGCTTCCGGAAGATCTTCTTCACAAATAATCCTTCCTCGGATGGCATCATCAATGTCCGAATTCACATAGGCAATCTTATCACAAAGCCGTACAATCTTTCCTTCGAGAGTGGATGGATGGCCGGATGTCGAATGATTCAGGATTCCATCCCGCACTTCCTTTGTCAGGTTTAAACCTTTTCCATTTTTTTCCAGGTTCTCTACAACACGGATGCTTTGGATCTGGTGCATAAATCCATCCGGGCAGATACGGTTTAACACACGTTCTCCGGCATGTCCAAATGGCGTATGTCCCAGATCATGTCCCAGCGCGATTGCCTCGGTCAGATCCTCATTTAAACGAAGTGCCTTTGCCACGGTACGGGCATTCTGTGACACTTCCAGCGTATGGGTCAGCCGGGTTCGGTAATGATCTCCCTCCGGCGATAAGAACACCTGCGTTTTCCCTTTCAGACGCCGAAACGACTTGCAGTGCAGGATTCTGTCGCGGTCTCTTTGATAAACCGGCCGCAGATCACATGGTTCCTCATACTGCTCCCGTCCCTGTGACTGGTCGCTGAATGACGCATAGGGACTCAGAATATCATGTTCTCTTTTTTCAAATTGTTCTCGTAATGTCATACTATGTCTCCCTTCCGGGTAACAAAAACTGCCTACATTTACATATTTCAACGCGAAAAAGGATTTTCCTTTTTTTCATTGATTATTTTTTTAAAATATTGTAAGATAGAGAAGAATAAATATATTTTGATTGGAGGATATTGCCTTATGGCTCGTACCGGAAAAAATACATGGTCGCTTTTTTTACTGTTGCTGGCGGGAATCGTTCTGGGAAGTTTTATCGCCCATCTGACTGCCGGAGTTTCCGCTCTTTCCTGGCTTTCCTACGGAAAGACGTTCGGACTTTCCTCTCCTATCGTCCTTGACCTGGGAGTTTTGGTTCTCACCTTTGGTCTTACGATCAAATTTACGATTGCAAGCATCATCGGCATTATCATTGCCGCGATCATCTATCGGCTTTTGTAATCCGGACGGGGCAGCGGTGCTGTTCCGTCTTTTATCATCGCTATCATAAATGGCACGATTGCCGGATCAAACTGTTTTCCGCTGCACTGATCAAGTTCGGACAAAATATAATCCTCTTCATGCAGTTCTTTGTAAACACGCTTGCTTGACATCGTATCATAACTGTCTGCCACGCAGATAATGCGTGCTGCCAGCGGAATTTCTTCGCCTTTTAATCCTTCGTTGTAACCATTTCCATCATATCTCTCATGATGATATCTTGCACCATCGCTGATTCCCTGAATTGCCGTAAAATCCTTTAAGATCTCACCGCCGATGGTCGGATGGTTTCGTATGATCTGCATTTCCTCTTCGGTGAGTTTCCCAGGTTTTTTCAAAATAGCATCCGGGATTCCTATTTTGCCAATATCGTGAAGCATTCCCATATAATAAATCTGTTCCTGCTCCTCATCTGACATTCCCATCCGTTTGGCAATCTCCGCCGAATAAATCGCCACCCGTTCCGAATGACCATTGGTATTTTGATCTTTCGCATCGATGGCATGGGCAAATGTCTCCAGCGACTGATTTACAATATCGTGATACTGTTGCTGCTTCTTTTTCAGAACATCCACTCTCCGGCACATACCGGTAAGCAGTACCACAAGCCCTGCTATAATAACAATCAAACATCCTGTAACTATCCACATTCCTGTCATGTTCCCTTTTCCTTCCTACTTTTCCTGCTTACCTGCTATTTTCTTTAACTGTACCAGCACACCATCTTCCCAATAAGGACCACATTGACGGGATGCAGCACGTTTTACCTCTTCTCGGGCATTCGCTACGGCAAAACTGTATTTTGCCCGTTTCATCATAACGATATCATTTTCATTATCACCAAACACGCAGGTTTCTTCCGGTGTAATGTTAAGATGTTTCTGTAAAAAGGCAACTGCCGTTCCTTTTCCCGCTTCTTTTGGCACACAGTCAAGCCATTGGATCCCGGCAAGATTCAATCTCACTTTGTTTTCCCACTTCGGGCGGAACCAGTCTTTGGTCAGCTGTTCCACCATATTATGATGATACAGGGAGATTTTCACGATATCGTCCGATATATTTTTCTGCAAATCGCCCACTGCCTGAATATCAAACCCATAAGAATCCGATATCCAGCGGTACATCTCGGAATCTGCACTTGTCGCATACGCATGTTTTTTTCCGCAAACCATAATATCACAGGGTTCAATCTTTCTTGCATCCTCAATGATCTGCCAGCAGGTTTCTTTTTCCAAAATCTGGGAATATATGCACTTCTCTTTTCGATATATCAGACTTCCCCCGTCTGCTGCTATGTACAAAAGATCTTTGACCGGCTCAAATAATTTTTCAATGCTTGCTTTCTGCCGCCCACTGCAAATCACAACCTGAATTCCTTTTTCTGACAGTTCTTTCATCACTTCATAATACTCCGGATTCAACGCAGAAGCGGAACCGCCATCTTTTACCAATGTTCCATCTACATCACATACAACCAATCGTATCATTTTCCTCTTGTCCTTCTGTCTAAAAAAAGCCCGGTTTATGTATTCACCAACCGGGCCTTCATATTTTATTATCTACGCGTAACTATTCAGGATCTAATGTATGGGAATCAATGAATCGTCGTGCTTGCACGTAAGAGACTTTGATTTCCATACATTTAGATCCTGAATAGTTACATCTAACAAAAATTAGTTATTGATCAGTTTGTCTTCGCCATTCCAGCTGTACAATTTACGGATCTCTTCACCAACAACTTCGGAACGATGCTCAGCAGCAAGTTTTCTCATTGCACGGAAGTGAGCCTGTCCACCTGCCTCTGACATATCAAGCAGGAATTCTTTTGCAAAAGAACCATCCTGAATGTCTTTCAATACTTTCTTCATTGCTTTCTTTGTATCTTCTGTGATGATCTTTGGTCCGGTTACATAATCACCATACTCTGCTGTATTGGAGATTGAGTAACGCATTCCTGCGAAACCACTCTGATAGATCAGGTCTACGATCAGTTTCATCTCATGGATACACTCAAAATATGCATTTCTTTCATCATAACCAGCTTCGCAAAGAGTTTCGAAACCAGCCTGCATCAGAGCACAAACACCACCACAAAGAACTGCCTGCTCACCGAACAAATCTGTCTCTGTCTCTGTACGGAATGTTGTCTCAAGAACACCGGCTCTTGCTCCACCGATTGCCAAAGAATATGCCAATGCGATATCCTGTGCTTTTCCTGTAGCATCCTGCTCAACAGCAACAAGACAAGGAACACCTTTTCCTGCCTGGTACTCGCTGCGTACAGTATGTCCTGGTCCCTTTGGAGCTACCATAGTAACGTCTACATCTTTTGGTGGTACGATCTGTCCAAAATGAATGTTGAAACCATGCGCGAACATCAACATGTTACCAGCTTCCAGGTTTGGTTCAATAGACTCTTTGTACAATTTAGCCTGCAGCTCATCATTGATCAGGATCATGATAATATCTGCCTGTTTTGCAGCCTCTGCTGCTGTATATACTTTAAATCCCTGTGCTTCTGCTTTTGCCCAGGATTTAGAGCCCTCATACAAACCGATAATTACGTTACATCCACTTTCTTTTGCATTCAATGCATGTGCATGTCCCTGGCTGCCATATCCGATAATAGCAATTGTCTTACCATCCAAAAGTCCAAGGTTACAGTCACTTTCATAAAAAATCTTTGCGTCTGCCATTGTTTTCATCCTCCTAAAAATAATAAATTATTATATAAAGCTCTGTCAGATTAATCCAACAGATGTTTTACACCATCACCTGTGTTTTATGCCTTACTCTTCCGTCAGGCATCCTCTTGTCAGTCCGGTAATTCCGGTACGAACCAGTTCTTTGATCTCATATCCGTCAAGCAGTTTGGTAAAGGCATTTAACTTTGCTTGATTTCCGGTAAGTTCGATCATCATGGAATCCGCTGCAACGTCTACAATCTTTGCACGGAAGATCTCTACGATCGCATTGATGGAAGGTCTCTCTTCTCTTGCCGCTGCCACTTTTACCAATATCAATTCTCTACAGACAGAAGCCTCACTCGTGAGTTTTTCCACATCAATTACATTTTCCAATTTATGTATCTGCTTTTCGATCTGCTCCAACACGATTCCGTCTCCCGTCACCGCAACTGTCATACGGGATACTTCTGTATTTTCTGTTTCGCCGACCGTAAGGCTGTCAATATTATATCCTCTCCGGCTGAAAAGCCCTACTACACGGGACAATGCGCCCGGTGTATTATCAATCAGAATGGATAATACCATCTTTTGCATAATGAAACCTCCTCATCGTACTTATCAAACATTAATTTTACCAATTCTATCGTTTCTTGTCAACTCTTACCCTTACATTTATTTCTCATAAATAAAATCAGACAATGCTTTTTTGTTCTTTTCCACATCGACCACCAGACAATCTGCACCATTGATCTTTTCGCTGGTATAAGCACCATCTGCCGGAAGACGGAACTGTTTGATATCCGTCGTTCCCATCTTAACCACCGCCAGAACATAAGAATAAATATTATCCTTATCAAGGTCTGTCGTTACATTTGGCAGGATAACATCGATCAATTCCATCCATTTGTCAACAGACAATGATTTTACCTTTTTCAAAAGTGCCTGTACGACCAGACGCTGTCTCTCTGTTCTTCCGTAGTCATCCCCTTTTCCTGACGCAGTCAGGACTGCCGGATAATGTCCGTTTTTCCATTTTCCATGACGGATACGGCAGTATCCCAGTGCCTGATACCCATTCAGGACCTGCGTTCCGACTTTTACATTACGATATTTTTTACGCCGGATATAGTTTGTATCATTCAGGTTCGTGGCTTCACTCTCCGTCAAGGTTGCTTCGACGCCACCTACCGCATTGATCACATCGATAAAAGCATCAAAGTTTACTTCGGCATATCCATCCAGTTTAATACCGAAGTTGGAAGCGATCGTTTTATACAACAATTTGATGCCGCCAAACGAATATGCAGCATTAAATTTATTTTTCCCATAGCCCGGGATCTCGACATACATATCTCGCATCAGAGAAGTTACTTTTAACTTCTTATGCTTCATATCCAGCGTCGCGATCATCATCGAATCCGAACGTCTTGCAGCCCCCTCGGAATCCTGTTCATCAAGATTTTTATCCGCACCAACCAACAGAATATTGATCACATCGGAATCGCTTACCGTATCATATTCCGAAATATCTACCGTATTCAAGGCATTCTCCTTATCCTGATTCATCAAGGACAGTATGCCGTCTGTTTTGTATTTTGCCACAGCAGCCATGCTTCCCAGTGCCATACTTATAATAATGCCAATGATCAGAAATACTCTGCCGACTTTTCTCTTTTTTCCCTTTTTATTTTTCACTTTCTCTGCCATAGTTTCCTCCAGATTCCTCTTAAATCAAAAACAGTAACGCCAGATTCCGCACCAGTCCGCTCTTCAAAAAGCCATAGCGCAGTGCCAGAACTCTTCTTTTTACCGCATTACTTTCTGACATTTTTGCAAATTCATAAGCACATTTTTTTCTCTCCGGGTCTGTGATCTGTTCTCCAAACATCCGGTAAAACGCAGCTCCCTGAGCAAAGGTAGCACGGATTGCCTCTTTTTGCTCCTTCCAGTGACGAATGCGCTTTGCCACATACTGAAAAAAACTGCTTGTTCCAATCATATTATCACTATGCTGCCGATAATGCAAGGTCATTTTATCAACATACACAATTTTTCCAAAATGACTACAGATTAAAGCGAGCCACCAGTCATGAACACGGATCTCTTCCGGCAGTTCTGTCAGGTAATCCCGCACTTTTGCATTGCATAAGATCGTACATCCGATACACTTATTTTCCATGAAAAGGTGCGCTGTGTCAACCTTTTTTGTGTCCAAATGACTGATTTTATGAAACGACCCCATATCCTTTTTTGTGGCATCGTCATAACTCTCTGCATCCGTAAAAACCAAAATCGGCTGGTTTTCCGCCTCTTCCGCCTCTTTCATGGCGCGATACGTCACCTCGATCTTATCCGGCTTCCAGATGTCATCCTGATCGCAAAACATAAAATACGGAGCTGTCTCCCGCTGTACCGCCTGCAAAAAATTTCCGGTATATCCCTGATTTTTTTCGTTCTGCCATAACGTGATCTGCGGATATTTCTCAACATACTCTTTGGCAATCGCGATCGTACCATCGGTCGAACCATCATCACAGATATGGATCTCATAATCTTTAAATGTATTTGAAAGGATGGAATCCAACTGCTCACGCAAATACTTTTCACCATTATACGTAGCAAGGATAATTCCAATTTCTGCCATTTCTATTCTCCTCTACTGTCTTCTTGTTCTTTCCAGAATCTAGGATTCATCGTTACTTTGCGAATAAACCACATCGGAAGTTTTTCGTACCGGAGTCCCAGTTTATAACCGATAAATTTGAATCCGCTCTGCATTATCAGATCCGGGACCAGATACCATTTTCCATGATGCAGCAGATATGATGCCGTCTGCTTGACAAGACGGATTCCCTCGGATTCGGATTTGACACTTTCAAAAATCCCGCGGTATTGTCTCTGCGAAACCGCCATGTCAAAATTTCTTGTCAGCTGCTGCCAATACGTATATTTGTGAGCATGTACGACCTTTGCCGCTGCCGCATAGGCGATCTCATATCCCGCCTGCACCATATTTGCAGCCATAATCATATCCTCATTAAAAATGGTCTTTGTGACAAACCCTCCCATTTTCTGATAAATATCACGACGATACATGGCACATACATTGGAGCAGAAATACGTTTTGATCCCCAGTCTCGGGAGATCAGCTTTTCCTTTTATGAGCGGTTCTTCCGGATAGTTAAACTGTCTCGTATAGGTTTCAATCACCCCTACTTTATCATCCGGCAGCTGCCTTCCGTATGCCGCCGCAATCGTATCTTTCTGCTGTACTGCCTGCAACAGAATCTCGATCAAAAAGGCATCTTCCGGCACGGCATCCTGGGTCATAAAAAGCATGAACTCTGCTTCACTCATCTGTGCTCCCTGATTTCTCGTACCACCATGATCAAATTCCAATTTATTGACTGGTACAATCGTTCCTTTTTGGGATCTCTCCAAAATTTTTCTGACTCTAGTATCCTCTGCTTCGTCCTCTGTCATGGTCTGCATAAAAAAGATGTGAGCAGGTTCTACCGTCTGCTGATTCAATTTTTCAATCAATTTTTCCAGTTTTTCATCTGGCCGGTACACCGGAATGATAACATCAACCACGTTTTTTCTCTCCCTTTTCTATCTTCCAAGCAATTTATTGACAAGTTTAACAGCCTCTCTGGCATCTTTCGAATATCCGTCTGCACCGATCTCTTCCGCATAGCTTTCTGTCACCACAGCACCGCCGATGATGATTTTTGCTTTCACTCCCTGGGCTTTTGCCAGATCGACCACTTCTTTCATCTCGGTCATTGTCGTCGTCATCAGGGCAGACAGTCCGATGATCGCTGCATTTTCCTTGATTGCTGTGTCAATGACCAACTGATTGTCAACATCTTTTCCAAGATCGATCACATCGTAGCCATAATTTTTCAGCATCAGTACCACGAGATTCTTCCCGATATCGTGAATATCGCCTTTTACCGTCGCCATTACGATCGTATCCAGTTTCTGATCTCCACGTTCTTTTGCAAGATACGGTTCCAGATAATCAATCGCCTTTTCCATCGCCTCGGCACTGGCAATAAGCTGAGGAAGGAAATACGTTCCTTTCTCAAACAATTCTCCGACATGATTGATTGCCGGAATCAGATAACTGTCAATGATCTGACCCGGTTTTTCCCCTTTTTCGATCTCTTCTTTGGCAAGAGCCAGCGCCTGTCCGTCTTTTCCTTTTACCACGGCAAGATATAACGGATGTCCGTCTTCTTCGCTGCTTTGTCGGTTTGCATTATCTTCGGTAGAGATCTCTGCCTTATTTACACCATTGATATAATTCAGATCCGCATTGGCTTTATTTAAAAGAAGATCCGTCGCCAATGCCGCATTGGTAAGGAGAGTCTGACTTGGGTTTGCGATTGCCATCGTAAGCCCCTGCGCAATTGCCATTGTCAAAAAGGCGGTATTGACAAACTGGCGTTCCGGAAGTCCAAAGGAAATATTTGACAATCCACAGATCGTAGCAACTCCCAGTTCTTCCTTACAGTAGCGAATGGTTTCCAGCACTTCGATCGCCGCTTTTTTGTTGGCACCAATTGTCGCCACAAGTCCGTCGACCACGATATCCTTTTCTGACAGACCGTATTTCTTTGCCTCTGTTAATATCGTATGAATAATTTCTTTCTTTTCTTCCAGATTTTCCGGAAGTCCCTTATCCGACAACGGAAGCAGGATAAACATGGCTCCATATTTTTTTGCCGCCGGAATCAAATGCTTTATTTTTTCCGGTTCGAGTGAAATCGAATTGATCAAGGCACGCCCCGGATAAATACGCAGCGCTTCTTCCACGATATCCACATAACTGGAATCGATACAAAGCGGTACGTCGACCGCAAGCGTCAGTTCATTGACTGCCATCAGCATCATTTCTTTTTCATCAATCCCATTGGTTCCCATATTGACATCGAGAATTTTTGCACCCTTTGCCACCTGCTCTTCTGCCATATCAATGACAAGATCCATCTTTTTCTGACGGAGTTCTTCCTGAAGATTTTTCTTTCCTGTCGGATTGATACGCTCTCCTACAATAGAGAACGTTCCATCCAGATCGATCTCTAAAAAGTTTCTTTCATTCGTGAGTGCCCGGATCTGCTTTATCTCCGGAAGCACTGCTTTCTCATTTTCCAGATTTTGTATCATTTTTTGGATGTGAAGCGGCGTGGTACCGCAGCATCCACCAAGGATCGTAGCTCCCATCTGTGCCAGTGGAAACATCTCTTTAGCAAATTCTTCCGCATCCATGTCATATGTCGTCTTACCGTCTTCGAGCTTTGGAAGCCCCGCATTTGGCTTTACTACGAGTGGAATACTGCTGACACGCAGCATCCTCTGAACGACCTCGTGCATTTTATCCGGTCCGGTTGAACAATTCAGACCTACCGCATCCACGCCCATCGATTCCATTACAATAACCGCCGTTTCCGGATTTGTACCAAACAGGGTGCGCATATCATCCTGAAACGTCAGTGTCACAAGGATCGGAATCGTATCTCCACAGGTCTCTTTGATTGCAAGAACCGCTCCACGGCATTCCTGCAAACTCATCATCGTCTCTACGGCAAACAGATCCACACCGGCATCAATCAACGCATTTACCTGTTCTTTGTATACGTCGATCAACTCTTCCAGTGTAAGCGTTCCCATCGGGTACAGCTGTTCTCCGGTCATCGTCATATCCCCGGCGATATAAATCTTACGCGTCGTACCGCTTTCTTCTACTGCCTGCCGGCTGAGTGCAACCAGCTGCTGCGTCATCTCATGAAGTTTTTCTTCCAGTCCATATTCGGCAAGTTTGATCCGGTTACAGGTAAATGTAGGCGCATAGAGTACATCGCTTCCTGCCAGAATATACTGCTTCTGCAATTCCACAAATACATCCGGGTGATTCAAGATCCAAAGTTCCGGGCATTCTCCCGCCTGCATTCCATGTTCCTGCAGATTCGAGCCTGTCGCGCCATCCAAAAATACAAATCCCTGTTGAATATATTCTCTAAAATTCATAGATTCCGCCTTTCCTGGTACACCATAGCTAATTCCTATGTAACTATTCCTGAAACTGTTTTACTCCTTCTTCGATCTCATCGTACAGTTTCTGTACCAATTCTTTCACTTTTGTAACTGCTTCCTCAAGAGGCACCTGTACCTGTACCGTTTTGTCTCTTGTGGAAATCTCAACAACACCATTTTTCATATTTCTCGGGCTTACCACTACACGAACCGGCACACCGAGCAAATCGGCATCCGAGAACATCGCGCCGGCACGCACATTACGGTCATCGTAAAGCACTTCCAGACGATCCTTCTGCAATCCGTCATACAATTTATCTGCAAATTCTTTACATTCTGCATCATCCGCGCGCATACAGCAAAGCTGTACTTCCCAAGGCGCAATTGTGATTGGCCAAATCGGGCCGTAATCATCGCGGCGCACTTCACAGACGGAAGCTGCCAGTCTTCCTACACCGATACCGTAACATCCCATGATCGGATTGTGTTTTTTGCCATCCTGATCGAGATATTCCATTCCCATCGTCTTTGTATATTTTGTTCCTAATTGGAAAATGTTTCCAACTTCAATTCCGCGGGCAATTTTCAATTTTGGTTTTCCACAGCATGGACAGATACCACCGTCAATTGCTTTGGCAAAATCGCCATATTCGGCATCCGGCACATCACGTTCCATATTGAGACCAACATAATGTTTATCTACTTCATTTCCGCCACAGCAGAGATTTTCAATGCCTTTCAGTGAATTATCATAAAGAACCGTAATTCCTTCCGGAAGCTGGTATGCTCCGATAAATCCGGCGTGCAGTCCGCAGTCTTCTGTGATCACTGCCGGATGGATCGCTGCACCGAGATAATTTGTGATCTTCGTCTCATTGGCTTCGAGATCCCCACGAATAAACAATACCACGTAGGAGTCATCTTCATTTTTCTGGTAAACTACTGCTTTCATCGAATTTTCTACCGGAAGATGCAGATAGTCACAAACCTCTTCAATGGTATGCTGATTTGGCGTATCCACTAATTTCAGTTCCGCTTTTTCCAATTTCTGATCTTTGTTTTCAATGATACTCTCTGCCGCTTCCATATTCGCACGGTAATCACACTCATCGCAAAGTACAATGGTATCTTCTCCAACCGGCGTCAAAAGCATGTATTCATGAGACAGACTTCCTCCCATCATACCGGAATCGGAAGCTACCACAGCCACTTCCGGAATACCGGTGCGGGCAAAAATACGCTGATATGCTTTATACATACGGTCATAATATTTCTCCAGATCTTCCTGTGATGTATGGAAAGAATAGGCATCTTTCATCGTAAACTCACGGACACGGATCATTCCGGCACGAGGACGTGCCTCATCACGGAATTTTGTCTGCACCTGATAAATCATAAATGGGTATTTGGTATAGCTGTTCGCATACTCACGCACGAGATGTACGGCTGCCTCTTCGTGTGTCATTCCCAAAACCATCTGGGCATTGTTACGGTCTTTAAAGCGGAGAAGTTCGCTTCCCACACTTTCAAATCGTCCGGACTCTTCCCATAAACTTCCCGGAAGTGCTACCGGGAACAATACTTCCTGTCCGTCCAGAGCATCCATTTCCTCACGTATAATTTTTTCAATCTTTGCGGTAATTCTTTTCAGCGGTGGAAACTGGGAATAAATACCATTTGCCACACTCTTCATATATCCTCCGCGCACCATCAGCGCATGGCTTTCAATTGCACAATCCGATGGCCTTTCTTTAAAGCGGTCTCCAATCATTTTATCAAGTTTCATAACGTTCCTCCTAATTTAATGTTTTTATTTTTTTATGATACAATCTTTTAAATAAAGTTGCACTAAATATCAATGAAATCACCTCTGCGATCGGGAATGACCACCATATGGCGTTCAGTCCGAATACATGCGATAAGATGTATGCTGCCGGCAAAATGACTACCAGCTGACGGAGAACAGATACCATCAAACTGGCAATTCCTTCTCCAAATGCCTGAAATGTTGACATTAATATGATCGAACATCCCGCAAGCATAAAGTTCGTTGCTATAATGCGCAATGCCACTTTTCCAATTTTTAACATTTCCGGAGAGGCATCAAATAAAAGCAGCAGCTTGTCCGGTATCGCGAGAAAAATACACATTCCGATAAACATGATTGATACCGATATTGCAATACCAAAACGAATGGTCTGAAGAATTCTTTCCTTCTTTCTCGCTCCATAATTGTAAGCAATGATCGGAATGATTCCATTGTTTAACCCAAATACCGGCATAAAGATAAAACTGTTTAATTTAAAGTAAACACCAAACACGGCAACGGCTGTCGTCGAAAACGGTGCCAAAATCTTATTCATGCCATATGTCATGACGGATCCAATCGCCTGCATAATAATTGAGGGGATCCCGACGCGGTAAATCGTTCCAATTGTCGCACCATGTGGCTTCATTTTTCGAAAACTCAGCGAAACATCGGTATTCTTTGTAATATTAAAAAATACCGCAAGGCTCATGGCTATAATCTGTCCCGCTACTGTCGCAGCTGCCGCTCCGGCGATTCCCAGACGAGGTGCTCCGCACAATCCAAAGATCAGGATCGGATCAAGAATAATATTTACCACCGCTCCGACGCCTTGTGTGATCATGGTAAAAAATGTTTTTCCGGTTGCCTGCAAAATACGCTCCAGCATCATTTCCAACATGATACCAAAGGAAAAAATCAAGCAGATCTGAAGGTAAGAAGTACCATAATCTACAATTTCCCGTGCATTTGGCAGGGAAGCATCTACCTGTGATTCAAAAAACACTCTTGAACCAAAGATTCCAAACAGGGCAAATACCACATAACTAAACAGCATAAGCAGAAAACCCATATTTGCTGCGCGGTCTGCCTCTTCAAACTTTTTTTCTCCGAGACTTCTCGACAACAGGGCATTTACTCCGACTCCGGTGCCTCCTGCCACTGCGATCATCAGGGTCTGGATGGGAAAAGCAAGTGACACTGCCGTCAAAGCATCTTCGCTGATACGCGATACAAAAATACTATCTACAATATTATATAGTGCCTGCACGAGCATCGATGCCATCATGGGCAGCGACATCGTAATCAATAGTTTCTTTACGGGCATCGTTCCCATTTTGTTTTCTTTTCTCTCTGTCATCTGTTCCATATATAATTCTCTTTCCTCACTTTCTCGTCTCCGGTTCTTCGGATATCAGAGATGTCTTCCAATATTTTCGGAGCAATTCCGGCGCTGCCATCAGATGCTCATAGTCATTTAACCGCTCCAGATAAAATGTTCCGTTTTTTTCATCGTATAAAATCTCGGTAATACTCGTATTTTCCAAATCAACTGCAAATTGCAGTTTATGTTTCATCGGCATATGTAAAAGAAAGGCACACAGTGCCCGGATCACACCACCATGTGTCACAATCGCCACCCGCTTTTCGGGGGCTTCACATATCTTTTTAAAATCCTTCCCGATCCGGTCAATGACATCTTGTCCATTTTCTCCACCGGGATATGCCAGATCGCTTTCCTGTGTGGCACGCTGACGGACAAACGTTCCATACCGGGACTCAATTTCTTCGTTAGATAACCCGGTCAGTTCGCCAAATTCAATCTCGTGAAACGATTCCACGCATCTGACCGGAAGATCCGTCACTTTCGAGATTGCCAGAGCGGTTTCCTGCGCTCGTTTTAACCCGCTTGCATATAAGGCTTCCAGCCCATACGAAGCAAGCCTGTCTGCCACAAGATTCGCCTGTTTTCGTCCTGCGTCATCCAGACTTACATCGACATTACACAATTTCGATGACTGCCTGCCATGACGGATCAAATAGATTTCTTTCATCTGTTATCACCTCTGCAATCTCTTATTATATAACGGATATAATTTTTTGTAAAGAAACTTTCTTTCAAATGTAATTGATATTTTCCAAAAAACTCTTCCGGTAGCGCCTTCCCACAGACACATTTCCAAAATAATTTTTAAGAATAATGACATTTTGGGAGCGGTTAAACTGATCGACATAGATTGGGTTTACAAGAAAAGATTTGTGGCACTGACACAGAAAATCACTTCCCAGTCTCTCGTGAATCGCACATAATGTCATATAAGGCATTAAAAATACGCCTTTGACGGTATGTAAAAAAATGGTACGGCTGCGATGTTCAATATATATGATGTCATGGATATCCAGCAAGATGATCCTCCCGTCTTTCCGAAACAATACCGTATCTTTTTTGCGGGATATACACTTTTGCGTCACATCATCTCCTCCTCTGCCTTAGTGATTTTCTGCTCTTTTCTTTCCCGATAGATTTCTTCGCAGTTTTCCAAAATCTGGCGCATCATAAAAAAGACTTCTTCCGGTGTCATTTCAAATAAGGCATTGGCAAAATCCTGTTCTCTTACTTTGCCTGTTATCAGATAGTTCAGATCCATTCCGTATAGTCTGTGCAGCATATCCAGACCCACCAGACTGATCGCGTGGTCACCTCTTTCCCATTTTCGGAAATGTCCTGTCGTCACTCCGAGCGAATCTGCCATTTCAGATGCCGAGATATCCATAATACAGCGAAGATGGCGCAGCCTTTTTCCTACCTGTTCATTGTCAAAAAAATCCATATTTTTTCTTTCTCCTCACACTTTTATTCTGCTTAGTCGATTGTGTATGCTCTCATTTTAACGTATTTCTTTTTAAAAATAAAGTGCGGAAAACGGATAATTTATCCGCTTTTCGAACCTATCCCTGAGAACTGTGCTTCACGTCTCCCTTTAGTACATCCGCAATTACTTTTGCCAATGGCGCCGCCGCATTCATCGCCTCCTCAACCGTGTTGTTTTCATTTCCCAATTCGATCAGGAGCGCCCTCTCTTTCAAATGAAGATTGTACCGGTATCCTTTGAGATAGATTGGTTTTGTAAAACCATCAAAAAGTTCCATTGCGTGACACTTCAACTGTAGACTGAATGCCAGATTTGCCTCGCGGTTTGGATTCGTAAGGTAGGCGATCTCGCCGGACCGGTTCCGGCTCATGCCATTAAAAAACATAGCGATTGCCGTTCGTTTTCCGTCAATCATCGTATATGTATGTTTATTTTTCCCGACGGAATCCCGGTGCAGATCAATGATCACCTGAATATCCGGATTTTTTTCCAGCTGTTTCTGCACCCCATCCAGCGACACATTATAGGCTTTGCTGCGGTCGATCTTTCCATCCATCCAGTCATATTTTGTCGTATCGTGAATCGTGCCATATCCATTTTTTTCCAATTCTTTCGTCAATTCTTCCCCCACTCCGATCACACTGTCTTCCACTTTTCCGGAACGGCTGTCCGAAAACCTTTCAGATGCCGCATGGGTATGATAGATCAAAATCTGTTTCTTTCCGTTTTGCGCCGGAAGTTTCATATCTCTTTTTAACAGCCGTTCCACCGGAAATAATCTTCGTTTTACCGATGTCGTAGAATCTACTATGTAAAAGTGATCCCAAAGATAATGCACATCCTTTGTCTCCCATAATTTCTTTACAAAATTTTCACCCCCTGTACCACTTACCGGTGCAGCAGCCGGCACTGCCGCAAAATTTTCACTCTGCACCGCTGTGTCGTTCTGAAGTGTCAGGGTCTCCTGCGAGGCATTCTCCTCCTGTAAGATTTCTTCGTTTTCCTTTTGCAGCTGTGCAGGATCATACTCCACTTTTGCTTCCACGCCTGTCTTCTGCATGGGATACACTGCCAGCGCTTCCATCAGCCAGCCGTCCTCCTTTTGAACCGCAAGGAGACGGCAGAACTGCTCTCCCACACTTCTTTTTAACTCTGTTTTTACAGTATTATCCAAAAATCCACCAAGGATCAAAAGCACCAATACCACGCCCACACCAAGCCGCTGTTTCCCACGTTTTCCCATCTTTGTCCCCCTTTTGTGCACTCTTTACAATGTATCCGTATTTTCTTCGAAATATTCCTCACTCTTTTTTTGCAGACAATAATTCATCACTTTAGCAAGTCCTTTTGCCAGTATTCTTACCGACTCGTCCACATTCTTTGGTGTCACAAACAGATTTTTGGTTTCTTCCTGCAAAACCTCCCGGATAAACTGCTCCCGTTCCCATTCCCGGTACCCCTGTTTTGTGAGTACCTGTTCCAAATGGTCGCTGATGATCGTGCGGGCATCGACTACCGTCGGGATTCCCACGGCTACGACCGGCACTCCGAGCGTTTCCTTTGACAATGCCCTGCGTACATTTCCAATGCCGGATCCCGGGCTGATTCCGGTATCCGTCAGCTGAACAGTCGTACACACACGCGACAGACTTCTGGCAGCGAGAGCATCTACTACGATCACGAGTTCCGGATGCGTTTTTTCCACGACACCTTTCAACACTTCTCCGGCTTCCATGCCGGTCTGCCCCATAACTCCGGGCGCAATGGCACTGACATTGCCATACTGATGCTTTTTCATAAAATCTCTGCCAAATTCATTTTCATAATGTCGTGTAACAAAAATTTCTTCCACCATGCGCGGTCCCAGCGAATCACTTGTCACATGACGGTTTCCAAGTCCCGCGATCAGCACCCGTTTTTCCCGCAGTCCTTTTACCATCCGCTCAAGTTCCTCACAGATGCATAGCAGCAGATTTTCATTGTCATCGTCATCATGCAAAAGTTCTTCAGACTCTATCGTAATATACGTTCCCTGCGGCTTTTTCATGGCTTTACTTCCTTTTTCATCTTTGATTTCAACCACCGTGATCTTGGCTCCGCTTTTTTCATCCCGTTTTTTTTCCAGCACTACGCCCTTTATCTCTACATTATCTCTGGGAAAACTTTCCCTGACTTCCATCGCCAGATCGGTCTTTCTCTCTGTCATCCCGCCGTCACTCCTATCATTCATTCTTTCTCCATTATTCCCCAATTTTTTTTAATTATGTATTGACATCTGCCGCTTTTTGTACTATCATAAATGAGTATGTTTATGTTAATGTCCGTGTCCGTTTAACGAAACATCATAAAAAATATATGAAAATACACAATGGAGGTGTTAGAATTGGCAAATATTAAGTCTGCAAAGAAAAGAATCCTTGTTTCCCAGAAAAGAGCTGACAGAAACAAGTCAATCCGTTCTAAAGTTAAGACTGCGATCAAAAAAGTAGAGGCTGCAATCGAGGCAAATGATAAGGCAGCAGCAACAGAGGCATTGAAAGCAGCTGTTTCTGAAATTGATAAAGCTACCAAAAAAGGTATTTATCATAAGAACAACGCAGCAAGAAAAGTATCCCGCTTGACACTTGCTGTAAATAAACTTTCATAATTTGACTTAAGTATGTAGAAGGCAGTCGTACTGCTACTACAATTCTACCCGTCATAGAAAAAGAGGAAATGTTTTCGGACATTTCCTTTTTTGATGCACAAGAACGTAAAAAAGGTTTACAAAACAGCAAAAAAATGGTATGATTTTGTTAATATTGATAAGAAGTTACATAAGAATGGAGAAAACTATGAAAAATACAGATTATCTCTCATGGGATCAGTATTTTATGGGGATTGCCACATTATCCGCCAAGCGCAGTAAAGATCCGCACACACGGGTCGGAGCCTGTATCGTTGCCCCGGATAACCGCATTTTGTCCGTAGGTTACAACGGTATGCCGCGCGGCTGTTCGGACGATGAGTATCCCTGGGAGCGTTCCGGTGATGAATTGGACACAAAATACCTTTATGTCTGTCATGCGGAATTAAATGCGCTTTTAAACTATTCCGGTTTCCGTCTGCAAGGGGCACGTATCTACACGACCTTATTTCCCTGCAACGAATGTACAAAAGCGCTCATTCAGTCCGGAATTAAAGAAATCATTTATGCCGAAGATAAATATGCCGATACCGCCAGCGTCATCGCTGCCAAAAAGATGATGAAATCCGCCAGGGTATCTTATCGTAAATATGAAAATCAAGGCAAGGAACTTACCTTATACATTTAACTTAAGCATCAAGAACGGAGGACTCGCATGAAAAAGTTATTAAATATGAAAAAAAAGGAAAAACCGATTCGTACTCCTAAAGAGAAGAAACCAAAAGTTGAAAAACCAAAGACTGCAAAAATAAAGAAAGAAAAAAAAGAAAAAGCCAAAAAAGCAAAACGCATGCCAAAGTTGAAACGGGAAAAGCCAAAACGGCAGCCAAAGCCGAATAAATTTTCCGGAAGAAATCTCCCAAAGCCGGTAAGCATCGTGTGGGAATGGCTGAAATGGCTGGGCCGCCAGATTATGAAACTGGTGCGTATCCTTCCTACTCTCCTTCCTAAGAAATCTGAAAAAGATGCTCCTCTTCTGGATGGAAATGTCAAGGTACTCCCTCAGTTTTGCATTCAGACAAAACTGATTGGCTGTTATCTGATTCCGGTTATGCTGATCGTAATCCTGGGAATCGTTTCCTATTCGCGTTCATCGGGAGCCTTAAACAGTAACTATGAATCCGCTGTCTCACAGACGATGAATATGGCAAATGAATATTTTACCTTTGCCTTTTCCAACATTGAATCGGATATGAACACGGTTTTGTCCGACAGCGAACTCAGTACATATTATTCCGGTGAATACAGTACAAACGAAGCACAGAAGAAATCCAGAGATGATCTGAAGAAAAAATTCGATGCTCTTCAGGAAAAGATTGATGCACTTACACCTGGCACCGCGGCTTACTACAAAGTTTATTATGATTATGCGACGGCAAAAGCCGAATTTGAAGAAGCAGATAACGTATTAAAGGATGCTGAGAACGGACAGTCGGAAGTATATAACTCCTTTAACCAGTCCATCAGCAACAAAGTAGCTGCAAACCAGTTTATTGGAAATATATACATTGTAAAAGGTGGATATAATACCTTTAGTTCCCAGTCAAAACTGCGCGGTCAGGAAGATAAATCCGACGAAGATATTCTGGCAAAACGTGATATCCATGCCAAAGGTGATGAGATTTATTCCGCTTTTCTGGATACCGATCTCGGAAAGAAAATTTCCATGGACGCCACAAGTTATTATTGGGTTGGTGCCGGTTCGATGCCAAAATTGGATGAACTTTTACTGGTAGAACCGTCTTCTTATATCCTTCGTGTCGCTCATGATGTTTCCTCTACGACAGACGCAGTTATGATCGTAGATATTAAAAAAGATGCTATCTTGGATATTTTAACAAACTTTAACCTTGGCGAGGGAAGTTACGTTGGTATCATCACTCCGGACAATCAGGAAATGGTTGTTGAAGGAAAAGATATTACGAAAGAAGAAGGAAAAGGAAAATCACAGAATAACATTGTAAAAGAATCCATTTACAAAGATCAGGATTTTTATAAAGATGCTTTGAAAAGCGAGAAAGATTCCGGAAAAGACTATGTTCGCTTTGATGGAAAAACGTATCTGTTTACCTACGAAAAAATCGGCCGTTCCGGCATCATGCTTTGCAGCATGGTTCCACAGTCCATCATCGTAGCACAGGCAAACAGCATCCGCGTCCTCACAATCGTCATGGTCGTTATTTCCTGTATCATCGCTATGATCGTAGGAACCTTGATCTCCAAAGGATTCAGTAAGTCCATTAACCTTTCCATTAAGGAACTGGCAAAAGTTTCTAAAGGTGATCTTACTGTTGAATTCCGCACAAACCGCCGTGATGAATTTGCTCTTCTGTATGGAAGCTGTAATGACATGCTTGCAAACATCCGCGGTCTGATCATGGAAGTGGAATCCGTTTACGATGCCCTGAGTGTATCGCTCAACAAGGTAAACACCTCTTCCACTACTTTCTCGGAAACGACAAAAGACATCCAGTCTTCGGTACATGAAATCGAAACCGGTGTCGGTGAACAGACAGAAAGTGCTACCGATTGTCTGAATGAGATGGATAGCCTGTTTACAAAGATCAACGTCGTAAATGACAATACGAAA
Source organism: uncultured Lachnoclostridium sp. (assembly GCA_905212635.1). GTDB lineage: Bacteria > Bacillota > Clostridia > Lachnospirales > Lachnospiraceae > Eubacterium_F. The sequence goes on along the minus strand of CAJMFH010000020.1, from coordinate 23,762 downwards.
GAGATTGGAAGCATTGCCGCTTCTACGCAGGTAGCAATCACTTCCGGATTAACCAGCATGGATAACCTGAATGCAAAAACAAAATCGACAACCGACATTACAGACAGTGTTATCCAGACAATTAAGGAATTGTCCGTACATTCCAAAAACATCGGTCAGATCGTCAACAGTATCAATGACATCGCCGAAGAAACAAACCTGCTTTCTCTGAATGCTTCAATTGAAGCAGCCCGGGCAGGTGCTGCCGGCAAGGGATTCTCCGTCGTAGCAACACAGATCCGCAAACTGGCTGACCAGTGTCTTGCTTCCGCCGGTAAGATTTCAAATATTGTTACAGAAATTACAGAAGCCACAAAAGAGGCCGTTAATACAGCCCAGACCGCAGAGGAAATCGTCGATGAGCAGGTAGAAGCCGTAGCTGCAACCGCTCATTCCTTCCAGACATTGAAACAGCGCATTGAAAAACTTTCCGAATACCTCGAAAGTATTCAGAGCAGTTCCAAAGACATGGAAGCATCCGGTTCTTCTACTTTGAATTCGATGGAAAATATTTCCGCGATTCTCGAAGAAACGCTGGCATCCGTTACCTCGGTTGCTAACGTAACCGACAAACAATCCGAAGCTCTTACTTCTTTGGATGAGGCCTCTTCCCAGTTGATGATCCGTGCAGATCGGCTGGGAGATGCAATCTCGAAATTCAAAACCAAATAGTAACTATTCAGGATCTAATGTATGGAAATCAATAAATAAAAAATGCATCTCTGGTAATCTTTTTACCATAGATGCATTTTTATTTACGGTATTTTTTCAATTCCATGCCGACATCCTTTTTAAACGTTTCCCATGCTTCCGGATGCTCAACAAAATATTTGGGGCAGATCTTTCCCGTCACATCATAATGCCGTATAAGATCATCTTCCGTCAGATCAAATTTGATGCAAAGATAGGTACACAATTGTATGAGGGCTGCCTGTGTCTGCGCGGTAAATTTTCCATTTTCCTTCTTATGGCAGCACTCAATCGAAACCGTATCGGAATTTCTGTCGTTCGAGGCATATGCCATCTCTTCCAGAGGGATACACTGCACAACCGTACCATCCAGACCAATGACAAAATGACTGCTCGCATACGTTTTCTTTTGTTTCTTTTCATTTGCCTTTGGCAGGTTGTTAAAATAATTGCGGTTTGCTACCGCATCCACCCCGGGATTTGCCGTATAGTGTACAACGATGGCATGGACTTTCTTTAACGCCAGCTGGGGTCTGGAATAGGGATTGGGATCTAAAAAACGGACATCAAAGCTAATATCCGGGTATGTCTTTGCCTTCTGCTGCTCTTCCTTCTGCCTGCGGATTCCAAAGACGGTAAGCAGCGTGGCAAAAAGAACAAGGGCTGCTATACCAACAACCGCAGCATAGCGCCCTCTTTTACTCATACGACGCCGTTTTCTGCGCCGGTATATTCTTTTATTCGACACTGTAGTTTGGTGCCTCTTTTGTGATATGAATATCATGTGGATGGCTTTCTTTCAAAGATGCTGCCGAAATCTTAACAAATCTTCCGCTCTCTTTCAGATCTTCGATCGTCTTCGCTCCACAATATCCCATACCGGAACGGATACCACCGATCAGCTGGAATACCGTATCTTCTACGGTTCCTTTGTAAGCAACTCGTCCCTCTACCCCTTCCGGAACAAGTTTTTTCGCATCCTGCTGGAAATAACGGTCTTTACTTCCGTTTTCCATCGCAGCGATGGATCCCATACCACGGTAAACCTTATATTTTCTTCCCTGGAACAATTCGAACGTTCCCGGACTCTCATCGCATCCTGCAAAGATACTTCCCATCATGCAGACATTTGCTCCTGCGGCGATGGCTTTTGTCATATCACCGGAGTACTTAATACCACCATCTGCAATAATTGGAATACCATATGGTTTTGCTGCTTCATAACAATCCATGATTGCTGTCACCTGAGGAACACCGATACCGGCTACAACACGTGTCGTACAGATAGATCCCGGTCCGATACCTACTTTAACAGCGTCCACACCAGCTTCGATCAATGCCTTTGTCGCTTCGCCTGTCGCTACATTACCTGCGATAATGCCAAGATCCGGATATGCCTCACGTACCATCTTCACAACACGAAGAACGTTTGCTGAATGACCATGCGCCGTATCAATAACAATAACATCGACTTTTGCCTTTACCAAAGCATCCACACGGTCAAGAATGTTTGCCGTAACACCAACACCTGCACCACATAGAAGTCTTCCCTGTGCATCTTTTGCGGAATTTGGATATTTAATCTGTTTTTCAATATCTTTAATTGTAATCAATCCACTCAGATTTCCTTCATCATCTACAATCGGAAGTTTTTCCTTACGTGCTTTGGCAAGAATTTTCTTTGCCTCCTCCAATGTAATTCCTTCTTTTGCTGTAACAAGCCCTTCAGAGGTCATGCTCTCTTTGATTTTTTTCGAAAAATCCGTCTCAAACTTAAGATCACGGTTTGTAATAATACCGACCAGTTTTCTTCCCTCTGTGATCGGTACACCGGAAATGCGGAATTTTGCCATTAAGTTATTGGCATCTTCCAATGTATGCTCCGGAGACAAATAAAATGGATCTGTAATAACTCCATTCTCAGAACGTTTTACTTTATCAACCTCTTCTGCCTGCTGCTCAATTGTCATATTTTTGTGGATAATACCAATACCACCCTGACGCGCCATCGCGATCGCCATGCGGTGTTCCGTAACCGTATCCATTCCTGCACTCATCATAGGAATGTTCAATTCAATCTTTTTTGTCAAATGAGTTTTTAACTCTACCTGGTTAGGAATGACTTCCGAATACGCCGGAACCAATAAAACGTCGTCAAATGTAATGCCTTCACCAATAATCTTACCCATTTTTTTCGTCTCTCCTTTTCTTATTAATCTTTTTTGTATATTTATAAAATTGTATACAAATTTTGAGAACTTGTCAAGAGAATTTCGCTCTTTAATAGGAAATAAAATTTTTTTGATTTTTTTGAAAAAAAGACTTGCATTTTAAATTTTGTTGTTGTATAATATCACTTGTCGGTTGACATTGGGCTATCGCCAAACGGTAAGGCACTGGACTCTGACTCCAGCATTTCAAGGTTCGAATCCTTGTAGCCCAGTTACGAGAAAAGCTTTGAATGGCAGTAGTTGTTCAGAGCTTTTTCTTTTAGTAACGATTCAGGACTTGTTTTTTATAAAGAAGAATGGAGTTTGACTTATGAGTAACAATTTGAAACAGGAAATCGAAAAACGGCGCACCTTTGCTATCATCTCTCACCCGGATGCCGGAAAAACAACTTTGACCGAAAAGTTCTTATTATATGGAGGGGCGATCAACCTTGCCGGTTCCGTAAAAGGTCGGAAAGCCGCCAAACATGCTGTCTCCGACTGGATGGAGATTGAAAAAGAAAGAGGAATTTCCGTCACTTCCTCTGTATTGCAGTTTAATTATGATGGATTTTGCATCAACATTCTGGATACCCCGGGACATCAGGACTTCTCCGAAGATACGTACCGTACTTTAATGGCTGCCGATTCTGCCGTTATGGTAATTGATGGTTCCAAAGGTGTCGAGGCACAGACGATCAAACTGTTTAAAGTCTGCGTCATGCGTGGGATTCCTATTTTTACCTTTGTTAATAAAATGGACCGCGAAGCAAAAGATCCTTTCGAACTGATTGATGAAATTGAAAATGTGCTGGGAATCCGCACTTGTCCAATCAACTGGCCGATTGGTTCCGGAAAGAATTTCAAGGGAGTTTATGACCGGAACACCAAAACCATCTCCCGCTTTCTTCCTTCCGACAACGGACATAAGATCGAATCCATCGAAGCCAAATTAGGCGACAGCGGACTGGATGACCTGATCACAAAGGAATATCATGATATTCTGGTGGATGAAATTGAATTGCTGGACGGCGCAAGTGACGAATTTGATCTGGAAAAAGTACGTGCCGGAAAACTTTCTCCTGTCTTCTTCGGTTCTGCCCTGACAAATTTTGGTGTAGAAACCTTTTTACAGCATTTTCTGGAAATGACTACCTCTCCTCTTCCTCGTATGTCCGGAGACGAAATCATTGATCCATTTTCAGAAGATTTTTCTGCCTTTGTCTTTAAGATTCAGGCAAACATGAATAAAGCACACCGCGACCGTATCGCATTTATGCGTATCTGCTCCGGCAAATTTACAGCTGGTATGGAAGTCACACATGTACAGGGAGGCAAAAAGATCCGTCTTTCCCAGCCACAGCAGATGATGGCACAGGAGCGCAAGCATGTTGAGGAAGCATATGCCGGTGACATCATCGGTATTTTCGACCCGGGTATTTTTTCCATCGGAGATACATTATGCAAATCCAAAAAACCGATCCGTTTTGCCGGTATCCCAACCTTTGCACCGGAACATTTCGCGCGTGTGCGTCAGGTAGATACAATGAAACGTAAGCAGTTTATGAAAGGGATTACACAGATTGCACTGGAAGGTGCCATCCAGATCTTCCAGGAATTTAATACCGGTATGGAAGAGATCATCGTCGGCGTAGTCGGCGCCCTTCAGTTTGAGGTGCTGCAATACCGCCTGCAAAACGAATACAATGTTGAGATCCGCATGGACCAGCTTCCTTACGAACATGTCCGCTGGATTGAAAACGAAGATATTGATGTAAACAGTCTGTCACTTACTTCGGATGCCAAGCGTGTCAAAGACTTTAAAGAACGGCCACTTCTGCTCTTTACCCACCCTTGGAGCATTCAGACTGTGTTAGACCGGAATGAGGGACTGGTCTTAAGCGAAGTAAGCCAGAATAATGAATAACTAAAGGAGGATTTATTATCATGAAACATTTCACAAAACTACTGGGACTTCTGCTTCTATTTTCTGCGTTTGCCCTGACGGTGTCCGCACCGGCACAGGCAAAAAAGAATTTTACGGTAAGCACATCCAGTAAACCTTACAAAAACAAGTATGTCAAAAACCCGGTATACAATAAGTATACCAAACATTACCTCACGATCCGCTCTTACCTTGATGAGATGTCAAAAAAAGGCGGCGGAACACTGACAATCCAAAAAGGTACGTATAACATCAGCAATGCATTGTTAATTCCATCTAATGTAAAAATTGTACTGAAAGATGGCGTTGTCATGAATAAGCTTGGCAGCACCCATACAAAGAAGCTGAAAGCCAGCCATGTTATGTTTGAATGTGTTCGCAGTTCCCGTATTAACAAGAAAAATATCGTTGGCAAATACAATGGCGAAAAAAATATCCAGATCGTCGGCGAGGGAACCGTTGTTATGAATCTCAGCGGTTGTAACAAGAGCGAAGTGATCCGTATACCGCACTGTTCCAACGTCCTGATCGACAACATTACCTTTACCAATCTGCGTGACGGACATTTTATCGAAGCGGTCGGTTCAAAAAATGTTACCATTCAGAATTGTACGTTTAAAAACAATCTGAACGGAGAACGATGTGCGATTAACCTCGACACTCCGGATAAAGTAACAGATGGATTCAATGGACAATATTCCAAATTTGACAAGACACCGGTTCTCAACGTTACCATTCAGAACTGTGGTTTTTATAACCTTTACCGCGGCATTGATACCCATCGTTTTTCCCCGAATAAATATCATACAAACGTAAAGGTTCTTGGCTGTACTTTTAAAAATTCTGACCAGAGTCCGATCATGATGTTAAACTGGAAAAACGCTGTTATCAAAGGAAATACGATTGATAATGTAAAGGGATGGAACACAACCGACATTCAAAAAGAAAAATTTGCCATTTATATGCGTGGCGGTGTGGTTGATCCAATCATCTCAGAAAATAATATCGATGGTGTTTATATGCCATTTTACGCCAAGGGTCATAAAGAGGGATCTGGTGACATTGCTGCCAGATATGCAGCAACTTACAACAGCATCTCCGCGGCAAGCATTGAGAGCATGAAAAATAATACTCTGGGTGACAACTGCATCCTCCGCTATTTTGCGATCAATCACAAGAACACACTCTACATCGCAAGAAGCGAGAAACATTACGATAAATATGAAATAAACGAATAAATGTGCAGCGCTTGGCGCACACCAAAAAGAATGGTTTCCTTATCCAAGTGATAAGGAAACCATTCTTTTTTATTTTGCGAACTTATGATAATACATTTTTCATTCTATTTGTCATCCTGCAAAGCATCAAATCCGGTTTCACCCGTTCTGACTTTGACAACATCCTCAACATCATATACAAAGATCTTACCATCTCCGATATGTCCGGTATACAATGCCTGTTTTGCTGCATCAATAACCGCTTTCACTGGCACGGCACTTACCACAACTTCCACTTTGATCTTAGGAAGCAGGGAGAATTCAACCGGTACACCACGGTAATATTCTGCTTTTCCTTTCTGTGTACCACATCCAAGTACCTGTGTCACCGTCAGACCTTTGACACCAATCTCATTGAGAGAGGTATTCAGATCCTCAAACTTATTCTGTTTACAAATAATGGTAACTTTGGACAATTTGACATCGGATGCCAATGTCTCTTTTGGCTCGCGAACCTGTACCGGTACGGCATCGTCCATAGGAACTTTCTTTTCTTCCGGTTCCGGTGCGGATGCTGCAATTGCTGCCAATGCGCTGTCACCAATTGTATTTACGCTATCCGAGATAACAAATCCGGAATAAGCGGATTCCAAACCGTGTTCTGTTGCATCGAGTCCTGCAATTTCCTCTTCTGCACTAACACGAAGACCAACTGCTTTCTTGATCACAAGGAATGTAATCGTAATGGTAATAGCTGTCCACAATGCGGTACAAAGCATACCGGTAAGCTGAATACCGAGAAGTTTAAATCCGCCGCCATAGAACAAACCGAGAAGTTTCTCACCATTGGCTCCTGCCAAAGAATACGTTGGTGCTGTATCGGTAGCTACCAAACCAACTGCGAGAGTACCCCAGATACCATTCATCATATGTACTGCCACAGCTCCAACCGGGTCATCAATACGTAATTTGTAGTCAAGAAGCCATACACCGAATACAACAAGTACACCGGAAACCGCTCCGACAACAATTGCTCCAAAAGCATCCGTTACATCACAAGGTGCTGTGATTGCTACCAGGCCGGCAAGGGATGCATTCAGACACATGGAAACATCCGGTTTGCCATATTTTACCCAGGTAAAGATCATACATACTACCGTGGCTACTGCCGGTGCGATGGTCGTTGTTACAAAGATCGCTCCCAACTGTGATACGGTCGTTGCAGCGGCACCGTTGAATCCATACCAGCCAAGCCATAAGATAAATACACCGAGGGCACCAAGTGCGATATTATGTCCCGGAAATGCACCAACTTTGATGCTTCCGTCTTTTTTCTTCTTAAACTTACCGATACGAGGCCCAAGGAGATAAGCTCCGATCAATGCCGAGATACCACCAACCATATGAATACAGTTGGAACCGGCAAAATCATGGAATCCCATCTGTGCTAACCAGCCGCCACCCCATGTCCAGTGAGCTTCGATTGGATAGATCACTGCGGAGATTACTGCGGAGTAGATACAATAGGAAAGGAACTTGGTTCTCTCTGCCATTGCTCCGGAAACGATGGTCGCTGTCGTCGCACAAAATACTAAGTTAAATACGAAAGCCGACCAGTCAAAATTTGCATAATCGGTAAAAATTGCGAAATTTGGTTTTCCGATGATTCCACCGATGTCATCACCAAGAAACAATCCAAATCCCAGTAAAATAAATACTACTGTTCCAATACAAAAATCCATCAGGTTTTTCATAATAATATTACCTGTATTTTTTGCTCTGGTAAAACCTGCCTCAACCATTGCAAATCCGGCCTGCATCCAGAATACAAGGGCGGCTCCGATCAAAAACCAGACGCCAAATACCTGGTCACTTATTACACTTAAAATTTCGTCTGTCATAAAGATTCCTCCTTGTTCAATTGGTTTCCTGCGACTTCGGAGATCTGTATTTCTCTATTCACCCAGCCGCGCCTATCTGCCAGCAAAAAATAGGATGAAAACAAAAAAAACGCCAAGGCAAATGAATTTCATTCGCTTGACGTCTTTGTCGTTTACGATTGCCATTATAGGACAATTATTTTCAAATGTCAACCCTTATTTTTAAAGATTACCCAAAAGGAGTATTTTCTTACTCCTTTTGCGTTACCGGATCCCCCAGCTTCTGCAATTCCGGAAACAAATAGTACAGAAAATATCTGCCGCGGTCTGTATTCTCGGAATTGGTAATGATTCCATAAATTGGTTTCTGGACAACGCCTCCGCCGCCCTGGAAGATACTGTTATACCTCTCGCTCTTTTCCAGATAGACACCATACGCATGCTTTTCCGTATTTTTTTCATCGTCCGGAATATACAGATACGGCTCAATTGCCTTTAGCTCCTCTTCTGACAGAAATTCATTGAGGTCTACAAAAAAGCCATTGTTGTGATATGTCGTAAAATCTTTTTCTCCGGCAATCATGCCATCAAGCAGAGAGGCATAGATCAGAGAAGAAATCTGCGACAGATCACTAGCCGTCGAAGCACCGACTTTTTGAGCCAGCTGGGTATCGGTATAATATAAATGAAACGACGATAAATTTTTATCCGGATTCAATTTCATATACTGCGTAAACTCATCCGAAAAGGCATTGACCGGTATTTCCGTCGCCACTTCATTCACGATCGCGCAGCGGAACGCAATGTCTTTTTTTGTGATAACATCTTTATAAATAAAGAATCCGATCACACATAAAATCAAAACACCGACAATAAGCGGGCGCAGATAGTACGTTTTAAACTGTGTGATCTTCTGGCTCCGATTCATCTTCTTCCATCTGCTTTTTCCACTCTCTGTTTCATCCCGCTTTTCATAAATTGCGGCTTCTTCGTCAAGAGACGTTTTTTTATTTTTTACATCAATTGCCATTTTTTTCCATCCTTTCATTCCGGTAAAAATGATTCAAGGGACCATTGCCGGCTCCCAGATCCAGTCCGGCAGCAATCGCGCCGGTCAGATAGTCTTTTGCCTTTTGTACACTCTGTTCCATCGTATTTCCTTCTGCCAGTGCGCAGGCGATCGCAGAAGATAACGTGCAGCCGGTTCCATGTGTATTCGGATTTTCAATAAAAGGAGCGTGAAACCATACCGCCGGCTTGTCCGTCCCCGGGATCAAAAGATCCTGTGCATCCGAATCGCCATATTCTCTGCCATGTCCGCCTTTAATCAGCACGGCACAGACATTCGCTTCTGCCAGTTTTCTTCCTGCTGCCTCTCTCTCCGGCAGTTCCATTTTTTCCGTATTACAAAGCACTTTTGTCTCAGCAAGATTTGGTGTGACAAGATCTACTAACGGAAGCAGACGGGTCTGTAACGCCTCTTTTGCCTGCGGTTCCAGCAGTGCTCTTCCACTTGTCGATACGAGTACCGGATCCAGTACGATCTTGGGCTGTACCACCGGCATTTTACGGATCACTTCGATCGTTTGCGCTACAGCTTCAATAATTTGTTCATTGCAAAGCATTCCAATCTTTACCGCATCCGGAAAAATATCTTCACACACTGCTTCGAACTGCTGCCGGACAACCTCTGCCTCTACCGGATAAACTGCCTTTACTCCGCACGTATTCTGCACGGTGACCGCAGTAATAACACTCATTCCATAACATCCAAAGGCTCCGATTGTCTTTAAATCTGCTTGGATTCCGGCACCACCGCTGCAATCCGAACCGGCTATCGTGAGTACCTTTTTCATCGTGATCAGACTCCCTTCCCTTGTAAATTTTCTATCATCCACAATAGTTTTGAAAGATTCATCGGCTTATGGATCGTCGCATTGATCCCGCTGAGCATATTCAGCCGGTTATCTTCCTGCTCAATTCCATCTAACATAAGCAGGATCGGCAATTTACCATAAACTCTGTCCTTCTGAAACCGAATCTGTCTGGCAAGTTCATAGCATTTCATATCTTCCAGATCCTTGTCCATAAGAACCGCTGTAATCTGACCGGAATTAAATTTTTCCAGCAGTTCCATCGCCATTTCACCGGACGACGCCTCATAGACGACGGCTCCATTTACTTGTAGAAGGGAGGCAGTCAATGACTCTCTCTGCTCTGCATTTTCAACAAGAAGGATGCCCTGTCCGTGCATATTTACTTCTTGGATCACTTCTTCTTTATGCTCCTCGCCCTGGAAGAACTGGTTTTTATTATAATACAATACCGGAATGGAAATTTCCACCACATTGCTTTCCATTGCGCCTTTTCGAAATTCGATCGTACCACCGAGAAGTTCTGTTATTTTAGCAACCAGCGGAGCTGAAAATCCGCTGCCACCAAGAGCGATCATTTTTTCATTGATATTGTAATCATACGAATTATCCAACATTCTCTCAAAATATTTTTCATTGATGACCGGCCCCTCATCTTCCATTCGGATCCGGATCACACAGCGGTCTGTTTCGATATTCGTTTCCTGAATATAAATTTTTACCGCACTTCCCTTTGGGGCATATTTTACAGCATTCCCCAAAAGGTTGACAAGAATTTCCTTAAACCGTTCTCCATACATATAATATTCCTGATGGATTGGCAGGTCAATGACTTCCTGAATCGATATATCAAGTCCCAGTGAAATCTTCCGCTCCTCCTCGCACACTTCGGTGCAGAGGGCATACAGATTGAAAGCATCATTGCTCTTTCCAAACGGAGTCTGTAGAAGCTGATACTCTTTCATGCCTCCGATCATCTCACTCATGTATTCCACACAACGTTCCAGCTGCGTAAGAAGTTCCGGGTTTTCCGGCTCCAGCAAAAGATCTTTCATCTTTCCAATCGGGCTTTCCATTTCATCTGCCAGATATTTCATCAGTACCTGACGTCCTTTCACAGCCGCCCTCGCCTCAGTCAGAGCGTCTGTAAGCAGTTTCTGGCTCGCTTCTTTCTGATACACTTCCTCTTCCCGCACCTGACTTACATCACGGACAACAAGAAGCACCGTATTGATATCCGATCCGTAAAAAGAGAAACCACACAATTTATGTTTTCTTTGAGAATCCTTCGTTTCTACCTGACAGAAACGATACCCCTTCGGCTCTCCCGAATGAAGGATTCGCAGCATCTCATCTAATTTTAAAAAGAAGCTGATCTCCTTGCGGTCTTTTTCACACACATACGTATTGCACCACCATTTTAAGAAAGAGGAATAATAGCGGTTTCCCGTATAGGACTTATAATCCGCTTTTTCGACAAAATACGGTTCAAAAGCCCCCGTCGGCACGTCAATTTTTAAAATAAAACTGTAATCCTTTACAATCTGTTCATCAAAAATTTCATGCAGCTGCTGCCTCTCCGTGACGGGCACTGCGTTATAACTTACCTTTTTCGCATACCCGATCACACGGATCGGTTTCTCTTTTACCATGATCTTATTTAAAAACAATTCATAATTATCATAGTATACTTTCCCGGTCTCTGTATTTTTCGTGAGCAGACGGACAGTATCGTTGTAGGAAATCTGTCCTCTTATAAACTGCTTGATCTTATTACGATCTCCTCGGAATACAATATCATCCCGAAACAAAATTTCCCGGTAATCTTCATCCATACTGTCTTCCAGCGCAAGTTTTGTATCGTCAGAAATATAATTCTGCCCAAGGATCCGGAATCTCTTATGCCGCACATTGTATTCAAACAACAGATCTGCCGAACTGTTTAACGTTCTCTCATATTTTTCTTTCTCCTTGATCAATTCATATTGAAACGTCTTTCTTGCGGTAATATCCATCATGACGCAGAGGTACTCTTCCCCCTGATCACGGGAGTCAATATAGTTTCCAATGATACGATACCATACGATCTCCCCGTCTTCCTCTAAGCGCGTACGAAATTCATAATCCAGTGGTTCCCTGTTCTTCGCCTGCTGAACAAAATGTTCACGAAGTTTCGGCAGATCTTCCGGAAACGTATATTTTCCGGAGGAACCAAGATATTCCTCTCGTTCCACACCAAACATATCAAAATAATGCTGATTTGCCTCACGGATGTAAAAATTATCCTTTCCGATAACAACAAAGATAACACCACCCGGCATACTTTCGTACGTAACATCGCGCTGGCGGATCAGCGTCTCCTTCTCATCAATATCAATTACCGTACATTGAATATATTCCTGATCGTCAATCCAAAAACGTTCTCCGATATCCCATACCCAGTGATATTCATCATCTGCATTTTTCATTCGATATTTGCAGTCGTATTTCCCACTTCCCTGTATCTCCAAAAGAGATTCTTTCACGACTCGGTCAAAATCATTGGGATGAATGATATCCGACATCTCCATCCCTACTGCTTCTTCCTTCTGGGAAGCTGGTATTCCAAGCATTGCTGCGTATGTCTCATCTACCGCAACAATCTCATACGTCCACGTTTTTTTACAAATTTTGGTACCAAATAACAAGCCTTTTTTCAATGACTGTATATTAAAATTATCCTTATTTTCTTTCTGCATTCGGTCATCTATATTCTGTTTCATCGCTGCCTCCTGTTCGCCTTCTCTATAACTCAAGCCGCATCGGCGTAAAACGCATCCCCTGTTTTTTCTGCTCTGGTGTCAAAGCCCGAAATCCCATCGCTTCGTATGCTCTTTTTCCTTTCGGCGACGCACTGACGGTAACTGCCTTCAGCTGCGGATTTTTCTCCAGACAATACGCCACACCGCGCCGAACCAGTTTTTTTCCTATTCCCTGCCTCTGCCAGTTTTTTTCTACAAACAGCAGACTCACATGAAAACCATCCCGCATCGCAATCACACCAATCGGCTCAGACTCTTCATAGGCACCAAAAAATACCATCTCTCCACTCTGCACTCGTTCTTCGATCTGCTCTCTGCGGATAAAATGATAAAATGACAGAATTCCCATATCTTCATAGTCTTCTTTATCACATTCATCAAATACGTTCCGTATCAGTTCCAATGCCTGATTTATCTGTCTGCCGCTCATTTTACAAATTTGCATTTTTCACTCCAAATTCCTATTTTTTTCTTGAAACCATACTACTAGTATAATATAATTATTATCAAAGTGCAAAACTTTTTGTAACTATTCAGGGCTGATGTGCAAAAAACAATGGATTGTCGTGCTTGCACGTAAAAGACATTGGTTTTCTGCACATCGGGCCCTCCCCACATGAGCATTTTTAGCCTTGTCAAAGGCGGGAAAGAACACGAAGTGTTCGAAATGCGAATGGGGAGTGGGGAGACCTGAATCGTTACATCTTTTGAAAAATGAAAGGCAGGATTTATCGAATGAAAAAACGACTGAATGACAACTGGACGTTTTGCAAGTTTCCTCTGGACACTCCGACCGAAACTTTATTTCAAAACACGTCCTGGACGCCGGTAGATCTTCCCCATGACTGGATGATCTATGATACAGAAAACCTGTACGAACAGGCAGTAAGTTGTTATCGAAGAATAATTAACAAAAAACAGCTTCTTGACGGGGCTGCTCCGGACACGCAGAAGATTGAACTGATCTTTGAGGGTGTCTATATGGATACAACCATTTATCTCAATCAAAAGAAAATATTCACATGGAAACATGGCTATTCCGAATTTGTCGTTGATCTGACGGACGAATTACAGGACGGCGACAACGAACTCCTTGTCCGCAACGAATACCATCTGCCAAACAGCCGCTGGTATCCGGGTTCGGGCATCTACCGCGATGTGTGGCTTTTGACTTCTCCTGCGGCGCATCTCATACATAACGGAACATATCTTTCCACCAAGCAGCTTGGAAAAACATGGGAAGTATTTATGGATACTGAATTTATTGATGAAAAAGGAACGGCTTCCGACGGACGGATCTGCCACGAGATTTTTGATGCCGACGGCACTCTTGTGACGACCCACGAAAGCAGCATACACTTTTCAGATTCCGTTCAGGTTGACAAACAGGTACTGACCGTCATTGAACCAAAATTATGGGATATTGAAGAGCCAAATCTGTATCAGATCCACACTTCTTTGTATGCGGGCGATACTCTTACGGATTCTATTACCCAGAACCTTGGATTCCGTGACATTGCGTTTGATGCAGATAAGGGATTTTTCTTAAATGGCCGCCACGTAAAGATCAATGGTACGTGTGAACACCACGTCCTTGGTTCCCTGGGTGCCGCCATGAACAAAGCAGCACTCCGCCGCCAGCTCCTCACGTTAAAGGAAATGGGCGTAAATTCGATCCGAAACGCGCACAATATGCCGCCGGAACATATGCTGAATCTCTGCGATGAACTGGGACTTCTCCTGTATACAGAGAGTTTTGATATGTGGGAGCGCACCAAAACCGATTATGACTATGGCAATGACTTTAAAGACTGGTGGAAAAAGGATCTGACAAGCTGGGTTCGCCAGGACCGCAACCACCCTTGCGTCTTCATCTGGGGAATTGGAAATGAGATTTATGATACCCATTTCGACCGCGGTCTGGAACTGACGAAAGAGCTTCATAACGCCGTCCGCGAACTCGATTACCGCAAAAATGCGTATACGACACTGGCATCCAATTATATCGAATGGGAAGCTGCCCAGCGCACCGGCGAAGTGATCGATCTCGTCGGCTACAATTACCTCGATAAATGTTATGACGAACATCATGAAAAATATCCGGACTGGAAAATATTTGGAAGTGAGACAAGTGCCACCGTACAAAGCCGCGGCATCTATCATTTCCCTCTTTCCAACCGTCTTTTGACATTTGATGACCTGCAATGTTCGACTCTCGGAAACTGCACGACAAACTGGGGGGCAAAAAATTCCGAGCATACGATCATTGCTCACCGCGACCGTGAATTCTGCTTTGGACAGTACCTCTGGTCCGGCTTTGATTACCTGGGCGAACCGACCCCATATTTTACCAAAAATTCGTATTTTGGACAGGTCGATACTGCTGGCTTTCCAAAAGACACGTTCTATCTGTATCAGGCAGAATGGACAGACTATAAGAAAAAACCGATGGTACATCTCCTGCCTTACTGGGATTTCAACGAAGGGCAGCTGATCGATGTACGTATCTTCTCCAATGCTCCGAAAGTGGAACTCTTCTATCAGGGACAAAGTCAGGGCATCGTCGAAATTGACCATGCTCACGGCACGACACTTTCCGGCGACTGGCAGATTCCTTACAGCAAAGGCGTGATTGAAGCCGTTGCTTACGACGAAGAAGGCAATGTGATCGCAAGAGACCGTCAGCAGTCGTTTGGCGATCCGGCAAGTATCCGTCTTACCCCGGACAAGGAGACGCTGACGGCAGACGGCGAAGATTTGATCTTTGTCACCATTGACACACTGGATGTGGACGGTATCCTCGTCGCCAATGGGCGAAGCCGTATGAATGTATCCGTAACCGGTGCCGGCCGTCTGATCGGTCTTGACAACGGCGACAGTTCTGACTTTGACCAATACAAAGGAACCAGCCGCAAATTATTCAGCGGAAAACTGCTGGCGATCATCGCCGCAAGAACAGAATCCGGCGAAATTCAGGTAACCGTTAGTTCACCATCTCTCCCGGATGCCCATCTGACACTACAGGCAGTACCTGCCGAAATCGTTCCGGACGGCATCTCCTGCCAGATGGAAAATACGACATTTTCACTCGCTGAAAAAACATTAGAAAGTGGCATTTTAATTCCGGATCGCACGAATGAAATTCCGGTTCGAAAGATTGAACTGACCAATCAGGGCACTTCAATTTTAGATGCCGAACATAAAGAAACCGTTGTAACGGCAAAAATTTATCCGGAAAATGCAACCTATCAGGACATTGAATTTAAGGCAGTCACTCTCAACGGCGTACAGAGTAACGCAGTAAAGATCACCGTGGACAAAGAGACAAATACTGCTTCAATCCAAGCCGTCGGCGATGGCGAATTTCGTCTGTGCTGTACCTGCTGCAACGGCTTAGACCACGTCGAAGTGATCTCCGAACTGGAATTTGAAGTAACCGGACTCGGCGATGCCACGCACGATCCTTATAAGATCGTATCCGCCATTGACTACTCAGAAAGTTCCGATGACGGTCTGATCTTAAGTTTCCAAGGTGGTGTCTATATCACCGGGAATGACCGTACTGTGGTAACCTTTGAAAATATTGATTTTGGAGATTATGGTTCCGACGAGATCCATCTTCCAATTTTTTCCTTTAGCGATGTGCTTCCGGTTGAAGTATGGCTTGGTACACCGGGACTTCCTTCCGAAAAAGGAAGCATCACCGAACCTGCCGCTCCGGGAACCACCTGTGCCACCGGCGAATGTCTGCTTCAGGCAACCTACGAGGCCAAGAGCTGGTACAACCACTATCAGGAAAATGTATTTACATTAAGCAAACGACTCAAAGGCGTTCAGACAATCTCCATCGTCGTTTATCCGGAAATCAAGATGTCTCTGCAAGGCTTCTATTTCACAAAGGTAGAAAAGGCCTACGCAAAACTTCTTGGCTCCGACTGTGCCAATGTTACGGGAGATATGTTTACGATCGATGGCGATGCCATCCGCGAGATTGGAAACAACGTAACGGTAGAATATACCAATATGCATTTTACAAAAGATGGCTTCCACCAGATTACCATCTGTGGACGTTCGCATATTGAAATGAATACGATCCATGTAAGATTTGTTCCGGCAGACGGCAGCGATGCTGTCATCAACCAGATCGTCGATTTCCCTTACAGCGACGAATCGCAGGTACAGACCTTCGAATTGGAACCGGTATCCGGAGATTATAACCTGAACCTGATCTTCCTTCCGGGATGTAAATTCGATCTGGAATGGCTACAGTTTGAATAATTCATAACATCCTGAAATATATAAAAAACGGCTGTGCAGGCAACACTCCAATGCCCACACAGCCTTATTATTACTCTTTTTTGATCCCATGCCATTCATAGTTATCGTTCGTGGCATTCCATTTTATAATGTACGTCTGTTGTTTCGAAACCGGATTTCCTTCTCCGTCTTTAACCTGGTAAGACATCGTTACTTCTGCCCAATAGACATAACTTTCATTTTCATCCTTAAAGTATTTGATATTTTCACATGTTCCGTATTCAAACGTTTTATCATGTGCAAAAGAACCTTTCAAATGGCTCTCTGCCATTTGTTTTACATGAAATTCTGACATTTGATATTTTCCGGTTGAACCAATGATAAACAGTAAAACACTCAGGATAAGCATAACAGCACGGATTCCTGCAAGCATATTTCGATGCTTTCTCCCCAAAAAACGACGTAGCAGATAATAACTCGACGGTAGTGCCAGGATATCTGCCACCACAGCAATCACCGGATGCCCAATTCTTGCTTCTCCCCAAGCTACAGGAATCATCATGATCCAGTACATCCAAAAAACCACTTCTGCAACTGCGCATAATATCTTTGCCCAGCGCTTTCTCGGTGTCATGCCGCAATTCGGGCAGACACCCTCACTCTCTTCATAATGAATCTTACAATAATCACATTTCATAGTATACTCCATTCCGGGAACTTTTCCCTTTTTTCTACATTATAGAAATGTTTCCTCTCCTTCGCAAGGGGGTCTGCCTATCTGGTCATTTTGACGTCCCATTTAGCAGAATCGAAAGAGAAAATACCCCGGATCCCATATGAATGGATACATTTCCACCGCATTTTTCCACTCCGTTTTGTATGTTTTTCAACCCAAATCCGTGCAGAAATTTATCTTCTTTGGACGTTTCAAAATATTTTCGTTTGCGGTCTTCCGGGTAAGAATTTTCAAAAAGAATATACACGCCATCTCCCGCTTCTGTAATATCTACTTTAACAAATGCCTTCTCCCGTGGCACCTCGTCGCACGCCTCAATGGCATTGTCTAACGCATTGGCAAAAATAGAACATAAATAGACACTTTTAAACTCCGACAAACGTGTCGTCTGCGCCACGATCTGAAAGTCTATTTCTTTGCTGTGCGCCTCTTTTTCCTTCTCCATCAAAATCGTGTCTACCAGCGCATTTCCGGTAACTACACTGTGTTCCACAGACTGCATGGAATCCGCTAATTGTTCGATATAACCTTGTATTTCTCCCGGCTGCTCCTTCTTTAAATTTTCGAAGGCTTCCATATATTTACTCATGTCATGGGTAAGTTTACGAAGCTTATCTTCGGCAAGCATTTTCGATTGATAAAATTCCAATTGGCGCATCCGGATCTTTTCCATCGCTTCATATTCTTTCTGCTGCTTTTTCATCTCATAATACTTCTCAATTTTGAAAAAGATTACGAGAATCACCGCATATAAAAGCAGGCACAGGAAAAAGCAGCATCCCACCTTATATACATCTATGTATATAAACGTATACTGGAAATACAGCCCTGCCGCCAGTACAATGAGGGAAAGCACCGCCATACTCATTTTTTCGAAAACCGCCCTCGCAGACTGTCCTTTGCGCTCCGGACGCATATGCGGCAGGATCCACAGCAAGAATGTATAGAGAGCCGTCGTCGTATATAATAATTCAAAATGAATCCCAAGTATACTATTTTCATGGATATTTTCCCAAAGCACCGTATACGGTTCTGTCAAAAAGGCTTCCCTGAAAATGTAATACCACAGAAATTCAATAAAAGCACAGATTGCCATCGCTGCCAAGCCAAGGAAAAAATCCCTCTTTTTGCGCAGCGGAAATATTGTACCTGCTCCTGCAATGATCATTGTTATAAAGAAAAACATATGTATTTTATCCCTTCTGCCTATCTGACATCTTTTTCTGAAAGTCTGGTTAATTTCCTCCGGTAATACTCCATATACGTTTCTACAAATTCATCATACCGGTATTTGCTGATCGGGACGCCGTCTTCTCTTCCCTTGACAAAAACAAGATGCGGACTGCTCTGATACGACGTGATCCACATGAGATTTACCAGAAAACTTTTGTGCGTCTGCACCAAAAGATCTTTGGCATCCTGCTTTTTCACTTCCTTCAGCGACCCGGTTCCCCGGAGTTTCCTTCCGTCTGCCAGGTGATAGATCAGTTTATGGCGGTACACTTCTACGTATAGTAACTGGCTCATCGCGATCATCGTAACTTCTCCATTAAAGGAAACCGCCAGATCATAACTGCTCTCCCGGATCCTGCGAAATGCCTTTTCCAATTCCCTTCCTACCGTTTCTTCGGAAAACGGCTTTACGATATAACCGGATGCCTCGACACGGTAGCCATCCAAGGCATACTGCCGGTGTGACGTGGAAAAAATGATAACTACTTCCTCATCGGTCTTTCGAATATTTTCTGCCAGATGCACTCCATCAATCCCCGTCATCTCCACATCTAAGATCAATATGTCGTACTGTTTCTCATAAGCCAGCCACAACGCTTCTCCGTTATAATAACAATCCACACAGATCTCGCAATTATTTTTTTCTGCGTATTGATTTATTTTTTGCTGCATCTCTTCACAATACTTTTTTTCGTCATCACATATGGCGATATGAAACATCTTTTAGCTCCTTATATAAGGAAAGCGGGGAAACATTCAACGTCTCCTCGCTTTCTTCGTTTATTCGTAACGCGGTTTTGTTACGTTTATTCTCCGATTTTCTCCCAGACAACGCCTTCTCTTGTATCTTTTATTAAGATTCCTTTTGCTTTCAATTCATCACGGATGGCATCAGCTTTGGCAAAATCTTTTGCTTTTTTCGCTGCCGCACGCTCTGCGATCTTTCCTTCCACAAAAGCACTCAATTCTTCATCAACTTCTTCTCCGGCATCTTCCCACGGTTTGGTAAGTTCCAGAGATAATACCGTATCCAGATCCGCAAGAATCGCTCTCTTTGTCGCACCGGAAAAATCTTCTTTCAGCAGATCGTACACGATCGTAAGTCCCATCGACGTATTCATATCGTTTCCGACTGCCTCGCCAAATTTTTCATGGTAAGCAGCCACCTGATCCGCATTTACTTCTCCTTCTTCCGGAATCGTTTTGATCCTTTTTAACAATTTCTCGTAAGCAGTTGCCACATTGTCCAATGCCTCATAAGAAAATTCAAGCGGTTTGCGGTAATGCGACTGTAAGCAGAACATACGGTATACCATCGGGTTATACCCTTTTTCCTCCAAAAGGGAGACCGTAAGAAATTCTCCTTTGGACTTGCTCATCTTTCCGCCATTGGTCTTTAAATGGTTGACATGGAACCAGTAATTACACCATTTATGTCCCAGATACGATTCACTCTGCGCGATTTCATTGGTATGATGTGGGAAAATATTGTCCACGCCGCCGCAGTGAATGTCCATGTATTCTCCAAGATGTTTGATACTGATACTGGAACACTCGATGTGCCAGCCTGGATATCCGACGCCCCATGGGCTTTCCCATTTCAATTCCTGATTGTCAAATTTTGACTTTGTAAACCAAAGCACAAAATCTGTTTTATTGCGTTTATTCTCATCTTCTTCTACATCATCACGAACTCCGACCTGCAGGTCTTCTTCGTTCTGGGAAGACAATACATAATAATTTTCTAACTTTGAAGTATCAAAATATACATTTTCACCAGCGACATAGGCGTACCCTTTTTCCAAAAGCACCTCGATCATGTGGATAAATTCATTGATACAATTGGTAGCCGGTTCTACCACATCCGGGCGTTTAATTTCCAGTTTTTTACAATCATCAAAAAACGCATCGGTATAAAATTTTGCGATATCCATGACCGATTTGTGCTCTCGCTTCGCACCGGCAAGCATCTTGTCTTCTCCGGTATCTCCGTCACTCGACAGATGTCCGACATCCGTAATATTCATAACACGCTTTACATCATATCCGGCAAAACGCAGATATTTTTCAAGCACATCTTCCATGATATAACTGCGGAGATTTCCGATATGGGCAAAATGATACACCGTCGGTCCACAGGTATACATAGCCACTTTTCCCGGCTCATTGGGAACAAACTCTTCCACTTTCTTAGAAAGGGTATTGTACAAATAAGTCTTCACGCTTTTACACTCCTTTAAAATGTGAATTTCTCTTCAAAATAAGCTTTCAGATCTGTGATCTTAATACGCTCCTGCTCCATCGTATCACGATCACGAACCGTAACCATACCGTCTTCCTCGGAATCAAAGTCATAGGTAATGCAGAATGGAGTACCGATCTCATCCTGACGGCGGTATCTCTTACCGATGTTTCCACGGTCATCGTATTCACAATTATAATATTTGCTCAATTCTTCAAATACTTTTTCTGCCCCTTCGTTGAGTTTCTTGGAAAGTGGAAGCACACCAATCTTAACCGGTGCCAAAGCCGGATGGAAGTGCATTACGGTACGTGTATCTCCACCTTCTAACTCTTCTTCGTCATAAGCGCTGCAAAGGAATGCCAGAGTCACACGGTCAGCACCCAGAGATGGCTCAATAACGTATGGAATGTATTTTTCTTTTTTCTCATCATCAAAATAACTCATATCCTCACCGGATACATTCTGGTGCTGTGTCAGATCGTAATTTGTACGATCTGCGATACCCCAGAGTTCGCCCCAGCCAAATGGGAACAGGAACTCGATATCACTTGTCGCCTTACTGTAGAAAGAAAGTTCTTCTTTGTCATGGTCGCGCACACGCATCTCATCTTCTTTGATGCCAAGATCCTGAAGCCATTTAATACAAAATTCTTTCCAGTAAGAGAACCATTCAAGGTCAGTATCCGGTACACAGAAGAACTCCAGTTCCATCTGCTCAAATTCACGGGTACGGAACGTAAAGTTACCCGGTGTAATCTCATTTCGGAAAGATTTACCAATCTGACCAATACCAAATGGTACTTTTTTACGGGATGTTCTCTGTACATTTTTAAAGTTTACAAATATTCCCTGTGCTGTCTCCGGACGAAGATATACGGTATTTTTTGCATCTTCGGTAACACCCTGGAATGTCTTAAACATCAGATTGAACTGACGGATCTCAGTAAAATTGTGTTTTCCACAAGTCGGACATGGTACGGAATGCTCTTTGATAAAGCCTTCCATCTTATCTTTGTCCCATCCGTCCACGGAACCGTCCAATTCCACATTGTTTTCTTCCGCAAATGCTTCGATCAACTGATCGGCACGAAATCTCTCATGACATTCTTTACAATCCATCAGAGGATCGGAAAAGCCGCCCAGATGTCCGGATGCCACCCATGTCTGTGGGTTCATCAAAATCGCACAGTCCACACCAACATTATATTTATTCTCCTGAATAAATTTCTGCCACCAGGCTTTTTTAACATTGTTTTTCAGCTCGACACCAAGATTTCCGTAGTCCCATGTATTTGCCAGTCCACCATAAATCTCCGAACCCGGATAAATAAAGCCGCGTCCTTTTGCCAAAGCTACGATTTTTTCCATTGTCTTTTCCATTATTATCCTCCAATCAGGTGCCGGATGCACCTTTTATAAATTATTCTTACACCATTTTACTATTGTTTGGGAATAATTTCAACTAAAACTTTATGGTTTTACCAGTTCCGGATTAATAGTCAAATTTGCCGGCATTTTTTTCTTCCAATGCCTTGATCATATGATACGTATATTCATTGTATGGAGTAGGGATTCCCAATTCTGCTCCCATTTTTACCAGCGCGCCGGAGAACATCTCGATCTCTGTCTGGCGCCCGGCATCCAGATCCTGCAATGTCGAATATCTTGCACTTTTCGGCACAATACTCCGCAGTTTGGAGGAATCCTCTACCTTACTCAGATCAATCCCCTTCGCCCTAGCAATTTCTTCCAGTTCTTTTCGAAGTCCCTCACTGATTGCTTGCATATGAACACTGTCCTGATAACATCCAACCCCGGCTCCCAATATCGCCTGCGGAAGATTATCACACACATTCAGCCGGAACTTGCTCCACAACTCTTCCATAATACATTCAGTCGCCTGAAAATGCAGCGGCGATCTTGCAAAAAGTTCTTCAACTGCCTTTACCTTTTCACTGTCATAAGGTGCTTCTTTCTCGCCAAATATAATTCCTACCGTCGTTTCCGGATCAAAATAAAATCCCTCGCCCTCTCTGTGTGAAGCTATTTTGATCACCGAATACAACATCTGGGCGTCTCCTACCTTCTCCGCAATCTTTTCTTCACTGTCTACGCCATTCATCAGACTCATCACAATGGTATTTTCGCCCACGGCTTCTTGAATCATCTCCATTGCCCCAGAAAGTGCGGTATATTTTAAGGCAACCACAAGCAGATCCGCCCAGCTCGCCTCTTTCGGGCTCCACACCTGTGGACGGTATATCTTATCATTGATCTTACATCCCTTTTTTCTCAGTCGTTCGGCTCTTTCTCCTTCTGCGACCACGCCTAATCGGATTCCCTCCAGTCCGGAAAGCCCCCAGATTACATACGATCCGACTGCTCCTGCACCCAAAACTGCTACCGATTGAATCATTGTAATTCCTCTTTTCGTAAATTATTTTATTTACAAATAAGCATACCATCTTTTTCCGAAAACTTCAATACATCGCTTTTGCTCCACTCACCACTGGTTTCCTTCTTTTTCCTACTTTACGAGGTACTTCCGCTTCCAAAAGACATAGGAATCACACACGTCTTAACACCAGTCACATCAATAAATCTCAAATAACCTAAACAAAAAAAAAAAAAAAAA
>CAJMFH010000019.1 GCA_905212635.1 uncultured Lachnoclostridium sp. | reverse complement strand
AAATACCGACCTCCAATCGTTAGATTTTTAGGTCTAACTTTTTGGGGTCGGTACACTGACCGGTCATTTTTTGTATTATATTTTTACCTATTCAAAATAATCAATCTTCATCGCATGTTTTACTTCCGAAAGTGTCTGTGCTGCGACCTCGCGTGCTTTTATACTGCCCTCACGGAGAATTTCCATGACAGCCGGAATGTCTTTTTCCAATTCATGGCGGCGTGCCTGGATTGGCTCGAGTTCTTCCATCAAAACAGCATAAAGGAACTTCTTCACCTTGACATCGCCAAGACCACCTTTGGTATAGTGATCTTTCAGTTCCTGAAGGTTGGCATATTCCGGAAGATGATGCTCGAAGTGAGCATCGTTACAAAAGGCATCCAGATAAGTAAATACCGTATTTCCTTCGAGCTTTCCGGGATCTTCGATACGGATGTGATCCGGGTCGGTATACATACTCATGACTTTTTTGCGGATATCATCCGGGTTGTCCGAAAGATAGATGCAGTTGCCAAGAGATTTACTCATTTTTGCTTTTCCGTCGGTGCCCGGAAGACGCATACAAGCCTGATTATCCGGAAGGAAGGCTTTTGGCATTACGAGAACTTCTTCGCCATAAATGGTGTTGAAACTATGCACGATTTCGCGGGCCTGTTCCAGCATTGGAAGCTGGTCTTCGCCGACCGGCACGACATTTGCTTTAAAAGCCGTGATGTCAGCTGCCTGACTGATTGGATATGTGAAGAATCCGACAGGGATGCTGGAATTAAATCCGCGGAGCTGAATCTCATTTTTTACCGTAGGATTTCGTTTTAAGCGCGAAACGGTTACAAGATTGGCATAATAAAATGTCAATTCGGTCAATTCAGAGATGTACGACTGGACAAACAATGTGGATTTTGCCGGATCCAATCCGCAGGACATGTAGTCCAAGGCAACTTCTGAGATGTTGCTGCGTACTTTCTCCGGATTGTCAAAATTATCTGTCAAAGCCTGTGCATCCGCAATCATAATATATACTGAATCATATTCGCCTGAGTTTTGAAGCTCGACGCGGCGTTTTAAGGAGCCGACGTAATGTCCGACGTGAAGTCTGCCGGTAGGACGGTCTCCGGTTAGAATTATTTTACTCATACTAATATCCTTTCCTGCATTTCTGCATTGCACTGTACATCAAAATATTATATCAATAAACGTGAAAATATGCAAGAACGATTGCAAAAAAAGGAAAAGTATGGTATACTATAGAAGTTATTTCACACAAAAACTATATAATATTTTCGTTAATAAAACGAAAAACAGGAGGCAGCTATGAAACTTAGAAAATGGAGTATGGGTGTATGCGCGGCATTGGGGCTGGCATTGTGCCTGACCGGATGTGGACAGAGTGAGCAGAAAGAGACGAAAAATCAGACGACGACAGCGGCAGTGACAGCAGCGGCAGTTACGGATTCGAAAAGCGAGGCGAAAACGTTGAAAGAAGCCTTTGACGGCGATTTTAAAGTGGGTGTGGCGACGACATCCGGGTATCTTAGTGAAGAAGACCGAGTTGCCCAAATAAAGGAAAATTTTAACAGCATTACGATGGAAAATGAAATGAAACCGGAAAGTCTTTTGGACTGGGAAGGGTCCGAGAAGAGCAAAGACGGAATGCCGGCGATCAAAGAAGAAACGTTGGAAAAGGCGCTGAAGGCAGCCCAGGAAGCTGGAATTCCGCTTCGTGGACATACTTTGGTGTGGTATAGCCAGACACCGGAGTGGTTCTTTTCCAAGAAATATGATCCGTCAAAGGGTTATGTGGATAAGGCAACGATGAAGAAGCGCATGGAAAGTTATATTAAGCAAGTTCTTACCTATTGTAAAGAAAATTACCCGGGTGTGGTATATGCCTGGGATGTCGTCAATGAGGCAGTCGGCGACGACGGAAATTACCGCACGGAAAGCATGTGGTATGAGACCTATGGCGATTTTTCCTATATTGCGGATGCGTTTACGTTTGCAAGAAAATATGCCGAAGAGGGAACCGAACTTTTCCTCAATGACTATAACGAGTATATGGCACAGAAACGGGATCTTTTGTATGCCAAGGTAGTGGAACTTCACGACGCCGGTATACTTGACGGTGTAGGTATGCAGAGCCATTGGGATATGGATTTCCCATCGGTAGATTTGTTTGAGACGGCACTTGAAAAATATGCTTCGATCGATGGCATTGAGATCCAATTGACAGAAATTGACATGCACAATAACGACGATTCCGAAGAGGGATTGAAAAAGCAGGCAGATCGCTACAAAGAATTTTTCGATGTCATTACCAAAATGAAGCGGGAAGGAAAAGCAAATATTACTTCTGTGACATTTTGGGGACTGAAAGATGGCGAATCCTGGCTGAGTGGAATGAAAGGGGAGACCAGTTATCCGCTTTTGTTTACCGATGACATGGAGAAGAAGCCATGTTATGAAAGTATTCTGGAAGCAGGAAAGACGGGTGGAAAATAATTTTCGGCTTGTCATACGCCGAGATTTGTGATAATATTAAAAAATGATAGCGTCATTTGAACCTATTTCATCTGACGCTATTTATTACTATATAGGTATCAGAAATGAGGTTTTCAGATGACTGAACTCAAGAATGGAAAGAAAATAAAAACGGATATTTTGATTGTGGGAAGCGGGGCAGCAGGATTGTATTGTGCGCTGAAACTTCCGAAAGAAAAACAGATTGTCATCATTACAAAAGAAGATGCAGAAAGCAGCGATTCTTTTCTGGCACAGGGCGGTATGTGTGTGCTGAAATCCGAGGACGATTACGATAGTTATTTTGAGGATACGATGCGCGCCGGTCATTATAAAAACCGAAAAGAATCGGTCGATATTATGATCCGGTCTTCACAGAATATTGTGAAGGAACTGATCGGATATGGTGTGGAATTTGAGCAGGAAAATGGAAAACTCCTATATACAAGAGAGGGTGGACATTCGACACATCGTATTGTTTTTCATGAGGATATCACCGGAAAAGAAATTACAAGCAAATTGCTTGCGGCAGTGAAAAAGTGCGAAAATGTGAAGCTGCTGGAGTATACGACAATGATCGATCTGCTCACCGATGGAAAGACTTGCGCGGGGGCAGTTACCATCGATAAAGAGGGTACAAAGCAGGTGATCGTGGCGGAAGATACCGTGCTTGCCTGTGGTGGTCTGGGCGGACTATATGAACATTCGACCAATTTTCGTCATTTGACGGGAGACGCGCTGGCAATTGCCCTTTCACATAATATCCGATTGGAAAATATTGATTACATACAGATCCATCCGACGACATTGTATTCGAAAAAGCCCGGAAGACGGTTTTTGATCTCAGAATCCGTGCGCGGAGAGGGAGCAATATTGCTGGATAAAAATGGAAATCGTTTTGTCAATGAACTCTTGCCAAGAGATCTTTTGACGCAGAAAGAATATGAGCAGATGAAGAAAGATGATATGCCATATGTGCGTCTGAGTCTGGCACCAATCAAGGAAGACGAGATCAAAGGGCATTTTCCGAATATATACCAAAGATGTCTCGAGGAAGGATACGATGTGACCCGAGATCCGATTCCAGTTGTGCCGGCACAGCATTATTTTATGGGCGGCATTTGGGTTGATTCTGAAAAAAGCAGGACGTCGGCAGAACATTTATACGCAATTGGCGAGACAAGCTGCAATGGTGTTCATGGAGCCAATCGTCTGGCAAGCAACTCTCTTTTGGAAAGTCTTGTGTTCGCGGGACGTGCGGCAAAGAGTATTGCAGAAAATCCGGGAACGGTCAATGAAACGATGTTAGAGACAATAGACCTAAACCAATATGAAGATCTTGACAAACTTCGTGAAGAATATAAAAAGCTCGTATTGGATGAAATCAAGCGAGTCAAAGAAGCGAGAAAAGGAGAAGAACAATGAATACAATAACAATGCAGTTAAACGCAGATGAACTGATCTTACAAGCACTGCGCGAAGATATTACGAGTGAGGATATTACGACAAATGCCGTAATGCCGGAGAAAAAATTAGGAAGGGTAGAACTGATCTGCAAGCAGGATGGTGTGATCGCCGGACTGGATGTATTTGCCCGCGTATTTTCTTTGTTGGATCCTGCGACAGAAATTACCTTTTTCTGTCAAGATGGCGATGAAGTGAAAAATGGCCAGAAGATGGCAGTGCTGACCGGTGATATCCGTGTTCTTCTTTCCGGGGAACGTGTGGCACTGAACTATTTGCAGCGCATGAGTGGAATTGCTACGTATACAAAATCAATCGCCAGACTTTTGGAAGGCACAAAGACAAAACTTTTAGATACGAGAAAGACAACGCCGAATATGCGTGTATTTGAAAAATATGCCGTAAAGGTCGGCGGCGGATACAATCATCGTTATAACCTTTCTGACGGTGTGCTTTTAAAAGACAATCACATCGGAGCTGCGGGAAGTGTGACGAAAGCGGTACAGATGGCAAAAGAGTATGCCCCTTTTGTAAGAAAGATTGAAATTGAAGTCGAGAATCTTGATATGGTAAAAGAGGCAGTAGAAGCTGGTGCTGATATTATTATGCTTGACAATATGACGCCGGAAGACATGACAAAAGCCGTTGAGATCATTGATGGACGTGCAGAGACCGAGTGTTCGGGAAATGTTACAAGAGAAAATGTTGACCGTCTTACGAAGATCGGTGTCGATTATATCTCCAGCGGAGCTTTGACACATTCTGCTCCGATTCTGGACATCTCATTGAAAAATCTTCATCCGGTAGAATAATGGAAAAGATTGAGACAGAAAAATGCTCCGTGAACTGCGGAGCATTTTTTAGTTTTCTAAACGTGAAAAAGAACCGCCGTCACGGTTCTTTTTCTGAAAGAGGAGTTTTATGAAAAAATATCAAAAATAAGATAACTACCAAATTTAAGTTGTATAAGTTGAAGTTGTTTATCTTTAACTTATGGTCTTAGTATATACTTAAAATGTGAATAAATGATGTTCAAATTTTCGAAAAATTGTGAACGTTTTGTAAAAATGAGTTTTTTATTTGGTTTATACATTTTTTATCGGAATCCACCGCCCGAAGAGTGTCCACCGGCACCACCGCCACCGCCGGAAAAACTTCGACCGCCGCCACCTTTGGAAGGGGAGGAAGTCATTGCTGTGCGGGCAGAACTCATTGTTGAATTGAGCGAGGCAGCGAGCGCCCGTGTGCTGTAAATATTGGAACCGTGGTACCAATGTGCCGGTTCGATGGCAATATCTTCAAATTTATCGATCCATTTGTCAGAAACTCCCAATACGTAGGTGTAAGGAAGAATATCATAAAAATAGGATGGATTTTCAGATACCAGCATTTCCAGCCGGTCTTTGTCGGCAATTTCCAAAAAATGTTTAAATCCGCGAATGCGGCCTAACATTTCTGTTCCATATGGGGTTCGTTTTGGTACAAGGTAGCGGAAGATCGCCATACCAAAAGAACAAAGTATGGAGAAGACAAGCATTTGCAGGAAAAATGGTGCAGTGTAAGCCAATTTTACTAACGATGTGATGATGGAACTCAGTCCGAAAAGGACACTCCATACTACCAAAAATATTTTGCTGCTGATACCCGGTTTGGCTGGAAGCTGTGTCAATACAAGAAGAGCTGTCAAAGGGAACAGGCTTAAAAAGAAAGCCAGAGGCAGATCTCCTTCTGCGGCATATAGGGAACGCACCAGTCCGCAAAGCAGAGACAGAACGATCATCAGCGTGAGCGGAAGCCTTTTTGACAAAGAAGAGGATTCGAAGATGATCTTCTGGTTGTCTTTGCTGTTCATATCGTCAGCAATATCACCTAAAACGCGGTAAAATTTATTGGTCAGCATGCTTTTTGACACGATGGTGCGCCCGGCAAATAAACCATCGAAAAAGCGCTGCTCGATCGAATTTACACCATCATAATCTTTTTCTTTTTTCAAGATAAAATCATGTGATTTTATCAGACCGCCAAGTGATTCCTCGGTTCTGTCTTCAATGGAAAGATATCCTTTTGACGCGAGATAGACAATCGTGGAAGTCAGATCTTCATTGGAGACCTTTCCTTTATAAAGAAGAGCAATTTCAGCACTGTTGTGGTCGTCCGGAGGGTAAAATTCGGTGACGTCGACCGGTTTGTCATCGTGTCCCCAGATAAACCAGATCAGAAAGGCTCCGATCAAAAGTACAAAAGGAAGGGCAAAGATCAGATAATCATAAAACCGGATCGTAGCGGGAGTTAGGGCATCTTTTTCTGCTTCTTTGTAAACATCCTGAAAGGAAATATTTTTGTCTACTGCTGTAGAAAATGTGTCGTTTGGAAATTGAATTAGTGCGGTCATATAATGTGACGATGGAAGCGAACCGAGGGAATCCATACGCACACCCCCGTTTTCAAAAGTAATCGTACCATTTGGATAACCGAATGCCCAGATCTTTGCGTTGGACTCATTCAAATTCAACGGATCTGTGTGAATGAAGACAGAGGCATTGCCGGGATGCTGTTCCATCTGTTCCGGAATAAAACTGAAATAAAGTCCCTGTGCATCGTTGTATTGATTGATAATGTTGGTAATATTGTATGTAAGTGTGTAAGTTCTCCTGCCATATTCCGTGATTCCCCAGCAAAGTTCGAGTGTATCGCCGTTGTCAACGATACCGCATTTCCCGGCTTTGTTTGTGAAAGATGTATTCGTATACCAATGATCCAGCAATTCATAATGGTTCCCTAAGTCATCGCTGACAGAAAAACCGGTAATCTCGCAGACACCCAGATTTCCATAAGGGCGGTAGCCCTCTGTTCCCTGAGAAACGGAAGCCTGCCACACTTCTTTTATGTGCGCCGTTCCGGTGGCATCGATCGAAACATCCATATCGATCCGTTCAATGGAATTGCTGTCTGCGGCATACGCGGCATCCGGAAAAAAGAGACCGGATAACAAAAGCAGTCCCCAAAACAAAATGACGGCATAACATGCTTTTTTCATAAAAATCCTCCTTATTGTTATAAATATTTTATAATAATTTTATCATATTATATGAAAAAACGTCAATGATTTGAGAACGTAAATATTGTTTTTTAAGAGAAAAAATGATATAATTAAATTATCATAATTTTCTCGTTTTTTTGAAAAAGGGAGAGCAAGGAGGTCACTTATGAAGGCAGGAAAACAAGTACAACAAGTGAAAAAGCAGCTTACGATACGTAAGTACATGCATATGCAGTTTTTACGTATTGGGTTTGCGGTTAGTGGCGTCGTGGGTGTGCTGGCATTGATTGGTATTTATGAAGGTGTATTGCTGGCAAAAGAAGATACAAAATATGATATTCCAACGGAAGCAAAAATTGCCATTATCGTAGGCGTGATTCTGGCAATTGCAGTGGTCAGTATTGTCGGAGTTGATCTGTTTTTAAATAAGATCGCCAACCAGGTGATTCAGAGAGTGAAAGAGCCGATTGATATTATGGATCATGCGATGGATGAATTGGCAAAAGGAAATCTGGACGTAAATATTGACTATGAAATGCAGGATGAATTTGTCAATATGATGGGAAATACCAATTTTGCCATGCAGGAATTGAAACGTTATATTGACGATATTTCGATGAATCTGAAGCAGATCAGTGCGAAAGATATTGATTTGGAAGAAGTCCAGAAATATATTGGTGATTTTGCGGAGATTGAAGATTCCATGACAGAGATTCTAAGTAGTTTAAATACGACATTGAAAGAAATGAAAGAATCGTTTGGAGAAGTTTGTGACGGAGCGGATACACTGGCGCAGTCGGCGCAGTCGATGGCAGATGGTGCACAGCAGCAGTCGGATCATATCCGGAGTCTTGTGGATAATATTGGAAATGTTTCCAATTCGGTACATGACAGCACAAGCAAAGCGGATGAAGTGGAAAAACTTTCCAGGGATGCGGTACAGCAGATGCAGGAAGGCGAAGATAAGATGAATGATCTTGTCAAAGCGATGGATCTGATCCGCGAAGAGTCCAATGAAATTGCAAATATTATTGAAGTCATCGGTGGTATTGCAGAGCAGACCAATCTGCTTGCTCTCAATGCTTCGATTGAGGCGGCACGTGCCGGAGAGCATGGAAAAGGTTTTGCGGTTGTTGCGGGAGAGATTGGAACGCTGGCGGGTTCGAGTGCTGAGGCTGCACAAAATATCACGGATCTGATCCATAAGAGCATTTCCGCTGTAAATAACGGTGTATCGCTTACCGGAGAGACCGTAGCTATGATGGATGGTATTACGAAGATTTCAGAAGAAATCTCCACTCACATCACAGAGATCACGCAGGCGACCAAAGAGCAGGATTCCTATCTTCAGGATATGCTTACTTCTGCCGGAGAAATCGCGGCGGTAGTGGATAAAAATACAGCATCTGCACAGGAAAGTTCGGCGCTTTCACAGGAACTTCTCAGTGAAATGGAGAATGCGATGGAATTGATCGATCAATACAAACTGCGTGCATAAAATGATAGAAGAAATGATACGTTATCCCGGTTTCCTGGACTGCCAAGAGCCGGGATTTTTTTATAAATCGGAGGGAACTATTCAGGACTCCCACCGTTCTCATTTGCATTTTCGAACACTTTGTGTTCGTTCCTGCCTTTGATAAGGCTAAAAACATACTCGATTTATGTGAGAAAAGAAAAGATGCTGTCGGGATCTGCCGACAGCTTTTTGAAAAAAGAGAGTTTTTCTCTTGCAATTTAGAGGGAAAGTCGGTATGATATTTCATAGAGAAAATGTAATTATTCAGGATTACTGTGCAGAATAATTACGAGAAAATATAACGAGAAAGGGAGGCGGATGACGTGATTAATTTTGAAGAAGAACTGGAAAAATATGAGCCGAGTTTAGATATTGAACAAGTAAGCGAAGTGGTGAACAACAGTAATAACATGACAGATGTGACAGATATTATGAGAGAATTGATAGCAGAAATAAAAGGTACGATGTAAGAGTTGGAGGAAAGCAATGAAATGTCCACGTTGTGATACGATAATAACAGAAGATGCTCCGGTCTGCCGCTTTTGCGGACAGGATCTCAGAGCGCTGCATCATGCACGTAAATTGTCAAATGCCTATTATAACATTGGCTTGGAAAAGGCGAAAGTGCGCGACTTGTCAGGAGCCATTCTGGTTTTGAAAAAAAGTTTAAATTTTAATAAACATAATACGGAGGCGAGAAATCTTCTTGGTCTCGTGTATAATGAGATGGGAGAGACGATTGCCGCCTTGAGTGAATGGGTGCTCAGTGATTATCTCCAGCCGGAGGATAATCGTGCCAAGCATTATATTGATGTCGTTCAGAAAAATCAAAGTACATTGCAGACGGTCAATCAGACCATTAAAAAGTATAATTCGGCATTAAAAGAAGCAAAAAATGACAATGAAGATCTGGCAATCATTCAATTGAAAAAAGTGGTCAGCCTCAATCCAAAATTTGTCAGAGCCTATCAGCTGCTTGCCCTTTTATATATGAAGAGAAAAGACTATGTAAAGGCAGCAAAAGTGCTGAAACGTGCGCGAAAGATTGACTTTAACAACACGACGACACTGCGTTATATGCAGGAGATCGGCGATACGTTCAGTGAGCCCAAAGGCAAAGATAACTCTCCGAAAGCATTTGCAAAGCAGGCGGAGAAAGAGACACAAGTGAATGCGGCAAATGTAACGCCGGTGGGAACATACCGGGAAGAAAAGAAGCAATGGATGCCCGCCGTCAACATTATCATTGGTGCTGTTATTGGAATTATTGTGAGTGTGGTGCTGATATACCCTACAATGAAGGGAAATACACTGGGAAATAATTCCAGCGATATTACCGAAGCAAAAGAGATGCTTTCTGTAAAGGAAGCGCAGATTTCTACGCTGGAAAAAGAGAAAACGACGCTGCAAGAGAAAGCCGATGCACTGCAAAAAGAAATCGACGATGGAGAGAGCCAAAAGAGTGCGGAAGTGGAAAAACTTAACAATCTTCTCATGGCGGTAAAATACTATCAGGATGGCGATCGTCTTCTTGCGGCATCGACAGTAAATGGCTACAAAGACAGTGATTTTTCGACGCAGGAAGCAAAAGATCTTCTGGCAGCAGTATCGAAAAAAATTACTGCGGCAGATACGCAGAAGTTGTTTGAAGAGGGACGTAAGGCGTTTAATTCAGGAAAATACAGCGAAGCGGAGAATCTTTTGAAACAGGTTCTTTCTGTGGATGAAAAAAATCTTGATGCCCTGTATTTTATGGGACGAGTGTACCATCAGACGGGAAAGACGAAAAAAGCACAGAGTTATTATCAAAAAGTGATTGACACCGATGCAAACAGCAGCCGCGCTTCGGAAGCAAAGAGCAGGCTAAATCAGCTGGGTGTGAAAACCGATTGATCCGATAAAACAAAATTGAAAAGAACGCATGAAAAAAACTATGGATGGAAGACAGAAACGTCTTTTTCCATAGTTTTTTATTTCCCTAATTTGCAGTGGTTCAGAAATGGCATTTGGAACGTTTGAATGACTGCCGAAATTCTGTGAAAGGAGAAGGAAATCTCGATGGAAACATTTTCATTAGAGCGCAGCGGCGCAAATTTAATATTACATATCAGTGAGGAGCTGGATCATCATACGGCAGGGCAGCTCAGCCGTACGATTGACGTGTTGATTGAAAAGGGCAATGTAAAGAATATTGTATTTGATTTTGACGGAATGACCTTTATGGATAGTTCGGGGATCGGTATGGTGATGGGACGCTACAAGAAAATGGGATATCTTGGGGGTAACGTCTATGTTACCGGTGTAGGAAAAGGGATTGACCGCATATTTTCAATGTCCGGTTTGTATAAAATTATTCAAAAAGTGTAAAGATGGAGGCTTAGAGCTGAAAATGAGTGGAAAAAATGAAATTATTATGGAATTTTCAAGTAATTCTGAAAATGAAAGTCTGGCGAGGACGGTAATCAGTGCTTTTGTGGCGCGGCTGGATCCGACGCTGGAAGAACTGGCGGATATCAAAACGGCGGTATCCGAAGCAGTAACCAATGCGATCATTCATGGCTACGAAAAGAACCCGGGAATGGTTCGTATGGCGGCAAAAATTGAAGATAACGTAGTGTCTGTTGAAATATCTGACACGGGGGCAGGGATTGAAAATCTGGAAAAGGCAATGGAACCCATGTACACGACAAAGCCGGAACTTGACCGTTCGGGAATGGGATTTGCGTTTATGGAAGCGTTCATGGATGAACTGGAGGTGCAGTCAGAACTGGGAAAGGGCACGAAAATCCGTATGAAAAAGACAATTTATAGTGCGATACATATCTCTTGATTGCCAATAAGATGTGGAGGGGAAGATGGAAACCTTAGAACTAATCAAACGAGCACGTTCCGGGGATAAATTGGCAAGAGAACAGGTAATTGAAGAAAATATGGGATTGGTATACAGCATTGTAAAACGATTTTCCGGCAGAGGATATGACAGTGAAGAACTTAGTCAGATCGGGGCAATCGGTTTGATCAAAGCGGTGGATAAATTTGATATGCGGTTTGATGTGCGGTTTTCCACCTATGCCGTGCCGCTGATTACCGGAGAAATCAAACGTTTTCTGCGCGATGACGGGATGGTAAGGGTCAGCCGCAGTATCAAGGAAAACAGCTGGCGGGTCAAGCGGATGGCGGCAGAGCTTTCGCAAAAACTGGAGCGCGAGCCTTCGATGGAAGAATTGTCAGCGGCAGTAGAACTTCCGGTGGAGGATATCGTACTGGCGTTGGAAGCAACGGCAGAGGTAGAGTCACTGCATAAGCCGATCTGCTTTCAGGACGGAAAAGAAATGTCGCTGGAAGAAAAAATACCGGAACGAAAAGACTGGCAGGAGGAACTGATGAACCGGCTTATCGTAGAAGATCTTCTGGAACAGCTCCAAACCAAAGAAAGGGAGCTTATCCGCATGCGCTATTATGACGGCAAGACACAGCGGGAAGTAGCGGAACGTCTCGGGGTCAGCCAGGTTCAGGTCAGTCGTCTGGAGAAAAAACTGCTATTGCAGATGAGAGAGAAAATAGCGGGAAAAAATTTTGAAAAAAATGTTGACAATCCTAAAATCATATGGTAGAATAATTCTTGCGTGTTGAGAGATACGCAAGATAAATGTGGGTTTAGCTCAGCTGGATAGAGCGTTTGGCTACGGACCAAAAGGTCGGGGGTTCGAATCCTCTAACCCACGTAAAGCGATTGAATGTGTATTCAATCGCTTTTTTTGTAGCACAAGCCTAACAAGCACCGTGAGCGCTTGCGGTCAACGGTATTTGTTAGGCGTAAGAACATGAGCACGTTAGTGCGAATGTTCGGTGTGCGGGATCGAGTTGGCGTCAGCCGACTCGATAATTACGTCCATTGCAGAAAAAATGGTTTCTTTTCTAGAGACACAAAACCAATGAGCATGTAGTGCGATAGCATGGAATGCGAATTGTGTTTGCAAATTGCAGGAGCGTAAGCGCAGCAATTTGTGAGGACGTAATTATTGTAGCACAAGCCAAACAAGCACGCAGCAATTTGTCAGGCTGTATTTATTAAATCAAAAAGACACAAAACCAATGAGGCAGCATTACGGAAAGGAGTACACTATGTGGTTAGCAGACGGATGGAAAGAATATGAAGTCATTGACACTTCCAATGGAGAAAAGTTAGAGCGATGGGGAGACTATATCCTGGTTCGCCCGGATCCGCAGGTGATCTGGGACACGCCACATGATGCCTCGCAATGGAAGAAGAAAAATGCGCATTATCATAGAAGCAATAAGGGAGGCGGAGAATGGCAGTTCTTTGATCTGCCAAAGCAGTGGGAGATCCATTATCAGGATCTGACCTTTCATTTGAAACCATTTAGTTTTAAACATACAGGACTTTTTCCGGAACAGGCAGTCAACTGGGACTGGGCATCGGGATTGATCCGTCGCGCCGGACGGCCGATAAAAGTGTTGAATTTGTTTGCTTATACCGGCGGAGCAACGGTGGCATGCGCGAAAGCGGGAGCAGCCGTTACCCATGTGGACGCTTCCAAAGGAATGGTTACCTGGGCAAAAGAAAATGCAGCGGCATCCGGCCTTGCGGATGCACCGATCCGCTATCTTGTGGACGACTGTGTGAAATTTGTTGAGCGTGAGATCCGCCGCGGCAACCATTATGATGGTATTATTATGGATCCGCCATCATACGGAAGAGGACCGAAAGGGGAAATATGGAAAATCGAGGAGAAAATCTTTCCGCTTGTCAATCTTTGCACCAAAATTTTGTCCAAAGATCCCCTGTTCTTTCTGATCAATTCGTATACAACCGGTTTACAGCCGGCGGTATTGTCGTATATGCTCGAATTGGCGCTAGGCAAGCCGTAAGGAGGCAAAGTGACGGCACACGAGAGCGGACTTCCGGTAAGCAGCAATGGACTGGTTTTGCCATGCGGTGCGAGTGGACGATTTGAAATGTGTGACAACTTGAAATAGAACAAAAGTACGACGACAAATGTAGAGTAAAATGATACACAAAGTTATCCACAAAAAAACATGCCTAATTGCGATAATTTTTAGTTATACACAAGGTTATCCACATTATCCACAACTTCGGTAGACTTTTGTAGGTAAAAAATCTATTGAGATGACAAATTACCGAGTTGTATGACAACTCGTGAAAATCCTGTGAATTTGCTTAAAAAAATTAAAAATTTAGTTGCTCATTTGTGCATTTTGTAGTAT
The DNA here is from genome assembly GCA_905212635.1 of uncultured Lachnoclostridium sp. GTDB lineage: Bacteria > Bacillota > Clostridia > Lachnospirales > Lachnospiraceae > Eubacterium_F. The sequence continues at coordinate 36,423 of CAJMFH010000019.1, read as the reverse complement.
ACTATAGTCATGGGACAGGTAATAGATAAAATGCCTGACAATCCCGAATATTTTGGGCAAAGGAGCTGATTATCATGAATTTAGTAATTAGTGGAAAAAATTTAGATATAACGGAGGGCTTGCGTTCTGCCATTGAGGAAAAGATCGGCAAACTTGAAAGATATTTTACCGATACGACAGAAGTACATGTTACTTTGAGTACAGAGAAGAACCGTCAGAAGATCGAGATTACAATCCCGATGAAAGGCAGCATCATCCGTGCAGAAGAAGTTAGCTCGGATATGTACGTATCCATTGATCTGGTAGAAGAAGTCATTGAGAGACAACTTCGCAAATATAAAAATAAACTGATCGACAAAGAGCAGAATGCTGCACACCTGAGCCAGTCATTTATTGAGGCAGATGATTATGAGGACGAAGATATCCAGATCATCCGTTCCAAGAAATTTGCGATGAAACCGATGGATCCGGAAGAAGCCTGTGTACAGATGGAACTGATCGGACATAATTTCTTTGTATTCCGCAATTCGGAGACAGACGAAGTAAATGTCGTATATAAGAGAAAAGGAAATACGTATGGTTTGATCGAACCTGAATTCTAAAACATACGCATAAACGACGAAAATAATAACAAACCGGTATGCTGATGAGCAGTCAGTGTACCGGCTTTTTTTATGACAAAGTTGTGAACGGTTTGTAAAAAACCGCTGGAAAAACAAATTATGTATTGAAAGAAAGGCGTGCAAGTGATAAAATAATCAAAGGTTATGATTTGAAATACTACACTTATTTTTAGTGTGGAGAAATATATGGAGAGTGAACACATGGGAATTTTAAGTAAGTTTGTTGGAACACACAGCGAAAGAGAAGTAAAGCGCGTGCTTCCAATTGTTGACAAAATTGAATCTTTGGAACCGGATTTTGAAAAGTTATCCGACGAAGAATTGCGGGATAAAACCAGAGAATTTAAAAGCAGACTCGCGGGGGGAGAGACGTTAGATGATATTTTGCCAGAGGCTTATGCGGCAGTGCGTGAAGCTGCCAAGAGAACAATCGGTATGCGCCATTATCGTGTGCAGCTGATCGGTGGTGTGATTCTGCATCAGGGACGTATCACAGAGATGCGTACCGGTGAAGGTAAGACGCTGGTATCCACCCTTCCGGCGTATTTGAATGCATTGGAAGGTAAAGACCTACATAAGGTTACTGTAATATCTTATCTGGCAAAACGTGACGCCGAGTGGATGGGACAGGTACATGAGTTTCTGGGCCTGACGGTTGGTTGTATCTTGAACAGCATGGACAATGACGAGAGAAGAGAGGCTTACAATTGTGATATCACGTATGCGACAAATAATGAACTTGGTTTTGATTATCTGCGTGATAACATGGTTATTTATAAAGAACAGCTGGTTCAACGGGAATTGAATTATGCAATCGTCGATGAGGTTGACTCGGTATTGATTGACGAGGCGAGAACGCCGTTGATCATTTCCGGAAGCAGTGGAAAATCGACAAAGATTTACGAGGCTTGTGATAATCTTGCCAAACAGTTAAAACGTGGTACAGCAAAAGAGCTTTCGAAAATGGATCTCATCATGAAAGAAGATGACATGGAGACCGGAGATTTTGTTGTAGATGAAAAGGAAAAAACGGTCAATCTGACTGCACAGGGTGTTGAAAAGGTAGAGCGTTTCTTCCATATTGAAAACCTCGCAGATCCGGAACATCTTGAGATTCAGCATTGTATCATTCTGGCACTTCGTGCACATAACCTGATGTTCCGTGACAAGGATTATGTGGTAAAAGACGATGAAGTGCTGATCGTAGACGAATTTACCGGACGTATCATGCCGGGACGCCGTTATTCCGATGGTCTGCATCAGGCAATTGAGGCAAAAGAACATGTAAAAGTAAAAAGAGAGAGTAAGACACTGGCGACAATTACGTTCCAGAACTTCTTTAATAAATACAATAAAAAATGTGGTATGACAGGTACGGCGCTTACCGAAGAAAAAGAGTTCCGTGAGATTTATGGGATGGACGTTGTGGAAGTACCTACCAATAAACCGGTTGCTCGTATCGACTACAACGATTCGGTATATAAGACCAAACGTGAAAAACTGAATGCGATCGTGGAAGACATTGCAGAATGCTATGAACGCAAACAGCCGGTTCTTGTCGGTACGATTACGATCGAAGCGTCCGAGGAACTCAGTGAAATGCTGAAACGACGTGGAATCAAGCATAAAGTCCTGAATGCGAAGTATCATGAGATGGAAGCAGAGATCATCGCCGATGCCGGTGTGGCGGGTGCGGTAACGATCGCGACAAACATGGCAGGACGTGGTACCGATATCAAACTCGGAGAAGGTGTTCAGGAACTGGGCGGACTTCGTATTATTGGTACGGAGCGTCATGAGTCGAGACGTATTGACAATCAGCTGCGTGGACGTGCCGGACGACAGGGAGACCCTGGTGAATCCAAGTTTTATATTTCGCTGGAAGATGACCTGATGCGTCTGTTTGGTTCCCAGAACCTGATGAATGTATTTAATTCTCTCGGTATGCCGGAAGGTGAGCAGATTCAGCACCGTATGTTGAATAAAGCCATTGAGCGTGCCCAGATGAAGATTGAAAATAACAACTACGGAATCCGTAAAAATCTGTTGGAATACGACATTATCAACAACCAGCAGCGTGAGATCATTTACGCAGAACGTCGTAAAGTATTGAACGGTGAGAGCATGCGTGATACCATTTACGGCATGATTGATGAAGTAATTGAAAAATACGTGGGACGTACGATTCGAGACGATCAGATTCCGGAAGACTGGAATCTTGTAGAATTGAACATGAATCTCCTTCCGATTATTCCGTTCGAGCCGATCACATTTGATCCGGAACGTGATAAGAATCTGAATAAAGCAGGACTTCTTCAGAATTTGAAAGAAGAGGCACTTCGTATTTATGAATCCAAAGAGGCAGAATTTCCAGAGCCAGAGCAGATTCGAGAGATTGAGCGAGTAATTCTTTTGAAAGTGACAGACCAGCACTGGATGAATCATATCGACGATATGGATCAGCTTCGTCAGGGAATCGGTCTTCAGGCTTACGGACAGAGAGATCCTGTAACAGAGTATCGTTTCCGCGGTTACGACATGTTTGAAGAAATGACGCAATCCATCCGTGAAGAAACGGTAAAAGCATTGATGCATGTACGTATCGAGCAGAAAGTAGAGCGTGAACAGGTTGCTAAAGAAACCGGAACAAACAAAGATGACTCTGCGAATGCACCGGTACAGCGCAAAACGGAAAAAATTGGAAGAAATGACCCATGTCCTTGTGGAAGTGGTAAGAAATATAAATATTGTTGTGGAAAGTAGAGACGTTACGTGGTAGAATTAGATAATTATAAAGTAGAATTAAGTTCATATGAGCAGCCGCTTGCGGAAGTCAGAGATTCTCTGAATTTGGGAGACAAACGATACCGCATTGAGGAATTGGAGAAAAATATGGAGGCTCCGGATTTTTGGGATGATTCCGAAAAAGCGAGCCAGGCCATGAAGGAAGTCAAAGATCTCAAAGATATTGTGGGACGTGCAGACGGTCTGCAGGAAAAATATGAAGACATCATGACGCTGATTGAAATGGCGTATGAGGAAGAGGACGAAGAACTTGCTGCAGAGATCGGCGAGGAACTTGCGGCATTTATTTCTGAGTTTGATGATCTTCGTATTACAACGATGCTTACCGGAGAGTACGATGACAGCAATGCCATCCTTACGCTGCACGCCGGTGCCGGTGGTACTGAAAGCTGCGATTGGGCAAGCATGCTCTGCCGTATGTATCAGCGCTGGGCAGAGAAAAAAGGGTATACTGTGGAAATGCTGGACTTTCTGGATGGAGAGGAAGCAGGGTTGAAATCCGTTACATTACAGATCAATGGAACCAATGCATATGGTTATCTGAAGAGTGAGCATGGGGTTCACCGTCTTGTGCGTATTTCACCGTTTAATGCAGCGGGAAAGCGGCAGACGTCGTTTGTTTCGTGTGATGTGATGCCGGATATTGAGCAGGATCTGGATATTGAGATTGCGGATGATGATATTCGAATCGATACGTATCGTTCGAGTGGTGCCGGAGGACAGCATATCAACAAAACATCTTCGGCGATCCGAATCACCCATTTTCCTACCGGAATTGTGGTACAGTGCCAAAATGAGCGTTCACAGCATATGAATAAAGATAAGGCGATGCAGATGTTGAAAGCCAAATTGTATCTGCTCAAACAACAGGAAAACCGAGAGAAGGAATCCGATATCCGTGGAGAACAGAAGGAAATCGGCTGGGGCAACCAGATCCGCTCGTATGTAATGCAGCCTTATACGATGGTAAAAGATCATCGGACCAATGTTGAGACAGGAAATGTCGCAGCTGTCATGGACGGAGATCTCGACATATTTATCAATGGCTATTTGAAATGGATCAACAGCTGATGATCTGCAAGGAATGAGGAGGTAAGGATGAAGGAAATAATTGTTTTTTTTCTAAGTGATAAAGAATATGGCATTGAGATCAGCGGGATGCAGAGTCTGGAAAATTACCGCGAGATTCAGCATGCCAGTGATCTGCCGGAAGGAATGAACGGACTGGTACAGATTCGCGATGACATTTATCCGGTTTATGACATGAAACAGAAATTCTGTCTTCCGGCGAAAGAGGTGACAGAAGATACGAAAATCCTTCTTCTCCGAACACATGCAGGGAAGATTGCGATTGTAGTGGATCGCGTCGGAAAAGTATTTCGCGCTGAGGATAAGGACATTCAGGAATTTCCACGAGTGGCGCGCACGCGGGATACCGACTATATCAATTTTATTGCCAAGCGTGGCAGTGATTTGATCGTAGTTGTAAATCCGGACACATTGCTTACAGATGAGCAATATGCCGCGGTTGAACAGAAAGAGTCTCATGCGGAGGAAACTTCGGATGATTCAAATACAAATAATGGAGGAAAATTATGAAAATTGCAGTATTAGGTTATGGTACAATTGGTTCAGGTGTTGTTGAGATTGTAAATACAAACGCAGCAACGATTGCAAAACGTGCCGGCGAAGAGATTGAAGTGAAATATGTGCTTGATCTGCGTGATTTCCCGGGAGATCCGGTGCAGGACATTTTGGTACATGATTATTCCATCATCGCACAGGATGAGGACGTAGATATTATCGTCGAGACGATGGGCGGAACCAAACCGGCATATGATTTTGTGAAAACTGCGCTTCTGAATGGAAAGAGTGTTTGCTCATCCAACAAAGAGCTGGTAGCTGCACATGGGGCAGAACTGCTTCAGATCGCACGTGAGAAAAATGTCAACTTCTATTTTGAGGCAAGTGTAGGCGGCGGTATTCCGATTATCCGTCCATTGAATCAGTGCATTACTGCAGATGAAATTGAATCCATCAATGGTATTTTAAATGGAACGACAAACTTTATTCTGACGAAAATGGCAGAAGAAGGGGCAGACTTTGATGTTGTCCTGAAACAGGCACAGGAACTTGGATATGCTGAAAAAGATCCGACGGCAGATGTAGAGGGATATGATGCCTGTCGTAAGATTGCAATCCTCACTTCTCTGGCATATGGTCAGCAGGTTGATTATCAGGATATTTATACAGAAGGTATTACCAAGATCACAGCAGAAGATTTTGAATATGCAAAGAAGATCAATGCAGCAATCAAGATTTTTGGTACAAGCAAAAAAGTTGGAGATAATGTATATGCTATGGTGGCTCCACAGATGGTATATTCCTCTGAGCCATTGTATAGCGTAAATGGTGTGTTTAATGCGATTTCTGTAACAGGCAACATGCTTGGCGAAGTAATGTTTTACGGTGCCGGTGCAGGAAAACTTCCTACCGCAAGTGCAGTCGTAGCAGATGTCGTAGATGCTACGATCCACAAAGGCGAAAATGTACCTGTAACCTGGGAAAGCGAAAAACTTCCGATCGCACCGATGGAAGAAATGGAAAATGCATTCTTTGTCCGTGTGGCAGAAGCAGATCGCAGCAAGATTGCAGAACTTTTCGGCGACGTGACAATGATTGACGCAGGCATTGCCGGTGAGTGTGGATTTATCACACCGGTCATGAAAGAAAAAGTTTTTGCAGAAAAAGCAGAAAAATTAACGTCTATGATTACGCGTATTCGTGTAAATGCATAATAAAGTAGTAAGACCAGATATGGAAAGACGGAGGTAAAGAAGAGATGTTAGTCGTTAAGAAATTTGGTGGCACATCCGTAGCCAACAAAGAACGTATCTTCAACGTGGCAAAGCGTTGTATCGAAGATTATCAGAAAGGAAACGATGTCGTAGTTGTTCTCTCGGCAATGGGAAAACAGACCGATGTTCTGCTTGATATGGCAAATGATATCAACCCCAAAGCATCGAAAAGAGAACTTGATATGCTTCTCACAACCGGAGAGCAGACATCCGTTGCTTTGATGGCGATGGCAATGCAGTCCCTGAATGTGCCGGCAATCTCCCTGAATGCATTTCAGGTAGCTATGCATACTACATCTGTAGCAGGAAATGCCCGCTTGAAAAAGATTGATACTGAGCGTATCCAGCATGAACTTGAACAGAGAAAGATTGTTATTGTAACCGGATTCCAGGGAATCAGCCAGTACGATGATTATACGACACTTGGTCGTGGTGGTTCCGACACAACAGCCGTTGCTCTCGCAGCTGCACTTCGTGCGGACGCCTGTGAGATTTATACAGACGTTGACGGCGTATATACGGCAGATCCAAGAATTGTCAAAGACGCCAAGAAACTGGATGAGATCACGTATGATGAAATGCTTGAATTGGCAAGCCTTGGTGCGGGTGTATTGCACAACCGCTCTGTGGAAATGGCGAAGAAATATGGAGTACAGCTTGTTGTACGCTCTAGTTTGAATACATCGGAAGGAACGGTAGTTAAGGAGGAAGTAAAAATGGAGAAAATGCTTGTAAGTGGAGTAGCATGTGATAAAAATGTAGCAAGAATCGCAGTGGTAGGATTGGAAGACCAGCCTGGTGTGGCATTCAAATTGTTCCGCCACCTCGCAAACCACAATGTAAATGTAGATATGATCCTTCAGTCCATCGGACGTGACAATACAAAGGACATCAGCTTTACCGTAACCGGCGACATGGCTGATGTAGCTGTTGAGACAGTTGAGAGACACCGCAGCGGAAGCCTGAAATGCCAGGATGTCAAAGTGAAGAAAGACGTTGCCAAAGTATCAATCGTAGGTGCCGGCATGCAGTCTAACCCAGGCGTGGCAGCGCGTATGTTTGAAGCATTATATTCAGCAAACGTAAACATCCAGCAGATCTCAACTTCAGAGATTCGTGTAACGGTTTTGATTGACCGCGAAGATACCGACCGCGCAATGAATGCAGTTCATAATGAATTTGATTTCTAATTCGTGGGAATTGAGTCGGTTAAAGATTTAGAATTTTACAATTATTGTAATTTAAAAGGTGCGAAAACGACAGAGAAACTGTTGCTTTCGCACCTTTTCCGCGCCCATCTCGCGAACCCGCACTGCGTGCTCTATTACCTGCTGCGCAGGTAGTTCGCTTCGATAAAGTCAGAAAAGAAGCAAATGGCTTGCAGCCGCTTGCTTCTTTTTTCTGACCGGCGCATAAAACGCAAATATCCCAAAGTCAGAGACTTTGGGATATCCGTTGCACTCATATAATTTTCTAAATGTCCTTAGTCCAGCGAGCTGTCCACGGACATTGTAGAAAATTGCATTCCGCGCCCATCTCGCGAACCCGCACTGCGTGCTCTATCACCTGCTGCGCAGGTGGTTCGCTTCGATAAAGTCAGAAAAGAAGCAAATGGCTTGCAGCCGCTTGCTTCTTTTTTCTGACTTTAGATGACTGTTTTGATTACGGATAGGATCTGGTCTGGTTCGAATGGTTTTTGGATAAATTCGGAAGCACCGAGTTTAATCGCTTCTACCATTTTGGATTTCTGACCCGCTGCGGTTACCATGATAACTTTAGCGGAACTGTCTAATTCCATAATCTTTTCCAGAGAACCAAGTCCGTCCAATACAGGCATCGTAATGTCCAAGGTTACCAAATCCGGTTTTAATTCGATGTATTTTTCATAACCGGTCTGTCCGTCTCCTGCTTCACCGACAATCTCGTAACCGTTTTCAGTGAGTATGTTGCGTAATATTTTTCGGGATGTACGAGAATCATCCACGATTAAAACTGTTGCCATATAAAACAACCTCCCTCTTGTATCAATTTTTCGTTTATTACATCTTAACCAGCAAGTCTACTTTTTTGCCGGTGATGTAGAGTGGAAGTACATAAAATTCAGAGTTTTCTTTTATGGAACCATCAAAATGGAACTCCGGAGGAAGCATATCAATAACAACTTCCTTGTAACTTAACTCAGTAGCGTATAAACCGTTGATGCAGTTTGTAAATTCACAGACAGAGTCCAGTGCATCTTCGTCTGGTTTCTCAAAATATTCACCAGCATAGCCATCTGCAATTGTAAGGATGGCATCGTCGTCGCTGGCAAAAGCCAAAAATCCGTCGTAAGCGCCGGTGGTTTTTTGACATGCTATGTACTTGGCAGAATATTCTGTCACCTTTTTTGCTTCTCCGATACGGATGTAAGAACTGACAAAACGTACAATGTTTCTTAAAACCAGTCCCATCATATCAAGAACTGCCTCGTTTTCGGTGGTTACAAAAGTTGGAAGAAGCCGTTCGAAATCACCATATTTGATAGCGTCAATTGCACTATTGGTAAGACCTTCTTCTTTCTGGAATGCCTCCAAATTTTCCTTAATGTCTTCACGGTTCATTACATGATTTTCTTCCAATGCCTGAACAAAAATCAGATATGGATTTCCCTGTAACTGCAATAAATGAGAAATATCTGCCTCGGTCAGATACCCTTTCTCAACAGCAAGATCTCCAAAACGTTTGTCGCTCTGCATCTGAAGATGATTTAACTCGTCTGCCTGTTTGCGTGTGAGTAATCCTTCAGATTCAGCAATCAACCCCAATTTAACACGATTTGCACGCATATATTCCATACATGAGATGAACTGCTCATTGGTTATCTTTTGTTTGTTCAAAAGATAATTTCCAAAAAACTGACTAAACATAATCCTTCTCCTTTCCGGATATAAAATTTTTAGCAACGATCCATTGATTTTCAAACCTTGGTCCTGAATAGCTGCATTTTTCTAAATATTTATTCTGTAAATCAGATTTCACTTGTAAAAATCCTAAAAATATTATACTATAGATTTTGAAAAAAAGAAAGTTTTTTCGACAAGTTTTAAAAAAGAATGTTACGAAATCGTTATCAAAGAATAAAAGGAGAAAATCAATGGCAGGATCGACATGGGGCGAGATATTTCGCATTTCAACGTGGGGCGAATCGCATGGAAAAGGACTTGGTGTAGTAGTGGACGGATGTCCCGCGGGACTTGCGCTTACGGAGGAAGAAATACAGAAATATCTGGATAAGAGAAAACCCGGTGAGACAAGATATTCGACACCGCGCAAAGAAGGGGATAAGGTGGAAATCCTGTCCGGAGTATTTGAGGGAAAAACGACAGGAACCCCGATTTCACTTATGGTTTTCAATACTTCGCAGAAATCCAAAGATTATTCGGAAATTGCGAAAATTTATCGGCCGGGCCATGCGGATTATACATTTGACCAGAAATATGGATTCCGCGATTACCGTGGCGGCGGAAGATCGTCCGGAAGAGAAACAATTGGACGCGTGGCAGCGGGAGCCATTGCGATGAAAATATTAGAGCAGATGGGAATCGAAGTACATGCGTATGTTACGCAGATTGGCGATATTCAGATTGATCCGGCAAAGATGAACTATGAAAATATAGAGAAAAGTCCGCTTCGCATGCCGGATTTGGAGGCGTCCGAACGGGCAGAAGAATTTTTGGAAAAGCAGATGCAGGAAAAGAATTCAGCAGGCGGGATTATCGAATGCGTGGTAAAAGGTGTTCCGGCAGGTGTGGGCGAACCGGTATTTGGAAAATTGGATGCGGCACTTGCGCAGGCCGTGATGTCGATCGGAGCAGTCAAGGGCGTGGAGATCGGAGATGGATTTCAGGCAGCGGCGGCAACCGGAAAGACAAATAACGATGCCTTTTGCGTGGACGAAAATGGAAGCGTTGGCAAAGAGACCAATCACGCCGGTGGGATATTGGGAGGAATGAGCGACGGAAGTGATATCGTGCTGCGTGCGGCATTTAAACCGACGCCGTCCATTTTTTCAGAACAAAAGACAGTGACAACGGAAGGAGACGCTGTCTCGGTTGAGATCAAGGGCCGCCACGATCCGATCATTGTGCCGCGCGCGGTTGTGGTAGTGGAAGCCATGACAGCGATGACGATTCTGGATAAAATGTTTGTCGGTATGACCTCACGTCTTGACCGCATTGTGGAATTTTACCGCCGGTAATGCGGCACGCATTGGAAATTTTCTTCATAGGATAAAATAAAGCCCAAAAGGGGAACTGGTTATGAAGGAAAATAGCAGGGAAAAGGAACAGAGCGAATACATTGAAGACGAAACGACCATTTATGAAGTGGATCTTGAATGTCTGAAAGGACGCTGTTCTTCCGAAGATCAGGAAAGAGAATAAAAGAGAAGAGGTGCCGCAGAAGATGCGACACCTCTTTTAGAGAGAAAAAAAGAATTAGCAGAAACCACCGAATCCGCCGAAACCATTATTGCCACCGCAGCAGCAGAGCAAAAGCAGAATCCAGATAATGCAGCTGCAGTCGCTGCCGTTGCCGAATCCGTTGTTTCCTCCGCAGCAGGATGTCAAGAGAAGGATGATGATGATCCATGTGCAGCAGCTGTTGTTTCCTTCATTGCAGGAGCATCCGCCGCCACAGTTTGTTGCTGATAAATCACTCATGTTAGGTGCCTCCTAAATTGTTTTACAGTATCATTTTATGTAGGAGGGCTTGCCTTGTTACCAAAAATTTGATATAATACATGCGGGTACGTAGTTTTATTGAAAACTGAGGAGAAGGAAATGAAACGGATATTGAGTATATTTCTGGTATTGTGCCTGTGTATTACGATGTGTGGATGCAGTCTTCAGAAGAAAAAAGGGGCATCCGGCAGCACAGAAAATGCTTTGACCGAAGAAGAGGTTTTAAAGCAGGCCGGAAAAATCTTGAAAAAAATGACTCTGGATGAAAAAGTGGGTCAGATGATCCTTGTGGATCTCAATGAACTGTCAGAAGATGGAAAACCGGTTACCAAACTGACAAAAAAGATAAAAGAGAAACTGGAAAAAAATCACATCGGTGGTGTTTTGCTTGGAAATTCCAATGTAGAGAGTGTCGAGCAGATTCAAAAACTGACCGGGGATCTGCAATCTATCGAGGGGATCACACTCTATATCGGAACCGAGGAAGAAGGGGGAGGCACCCGTTCGATCGCGGTCAATAACAAAGAGATTGATGGAACCGGATATGTGAGTCCGGCTGATATGGGAAAAAATATGTCGGAAGATCAGCTGGAGGATACCGGAGCAATGATCGCCAAAGAACTAAAAAATCTTGGCTTTAATCTCAATCTGGCACCTTGTGCTGATGTGTGGAAAGTGGAAAATGTTGGAAAAGTTTTCTGGGATGAAATTCGTAATCTTGCGATGCAGGAAGTCGGACCGGCACCTGTAGAGCCTAAGATAAAAAAGAAAATGTCAAAAAAGAAAGTGAAGAAGCTGAAACAGAAGTACGAAAAAGAGTGTGCTTCTTATGAGAAGAAAGTGCAGGCATACATCGACCGGTATACGGTGGATGACGCCAACCAATCCTGTTTTTCTTCCGAGGAAGATGTCGTCAGTACGGCAGTAGAGGCGATGGTTACCGGAATGAAAAGTCAGGGGATTGCGACCGCAGTTAAAACATTTCCGGGGACAGCACCGGTGGCAAGATATCATCAGCTGATACCGTGCCAGATCACGACGGGATTGTCTAAACTCCGGAGAGAAAACTTTTCGACATTTTCGTCTGCGATTGATGCAGGAACCAATATGATGATGGCGGGACATGTATGGCTGACAAAGATTGACAAAGAACTTCCGGTGTCTCTGTCGCCGACGATTTTGTCGGATGTGGTTCGGAAAGAGCTCGGCTTTGAAGGAGTTGTGTTTACCGAAGCATTGAACGTGCCAGTCATTACCAATCAGTATTCACCGGAAGAAGCAGAACTGAAAGCCGTGATTGCCGGAGCCGATATGCTGTATAATCCGGTAGATGTGGAAGAGGCAGTTTTCCATCTTTCACGAGCTGTAATGTTTGGCGACATCGACGAAAAACAGATCGATCAGGCGGTGCTTCGTATTCTTCAGGATAAAATCCAGCAGGGGATTTATCATAAATAAAAACCAATCAGTTACGCGAAAGCGTCAAAGGAGGACAAAAAAGTGGAAAAGAAAGAGATGCTCTATGAAGGAAAAGCAAAAAAAGTTTATGCAACAGATGTAGAAGACGTATATATCGTTGACTACAAAGATGATGCAACCGCATTTAATGGCGAGAAAAAAGGAACGATTGTTGGAAAAGGTGTGATCAACAACCGCATGACAAACTTCTTGTTCCAGAAATTGGAAAAAGCAGGCGTTCCTACTCATTTTGTAGAAGAACTTAGTGATCGTGAAACCGCTGTTAAAAAAGTTAAAATTATCCCACTTGAGGTAATTGTCCGTAATACAGCAGCAGGAAGTTTTTCCAAACGCCTTGGTATCGAGGAAGGAAAGAAACTTCTCTGCCCGACATTGGAATTTAGTTACAAAGATGATGCGTTGGGAGATCCGCTCATCAATGATTATTTTGCAAAAGCAATCGGCATTGCAACACAGGAAGATATTGATACAATTACAAAATATGCTTTTATGGTAAATGATTTCCTTTGCGACTTCTTCAAAGACTGCGGTATCGAGTTGATCGACTTCAAGATTGAATTTGGTAAGACAACCGATGGAACAATCATTCTGGCAGATGAAATCTCTCCGGATACCTGTCGTTTCTGGGATATCAAGACCAGAGAAAAATTGGATAAAGACCGTTTCCGCCGTGATCTTGGTGGCGTAGAAGACGCTTACAATGAAGTGGCAAAACGAATTGGTTTGACAAAATAAGGAAAGGACAGGCAGATGAATTCCGAGTACGAACAATATAAAATGGATGGACTTCACGAAGAATGTGGAGTATTTGGTATGTATGATCTGGATGGAGGGGATGTAGCTTCCTCTATCTATTATGGGTTATTTTCGTTACAGCATCGCGGGCAGGAGAGCTGTGGTATCGCCGTCAGTGATACCAATGGTCCGAAGCGTAAGGTCGATGTTCAAAAAGGAATGGGGCTTGTCAATGAAGTATTTGACGAAGAGAACTTGTCAAAATTGAAAGGAAATATTGGAGTAGGTCATGTGCGCTATTCGACAGCAGGGGCGAGCAACAGCCAGAATGTGCAGCCGCTTGTACTGAATTATGTCAAAGGTACGCTCATGCTTGCTCACAATGGAAATCTGGTCAACGCACATAAACTGCGTGAAGAGATGGAATATACCGGTGCAATCTTCCACACAACGATCGATACCGAAGTGATCGCGTATCTGATTGCGCGGGAGCGTCTTCATACGCCGACAGCAGAAGAAGCGGTAAAAAATGCGATGATGAAATTGCAGGGAGCGTATTCCCTGATCATCTCAAGTCCGCGTAAACTGATTGGGGCAAGAGATCCTTATGGATTCCGCCCATTGGTTATCGGTAAGCGTGACAACAGCTATATTCTGGCATCCGAGACGTGTGCCTTGGATGCGGTGGATGCGGAATTTGTGCGGGATGTGAAACCGGGCGAGATCGTAATGCTTGATAAAGATGGCATCCAGTCGGATGAGACACTTTGCAACAAGCATTCGGCAAAATGTATCTTTGAGTACATTTATTTTGCGAGACCGGACAGCTATTTCGATGGCGTCAGCATCTACAACAGTAGAATAATGGCGGGAAAAATTCTGGCACAGATGCACCCGGCAGAAGCGGATATCGTGGTCGGTGTACCGGAGTCCGGAAACGTCGCTGCAATGGGGTTTGCATTGCAATCCGGAATCCCTTACGGAACGGCATTTATCAAAAACAGTTATGTCGGACGTACGTTTATCAAACCAAAGCAGTCCGCCAGAGAATCCAGTGTAAAGATTAAATTGAATGTATTAAAAGAAGTAGTCCGCGGCAAGCGTGTCGTCATGGTCGATGATTCCATCGTGCGAGGTACGACAAGTGAGCGAATCGTCAGAATGTTAAAGAATGCCGGAGCCAAAGAGGTGCATGTGCGAATCAGTTCGCCGCCATTTTTGTTCCCGTGCTACTTCGGAACCGATGTGCCAAGCTGTGATCAGCTGATCGCGCACAACAATACGGTGGAGCAGATCTGCAAGATGATCGGAGCGGATTCCCTCGGTTATCTGGACGGAGAACGTCTGGATGAGCTGATCGAAGGGGATCATGGATACTGCGACGCCTGCTTTTCCGGGAATTACCCGGTGGAACCGCCGCAGGAAGACATTCGCGGTGAGTATGAACAATAGAGGTTACGATTCCGGGCTTGTGTGTGAAAGAGCGGCGAGTCGTCGTGCTTGCACGAAAGAGTTGCTGCTCTTTTACGCATGGCTGCCCGAATCGTTAATAACATAAGTAAGAAAGGAACTATATTATGAGCACAGACAGATATACAAGTCCGTTGTCCGAACGTTATTCCAGTAAGGAAATGCAGTACATTTTTTCACAGGATATGAAGTTTTCCACATGGAGAAAATTGTGGATTGCCCTGGCAGAAACGGAAAAAGAACTGGGTCTGAAAGATGCCGATGGAAATCCACGTATCACAGACGAGCAGATTGAAGAATTGAAATCTCACATCTATGATATCAATTACGATGTGGCGAAAGCCCGTGAAAAGGAAGTTCGTCACGATGTAATGAGCCATGTGTATGCGTATGGACAGCAGTGCCCGAAAGCAGCCGGGATTATTCACCTTGGTGCGACATCCTGTTATGTCGGAGATAACACAGATGTTATCATTATGACAGAAGGTTTGAAACTGGTTAAAAAGAAACTGGTCAATGTGATCGATGAACTTTCGAAGTTCGCGATGAAATACAAAGACCTTCCAACGCTTGCGTTTACACATTTTCAGCCGGCACAGCCGACAACCGTCGGAAAACGTGCGACACTCTGGATGCAGGAACTTGTGATGGATTTGGAAGATCTGGATCATGTTCTTTCCCATATGAAACTTCTTGGTTCCAAGGGAACCACCGGAACACAGGCAAGTTTCCTCGAACTGTTTGAGGGCGACGAAGAGGCTTGTAAAAAAGCAGATAAAATGATCGCGGAAAAAATGGGATTTGATGCCTGCTTCCCGGTATCCGGACAGACCTATTCCCGTAAACTGGATACCCGCGTGTGCAATGTTCTTGCCGGAATTGCGGCAAGTGCTCATAAGTTCTCGAATGATATTCGTCTGCTTCAGCATTTGAAAGAAGTAGAGGAACCATTTGAAAAGAGCCAGATTGGTTCATCCGCAATGGCATACAAGAGAAATCCGATGCGAAGCGAGCGTATCGCTTCTCTTTCCCGCTATGTGATGATCGATGTGCTGAATCCTGCCATCACTTCTGCTACACAGTGGTTTGAGAGAACACTGGATGATTCTGCCAATAAACGTCTGAGCGTAGCCGAAGCATTTTTGACAATTGACGGTGTGCTCGATCTTTACCTCAATGTTGTAGACGGCTTGGTTGTTTACGAAAAGGTAATTACCAAACGTCTGATGTCAGAACTTCCATTTATGGCAACCGAAAACATCATGATGGATGCTGTAAAAGCTGGCGGAAACCGTCAGGAACTGCACGAGAAGATCCGTACACTTTCGATGGAAGCTGGACGCAATGTCAAAGAGCGTGGATTGGAAAACAACCTGCTTGAACTGATCGCAGCAGACGATGAATTCCCAATGACATTGGAAGAACTGCAAAAGACGATGGATCCAAGCAAGTATGTAGGACGCGCACCAAGTCAGGTAGTTGAATTTATGAACGATGTGATTCAGCCGATTCTGGACGAAAATAAAGAGCTGCTTGGTGTAAAAGCAGAAATTAATGTATAAGGACAGTAGGAGTCCTGAATAGTTACCATATAAGAACAAGTAAATAATAAAAGACACCTTATATATTACTTTGATGAAGTAGTATACGAGGTGTCTTTTTCTATTTATACGCATATTTTTTGTCTCAGTCTACGAAATCCGGTTCAAGCAGTTTGTCGATTGGTACATTGAGAACCTGCGAAAAGGCTTTTAACTCAATATCCGTTACAAAGCGCTCTCCGGATTCAATCCGCTGGATAGCATTTTTGTCAAGATCAATGCCATATAACTGAAGATGTTCAGCAAGCTGACGCTGCGACATCCGGGGACTTTTCTGCTTTCGCAAAAATGCTATCATATGACCGCTGATGTTATTTTTGCCGTCAGAGGCACGGTTTTTGTACATAATGTAACTCCTTTCAGAGGAAATAAAGTAAAAGGATGTTGTAAATAATGACATTTACTAATGGTTAAATTATATAGTAAATTAAAAATGATTTGACATTTAGTACTTGTCAATAGTATACCCAAGTGATATAATGTAATAAATTGACATTTAGTAAATGTCAAAATAAAATGATACAGGGATTATTGAAAAAGCAGTTTGAAAGGGAAGAATGATGGAAAAGAAAAAAATTATTTTATGGAGTCTGATATTAAGCTGTATGTTGGGGATTTTCCTTGGAAGTTCAGGAACAGCGATCTGCAATGCGAAGAAGACAAAGATCAATCGGCAGCAGATTACAAAAAATGTAAATGATCTTACAGATTGGATGGCAATCTCATTTTTGGGGGACTGGAGGTATCAAAGTGGGTGGAACAACCAGAAATTGGATTTGGCAACAAGGGAAAAGATCATTGGAACGGTGATGTATTTTGAGAGAACGAACAATGGCAGAAAAATTTCAAAACGTTTATTCGGACGCAGTATTGCAAAAAGTTATAAAGCTTTTGAAGGAGAATGGGGAGATGCAGAAGTTGAGTCACGCATCATAAATCTGAAACGGAAGAAAAATGAGATCATTGTACGTGTGCAGGTTTTTTATAATTCGATTTGCGGCAAATATTCTTTTAGCAGGAAAAAAGTAGGAGATGTTGAACTTACTTTTCGGATAGCGAAAAAACGGTATATTTTAAAGGCAGTAAGGACAAAATCACATACCGATGCGACAAAGGAAGCCGGAAAATATCCTTTATATGAAGTGAATATTGACCGCATACAAGAGGATGGCGATAAAGTGCTTGTCGTGGGAGATGCCAGAGTTCCTGTTGATCCGCAGAAAACAGCAAAACAAAGAAAACAGTTGAGCAAGGGAAAACTTACCCTCTTTGGGCGAACCTGGATTGCTAAAAAAGTGAAAAAGAAAGATGCAATGACAACATATTATCTTTATAAAAGTAAGCGCGCAAAAGCATACACATACGAGTTACAGGAAGATATGCCTTGGTTAAATTATCCTTCTTATATACTTAAAGACCGGCAGGGGAGGCGCATTTACAATGATGTGGGGAAAGTATATATGTGGGTAGGCACAGGTGCATTTAGTGATTCAGGCGGAGCCACCGCATATCAAAAATTTATTAGTGGAACCGATTGGAAGGGAAAATGGATTCCAATTGAGGTAAATAAAAATCAAGCAACAGCAGTTGACCCAAATGGGGCAAAAAAGTAAAAAATGGAGGATGGAAACATGAAAAAGCAAGTGATTTTATTTGGTGTAACAGCAGTAGCGGGTATGTTGGCAGTGACAATGCCGGTAAATGCCGCCAAAAAGGCAAAAGGAACAGGCTTTAGCCTAACTCCGTCTATCGTTACCCCTACCAATCGAAATGTCAGCGTAGCCGTTAAATTAAATAAGGGAAGCAAAATTAAAGAAATAAAATGGCGCGCCGGGAAGGTAACAAAATCAGCGAATAAGTATTGGAAAAAAGCCAAAAACATAACAAAGCCAAGAAAGTTCAGTGCGTCGTCAAATGGCTGGTATTCTGTGCGGGTAAAAAACAAAAAGAACAAGTATACCATCCGTAATATCAGCGTGAACTGTATTGATAGACATCTGCCGGATGTACAAGCAGGTTATACTGTGTCAAATAAAGTGGCAACGGTTACGGCAAGTGCTTCAGACGCGAATGGAATTTCGTATATGGGCTTTGCCAAAGGGTATTTGAATGATACCAATCCTGCTGTATATACAGCATTAGATAGTGCGGCTCCCACATTTCAGGCAGCAGAACCGGGATATTATACAATTTGTGTAAAGGACGGGGTAGGAAATACAACACTACGTTATATATATATAACACTGTGGACAGAATTGTGGAATCTTAAGCCGTTTGATAGTAGTTGTGCGGAAAATTATGAAGGAACAAAAACAGACCGATGGGATAATGTAGTGACAAATCCAATTTTAATTGAAGCAAATGATAGAGGAAATCGTTACATTGAATATTATCTTGGAGGGGAATATTCCAAATTGTCTGGAAATATTGTTCGTTCAAAGGAATTGAAAGATGACGAAATTACATGGGTTCAGATTTATGCAGATGGAGTTAAGATTTATGAATCACCGAAAATGGATTACAAGACAAAAGCGATTCCATTTGATGTTGAGATTTCTCATGCAAAATATATTAAGATAATGGCAGCTTCTACAGGTGATATATGGGGAGCTCATGATATGATGATTACAGATGCTAAAGTTTATAATTAATAATTGACTTTACCGGGGGCGGTTCCCGCCCCTGGTTACAAGAAAGAGGGAGGAAAATTAAATGATGAAAAAAACAAAACATATTCTATTATTGGTAATACTTGCAGGTTTTTGCATTGTTTTGTGTAATACAACTCTTTATGCGAAAACAAAAGCACAACAGGCAAAACAAGCATATGCCAAATATTTACAATCCGCAGATACGAGTAGAGACAATTCTTTTATTGTTCTTGATATAAATCAGGATGGTGTCCCGGAATTATTAACGGGTTTTGTGCATGAGCAAAGTAAATCCTTAAATTGTATTTTTACATATAGAGATGGAAAAATAAAAGAATTAGCGAATACCACGAAAAGAAACAGCGTGATAATACAAGCAGAACAGAATGTGTCTTATTTGCCAAACAAAAAATGTCTGATCCTTTATGATGGTGGAACAAGTAATAATAACTCCATGTATGCCATAAATAAGCAGGGAAAACTGAAGAAAACAGGCGAAATTGGATATCGTTGGTATGACGATTCAAGTACAGTGCGAAAACCTCAATTAAATGGGAAATGGATTTCAGAAAAGCAGTACAAAAATTTCTTTAAAAAGAACAAAGGAGTAGTCTATGAGTATCATAGAAATACACCAAAAAATCGAGATAAATTCCTTTGCAAAGTGAAAAGCAAAAAAATTACAAATCTTTTTAATGCTAACGGGAAGGAAAAAATACTTGAATTAAAGATAAATTCGGCAAAAATGCAGGATGATAAGATTATTTTAGAAGGCACTGGCAGATGTCCGGTAGATGTAGTAAGGACATCGAAACAACGCAAACAATTAGAAAGTGGAAAAATTAAGGCGTTGGGGAAAAATTGGGTTGTAAAGAAAGAATTTAATGAAGGTACATGTATCACTTCGTATTACTTATATTCAAATAATAAAAGTAAACAGTGGAGTTATACGTTGAGTCCGGCAACAACATTATTGACATATCCTAATTTAATTCTTTCTGACCGCAACAATAAATGGGTATACAAGACGGTTGGGAAAGTGCGTGTTGTAGTTAAAAATAATCAGAAAAATTCTAGCCAAGAAATGACCGCAGAAAATGCTTTTTGCAGCAGTGATGATTGGAAAGGCAAATGGTGTGGGTTGGAACTTGACAAAAGCTGGGTGGTTAATTGGTTGATAGATTAGTTACAGCTTATTATGCAGTACCGGTATATATAGATTTAAAAATAATCGAAAAAATCAAGTAATTTAAAAGGAGGAACAATCATATGAGAAAAAGAATTGTAAGACAAGTGCTTGCCGTGGTTCTATGTGTATGTATGGCATTGGGAATATTTGATGGAATCCCGTTTGTAAAGGAATATATGGGGACATCAACGGAGGCAGAGGCAGCAGACGGAAACACATTGGCTAGTGTTGCTGAAAGCGAATATAATGCGCATAGAGGGAAAAATGGAAATGGTTGGTATGGGGCAGGTGCTTGGTGTTGTCATTTTGTGAATTGGTGTGCTAGAAATGCAGGAATTTCAACAAGTGTCATTCCAAGTACAGGTAGTTGCACTGATATGTATAATAAAATACTGAGGACAGGAGCGAATATTGTTGCTAATCCAAAACGAGGTGATTTGTGCTTTTATAAATTAACGAGAACAGGAGTGTTTTGTCACATTGGTATAATGACAGATTCAATATATTCAATACAAGGAAATGTATGCTCGACGTGGTATAAGTTAAGACCGAGAGAGTATAGAGCTGTGAATAATCAACCATATACAATTGTTTATGTTCGACCAAACTATCAAACATCAATTAATTACCAAATCTCTACTTGCGGTGCCTCAAACATATCTAACAATGATGCCCGTATTTCAGGATCTATGTCTCCGGCAGGAAATGTAAGTTCATGGGGATTTTACGTTGGACCTAATACGGCGGCAATGGCAAAGATTACAGTAGGTGGGCAAACCTATTCAGGAAATATGGGGTGCAATGTTGGAAATTATTATAAGTTAAATTATGGTACGACATATTATTATAAAATATGGGCAGTTGTTAATGGTCAGGAAAAACAGGGGGGAGTAGGCAGTTTTCGTACAACGGCTACAAAACCAGATATTCCTACTCTGAAAATTGCCAGTAATTATCAAAATATAGGACTTGAAAGTTCAGCAACGGTCAATTGGAATGCTATAGCAAATGCAAAATATTATAAGGCATATTTGTATAACAGTGACAATGAATTGATTGAAACTTCAGGGCAGGTAACGGGAACAAAATATGCTTTTAAAGCGGCACAAAAAGTAGGAACTTATTATGCTAAAGTGGAAGCGTATAATGAAGTAGGAACAAAAGGTCAGTCAAATGAGGTTTCGTTTACGGTACATCCGGATGTTACAGTAACATTTATGGATGCAGACAGTTTTGTAGATGTTCCAGAAGAAACAGAACCATTAGAACTGGGTAAGCAGACAATTCATTATGGGGGAACTGCGAATGCCCCTGCGAATCCGGAACATACAGGTTATACATTTAAAAAATGGTCAAAGTCTTTTACAAATGTAAAAGAAGATATTGTAGTAAAGGCAGAATATCAGATCAATCGGTATACAGTACGTTATGTAGATTCAACTACGCAGGAAGTGCTTGGTACAGAAGAAGTAGATTACTATAGTTCCGCTAATCCTGTGGATTTTAAGGTGCCCACCGGATACATAAAGACAGGGTATGATGGCTGGGATAAAGATTATAAATGTATTACGGCGAATACTACATTGAATACATGTATCGGATGGTATAATGAAAACTTTCCTATTTATGCGGAATTGATTTCGGCAACCCGGGATTATGATGCAGAGGAAAGTGATAACGAAGGATATACTGTAAAGGCGAAAGTGACAAATTGGGATAAATCAACAACAAAAGGAAGAGTGGTAGCAGCATTAAAAACCAAAGAAGGTAAGTTGCTTACCTCGACAGAATCTTCAGCTTTTAGTGTAAAGAAAAATACTGATAAAACGATTGAGATTTTTGTCCCTTATGATAAAGCTGCTTCGCTGGCTGAAATCTATGTGGTAGGACAATATACGGATGCTGTTCCAATCACAACGACAACATCGAATAATGCTGTGCTTGAAATAGATCAAAGTTCTGTATATACAAACTGGAGTACAGAAGAGCCACCGGAAGATGCTCTAAAGAAAGAAGAACGAAAAGAGTATCGTTATCAAGAGAAGAAAACAACTACATCGTATGAAACGTCATTAAGCGGCTACACATGCAGCGGAAGTTCATGGGTTCATACCGGAAGTAATAGTTTTGATTATGTTGCTTCCTTTCCATATGGTTTTGATACAGGAAATTATTACTTTGGAGCATATAATCGAGCACCCGTTACTCCATCTGAAACGTACACAAATAAAACGACGGTTTCAACAAGTACAGTAGGGTATTTGTATTATCACTGGTGTCGAAATGGAAATTATGGTGCAATAAATCGAACAGTAAGTGGAACGTACACAAATAAGTTCTGGAAATTTCATGCGTTTACATATGGCGCGCTGGGCTGGGATTCATTGGGGGCGTTTTATGCACAATTTCCATATATATGTGGTGATAGTTATTGGTGGATTGGATATGGTGAAGGAAATGCCGCCAATACTCCGATTTTAAGATGTAATTATAATACCTATCGGAAACGGTTTGATTATTATAAATGGACAGACTATTCAGACTGGTCAACAACAAAACAGGTAGCGAGTTCTAATAAAAATGTACAAGAAAGAACAGTGTATCGCTATTTGACGGATGAAATGATGCAGGAGGACAGCACAGGAAAAGAACGTACAGTATCAGGTACATTGGGAAAAGAATTTGCAGGAAAAGAGGCAACTTTGTTTGTGTATAAAGTAGACGAAGCATCCGATTATACTAATGAATACGTAGCGCAGACAAAGCTGGATGAAGATGGAAAGTATACGTTTACTTTTAAACTTAGAGAAGAGCCTTCTATTAAAACAGGTGATATGACAGTTGTTTTAGGTGTGGAGGGAACTTCTACAGCAATTTATCTTGATACCATTAAAGCACCTAAAAAGACACATAAGGTCAAATTTTATGACTATAATGGAAAGGTGATTTCGGAGCAGGATGTTGAGGACGGTTATGCTGCTGAACTTCCATCACAAGAAAAAACAAAGAGAACAGGATATACATTTGTTAAGTGGTCAGATACAAATATAAATATTACGGAAGATAAAGATATTTATGCAGAGTATGAACTTAACAAATATGATGTTGTTTTTGTAGATTGGAAAGCCAATTCCGTTAAAGTGGAACAATTTGAATATGGCTCAAGATTATTGACTCCGATTGCGGAAGAGCCGGAGGAAAATCAAATTGTTGAATGGGATAAAGTGGCAGATGGTGTAGAAACTGTGACAGAAAATCTTGTTGTTTGTACACGCTATAAAACCAAAACATTTGATGTTAAAATTAAAGGATTTGACGGAAAAATAATATCTGAACAGACCGTTGAATATGGTAAAGCAGTGCAGCTTCCAGAGTTAGATGCAGAAGCAAATAATTGTATTTTCTATGGCTGGAAAAATGTTGCACATGGACAGGAAAAAGAGTTTACAGATGTTATTATCAAAGAAGATACAACGTTAGTTCCGGATTTTGTTTATAAAGAGACAGTTAGTAATCCGACAGCAAATTTGGAGAGCGGAGAGTATGACAAAGAACAAACTGTTACTCTGAGTACAGATACAAAGGATGCTGAAATTTATTATACATTAGATGGAAGTGATCCTCACGGAGCAACGGCGATGAAATATACAAACCCAATTGAAATAGAAGATGCTGCTGTGTTAAAGTATTATGCAAAAGCATCCAGAAAAAATGATAGTGATACATCCGAAAACTATTATGTTATTAATTATGAGGGGGCAAGAAGTGCATGGATGCCTTATACGGAACTGCCTGAAAAGGTAAGAGAAAATCAAAAGGAATATGACATTTATTCGGATACAGGTTATGCTCTTAAGGAAAGAAAACAGGCAGAATACAAAGACGAAGCAAAAGAACTGGAAAATCTTGGGTGGACTCAAGACGATGATTCTTGGTCAGAATATACAAAATGGCAGGATACTCCATTTATAGATGAAGCAACCTATATTGAAGCACAAGTTGAAACGCAGGCAGTATATAGTTCATCTACGAAATATAAGTATTCTCATTATGTGTATACAGATGGTACAGCTACATGCTATTCGCCAAAGGAAATTGATGGAAAAGACTGTAAATTTGAAACAATTGAATTGGATAAAAGTATGGCAATTGCAGGATTCAAAGAGGATGGTAAGACATATTTTATCCGCGATGGTGTAGAATGGTTCCAACAGGAAAAAGTAATTGGAAAGACCCAGACGGGAATACAGTATCGCCAAAAACATAAGATTGTAAATTATGTTAAATTAGCAAAGTATACAACGGATATTCCATCTGATGAAAAATTGAAAGATTATACGAAAGCAGAAGTGTTTAGTTATGTGCGGCACAATTCTTACATTGTAAACATTTACGCACTGACAAATAAGTTGCAAACCCAAATTGTTGAGGAAGGAAAGACAATAGAAACAAGTGATTTACAAGAAATTGAAGGATATGATATAGATTCAATTTATAAAGATCCAGAGTTTACGCAGAAATGGAATGCAAAAACAGATTCTGTAACAAGTAACCTTGATTTATACATAAAAGTAAAACCGAAAGAATATGAGGTAACTTTTAAGGATGAAAAAGGTAAAAAGATTGAAATACAAAAAATAGCCTATTTAGATGAAGCAACAGAACCTATACCAAAGACCATTGAAGGAAAGAAGTTTGTTGGCTGGTCTACAGATGGGTATAAATGTGTAACGGAAGATATGGAGGTGGTCGCAAAATATATTCCGGAAGAAGACTACACTATGATTGCTTTTGAAAGCGATGAAGTATCGCTGAAAAAGGATGAAACAAAGAAAATCTCGTCACAGATTACGCCAATTAGCCAATCGGAAATGCTGGTATATTGGGAATCAGAGGATAATTCTGTAGCCATAGTTTCAGATCAAGGAGTAATTACAGCGGTTGGAAGTGGTGAAACAACGATTGTTGCAACGGTAAGTGAAACAGGAGAAAAAGCCAAATGTAAGGTAAGAGTTTTAGGCGGGCAGAATAATTCCAATGTTGAACCAACTCAGACACCGGAAAGTGGTGGTCAACCAACAGAAACACCAATAAATACACCGGATAGTAACCGTTCATTTGAAAATGCTCAGGCATCATCCCGTACACCGCAAAACATAACGGATGAAAATACTGGTATTGAAAATGGCAAGGGTGTACCAAAGGTTAAGATCAATAAGATAAAAATATCCGGTAAATATAAGCTGAAAGCCACCTGGAAAAAACTTACAAACGTTTCCGGCTACCAGATTCAGTATGCTACGAACAAAAAGTTCAAAAAAGCAAAGAGCAAAACAGTCAAATCAACCTCTGTTACGTTAAAGAAGTTGAAAAAGAAAAAGACGTATTTTGTTCGAGTGAGGGCATATAAATTGGCAAACGGAAAGAAAGTGTATGGAAAATGGAGTAGTGTAAAAAAGGTTAAGATAAAGAAGTAAAAAGAGTCAGTACAAAAGGGACTACCGCGTTTTAAACGCAGGCAGTTCCTTTTGTGCTTGTGATCACGCCGCAGGCAATTTTTTTGCCGGAATTTCCGGACGGCTGGGTATGAAAATCGTCAGGATCGGAATGCACGATCACGGTAAGCCCAAGAACATCAGACACGGAAAAACGGGTTGTGATCATAGCGCACCATGCCATACCATTGTTTACAAAAAGTGGTGGCAGATCACCGGCGTGTAGTGGATGCGGGCAGTTGGTTGGATTGAAGTGAGTGCCTGAATCTGCAAAAGGATCCTCGGAATTTCCGCTGCAACGGAAACCTTCATGAATATGAAATCCGAGAACACGCTGGCAGCAGGAAGCGGACTCCATAGGGATCCCTTCGATGGAAACGGCGACGAGTGTTCCCTGCCCTAAGTCATAGAAGCGGATCTGTCCGCGGATGCTTTCATATTCTTCAGAACCACATATATTAGCTATCGCCTGTGGGGATGAAGTGGACAATATCCGTCCGATGCAATTTGAGTCATACATAATAAAAACTCCCATATTTGAGTTAAGGTTCATTTCTAATAATATGCCGGCTGGAAGGAAAAAGTGTATGTAAAAATAAAGGTGAACAGAAAACTCCAAAAACAAAAAAATGAAACAAATTGAAATCAATTGCTTGCTATTTGCGTCAAAATGATGTATAATTGATTCAAATAATAAATTTAAGGGGCTGATTTTATGAAAACAATTAGTATCAGATTGGAAGATTCTATTTACGAGGAACTTGACGAACTGTTGGATGAGATGGGACAGACAAAACAGACTTTTTATGAGACATTTACAAGAACAGTATTGCGGGAACGCTGCATCCCGTTTATTATATCTGCTCCACTGTCGAAAACGGAAAACAGAAAGATGGAGGCATTTAAAAGACTGGAGGCTTATAGAAAGAATTTGACGGAATTGCTTGATTATGAAAAAGAGAGAGAGGAGGCAATGATTGAAAAATATGGTGATCTTGGTTGATACAAATATTTTACTAAATTATCTTACAAACAGACAAGATGAGTATTTGGCGCAATCGATCCAGATTGTAGAGATGTGCGCACGGGGATTATTTATTGGATATGTTGCGTTTCATACTCTTTCTACATTGTGGTATGTACTTCGGAAACGAAGTCAGGAAGAACGAAGACAAAATTTGAGGGATATTTGCGAAATATTTAGTGTGGCAGCTGCGTCAAAGAGTGAAATTATAGATGCCATTAATAGGGATTTTTTTGCTGATTTTGAAGACTGTTTGCAGGATAAATGTGCGAAGGAAGTGGGTGCTGACTATATAATTACCTGTAACACAAAGGATTTTGAAAATTCGGAAGTTCAGGCAGTGAATCCTAAGGAATTTATGGATAGGATCGCAAATGGAACAATCTGACAACTTTTTCAGGCAAGGAAAGACCCTTCAGGACCAATGCAGATACAAACAGGATAATTTATTTGTATGCATTGGTTTTTGATGGTTTCTTATATAAATAAAAAGAATCGTCTTTGTACTTGCAAACCTATCCAAAATCATATATAATAAATTTGTATGCGTCTGTGCATACAAAAAAAGGTGAAAAACGTGAGTTTAAGGAGGAATGGCTAATGGTAACAGCAGTTGTAGGAGCCAATTGGGGAGACGAAGGAAAAGGTAAGATTACCGATATGCTGGGCGAAGAGTCCGATATCATTGTACGTTTTCAGGGAGGCAGCAATGCCGGTCATACGATCGTAAATGATTATGGAAAATTTGCATTACATATCCTTCCATCCGGTGTGTTTTATGATCATACCACAAGTATTATTGGAAATGGAGTGGCATTGAATATCCCGGATCTGTTCCGTGAGATTAATGACATTGTAAATCAGGGGGTACCGAAACCAAAGATTCTGGTGTCGGATCGTGCTCAAATTGTAATGCCTTACCACGTGCTGTTTGATCAATATGAGGAAGAGCGTTTGGCTGGAAAGTCGTTTGGCTCTACAAAATCCGGAATTGCGCCATTCTATTCTGATAAATATGCCAAAGTCGGTGTGCAGGTTTCTGAATTGTTTGACGAGGAAGCACTTCGCGAAAAGATCGAAGGAATCTGTGTGCAGAAAAATGTGATCTTGGAGCATCTGTATCACAAACCGGCTTTGAATGTGGATGAACTGATGAAAACACTGGCAGAGTACCGTGATATGGTGGCTCCTTATGTATGTGATGTATCGGCTTATTTGTATGAAGCAAGACAGCAGGGCAAACGAATCCTGTTAGAAGGTCAGCTTGGTTCGCTGAAAGATCCGGATCATGGAATCTATCCGATGGTTACTTCATCGTCTACACTGGCAGCGTATGGTGCAATTGGTGCCGGAATCCCACCATATGAGATTGGACGTATTGTGACGGTTGTAAAGGCATATTCCAGTGCTGTTGGAGCCGGAGAATTTGTCAGTGAGATCTTTGGGGATGAGGCCGATGAACTCCGCCGCCGTGGTGGTGATGGTGGAGAATATGGTGCTACGACAGGCCGTCCACGTCGTATGGGATGGTTTGATGCGGTAGCAAGCCGTTATGGATGCCGTATTCAGGGTGCGACAGAAGTTGCCCTTACCGTGCTTGATGTACTTGGTTATCTGGATGAACTTCCGATCTGTGTCGGATATGAGATCGACGGGAAAGTGACAAAAGACTTCCCGACGACAAGAGAACTCAAAAAAGCCAAACCGGTTTATGAAGTGCTTCCGGGTTGGAAAGAAGAGATCCGCGGCATTACAGAGTATGATAAACTTCCGGAGAATTGCCGCAAATATATCGAATTTATTGAAAAAGAACTTGGCGTGCCGATCAAAATGGTTTCCAATGGACCGGGACGACATGAAATCATATATCGCTGATGAGTAAGGGAAAGGATGGAAATCAGGAAAACTTGGTTTCCATTCTTTGTATAAAGCGGCGGCTTTGTACAAGCCGAGGATGGAGAAGACATGTTTTTGGTATTTTTTATATTTTGGGTTGTGCTGAATGGCAAAATAAATGGGGAAATTGCAGCATTTGGCGTAGTGATCGCACTGGCTGTATTTCTGTTTTGTTGTAAATTTTTAGAATATTCCGTGAAGAAAGACATAGCAGTTTGCAAGGTTTCCGGCCTTGCTGTTTGCTATGTCTTTTTGCTGCTTTGGGAGATCATCAAGGCGAATGTAGGAGTCATGCGGTTCGTCTACAATGAAAGAGAAGAAGTAGAACCGTGTATCATTGAGATGGAAACGCCGTTTGAGATTAACTGTCTCAATGTGATTCTGGCAGATTCCATCACACTGACACCGGGAACGATAACAGTAGAACTGACCGCGGATAAATTTACCATCCACTGCCTGGATCAAACGATGGCAGAAGGGATGGAAGATTCGTCATTTGTACAGTTGCTGAGAAAGATTGAACGGGAGGTGAAGGCATGTTGACAATGGTACAGCAGCCGTTTTTTATCGTAGTATTTATTCTGCTCGGAATCTGCATGATCGCCTGTCTGATCGCAGCCATCCGCGGACCGGAACTTGGCGACCGGATTGTTGCGGCAAATATGATCGGCACATTGACGATCGCTGCCATCTGCCTTCTTGCCTATGCGTTAAAGGAAAGCTGGCTTTTGGATGTGGCGTTGATCTACACCATGATCAGTTTTCTGGCAGTTGTTGTATTGACGCGTATTTTCATACGCCGTTACAAAAGCCGCGCGAAAGAGCAGGAGAAAGGATAAAAAGATGGAATGGATTCGTTTTATTGCCGCAGCGATCTGC
The DNA here is from genome assembly GCA_905212635.1 of uncultured Lachnoclostridium sp. GTDB lineage: Bacteria > Bacillota > Clostridia > Lachnospirales > Lachnospiraceae > Eubacterium_F. The sequence goes on along the minus strand of CAJMFH010000019.1, from coordinate 6,997 downwards.
ATCAGCGGCGGCGTATTTGTAATGATTTCAGCGGCTATCGGGGTGTACCGTTTTTCCGAATGCCTGACCCGCATGCACGCGGCAGCGATGGGGGACACGTTAGGACTGGGGCTTATTATCCTGGGACTTATCGTGCTCTTTGGATTTACGTTTACGACCGTTAAACTGGTACTTGTCGTCGCCTTTTTGTGGACAACCGGTCCGGTGTCCAGTCATCTGATCGCACAGATGATGGTAGAAAAAAAGAAAAAGAGAGAAGAGGAGGAAAAAGAAAAATGACAATTTTTTCCTATATTTTAGTGATGTTTTTGATCGTTTGTGCGGTTGCTGTCTGCCTAAATAAAAATCTCCTTACTTCGATCGTCATATTTATGTCATATAGTGTGATCATGTGCATTATCTGGATCCTTTTGGAGTCCCCCGATCTTGCAATCACAGAGGCGGCGGTCGGAGCCGGTGTTACAAGTCTTCTTTTCTTTATGACATTGAAAAAAATACATGCCCTGACAGAGGTTCGCGGAGAAGAGGAACCGATGTGGGATGACGAAGAGGGGGAGGACGAATGAGCAGAAAAAGGGAAAACTATGAAAATGGCTGGTGGCGGAAATTACAGCGTTTTGTTGATGGAGAGCGCGTGGAAAAGCATGAGTATGAAGATATTTTTGAAAATCATACATCCTTTTTGAAAAATGAGGCAGACGAGAAGACTACAGAAGTAGAACAAACTGCTGTCAAGCCGCACAGAATGTCGCGGAAAGAGCTTTATAAGCGATATGAAAAATGGCCGCAGACAAGAGGCTTTCAATGGTTCCGGAGAATATACAACTGCGTGGCGGTCTTGTTTTGTCTGGCGCTCATTACGGTACTTTTGCTGACGGTAAATCAATTGCCGACGTTTGGGGCAAAAGACAATCCGACTTCGAATGAAGTGGTGAGCCGTTATATCACAAAAGGACTGGAGGAAACCGGAGCGACGAACATCGTTGCCGGCATGATCCTTGATTACCGTGCTTTTGATACGCTGGGCGAATCCCATGTGCTTTTTATCGCCGCGACCTGTGTGATGATCCTTCTTCGTCTCGATTCGAAGAGCAAACGAAATCAGGAGATCCGGAGAAAACCCAAAAAGACGGACGATCCGATCCTGCGTATGGCGGCAAAATTATTGACACCGTTTATCCTGATCTTTGGAATTTATATTGTGCTGAATGGACATTTGTCTCCGGGAGGTGGATTTTCCGGCGGTGCGATCATCGGAGCGGGGCTGATTCTTATGGCAAATGCGTTTGGCTTTGAGCAGACCGACCGTTTCTTTACGCGGAAGACTTATTCGCTTATTACGGTCGCATCACTTTTGTTTTACTCGGCAGCGAAAAGCTATTCGTTTTTTACCGGGGCCAATCATCTGGAAAGCGGGATCCCAAAGGGGATTCCGGGCGCAATCGTGAGTGGGGGACTGATCCTGCCGTTAAATATCTGCGTGGGAATGGTCGTCGCCTGTACCATGTACGGTTTCTATTCGCTGTTTCGGAAAGGGGAGATTGGATAAAATGACATTATTTACCAATTATTATGAGACGGCTGCCGTGATCCTTTTTGGCATTGGACTTACGACATTGCTGCTTCATAAAAATATGATCAAAAAAATTATGGGATTTAATATTATGGATACAGCGATCTATCTGTTTTTGACCTCGAAAGGGTATATCGTGGGACGGCTTGCGCCGATCGTTGTCAATGACGATCTGCGGGTGGAGACGTATGTCAATCCGATCCCAAGCGGACTGGTATTGACCGGAATCGTTGTATCGGTCAGTGTCACGGCACTGATGCTCGCTATCACGGTGAGACTGTATAAACGTTATGGCACATTGGATATCGATGAGATCGCACTTAGCGCAAAGAGAGAGGAGATATAAGATTCATGAATCTGGTGCAGAATTTTCCATTTATGAATATTATCATGTGTCTGGCAAGCGGCGTAATATCTTCGGTACTTCCGGCAAAGAAGGCGCGGGTGTGGACACTTACCCTGCTGACGGTACTTCTTGTGATGTCCGGCTGTGTGCTGGCATTTGTCCTTGGCACGGGCGAACCCTATGTCTATATGATGGGACATTTCCCGGCACCTTGGGGCAATGAGATCCGCGTCGGTATTTTAGAGGGCGTGATGGCGGTTGTATTTTGCCTGATCATGCTGTTGTCGGTTGCCGGCGGAGGGAAATATATAGCGAGAGATATCGCAGAGACAAAGCAGAATTTGTTTTATGTACTCGTAAATCTGATGATGAGTTCCCTTTTGGCACTGATCTACACCAATGACATGTTTACGGCGTACGTATTTATCGAGATTAATACGATCGCGGCAGGAGGACTGATTTTGATCCGTGAGACCGGACATACTCTGGTGGCTGCGACCAAATATATGATCATGAGTTTGATCGGTTCCGGACTGATTCTGATCGGAATATCAATGCTTTACGGCATTACGGGGCACCTTCTGATGTCTAATATGAAAGAGACGGTAGCCGCACTGAATGCAAATGGGCAGTACACGATGCCGCTTACTGTAGTCATTGTACTCATGTGCGTAGGACTGGCGATTAAGTCGGCGCTGTTTCCGTTTCACAGCTGGCTGCCGGATGCCTATAGTTATGGCACGGCATCTTCGAGTGCCATATTGTCAAGTCTGGTATCCAAAAGTTATATCTTTTTGCTTTTGAAAATATTTTACCGCGTGATCGGCATTGATGTAATCGAGACGCATCATGTCGGAAATCTGTTGTTTGTTCTCGGCGTGCTGGGAATGATCCTTGGCTCCGTTCGTGCGATACGGCAGGTGGATATCCGCCGAATGATCGCATATTCTTCGGTAGCACAGATCGGCTACATTTATATGGGAATCGGAATTGGGACAAAAACCGGTATGCTTGCGGCCATTTTTCATATCATTTCGCATGCTGCCTCCAAATCCATGTTGTTTATCGCAGCAAGAGGATTGTCCGAGGTTTCGGATGACAGCAAGTTGTTTGAAGATTTAAAAGGGGCGGGTTACCGCAATGTGGCAGCCGGCGCGGGATTTGCCGTGGGCGCGTTGTCAATGGTCGGAATTCCGCTGTTTGCCGGGTTTACCTCCAAAGTATATTTTGCGATGGGCGCTTTGGAAGCCGGACAGGAGAAAATGTGGGTTGCAATGATCGCATTGGCGATCAGTACGGTTCTCAATGCCGTATATTTCCTGCATACTGTTATGACGATTTACACGCCGGCACCGGATAAAAAAGGGCGTGCGAAAAATGGTGTGCCGTATGTCGCAGCCATTCTTGTATTTATTGGATTAAACCTGTTTTTGGGAATCGGTTCCAATCTTGTGTGGGAAGCGATCGCAGCAGGCGTGCAGATGTTTTCATAGAGCAATAGTTATAGTCAACGAGAGAAAGAGGGGAAGAAATGCTGGCAATACCGATATTTTTACCGCTGATCAGTGGTTTTGTATTATTTTTACTCGCGACGGCAGGACACAAATGGCGGGAAGGAATTACCAAAATGTTATCCGTGGCTGTGATGGGAATCGTTCTTTTGACGGCAGTATTTCACGGAATCAATTTATATAACAAAAGTCCGGCGGTCACAATCTGGAAATTGAAAGAAGACATTCCGATCGTATTGAATCTGGATAATTTAGGCATTGTTTTTTCTACACTTGTAGTATTTATCTGGCTTTTGGTTACTCTTTATACCTTTTCTTATATGAAAGGGGATAAAAAGGGTGCGCGTTTTTTGGGCTGCCATCTGCTGACATTTGGAATGCTTATGGGAATTACAAGTGCCGGAAATCTGGTGACAATGTACCTCTTTTACGAAGGAATGACGCTGGCGACGATCGGATATGTCATTCATGCGCAGACGAAAGAAGCCATCGCCGCCGGATACAAATATGTATTTTATTCGATCGCAGGTGCCTTTCTGGGTCTGATCGGTTTCTTTTACATTTACCAGCTGACACCGTCAATCGCCTTTACGCCGGGTGGAAATTTTACGCACGCAGCGATTGCAGGGCACGAAACGACGCTTCAACTTGCTATTTTGGGGATGATCATCGGTTTTGGTTCCAAAGCCGGTATGTTTCCGCTTCATGGCTGGCTTTCTACGGCACATCCGGTCGCTCCGGCACCGGCGAGTGCGATTTTGTCGGGCGTCAATACGAAGATGGGTGTCATTGCCATTCTTCGTGTTGTTTATTATATCGCGGGAGCAGATTTTCTGCGGAAGTCCTTTGTGCAGTATATTGTGATCGGTCTGACACTGCTTACGATATTTATGGGATCAATGCTTGCTTATAAGGAAAAGATCATGAAACGGCGGCTGGCGTATTCAACGGTAAGCCAGGTTTCTTACATTCTGTTTGGTATTATGCTGCTGCGGCCGGCGGGACTTGTCGGTGCATTGCTGCATGTGATCTACCATTCGGTCATTAAAAATAATCTTTTCCTCTGTGCCGGCGCAGTGATCCATGAAACTGGGACTACAAGAGTAGAAGGATATCGCGGAATCGGAAAGAGGATGCCGGTTACCATGGTCTGTTTTACCCTTGCCTCCCTTGCCCTTGTGGGAATTCCGCCATTCAGCGGATTTTTCAGTAAATGGAAATTGGGAACAACTGCTCTTTTTTCCGGAATCCGTGTGGCAAAGATTGCGGGGCCGGTTGTGCTTCTTGTGAGCGCACTTTTGACAGCGGGCTATCTTTTGACGGTAAGCGTTCATGCTTTTTATGACAAACCGGAAAAGGAAGAGCCGGTAAAGGAAGACCGGAAAATGGTCATTCCGATGGTGATCCTGGCAGCTTTGGCACTTTTGCTTGGAATCTTCAATGAACCGCTGATTCATGGCTTGGAAGATATTGTAAAAGAAATTATATAAGAAGAGAGGGGAACGTGGTGAAAAGATGAATGTGTTATTATTAGTTTTACCAATTGTGCTGCCAATCCTGGGAGGAGCCGTACTTCCTCTCTTTCCGTGGAAACGGCGGCGACAGAGAAATATTTATGTCGAATGTATCGTGATCGTGACTTCGATTTTGATGTGGAGTTCACTGCTTTTGCATCCTGCATCCTATACACGGCTTATTAATCTAGCCGGTATATTGGAAGTTTCGGTGCATCTGGATGGCGCAGGCATGGTGTTTGCTGCCCTTGTCAGTACACTTTGGCCATTTGCTTCGCTGTATGCGTTTGAGTATATGCACGGGGAAAAAGGGGAAAATCGTTTCTTCTCCTTTTACACAATGACATATGGGATCACGCTTGGAATAGCGATGTCCGCCAATTTGATGACGATGTATATGTTTTACGAAATGCTGACGCTGGTTACGATTCCGCTTGTCATGCACACGATGACCTCGGAAGCACGGTATGCAGGACGGAAATATGCGTATTATTCGATCGGTGGAGCTGCGTTTGCGTTTATCGGATTTATTTTCATCCTTCGTTATGGAACAAGCATGAATTTTACTTTTGGCGGTGTTCTGGATATGACGAAAGTGAGCGGACATGAAGCACTTTTGCAGGCTGTTTTTGTCTGTATGGTACTGGGATTTGGCGTAAAAGCGGCATTGTTTCCACTTCACGGATGGCTGCCGACGGCTTCGGTGGCACCAACCCCGGTGACGGCGCTTTTGCATGCTGTCGCAGTGGTGAAATCGGGAGCATTTGCAATCCTGCGTATCACGTATTACATTTTTGGAACGTCTTTTTTACGGGGAACGCCGGCACAGTATATGGTACTTGGACTGGTAGGAATTTCCATTTTATTCTGTTCTTCCAATGCCGTCAAGGAACAGCATTTAAAACGGCGTTTTGCCTATTCGACAGCAAGCAACCTGTCATATATTTTGTTTGGATTTTTATTGATGACTCCAATGGGAATGATCGGCGGTCTGACGCATATGATCTTCCACGGAATTATGAAAATTTCGCTTTTCTTTGCGGTCGGCGCGATCATGCATCAGACCGGGAAACATTATATTTATGAGATTGCCGGTCTGGCAAAAAAGATGCCGGTGGTATTTGGCTGTATGAGCGTGGCAGGGATCGCCTTGATCGGAATCCCGCCACTTACCGGATTTATCAGCAAATGGAACATTGCGACGGCGGCGGTAGATGCCTATCAAAAGGGAAACTGGCTGGCACCGTATCTGATTTTAATTCTGGTGTTGTCCGCCTTTTTGACTGCAATCTATATTTTTACAATTTTAGGAAAAGCTTATCTGGTAGAACCGGCGGATGACAACGGGGAAACAAACTGTGATCCGGGCTGGCAGATGAAAGTGCCGATGGTTCTCTTTGCCATATTGATTGTTGTTTTTGGATTGTATTCAAAGCCGCTTATGACCTTTTTTACATGGGTTGCCAATGGCTTGCTTTAGGAGGTGGATGGACAAATGTTAGATATATATTCGATTTTCTTTTTAGGGCTTACACTTGTGTCATCTATCGTGACGTTATGTGCTTTGCCGCAGCAGTTCCGGGTGTCAACGCACAATAAACGGTTTTTGTTTTTCTACCTGTTGACGATTGCGGCGACGGTTGAATTTTTTCTTTCCGGAACGAATCTGATGAAACAGTTTTTCTTTTTTGAAATCATGACGCTTGCGTCATTTGCCTATGTGCCAAATGACGAGAGTGAATATGCGAAAAAGGCATCTTTTTCTTATCTGGCATACGGGATTGCCGGTGGACTTGTGATGCTGTACGGATTGATGATTTTGTATTATATGTTTGGAACGTTTGAACTGATGGAGATCCGTCAAATGTGGATTGCCTTCGAAGGAACTCCGGTCAACCGGCGCAATCTCTTTATCGCCGGTGCCTGCCTTTTGTTTGGTTATGGTGCAAAAGCCGGAATGTTTCCGCTTCATACCTGGCTGCCGGATACGTATACGGCGGCGCCACCGGTGGGAACGACGCTGCTTTCATCACTACTGTCAAAAACTGGAATT
>CAJMFH010000018.1 GCA_905212635.1 uncultured Lachnoclostridium sp. | reverse complement strand
ATTTGCTTACGAAACAGGAAAAAATGCAGCATATGACAAATTATAAAAAGCCGGATTGAAAGATCGCTCCCAAACGGGAGGATTTCAAATATTTGCTTACGAAACAGGAAAAAATGCAGCATATGACAAATTATAAAAAGCCGGAATAAGGCGAGAATGGAGGAAAAATCATGAGAGTATTAGAAGGAAATGTAGTAGGAACAGGAATGAAAATTGGTATCGTGGCAGCGCGATTCAATGAATTTATCGTATCGAAACTTGTCGGAGGAGCGGAAGATGCCCTTCGTCGTCACGAAGTAGATACTGAGAACAATGTGGATCTTGCCTGGGTACCGGGTGCATTTGAAATCCCAATGACAGCGCAGAAGATGGCAGAATCTGGAAAATACGATGCGATCATCTGTCTGGGTGCGGTGATCAAAGGTTCCACATCACATTACGATTATGTTTGTGCAGAAGTCAGCAAAGGAATTGCAACGGTTGGTCTGAACACAGGCGTACCTACGATCTTTGGCGTTCTTACCACAGACAATATCGAGCAGGCGGTAGAGCGTGCCGGTACAAAAGCCGGAAACAAAGGCTACGATGCGGCTACTACAGCCATTGAGATGGTAAATTTGATGAAATCTATGTAGGAGAAAAGAGGCAATTATTATGATGACGATTTTATATCCGGCATACGGAAATCTGTATGTAAATCTTACGAATAAATGTCCTTGTGCATGCACATTCTGTCTGCGCCAGACGCACGAAGAGATTCAACAATCCGGCAGTCTGTGGCTGGACCGCGAGCCGACGGTGGAAGAAGTGGAAAAAGAATTTGACAAATTTCCACCGGACACATACAAAGATATTGTATTTTGTGGTTTTGGCGAGCCGACAGAACGTTTGGATGACTTGCTTGAAGTGGCAGAATTTGCCAAAAAGAAATTTGGTAAGAAAATCCGCATCAACACCAACGGACTTGGCAGCCTGATTCACGGGAAAGATATTACGCCGCTTTTGAAAGACAAAATTGATACCGTATCAATCAGTCTGAACACGCCAAATGCGGAAGAATATTATAAATTGACCCGCAATAAATTTGGTATCGGATCTTTTCAGGCAATGCTTGATTTTGCGAAAGAAGCGACAAAGTATGTCCCGGAAGTTGTCATGACGACGGTGGAAACGACGATTACGAAAGAAGAAGAGCAGGAATGCCGGAAAATCTGTGATTCTTTGGGCGTGAGATATCGGATCCGGCCATTTGAAGATTAAAAAAATTCAATAAATGGGAAAAGGCTGCCACGGTTTTGTGACAGCCTTAACTATGTTCTAAATTATTTATTCTCTAACAATTTTTCCACACTGACAAGTTTTACACAGAGTACAAACAGATCTGTGGCAACAGCCATTTCTTCCGGCGTAGGGAACGACGGAGCGATACGGATATTGCTGTCTTTCGGATCCTTGCCATATGGGAAAGTGGCACCAGCATTTGTCAAAGTGACACCGGCTTCTTTACATTTGGCAACAATCTTTTTGGCACAACCTTCCATCGCGTCAAACGAAATGAAATAACCGCCGAGAGGTTTTACCCAGCTTCCAATCTCAGCACCGGTAAGCTCTTCATCAAGCACTTTCAAAACGGCCTCGAATTTTGGACGCATCGCATCAGCGTGTTTTTTCATATGCGCTTTCAAACCGTCAATGTTTTTGAAATAAGCCACATGGCGGAGCTGATTCAGTTTGTCATAACCGATTGTCTGAATCGTCATCTGTTTCTTGACATCGGCAAGGTTTTCCGCGGAAGCTGCCATCGCAGCGATACCGGAACCCGGGAAACTTACTTTTGAAGTAGAAGCAAATTCGTAAACAAGATTTGGATTGCCGGCTTTTTCGCACTCGCTGATGATATCCGGAATCTCAACCTGATTGTCCTCGTACAAATGATGAATGACATACGCATTGTCCCAGTAAATACGGAAATCTTCTGCCGCCGGTTTCAGATTCGCAAAACGGCGGACGGTCTTATCACTGTAGCAGTAGCCCTGAGGATTGGAATATTTTGGAACACACCAGATTCCTTTGATACTGTCGTCATTTGCGACAAGTTCCTCAACCATATCCATGTCCGGACCATCCTGAGTCATTGGAATATTGATCATTTCGATGCCGAAACGCTCGGTGATAGCGAAATGTCTGTCATATCCGGGAACCGGGCAAAGGAATTTAATCTTGTCTAATTTGCACCATGGCGTACTGCCCAAAACTCCGTGAGTGAAAGAGCGGGAAATCGAATCGTACATAATCGTAAGACTGGCATTTCCAAAGATAATGACATGGTCTGCTGTGGTTCCCATCATATCAGCCATCAATTTCTTAGCTTCAGGAATCCCATCCAATACACCATAATTGCGGCAGTCTGTACCGTCTTCCGATTTCAATATAGAGTTTGAATTCAATGCATCCATCAAGCCAAGGGATACATCAAGCTGGCTTGGACTCGGCTTTCCACGTGACATATCCAATTGTAGATTCAATGCCTTCTTTTCTTCGTAGCTGGCTTCTAACTCGGATTTGAGCGCCAGCAGCTGCTCTTTACTTAAGTTCTGGTAACTTTCCATGATAACCTCCTATATGGTAAGTAGTATTAACGTTTTTATCCATCCTCTATTATACGAAGAAAGTAAATTTTTTTCAATAACAAATTTATTTTTTTAAGAAAATAAAGTAAAAATGTTTATATTTTTAATGCAAATTGTACTTGCGCTTTTTTATTTACATGGTATAATAACCAATATATCTATTTTTCTGATTTGTTTCAAATCAAAAAATCCTGAAAAGAAAAAATACAAAGGGGGATATTGAATGGAAAATAGGATTACAATTCAAAAATTAGAGGAAACTGCTGAGTGGCTTGCAGAATTGAAAGTGAAGTTAGCGGAGAAACTGCGGAAAGCACCAGAAGGAGCGTTGCATAGCAAAAACTGCCGTGGAACACAGCAGTTCTATGTAAAAAAAGATGGCATCCGAAAATATCTGAGAAAATCGGACTGGGACTTTGCAAAGCAGCTTGCCCAAAGGGACTATGATAAGAAATTACTAAATAAAGTTTGTTCTAATCTAGGATATCTTGATACATTTTTGCGTAAGTTTGATGTAGACAAGTTATATGATATGTATGGCGAATTACCGCCTGCGAGAAAGAATTTGGTCGAGTCTTTTTTGATGAGCGACAAACAATATATCGAGGATTGGGAGAAGATCACTTATGAGGGAAAAGATTTTGAGGAAGGAAGTCAGGAGATCTATACTGAACGTGGCGAAAGAGTCCGGTCGAAGTCGGAGAAGATTATAGCTGACAAATTGTTCTTACAAAATATTTCATATCATTATGAACGCCCAATTTATTTGAAGGGCTTTGGAATGGTTTACCCAGATTTTTGCTGCCTTGATATACGGCGCCGGAAAGAAATTATTTGGGAGCACTTTGGCATGATGGGGGACGTGGAATATAGCCGAAAAGCATTGAGGAAGATAAACCAATATACGCAAAATGGATATTATCAGGGCGATAATATCATATACACCTTTGAATCGCTTGATAACCCAATGAATACGAAAGCAGTTGATAAGTTGATAGGGAATGTTTTCAAAAAATGAGTGGATTGGCGTGTGCGGAGCGGCTCATTCGCCGTTGTGAGAGAGCGGTGGTACACGCCAAAAAGGAAAAGCAAGGTTGTGACGTGTGCGGAGCGGCCACTTCGCCGTTGCGAGAGAGCGTCGGTACACGCCAGAAGAGAAAAGTAAGTTTGTGGCGTGTGCGGAGCACACATTTTGTCAGGAAAAGAGAATGTTGGTACACGTCAGAAAGGAAAAGCAAGGTGGCGACGTGTGCGGAGCACACATTTTGTCAGTGCAAGAGAATATTGGTACACGCCAGAAGGGAAAAGCAAGGTCGTGACGTGTGCGGAGCACACATTTTGTCAGTGCAAGAGAACGTTGGCACACGCCAAAAAGGAAAAACCATTTGACGTTTCCTGCATTACCATATAAAATGATGGTAGAGTTAAGATAAACTTTGCTTTGATAGGTAATCAGGAGGTACAAACGCATGAAAATCGTTTTTATGGAAGCAGATACATTAGGAAAAGATGTGGATTTGTCAGAATTTGACAAACTTGGTGAGGCGGTAAAATATCCGGCATCCGAGCCGGCAGAAAATGCAAAGCGGATTCAAGATGCGGATATTATCATTGTAAATAAAATCCCTGTGAATGAGGAATTGCTGAAAGAGGCAAAAAATGTGAAACTGGTCTGTGTGACAGCGACCGGGACCAATATTGTAGACATGCCTTATGTGGAAAGCCGCGGAATTGTGGTGACAAACGTAAAAGGGTACTCGACCATGTCGGTGGCGCAGCACACCTTTGCGCTGCTGTTTTATGTGTATGAAAAACTGGCATATTACGATCAATTTGTTAAAAGCGGAACGTATGCAAAAAGTGACGTATTTTCCCACTTTGCAAAGCCATTTCATGAACTGGATGGAAAAGTTTACGGTATTATCGGTATGGGTGCGATCGGGGAAAAAGTGGCAGAGATTGCGGAGACCTTTGGCTGCAAAGTCATTTACTACTCCACTTCGGGAAAGCACAATCATCCAAAATATCAACGTGTGACGTGGGATGAATTTCTGGAGCAGGCGGACATTGTCTCGATCCATGCGCCACTTACACCGGCGACGGAAAAATTAGTGGATGCCGAGGCATTCCGGAAAATGAAGAAGACAGCGGTCCTTCTGAATCTCGGACGAGGTCCGATCGTGGATCAGAAAGCATTGGCAGAAGCGTTGCAAAAGGACGAAATTGCAGCAGCCGGGCTGGATGTTTTGGAAAAAGAGCCAATGGAAGAAAACGATCCGTTGTTGAAAATACAGGAGTCGTCGAAACTTATCATTACGCCACATATTGCGTGGGCGACGTGTGAGGCGAGAAAGCGCTGCGCAGATGTAGTTTGTGAAAATATTCGCTGCTATTTGCAGGGGATTTCTCGAAATGTAGTGAGTGGGGAAAAATAACATGAACAGGAAAATATTGTCAATTGCATTGTTGCTAAGTTTAATATTTGGAACGGTTTGCCAGACAATGACGACAAATGTACAGGCGGCGAAAACGACAACACAATGGAAAACACAAAAGACAGGAAGTGCCGGTGTCCTGATTGGAAAATCGGTGCTTGTCAGTATCTTTGTGGAGGATGCCGACAGCAAATGGAATGAAAAACAAAAAAAAGATGCCAATCGGAAACTGAAAGCGGCAGCAGCTTTTATTGAACGACAGGGGAAGCGGTATAAGAAAAATGTGACGTTGGTGGCAGATTGTTATGCAAATTCTGACTTGCAGTATGAGGTAAAAATAAAGACTAAATTAGACGATTCCGAGAAGAAATTAAATCGCTTCAGCAACCAGATGCAGACACGTATTGAACAGTCTATTAATATGGATGAAATACGCGAAAAATATGGCACGGACAGCATTGGATTTTTGCTATTTATTAATAAATCCGGCGTGAGTTCGACCTCGGTACATTATATGGAAGATGGGAAAAAGAATTTTTATGAAATGAGTGCCCTTTTTTCAAAATATGAAAATGAGGCAGAAGGAGCGGCGACATATGCGCACGAAATTTTGCATTTGTTTGGAGCCAGAGATCTGTATATGACTTCGGTTACCGATGGAATCAGCTCGGCATTGGTCCGCCATGTTGGAAAGAAATATCCCAATGATATTATGTTTTCGACATTTACCAAAAGTGGCAAAACATTAAAATACAAAATTGTCAACCAAGTGGATTGCGTGACAGCTTTTTATTTGGGATGGAAAAATACGATTCCGGAGAAAAAGAAATTTGCCCTCGGTGGCAGAAATCCCAAAGGATGTTTTTCCGACGGAACGGCGTGGTGAAAGGAAGGGTAAAATGGCATCGGAAATGAGCAAAGAAGTGTACCGGCTTCTTTTACAAAAAGGATTTGACGAGGAACTGAGCCGGGAGATTGCATTTACGCATATGAATACGGACTATACAGCGACACGGATGCTAGGCTATCTGTACCGCCTCAGTGCCCCAACGGAAGAAATGGTGGTCGATGAAATGCTTGCTATCCTGGAAGACCGCGAGCGGTTTCGTAAAAAACATGAGTCGGAAGAAGCGCAGGCGGCGATTACCCGGTTTTATAATGAAAGATAACGATAAGGCAGGAAAGAAATTCTCTCTCCTGCCATTTGTATTAAGACTGAAATACCTGCTGGATTTTCACTACTTTGCCGCCTTTGATCGTAATCTTTGCGGCGGTGCCCCAATAATAAGTTACTCCATTTTCTCTTTGTTTTGAATAATCATATAGTTTTTTCTTAAAAGTACTGCGGCTTACTTTGGTGAGTGTGACACTGTCCGCACTTAACGTATAAAATTTGCATTTTGGTGAAACTTTGTAAGAAAGTTTCTTTCCGTAGCCTACGATATTTTCCCACTCCCAGTCTTTCGTTCCTTTTAAATTCGTATTAAAGGTTGATTTGTGGCAGGTTAAGGTGCTGCCGCTTAAACGTGCGATAAGGATTTCTTTTGTCGCGGCCTGCGATGGCGTGGATGGGACAATCGCCAAAGTGCCAAAAACTAAGGTGAAAATAAGTGCAATTGATATAAATTTTTTCATGTTTTTCCTCCTTTGAAAAAATGATCTGATATTATTATACAATGATAATTTGTTAGCTGCAACAATGATTTTCTGATTGACATTTATATAATAACATGGTATTATGCAAGCAAACACTTGCATTGGAGGCTGGCTGTATGTATGATGAAACTCAGATAAAAATAATGGATGCCACGATGACATTAATCATTGAAAAAGGGTATTCGGGGGCGACTACAAAGGAGATTGCAAGGTTAGCCGGAGTGAATGAAAGCACGATATTCCGTAGGTTTGGAGAAAAGAAAGAAATTGTGACGGCGGCGATGGAACTGCCAAAGTGGAATCCGGGATTATCGGAAGAGGATTTTGTTTATCACGGAAATTTGGAAGAAGATCTGCTTGCCTTTTCAACGATTTATATGAAAAAGGTAACACCGCAGATGGTAAAAATTTCTGTTGGATTGCGGTCGGCGGAACTGGAAGGTGCTGCATTGCCGGGAATTATGCAGGTGCCGTTGATGTTTAAAAGAGTTTTGATAAAATATTTTACGGAAATGACTGCACAGCGCAGGATGAGCGAATGCAGCGTGGAAAGTCTGGCAATGCAGTTTATATCCATGAATTTTGGCTTTGTATTTTTGGATGCATCTTTTGGAAACAAATTAATCCATGTTTCGAAGAAGAAATATATTCAGGACAGTATACGTGTATTTGTGTCAGGAATAGAAGTAAAATAATATAACTTTGTGATAAGCGTGCCATATCGGCACGTTTAAAAATAATCTAAATGCAAGTGTTCACTTGCGCGAAAGGAGCAGCTTATGAAAGTAAAACAAATAAAGATTGAGTTCAATGTTACACCCGAGATAAAAAGATTTGTATATGTATATCTGATTACAACAAAAACCGGCTGTATTTTGGTGGATTCCGGAGTTTACGGAAGTCAGGATGTGATTGAGAAAGCAATTATAGAAAGTGGACATCAGCCGGAGGAAGTAAAGGCAGTATTTTTAACACACGCCCATCCGGATCATATCGGTACGACACATTATTTTCGTGAAAAATACGGCGCAAAAATATATGCCAGCGAAGGGGAACGTCCGTGGATCGAGGATATTGACCTGCAATTCAGAGAACGCCCTATCCCGAATTTTTATAAACTGGCAGGAGAGTCTACTGCTGTAGACTGCGTGGTAAAAGACGGAGAAGAGATTTCTATTTGCGATGATATTTTAGTGCAAGTAATTGGAACTCCTGGTCATTCTGTAGATGAAATTTCTTATCGCATCGGAAATGCGGTATTTATCGGAGATGCCGTGCCGGTTCGGGGAGATATTCCAATTCTGGTGCATTTGGAAAATTCAAAAAAATCTTTGGCAACACTGGAGAGGTTGAAAAATGTTCAGACATTTTATCCTGCCTGGGATCAGACCTATTCCACAGAAATAATGGGGCAAAAAATAAAAGACGCCGGAGGGTTGCTGGAGGAATTGGAAAAAACGGTACGTGATATGGATGACGGCAGAACACTGCCGGTACAGACTGGCAGGGTGTGCGAACATTTGCATGCACCTATGTGGATGAAGACTCCATTGTTTGCAACAACGGTTGCGTGCTGCCGAAAGGAGAAATAGCGATGGCTTGTTATTTTATCATAGATACTTACATTGATGAAAAAACGGGGCGGGGGATGTATGATGAATATATCCGGGAAGTAAAACCGATCGTAGAAAAATTTGGCGGAGAATACATTGTTCGTTCAGAAAAAGTTACTTCACTTCATCCGGAACGAACCCCTCAGCGGGTTATTGTAATCCGATTTCCTTCCAGAAAGATGTTGGATGGGTGTTTCGCGTCAGAACAGTATCGTGAGATTAGCAACAAACGAATGAATAGTGTAGATGCCAGAGCAGTAATAGTAGAGGAATAGATGCAAATTTCCCTTGACATTTTCCCCGAAAACCCCTATTATAAAAGGGTAGTAAAATGCGTGGAAGAAGAGGAGTACACAAAGAAACGCCAGCAGAGAGGATTTTCACCGGCTGAAAGAAATCCGGCAAGTGGTTTGTGGAAGGTAGCTTCGGAGCATGATCTTTGAAGCAGACATTGTGTGTAGAGGATCACGGTTCGCCCCGTTATCGGCAGAATGAGGAATAAAACGCAGGAAAGAGGAAACCTGCATTTATTTGAAATAAGGTGGTACCGCGGCAATGCCGCCCTTATAGAGGGAAGGTGCCTGATTGAAGCGAATGACTCTGGAAGGTATTCTTCCAGAGTTTTTTTATCATCGGAGGTAATCATGAGAAAAGAATTGGAAAAAAATTATGATCCAAAAGACATTGAAGACCGTCTTTATTCCAAATGGATCAGCAAGAAGTATTTTCATGCGGAAGTAAATCCGGATAAGAAACCGTATACGATTGTAATTCCGCCACCAAACATTACAGGTCAGCTTCATATGGGACATGCCCTTGACAATACGTTACAGGACATTCTCATTCGTTTTAAGAGAATGCAGGGCTATGAAGCACTTTGGCTTCCGGGAACCGACCATGCGTCGATTGCGACCGAGGCGAAGATTGTCGAGGCAATGAGAAAAGAGGGAATCACGAAAGAAGATATCGGACGTGAAAAATTTTTGGAGCGTGCCTGGGACTGGAAAAAACAGTACGGCGGACGCATCGTATCCCAGCTTAAGAAAATGGGTTCTTCCTGTGATTGGGACAGAGAGCGTTTTACAATGGACGAGGGCTGCAATAAAGCCGTTAAGGAAGTATTCGTAAAATTGTACAATAAAGGATTGATCTACCGCGGTGAGCGTATTATCAACTGGTGTCCTCACTGCCTGACATCCATTTCCGATGCCGAGGTAGAGTACGAAGATCAGAAGGGACATTTCTGGCATCTGCGCTATCCATTTGCCGATGGAAGCGGTTATATCAATCTGGCGACAACCCGTCCGGAAACTCTTTTGGGAGATACGGCGGTGGCTGTCAATCCGAACGATGAACGATACAAAGATCTGGTTGGGAAAATGCTTGTCCTTCCATTGGTTCACCGTGAGATTCCGTTGATCGCGGATGATTACGTAGATATGGAATTTGGAACCGGTGTTGTAAAAATCACGCCGGCACACGACCCGAACGACTTTGAGGTAGGACTTCGCCACGATCTGCCAATTATCAATGTAATGACAGACGATGCGAAGATCGTCGATGAATACGAGAAATACGCCGGAATGGACCGTTACGAAGCACGTGAA
Source organism: uncultured Lachnoclostridium sp. (assembly GCA_905212635.1). Classification (GTDB taxonomy): domain Bacteria; phylum Bacillota; class Clostridia; order Lachnospirales; family Lachnospiraceae; genus Eubacterium_F. The sequence continues at coordinate 43,005 of CAJMFH010000018.1, read as the reverse complement.
GCCATCGTAAAGGATCTGGAAGCAGAAGGCGCATTGGTAAAAGTAGAAGATCACGATCATAACGTAGGAACCTGCTACCGCTGTGGTACGACGGTAGAGCCTCGTGTCAGCAAACAATGGTTCGTAAAGATGAAACCACTTGCAGGCCCGGCAATTGATGCGGTTAAAAATGGCGAGACAAAATTTGTACCGGATCATTTTAATAAGACGTATTTCCACTGGCTTGAAAATATCCGCGACTGGTGTATCTCCCGTCAGCTCTGGTGGGGTCATCAGATTCCGGCATTTTACTGTGACGACTGTGGAGAGCTTGTCGTAACGAAGGAAAAGACGTGTAATTGTCCAAAATGCGGTAAAGAGATGCGTCAGGATCCGGACACGCTGGATACCTGGTTCAGTTCCGCATTGTGGCCATTTTCTACACTTGGCTGGCCGGATGATACCGAGGAAATGAAATATTTCTATCCGACCAACACGCTTGTTACCGGTTATGATATCATCCCATTCTGGGTTATGCGAATGATGTTCAGCGGAATCGAGCAGACCGGTCAGGTACCGTTTGACACAGTATTGATTCACGGTCTGGTACGTGATTCTCAGGGACGTAAGATGAGTAAATCCCTTGGGAATGGTATTGACCCATTGGAAGTAATTGACAAATACGGAGCCGATGCGCTGCGTCTGACATTGGTTACCGGAAATGCACCTGGAAATGACATGCGTTTTTATTGGGAACGTGTCGAGGCAAGCCGTAATTTTGCCAACAAAGTATGGAATGCGTCCCGTTTTATCATGATGAATTTTGCGCAAAATGAAGAGCTTGCGAATAAAGAAGTGTCCGCAGATGAGCTTACGCAGGCGGATAAATGGATTCTTGCAAAATGCAACCAGCTGGCAAAAGATGTCACGGCGTTGATGGAGACTTACGATCTTGGTATCGCGGTTCAGAAGATTTATGACTTTATTTGGGAAGAATTCTGCGACTGGTATATTGAGATGGTAAAACCACGTCTTTACAATGAAGAAGATGAGACAAAGGCAGCAGCACTTTACACCTTGAAAAAGGTATTGATCGATGCGTTGAAACTGCTTCATCCATATATGCCGTTTATTACGGAAGAAATTTACTGTACATTGATGGACAATGACGACGATTCGATTATGATCTCGGCTTGGCCGGAATACACGGAAAGCATGAATTTTGCAGAGGACATGAATGCCGTAGAGCGCATCAAAGAAGCGGTAAAAGGAATTCGAAATGTTCGCGGTGAGATGAATGTACCACCGAGCAAGAAAGCAAAAGTGATCGTTGTGACAGAAGATGCCGAAGTAAAAGACATTTTCGAAACCAACAAAGTATTCTTTGCAACACTTGGCTATGCCAGCGAAGTAACGATTCAGGCGGACAAAACCGGCATTGAGAAAGATGCGGTTTCGGTTGTGATCGATAAAGGTACGATTTATATGCCGTTTGCAGAACTTGTCGATGTGGCAAAAGAAATCGAGCGTCTGAAGAAAGAAGAAAAACGTCTGACCGGCGAATTGAAACGTTCCGAAGGAATGCTTGGAAATCCAAATTTTGTAAATAAAGCACCGGCAAAGAAAATTGAAGAAGAGAAAGCGAAACTGGAAAAATATCAGAGCATGATGGCTCAGGTAAAAGAACGTTTGGCTCAGCTTCAGTAATTTCGAACCTTGCATTAGAATAACAGAAAGCCCGAGGATGGAAAACGCTCCACCGTCGGGCTTCTTTTAATTTCCTTTGCTGCTCAGAGGATTGGAGGCATCTTCCCAAAACAGATTGTTGTCCGGTGCCGGCTGATCCTTTTCATTGTAGTGTGAGTTCTCGCGGATGCGGCGTTTGCGGGCATCGTTGGATTTCTTGCTGTCTGATGTGGTGAGGTTCTTTGCAGTGTTGTGTGTGTGATTCATTTTGAGGTCCTTTCGTAGGTTCTGGTGGTATTAGTATGGACGATGAGAGGGAAAATATTACTGGTATAATATCAAAAATAGTATTATAATAAAACTGCAAATTATTTTTAAAATGTTTTTAGCTCAGAAAGAGGTGTGAAGTTATGGAATTGACACAAAAAACTAAGGTGGCTTTTGTGGGAATAGATAGAAAAGGGCTGGATTCAAACATTGATAAATTGAATGTGGAAATTTACTTTAATCCAGATTGTTCTTCTGCGGTTCAGTATGATGTTATTTTTACGCAAATGAACTATGGATTGAAGATGAAGTGGGCCTTGGAACAGAGAGAATATGACATTTATGTAGAGCAGGATCATATTAACGATGCGATTGTAAGCTTTTTATATTATGCCTTCGGCTTTCATCTTATTGGTCTTGATGCGTATGATATTCTCAGTAATTGGGGAGAAAAAAGAAAATATTATAAATTTTTGCTAAATACAGAAAATTTTGAAAATGAGGCAAAAGAAGTATTAGATACAGTTGAAAAACAGTATGGGATTAGCGAAGGGATACAGATGCTGTTCAATGGAGATGTTGGGATAGCCGCAGTAACCGATGTTGTGGAATATCTATATGAAAAAATGGAAAAGAACAAACCGATGATTTATACGATTGGTGATTATTCACAGGAAGAAGGAGTGGCTGAAATGAATATTTGGATATAGAGTATTGATGCGAAATTGCGGATGATAAAAAACTGTGAACAAGTTGAGCAGACTGGGCAAGGACTTCCAGAAAAATGAGATGCGAAAACGCAAACGACAGAAGTAATTATTTACTACCTATCCGATTCAACTGCTGGTAGAATATCCAATGAAAATGAAACGAACCGGTTATTGTTTTTGCAGTGCCTGTGCATTAAAATACTAACCATAAATTTATGCAGTATCATGACTGGCTGCTTCACAAAACTGAAGAGATTATTTTTGATTGCAACAGTGGAGGCGTTCCGCATAAGCATTGTGCAAACATTGTTGTGGCAGAGAAAATGTGAGGCGGTCAATGAAATGAAACTTCTCCAATATATCGCAGAACAGGTAATTGCAAACAAAACCCTCATGACAAATTGGATTGTCAAATTATGGAGTTCGTGAATCGAGTGTTAATGCAGACAAAAGAGCTTGCTTTCTGTGCCAGTGTCAAACACAGAAGCTTAGCTCTTTTATTAGCAGATAGAGGGTATAAAACGCTGACCATGTTATATATGTGAATTTACACATTTGCGATGTATCGCTCGTTGATTGGGTTAAGCAAATCCATGCTTGTGCTATTTCCGAATACTTGTAATCGAATCACGGATCAATATATTTTCCTTCTGTATAAAAGACTCCATCAATTAGAGGTTTATCCATATCTGGTTTTCTGAGAGTTCCACGCCGAATAAGTTCCTCTATTACATAGCCGATAATTTGGAATAAATACCCTGAAACCCATTGATTGATTTGGTCATCAAGGTGTTTAGGAACAAATTTTGCAAAACTTTTCCTAACACTAACAATCCATTTTGTAAGCATATTATCAAGATTCTCATCTTCCATATCAAACAAAGTAATGAATTCATCAAATTGTTTCTCTGAAAAGCAAGGAAAATTCAATCGATAACCATTTTTGGCTTTTACAATAAGATTGTTTTGAATAAGTTTTACAGCATCGTCGTCAGATAAGGCATTTGTATTAAGCATGCCGTCCCTGCTATTCTGAGGAATACTGTTTGCACACAGCCAGAGTGTTCCTTTGTTATGATAAATATTGTAATCAAAATATTTTGAAATCCAATAATAATAGATATGAGCCATTTGTTCATGCTTGCTTCCACTATCATTACCGGCTACATTGCATCCGGTATTATATTCTGCACAGAATTCATTTTCATCGACAGTTTCTTCTACAATAAACCAACCATGTCCACCATCTTTGCGAATTGGATATGGACCATTTTCTAATTTGAGTCTTGTGTTTTTAAGTGTTCCTATTTTTCGTCTTAAGATATATGGAATTACCAAAAAGCCAAGTCTATCCATGCCGAAATCATGCCCGTAAAATCGGAGGCTGCTCACTTCCGAAGCCTTATCATGTAATAGCTGTTCGATCTTATTTGAAATAGTTTTTACCAAAGATTCTGAAGCGGATTCGGTATATTTTCTATTTTCTAAGCTAAACACTATAAAATTAGTAACATATTTGTTGCCGATTTTACATATGGCATCTCCGTATTCAAGGCGTGGGAGTTCATCCTCTATATACATTGCAGGAATCCCCGTTGCAATACTTATTTCCTCCGTTGTTAAAGGTTTTTCATACGCTGCTTTGCATATGGCTCAAGCCAGTTGCGTATTTAAATATTTGTTCGAATCTACAGAACCGTTACAACAACCCATATTCCAGTTGATTCTGCTATACCCTTTATCCATTTTTCCATCTCCTATTCGATTTCTGATTTTTTGACGTCCTACATTCAAACGCCACTTAATTGTTGTTTCTGGGAGCGAATATTTCTTTGACAACATTTTGATTGACATCTTACCGATATAATAGTCAACAAAAATATTCCTATACTCGAAAGAAAGAGTATGCAAATACCTAAAAACAATTTCATATTCCTGCACAGTTGATATTTCTTCAACCGGATAACAGTCATATTCTACCATTTCAAAAACAGCATTATCTTCTGTAAGTATCATATTGTTTTTGCTTTGAGCATCTATAAATCTCGCATAACGATTATGTGCAACTCTCCAAATCCAAGAGTCCAGAGACTCAATTTGGTATTTTTTCATTCCCTCAAGAATATGACAGAAGATTTCACTTGCTAAATCTTCTGCATCAAAGCGATTGTCTAATCTTTTATAACAAAAGCGGAAGATTGCTTCGATATATGGAATAATTCTGTTCTCGTCCAAATTGCTCCCTCCTTTCCTACAAGATATAATCGCGATTACATATATTAAGTGTAAAAAAAAAAAATGGATAGGTGTTTTTTGAAAATTTCTAGGGTTATTGTAACAAAAGGCGAATGAAATGAATCTTCCTCAATATATTGTAGAACAGGTAATTGCAAACAAGGATAGCAAGTTTTGCAATTACCTGATTTTGTCAAGTGATATTATGCTGACAACTACCTTAAAAAGTGTAGTTAAATCGTCTTATTAACGCCAAGTGCAGTTTTTAATGCTTCCTGAAGAAGTCGTGAAACATTAATCCCTGCGTGCTCAGCTTCGTAGTTCAGCCAGCTTGGCAAAGTTACATTTCGTCTTACGGTTTTGGTATCGATTTTACGTCGATATTCCGCAGAATCAATATCGACAAGAGAAATAACAGTTTGACCGTCGTTTGCAAAAGTCCCTTGATTTATATCTAATTGTTGCACAGAAGATGGCTGTGGTATCGTTGCGTTAGCATCCTCTAAAGATACACACTTTAGTTCAATGGCGTCCCGTGCCATTTCGATTGCATCAGACATATTATTTCCCTCAGTTAATATTTCTAAATCAGGAACTTCTACTAAGATTATATCATCCGTTTTTGTGAAAAATACAGGATATACAGTTTTCATTCTATTCAACCTCCAGTCTATAATGTTATAATAATCCTCTTCTTCTTAAAATTGCTTTTGCCAGTTTTTCGTTTATTTCTTTATGTCTAGGAATTTCTTCCCTTTCGGTTCCTCTGACATAAATGTCATGATTGCTTCCATGTCGCTCAAAAATAAATCCTGCATTTTCAAGCCTTTTAATTAATTCTCGTTGCTTCAATAAGTAGTGTCTCCCTCCAGTGTAATTTTATTTCCTTGCCTATATTATACACATTAAATACACACTTGTCAAATCAAAAAATTTCCCTTGACTATATTTCCATTTTTGTGATAGACTAAAAAAGCTGAAAAAAATTTAATAAAAAAATGAAACCGAGACATTAAATGTCGCCTGTCCATTGTCAGACGGATGGGTACATTTGGTGTCTTTTTTTGTTGGAAAGGATGAATGAAATATGGTAATTACAATCAGCAGAGAGACCGGAAGTGGCGGTCACACAGTTGGAAAAATGCTTGCGGAACGCTTGGGTTATGATTTTTATGACAAAGAATTGATTTCGCTTGTAGCCAAGAAAATGCACCTTGATGAGGAAACAATAGCGGAAAACGGAGAAAATATGTCGGATAATACGTACATTGATATGGCAAGTGGCTTCAGCTCGTTTTCGAGAAAAGCGAAAGTACTTGTTGATAAAATTCAGGAAACGCAAACGACAGAAATCATTCTTGATGCTATGAAAAAATACAATGGAGGAAAAAACAATGCCTAGAACTAGAGGAGAATCAATATTTTTTACAGTGATTACAGCGTGGATGATGGTCTATGTAATGACCTTATATAATACGGTGCTTGCCATGGGAAGTTTTATCAATTTGACATTTTTGATCGCGTTAAAAGGAATGTGGATTGAGTATATTATCATTGCGCTGCTTGCGTATTTTGTATCGAGTCATCTTGCAAAAATATGTGCATTCCGGGTGGTTCAGCCGGGAGACAGACCTATTTTTATCATATTTACCATACAGACATTTACTGTAATATGGCAGGTCGCATTTGCAAGTATACTGGGAGTATACCATGGTTATGGATTTACCGGAAATTTTATACCGGATTATCTGATGACATATTGTAGAAATTTCGTTATGGCATTTCCGCTGCAGCTTATTCTCGTAGGTCCGCTTGCAAGGCTGATATTCCGGCGATTATTTATCAAGCGAACAAAGGCAAAAGGCACCAATGAGATTCAAAATGAAGATGAGCAGATTGCGGAAAAAACAATGTAATTCCCCCTTGACGTTCCCACGACATTTTGTTAAAATAATTTTGCTTAAAAATTGAAGATGATAGGGCGCAGACGCCGCACAATTGAGCGTGTCTGTGCTACGGTTCGGACATCCATAATCCTAGTATAACAATCAGGAATGTGGATGTTTTTGATTGAAAGGAGATAACGAATGCAAAATGAATTATTTGAGTCGGCTTCTGTGCCGAAGGCTTATATGAAACTTGCGCTGCCGGTTGTGATGAGTATGATGGTTTCTCTCGTATATAATATGGTAGATACGTATTTTATCGCGCTGACAGGAAAGCAGGAACTGGTGGCAGGTGTGTCATTGGCGGCGCCCATCTTTACGCTGATGATCGCATTTGGAGATATCTTTGGACTGGGAGGAAGTTCCGTAATCTCGAGACTTTTTGGAGAAAAAAGAGAGGAAGAGGCAAAGCGGGCAAGTGCGTTCTGTCTGTGGGCGGCGATTGGATTTGGAATCTTTGTGACTGTTGTGCTGCTTGTGTTTCGGACGCCGATTTTGAAATTGCTGGGTACGGATGCGTCGACATTTCAGTATGCGGGCGAGTATTACACGTGGATCGCGGTCGGTGCCGCTTCTATTATATTGGGACTTGTGCCGAGCAATATTCTGCGGACGGAGGGACTTGCCACACAGGCGATGGCGGGCTCGATTCTTGGTTCCATCGTCAATATTATTTTGGATCCGGTCTTTATCTTCGGACTGGGACAGGGAGCCGCCGGGGCGGCGATGGCGACCGTCATTGGAAATGTGATTGCAGATGTATATTATATTTATGTCATGCAGAAAAAAGCAAAGCGTCTTTCGGTTTCTCTCAAAGAGATTAAAATTCCGGGGACAATGATCCGCGATATACTTGTTATCGGGATTCCGGCGTCGATTACCAATCTGATGCAGAGTATCATGATCATGATAACAAACCATTATCTGATCGCGTATGGGACGGATAAAGTGGCAGCGATGGGAATTGCGTTAAAAGCTAATATGATCTCAGCGTTTATCTTAGTCGGTTTTGCCTTTGGCGGACAGCCGCTTGTCGGTTACAATTATGGAGCAAAAAATAAAAAGAGATTAAAAGAAATTTTACGGTTTGCGTATTTGTTTGAGGCAGGACTAGCGCTGGTATTTACGATTTTGATCAGTGTATTTGCACCGGCAATCATAAAGATATTTATGAATCAATCCGATATTATAACGAATGGAGCGATGATGCTGCGGTTTCAACAGCTTGGCATGGTATTTATGGCGGTTACACTCGTGTCTACGTGTGTATGCCAGTCTGTCGGAAGTGCGGCAGGGGCATTTGTCCTGTCAATCAGCAGGCAGGGCGTACTGTATGCCATTTTGCTGATTGTATTAAATCGTATATTTGGTTATACTGGTATTATCGCGACGCAGGCATGCGCCGATGTGCTTACGGCTTTGATTGCCCTAGCCATCATCCGAAAAGTGTTAGGAGGAATGAAAAATGAGATACAATACGATCATATTTGATCTGGATGGAACATTATTAAATACATTGGAGGATCTGTGTGACAGTGTCAATGTCATCATGGAGCAGTTTGGCTGGAAAACACACAGTCTCGAAGAGATCCGCCGGTTTGTCGGCAACGGCATCGGAAAACTGATGGAGCGCGCGACACCGAATGGAAGAGAAAATCCACAGTTTGAAGAGGCATTTGAAGCCTTTCGTGCATATTATACGGATCATTGTCAGATTAAGACGAGGGCTTATGACGGAGTTGTAGATCTGATGAATGAATTAAAGGAAAATGGAGCAAAACTGGCAATTGTTTCCAATAAAAATGACGCAGCAGTGAAGGAATTAAATCAAATTTATTTTTCCGGATGTGTCGGTGCGGCGATTGGAGAAGCTGAGGGAAGACAAAGAAAACCGGCGCCGGATGAGGTTTATGCCGCATTGGAGGAACTGGGCTCGACAAAGGACGAGGCAGTTTACATCGGGGATTCCGAAGTGGATTATGCGACGGCGTGTGCCAGCGGACTTCCGTGTGTACTCGTAAGCTGGGGGTTCCGAGATAAAGAACTTTTGGAGAGTTTTGACGCGGAGAAAGTTGTCGATAATGTAAAAGATTTACGCGAATTTCTCTTCAATTTTACAAAATAATGATTATGAATTTTACATTTGCATCGTATGATGAAATCAGAGTGAAAAGAAAGATTTATCGATGTGAATGGAGGAATTCATTATGAGCGAAAAACAAAGAAAACCGTGGTATCTCAATAATCCGGAATTATTTATGACAATGTTATTATTAGGTTGCTTTCTGGTAGGCGGCAGTATTGCCTATACCGTAAGCAGCCTTTTTTGCACCCATGCAGCACAGGCGAGAGAGCTGGCACTTACTGCTTCCTGCTTGATTACAGTAGCAGTCGGAGGCGTCGGTGGATATCTCTGGCTCATCAAAAAAAGTGAGGAATATTGATTACTTACTTTTTTCAAAGATTTTACATAAAAGCGATTTTACATTTTACAAAAGACACGTAAGATGTGAAACATGATCACGGCAGAGACCGGATCAGAAAAAATGAGACGAATATGCCGGCGAGAAGTCCGGGATAGAAATGGAGGAAAACAAATTATGAAGATGAAGAAAGTATTAGCGACAGTTTTGAGTGCAGTAATGATTGCAGGATGCCTGACAGGATGCGGCAGCAGTTCAGGAGATTCCGCAGGAACAAGTACAGGAGATAACGCAGGTTCAGGATTTGACACCAGTAAAGCCATTACCGTTGTATCCAGAGAAGATGGATCCGGTACAAGAGGTGCATTTATCGAATTGTTTGGTATCGAAGAAAAAGATGCGGACGGCAATAAAGTTGACAACACAACCGAAGATGCCAGCGTAACAAATAACACATCCGTTATGATGAGTACCGTAGCAGGAAATGAATATGCGATCGGTTACATTTCACTTGGATCTTTGAATGATTCAGTAAAAGCAGTAAAGATCGACGGAAACGAAGCAACCGTTGACAATATTAAGAGCGGTACATATAAGATTTCCCGTCCATTTAACATTGTAACAAAAGACGGTCTGAGTGAGGTGGCACAGGACTTTATCGACTATATCCTCAGCTCTGACGGACAGGACGTTATTGAAAAGAATGGTTATATCAAAAACTCCGATAATGGTGCTTATGCAGGAAGCAAACCAAAAGGAAAAGTTGTTGTAGCAGGTTCTTCTTCCGTATCTCCGGTTATGGAAAAACTGAAAGAAGCTTATACAGCAGTGAACCCGGATGCAGAAATTGAGATCCAGACATCTGACTCAACTACTGGTGTAGAATCGGCAATCAGCGGTATTTGCGATATCGGTATGGCATCCCGTGAATTGAAAGACACAGAGACATCTCAGGGCGTAAAAGCGACTGCAATCGCACTTGACGGAATCGCAGTGGTAGTAAACAAAGCAAATACTGTAGACGACATTAGCACAGATACAGTAAAAGGTATTTATACCGGTGATATTACAAGCTGGGCAGACGTAAAATAATCTGCCCCGGAATGGAGAGTTAGTATGAAACAGTGGAAAGAAAAAGGAATGGAAATCTTATTTTTGCTGGCAGCATGTGTGTCCATCTTAGCCGTAATTCTGATCTGCGTATTCCTGTTTGCAAACGGAATACCGGGAATGGCAAAAATTGGAGTTTTCAAATTCCTTGCCGGGGAGAGATGGAAACCGGGCAATGATATTTACGGAATCCTTCCAATGATATTAGGAAGTATATATGTTACCGTGGGAGCAATCATCATCGGTGTACCGGTGGGAATCTTTACCGCCGTATTTATGGCAAAGTTTTGCCCGAAGAAGATATATCCATATCTGAAGCAGGCGATTGATCTGCTTGCCGGCATTCCATCTGTTGTTTATGGTTTCTTTGGATTGGTAGTGATCGTACCGATGGTTCGTGAGTTGACAGACGCACTTCATGCGGTAGGAGATGGAACCGGTATTTTGACCGCTTCCATTCTTCTGGGACTGATGATCCTTCCAACGATCATCGGAGTGTCCGAATCCGCGATCCGGGCAGTGCCGGAAAGTTATTATGAAGGCTCTCTGGCACTCGGAGCCGATCCGATACGAAGTGTATTTTTTGCCACGCTGCCGGCAGCAAAATCCGGTATTACGGCAGGTGTGATCCTCGGTATCGGACGTGCGATCGGAGAGACGATGGCGGTTATCATGATTGCAGGAAACCAGCCGCGTATGCCGAAAGGAATTTTGCAGGGAGTCCGGACATTGACAACAAATATCGCGATTGAGATGGGATATGCACAGGATCTTCACCGGGAGGCGTTGATCGCGACCGGCGTGGTTTTGTTTGTCTTTGTTTTAATCATAAACTTATTATTTTCAGTAATGAAACGGAGGAGTAAATGATGCAGAAAGCAGGAGAAAATATCAATATTCAATCCGCCTCGCAAAAATTGAAAAGCAGCATAAAGCATCCGGTTTCCTTCGTGTTCTTTGTGCTGATCGTAATTTCCGTATTATTTACGGTAGTGTCGCTGGGATTTTTGATTGGATATATCCTTATCAATGGAATTCCGAACCTGACACCAAAATTATTTGCCTGGCATTATACGACCGAAAATGCGTCGATGCTGCCGGCATTGATTAACACGATATTTATGACGATACTTGCCCTTGTGATTGCGATTCCATTTGGAATCGGAGCGGCTATTTACATGGTAGAATACGCGAAAAAAGGCAATAAGATCGTAGAAGTGGTTCGTATTACGGCAGAGACATTGACAGGAATCCCATCTATCGTTTATGGATTGTTTGGTATGTTGTTTTTCGTGACAACGTGTAAGATGGGATTGTCGTTGTTAGCAGGAGCATTGACATTATCGATCATGGTTTTGCCGGTCATTATGCGAACGACAGAAGAGGCACTTTTGGCAGTGCCGGATTCCTTCCGTGAAGGAAGTTTTGGACTTGGGGCAGGAAAATTGCGAACCGTATTCCGCATCGTTCTTCCACCGGCGATACCAGGAATTTCTTCCGGAATTATCCTGGCGATGGGACGAATCGTAGGAGAGACTGCAGCGTTGATCTACACTGCAGGAACGGTGGCAGAAATGCCGAAAAATATATTTTCATCGACACGAACACTGGCGGTTCACATGTATTCACTTTCCAGTGAAGGATTGTATATGGACCAGGCGTATGCTACAGCTGTAGTATTGCTTGTTATCGTAATGTTGATTAACTTAGGATCCACATTTGTGGCAAAGAAAATAAATAAGTATTAGGAGAGAAGACAATGAATAAATTTGAAATTGATCATCTTGATCTATATTATCAGGATTTTCATGCATTAAAAGAAATCGCACTTGATATCCCAGAGCATGAAATTACCGCATTTATCGGGCCAAGCGGATGTGGAAAATCGACATTTTTGAAATGTTTAAACCGTATGAATGACTTGGTTGAGGGATGCCGGATCACCGGAAGCGTGCGATTGGATCAAGAAGATATTTATGGAAATATGGACATCAATGTTCTGAGGAAAAGAGTGGGCATGGTATTTCAGAAACCAAACCCATTTCCGATGAGCGTATATGATAATATCGCGTATGGACCGCGTACGCATGGAATCCGAAGTAAGGCGAAACTGGATGAAATCGTGGAGACATCCCTTCGTCAGGCGGCAATCTGGGACGAACTCAAAGACCGCTTAAAAAAGAGTGCGCTGGGACTTTCCGGTGGACAGCAGCAGCGTCTCTGCATCGCGAGAGCACTTGCCGTAGACCCGGAAGTTATCTTGATGGATGAGCCGACATCGGCGCTGGATCCCATCTCTACGTCAAAGATTGAGGATCTTGCGATTGAATTAAAAGACAAATATACGATCGTCATGGTGACGCATAATATGCAGCAGGCGACTCGTATTTCAGACCGCACCGTATTTTTCCTTTTAGGAGAGATTATAGAAAGCGGAAAGACAGAGCAGCTCTTTTCCATGCCAAAAGACCAAAGAACAGAAGATTATATCACAGGGAGGTTTGGATGATATGAGAAACCGATTTGACCGACAGTTAGAGACGTTAAACGATGAGATGATCGAGATGGGAAGTTTGATCTGCCGCGCGATTGAGATGGCGGTAGATGCGCTTCTGAACAAAGATTTGAAGACGGCGCAAGAAACGATTGCCTTTGACCTCGAGATCGATCACAAAGAGCGGGACATTGAAAGCATCTGTATGAAGCTTCTGCTCCAGCAGCAGCCGGTAGCACGCGATCTTCGTCTGATCAGTTCCGCACTTAAGATGATTACAGATATGGAAAGAATTGGAGATCAGGCGGCCGACATCGCCGAAATAACGGTGTCTATGGCAGAAGTGGGTGGAACGATCGATCTTGCACCGATTCAGGAAATGTCAGCGATCACGATGCAGATGGTAGAAAAGAGCATCGGAGCGTTCGTCAACAAAGATGATGAATTGGCAACGAAGGTCATTTACATGGACGATCAGGTCGATGATTGTTTTGACAGTATCAAAAAGCAGATTATCAATCTCATTAATCAAAATACCGAAATTGGCGAGAAGGCAACGGATGTCCTTATGATTGCCAAATATCTTGAAAGAATTGGAGATCATGCAACGAATATTGCTGACTGGGTAGTGTATTCAATCCGCGGAAAGCATGAAAAAGGAAATGAGTAGCATAATTTGCAATTTCCTCATAAATATGTTACAATATAAAAGCGTACGGTCGCATTTTTAAGTGACTTGTACGCTTTTACACGTCTTAGGATGGCAGGGAAACAAAAGAAACCAAAAGGAGGCGCAGAAATGGACAATAAATCAATGATGCAGTTAGACGGAGACTTAAATACACAATTTGATGATCTGGTAAATTATTGTATGTTATCCGGTAAGATCAGTCAGCATTTGTACGAGGATTATGATGTCAAACGAGGACTTCGTGATTCCAATGGAAAAGGGGTATTGACCGGACTGACTGAGATTGCGGATGTTGTTTCGTATCAGTACGATGAGGATGGAAACAAAGTTCCGGGACCGGGAAAACTTTATTATCAGGGATATGATGTGGAAGATCTTGTAAAAAGTTACCAGAATAAACGATATGCATTTGAAGAGACGACGTATCTGCTTCTTTTTGGAGAACTGCCGACACCGGAGCAGTTTGAGAGTTTTAAAAATATATTATCAAGTCTTCAGGAATTGTCTGCTCATTTTGTCCGCGATGTCATTATGAAAGCGCCGAGTGAAAATCTGATGAATGCACTGCAAAAAAGTGTGTTGACCTTGTATTCGTATGATGAAAACCCGGATGATATTTCCGTGCCAAATGTACTGCGCCAGTCTTTGCAGCTTATTAGTAAACTGCCAATTATTTCCGTATATGCGTATCACTCCTATCGTCATTTTAAATTTGATGATGCCCTTGTGATCCGCACGCCGGACAAGTCCATGTCTACGGCAGAAAATATTTTGCAGATGATCCGTCCGGATGGAAAATTTACACCGTTAGAAGCAAAAGTTCTCGACGTAGCTCTGGTGCTTCACGCCGAGCACGGCGGTGGTAACAACTCGACCTTTACGAATCATGTTGTGACATCTTCCGGAACCGATACGTATTCGGCGATATCCGCATCGATTGGTTCGTTGAAGGGGCCTCGCCACGGAGGAGCCAATCTGAAAGTGTTGCAAATGTTTGATGACATCAAAGAGCATTGCCCGGATTGGAAAGATAAGGCGGCGATCACCGAGTATCTGTCAAAGATTCTTGACAAAAAAGCATTCGATGGCAGTGGACTGATCTACGGAATGGGACATGCGGTATACACTGAATCCGATCCGCGTGAGGTCGTACTCAAGAAGTATGCGAAAAAACTTTCCGAGGTCAAAGGGCTTCGGGATGAGTTTAAATTATATGAGACCGTGGAAAAAGTGGCAGCCAGACTTCTGATGAAGAAACGCCATCTTTATAAACCGGTCTGTGCCAATGTTGACTTTTACAGTGGATTTGTATATACTATGCTTGGAATTCCGAGAGAATTGTTTACACCGATTTTTGCCATTTCACGTATTTCCGGCTGGTGTGCACATCGCTTGGAAGAACGTGTCAATGATGGAAAGATCATTCGTCCTGCGTATAAATTTGTCGGAAAGCACAAAGAATATCAGGATATGGAAGAAAGGAACTAACAGACGATGAAACAGAAAATCTTATTTTTTGACATTGATGGAACCCTGATAGACGAAGAAACGGATGTTGTGCCGGAAAGTGCAAAAAAAGCACTGGCTGCGGCAAAAGAGAAGGGGCATCTGCTTTTTATCTGTTCCGGGCGCTGTCTGGCGATCATTCCACAAAATGTCGTGGATCTGGGATTTGATGGATTGATCGGGGGCTGTGGAACCTATATTGAGATGGAAGGCAAAGAAGTGTATCATCATACACTTCCGAGGGAACTGCAAAAAGAGATTATAAAAGATCTGGAAAAATATCATATTGACGGCGTGCTGGAAGGAAAAGACTGTTCTGCGTTCCGCCGTGATTACTGGATGCCGAAAGTGGTTTCGATATTTACAGAAAATGGAAGTTTTACCGCGCGTACACAATGTTACTGGGACGAAGAATTTTCGTTTGATAAGATGGCATTGTGGTTTGATGAATCGTCAGATATGGCGGCTTTCCGCAGAAAATATGAGATGCAGTTTGATTTTATTGAACGTGATCCGACGTTTTATGAGGTGATTCCGAAAGGAATATCCAAAGCGACGGGGATTGAAAGAGTCTGTGAAATGCTTTTGATCGACAGGGAAGATACCATCGGTTTTGGTGACAGTGCCAACGATGTTTCGATGCTTGCCTGTGTTAATACATCGGTAGCGATGGGGAGCGGCAATCCGATTCTGTTTGATAAAGTAACACTTGTTACAGACGGTGTCATGGAAGATGGAATCGCCAATGCGATTGAAAAACTCGGGTTATTGGATTAAATATCCCAAATAGTTACGATAAAAAAGAATGAGGAAAAGATACAATGAATAAAAGAATTTTTGCATGGTCCGGGGTGATGGTGCTGTTAGCAATTATATTTGTATGGGGAATGACGAATCATCCGAAAGCAGCCGGAGAAAATTCTGATAAGAAAATACAGCCGGTCAGTGGGGCAAGTGTCAGCGGCGGAAGTGTCAGCGGCGGTGCGGTAACCGGCGGGGCAGTCAGTCCATCCGCAGTAACCGGCACAACCATTACAGCGACACCGGCTCCTGCGGTCAACCTTGAAAATTCAAAATATGTGAAACTGAATGCGGGAGAGATTGTCGGAGTACAGGGAAAAAAGGGATTCCGCTATCTGGGGATTCCCTACGGAACCGCAGAGCGCTGGAGCGCACCGGCAGCAGTAACGCCGTGGCAGGGAATAAAAAAATGTACCAAAACCAGAACGGCAAAAGGGGACGATGCTCTCTTTTTAAATGTGTACCGTCCGAGAAAGCTTACGCAGGCGGTGCCGGTCATGGTATTTCTGCACGGTGGTGGAAATGTTGGCGGAACCCCGAATTTAAACTTTTCTACATTTGTAGATGAAACGAATGTAATTGTTGTTTCTGTAGAATTTCGTCAGGGAGCGTTTGGCTGGCTTCAGTCGGAGGCATTGAAAACCGGAAACAAATATACCGACAGCGGCAACTTTGCGATGCTGGATATCAAACTGGCACTTGAGTGGGTACGCGACAATATTGGTTCCTTTGGCGGCGACGCTGCTAACGTGACACTTTCCGGATTCTCGGCAGGTGCCAGAGACAGTCTGAACGCGATGATATCACCGATCATGACGGGATTATTTCATAAGGTAGTGAGTTTCAGCGGAGGAATGACGACCTGTAGTAAGCGGGAAGGCAGAAAGTGGACCGATGAAAAACTGGCGAAGATCCTTGTGCGCCGCGGACGTTTTTCGAAGAAAAAACGGGCACTCCGCTATGTGAAACGGATGTCAGTGGCAAAGAAGAAAAAACTTTTGTATTCCCTCAGCGATAAGGAAATTAAAAAGATGGCAGGAAGTTCCGGACTTCGCCTGACGAACTTTCCGCAATGTTTCCGTGATGGAACGGTCATACCAAAAGATGGGTTTGACTGTCTGGAGTACGGAGGATACCAGCGTGTTCCGATGATCATTGCGTCGAACCGTTCCGAGTTTGCCAATATATCGTATAAAACCATGCAGCGCATATTGACAAAACGACCGAAGACCTTTCGTAACCGGAAACAGTTTTACCGGTTGTTAAAGATTGCCAAAACCTATGGAAGTGAACTGCAAAGTTCCTTTTATCTGGAAAAACTGGCAGCAAAGATTTCCATTGATCCTTATCATTCCGATATTTACACGTACCGCTTCCAATGGGGCGAATCGGCGAGCGTAACGTCTGAAAATTACGCCAGATACGTCGGAGCGATCCACGGGATGGATCTGGACTTTTTGCTGAACCGTTATAAACGCGGCGAGAAGGACACGAGTGATTCCATTTATAATAAGAAAAATAAACCGGGAAGAGAAGAACTATCACAGGTAATGCGTGAGTATATGAAACGGTTTTTGTATACCGGAAATCCGAACACGACCGAAGAAGATCTGGTACAGCAGCCACTTTGGAAGACGTGGAGCCGGCAGAAACACGCAGAACGGATTATGACATTTTCCGCAACCTGTACGAAAGCACAGGCGAAAATGACAAATCAATATATCAATCGGGCAAAAGTAAAACGCCAGATGCGGAGAAAATTATCAAAGCGGGCATACAAATTATTGAAAAACCGTATATTGAACAATAGATTCTTCGCATAGGGCAGTCACATTGGCACAGACGTGTCAGACAGGAGGCAGATTATGAAACTGGAACAGGTTCTTGCAGAGGTAAACTACGAAGTGCTTCAGGGTTCACTCGACAAAGAGGTGGCAGACATCGCTTACGATTCGCGGAAAGTGAAAAAAGATGTGATGTTTGTAGCAATCGAAGGTACAGTTGTAGATGGACACAAATTTATCGATGGTGCTATCGCACAGGGAGCGGGCGTTGTCGTTGTTGAAAAACGTGTGGAAGTGGCAGATCCGGATGTTACCGTTATTTTGGTGAAAAATGGAAGAGAAGCATTGAGCTTGATGTCGGCAGCGTATTTTGGCTATCCGGCAAAGAAAATGATCACCATCGGAATTACGGGAACAAAGGGAAAATCAACAACCGAAAATATGATCCGTGATATCATCGAAAAATCCGGAAAGACCGTCGGCATTATCGGAACGATCGGCGCGTTTATGAATGGAAAAACGGTGGTAACCGAAAATACCACACCGGAATCCTATGAACTCCAGAAATTGTTTGCCATGATGGTTGAAAATGACTGTGAATATATGGCGATGGAGGTTTCTTCGCAGGGGATCAAGATGGACCGCGTCGCCGGGATTGAATTTGATTATGGAGTATTTACCAATATTTCTCCGGATCACATCGGACCGGGCGAGCACAAAGATTTTGCGGAATATCTTTCCTGCAAAGCAAAACTGTTTGAACACTGCAAAGTGGGAATCATCAACAAAGACGACCCACATTACGAGGATATTGTTAAAAATGCAACCTGTAAAATTCTTACGTTTGGTGTCGAGAAAAATGCCGACGTAAAGGGAAGCAGCATTGAACATGTGACGCAGGGCGGCGATCTGTCCATGAAATTCCATGCGTCAGGACTTTTGGAAGGTGATGTTGTGGTCGGGCTTCCGGGACGTTTTAACATTTATAATGCCCTGTGTGCTGCCTGTACCGGAGTGGCATTGGAGATGCCAAAAGAAGTCATCCTGCATGCCCTGGAGCACGTGAAGGTACGTGGTCGTGTAGAGGCAATGCCGGTATCCGATGAATTTTCCGTATTGATCGATTTTGCTCACAATGGGGTAAGCTCGGAAAGTGTGCTTTCTACACTTAGAGAATACAAACCAAACCGTATCATCGCTGTGTTTGGCTGTGGCGGAAACCGAAGCAAAGTACGCCGCTACGAGATGGGAGAAGTCATCGGAAAAATGTGTGAGCTTGCTGTTATCACAAGCGACAATCCACGCCGCGAAGACGTGATGGATATTATCGAGGACATCAAAGTCGGAATGGCAAAAAGCGATGGCAATTATGTCGTGATCCCGGATCGTGAAGAAGCCGTGGCGTATGCTCTGGAACATGCCGAAAAAGGCGATATGATCGTGCTTCTTGGAAAAGGCCACGAGGAATATCAGGAAATCAACGGAGTGAAACATCATTACAGCGAACGCGAAGCCATTGTTCACGGAATGAAAAAAATATATGGAAAAGACTTTACATATCTGTTATAATAGACGATAATAGGTATAGAAGGAACGATGTATGCAATCGAAAGGAGTCGATCGATATGAATGTTAGTATGAATTCGATGATAGCAAATACATTATTTGGTTCGAAGTCAAGTATTTCCGCAGGCAGTTTTTTATCTGCTTCCAATTTTGGAGATCTTAGTCTCATGCGGAGCGGCGTCTACACAAAGATGTTGAAATCGTATTATGCAAAGCAGACATCTTCGACAGATAAGACGAGCAGTTCCGGTAAGAGCAGTTCATCCGAAGATTATCTGAATACGATCAATGATAAGATCAGTAAATTGAAGACTTCGACAAGCGATGAAGCATTGTCAAGCATCAAAAGCGAAGCAGATCAGATGAAAAAAGCAGCAGATGCCGTGACAGCGATAGATTATGATAAGACATCCGGCGATGCCGTTTACAGTAAAACGAAGGATTTGGTAAATACTTACAATTCCCTGGTAAAACAGACCGGAAAGAGTGACCTTGTGAGCATTTCGCAGAGCCGGACATGGATGGTAAATGATACGAAAGCCCATGAAGCACAGTGGAATAAGATCGGGATTACGATTGAAGATGATCAGACCCTTACCATCGATGAAAAGAAGTTCAAAGAAGCTTCGACAAGCGATATTAAGAACTTCCTCAGCGGATCATCGGGATACGCTTCCCGCTTATCGACGAAAGCAAACGGCTTTTATCAGCTGGCATCCAATCAGCTCACATTGAGTTCCGGATCTTCGTTGTATAATAAGTATGGACTTTTAGGGTAAGTTATCTTTTTGGAGGACAACATTCATTTTCATGAAGAGTTATGAGCACAGGCATGAATAATGCTTGTGCTCTTTGCGGTAAATATGGAGGAAATAACGTGTATCATTTTTTTGTGCCACTTGAGCAGATCGGGGAGGGACATGCACAGATTACCGGAGATGATGTGAACCACATTGCCAATGTACTGCGCATGAAAGAAGGCGAAAAACTTGTTATATCGGCAGGACGTGGTGTGGATTACCTCTGTGCCATCGAATCCTTTCAGCCAGAGCGCATTGAGCTTATGATTGAAGAAGAACGGCCGGTGCAGACGGAACTGCCGGCAAAACTGGTATTGTTTCAGGCACTTCCCAAAGCGGACAAGATGGAATGGATCATACAAAAAGCGGTGGAACTCGGAGCCTATGAGATTGTGCCGGTACGGACAAAACGCGCCGTGGTAAAACTGGATGAAAAGAAGGCGGCAAAAAAGGTGAGCCGCTGGCAGGCGATCGCAGAGGCGGCAGCAAAGCAGAGCGGAAGAGGAATTATCCCGGAAGTGCACAAAGTGGTAGATTTTGGAAAAGCCATGGAAATGGCAGGGGAATTGGAAAAAAATGTAATCCCTTATGAATTGTTTGACGATATGGAAACGACAAAAAAGGTGTTGGAAAATATCACGGATGCTGCGGAGATTGGCATATTTATCGGACCGGAAGGCGGATTTGAGCGCGGAGAAGTCGAACGCGCGATGCAGCAGGGAATTGAGCCGATTTCTCTTGGAAAGCGGATTTTACGAACCGAAACGGCAGGACTGGCATTGTTGTCCGTCATGATGTTTCGCATGGAAGAAAATAAGTGAGGAAATAGAAAATGGAAGCATATTTAGATAATGCGGCTACGACGAAAGCATTTCCGGAAGTGGCAGAGTTAGTGACAAAAGTGATGTGTGAGGATTATGGAAATCCTTCCTCTCTGCACGGAAAAGGAGTGGAGGCGGAAAAATATATCCGCGAAGCGGCAGATGCAATTGCAGCGACCTTGAAATGCAAACGAAAAAATATTATATTTACGTCCGGCGGAACGGAAAGCAACAATCAGGCATTGATTGGAACCGCACTTGCCAATCAACGGCGTGGCAAACATATTATTACGACCTGTTTTGAACATGCGGCAGTGTATGAACCGTGTCTGTATCTGGAGCAGCAGTTTGGCTTTGAAGTAACTTACCTTCCGGTGGATGCGATGGGACATATCTTACTGGAGGATCTGAAGAAAGCACTTCGCCCGGATACGATTCTCGTTTCGACGATGATGGTAAACAATGAGATTGGTTCCGTTCTCGATATTGAGGGGATCGGAAAGACCATAAAAGAATATGATCCGGCAATTCTGTTTCATGTGGATGCGATTCAGGCATATGGGAAAATGAAGATCGCACCGGCAAAGTTAAAAATAGATCTTCTTTCGGTCAGCGGACACAAAATCCACGGGCCAAAGGGAACCGGATTTTTATATGTGGCAGATGGGGTAAAAATGCACCCGATCATTCACGGAGGCGGCCAGCAGAACGGACGGCGTTCCGGAACCCAGAATGTGCCGGGGATTGCCGGACTGGGACTGGCCGCAAAGAAGATGTATGAAAATCATCTTGCCAAAGTGACGCGGATGTATGAATTAAAACAGCATCTGATCCAAAAACTAGAAGAAATTGACAAAGCAACAGTTCATGCGGTCACACCGGAATTACGGGAATGTGCGCCCCATGTTGTCAGTGCAAGTTTTGAAGGAGTAGGAAGTGAGGTACTGCTTCATGCACTGGAAGACCGGGGTGTCTATGTGTCTTCCGGCTCTGCCTGCTCTTCCAATCATCCGGGCATCAGTTCGACGCTTCAGGCGATCGGGGTGCCGGACAAGCTGTTGGAATCGACGATACGATTTAGTTTTTCAGTTTATACTACAATTGAAGAATTAGATTATACAGTAGAACAATTAAAAGAATTATTGCCGGTGTTACGGCGTTATGTTAGAAGATAAGAAAAGAGGTAATCATGGTAAAAGCATTTTTGATCAAATATTCCGAAATCGGAATTAAAGGAAAAAACCGTTACATTTTTGAGGATGCCCTGCGTGACCGCGTGATTGAAAAACTGGCACGCTGTGAAGGCGAATTTTTAGTGGAAAAAGAAAATGGACGCATCTATGTGGAAGCCAAAAGCGAGTTTGATTTTGACGAAGTGATCGAGAATTTAACCAAATGTTTTGGTATCGCGCATATCTGCCCGGTTGTTCTCGTGGAAGATAAGACCTTTGATACGGTCTGCAAAGAACTTCTGGAACACATGAAAGAGGAACTCGGAGACAAGCCATTTACGTTTAAAGTCTTTGCCAAAAGAAGTGACAAAAGTTACGCAATGACAAGCCCGGAGATCTGCCGTGCGGCGGGAGAATATATCCTTGACCATATGCCAAATGCGTCGGTGGATGTACACCACCCGGAAGTTTCGGTCAACGTAGAGATCCGCCACCGCGCTTATGTATATGTGAGCAGCATCAAAGGACCGGGTGGAATGCCGGTCGGAACCAGCGGTAAATCGATGCTTCTTCTTTCCGGCGGAATCGACAGTCCGGTAGCCGGTTATATGATGGCAAAACGCGGTGTCAAGATCGAAGCCGTGTATTTCCATGCGCCGCCATACACAAGTGAACGTGCAAAGCAGAAAGTCATTGATCTGGCAAAACTGGTAAGTGAGTATGCCGGCGAGATCACCCTTCATATCGTAAACTTTACCGACATTCAGATGTATATTTATGACAAATGTCCGCACGATGAATTGACGATCATTATGCGCCGTTATATGATGAAGATTGCAGAGTATATCGGAAAAGAGACAGGATGTCTGTCACTGATCACCGGAGAGAGCGTAGGTCAGGTAGCAAGCCAGACAATGCAGAGTCTGGTCGCAACCAATGCGGTCTGTACGATGCCGGTATTCCGTCCGGTCATTGCTTTTGATAAGCAGGATATCATTGACATTGCAGAAAAGATCAATACGTTTGAGACGTCGATTCTGCCATACGAAGACTGCTGTACAACCTTTGTGGCAAAACATCCGGTTACCAAGCCGGAACTGGAGCGCATTGAAAAATCCGAGACACATCTTTCGGAAAAAATTGACGAAATGTTTGAGACAGCGGTGACAACACGTGAGATCATAAAAGTTTCACCGGATTCGGAAGAATAAAAAACAGGGTGGGAGATTTGAAAAGAGGAAAAAAAGAGCAAGAAAAAAGGACTGTATCTCTTAAGATGCACAGTCCCCACATTGTACTTTTTGTTCCCCATAGACAGTCTCGGTAAATTACCGAGACGATGTAACCTGATGTCTGATTAGACGATAAATGGCTGTAATTTCTCCAAGATCGCATCTACGTCATTTTCGCTATGGATGTTCAAGTCGATTGGCTTAGACAAATCCAGACTGAAAATACCCATAATGGATTTTGCGTCGATTACGTATCTTCCGGAAACCAAGTCAAATTCAGCATCAAACTTTGTTACTTCGTTTACAAATGCCTTTACTTTGTCAATGGAGTTTAAAGAAATTTTTACTGTTTTCATAATTTGTTCCTCCTTTTTGAATTTTTTTCTGAAAAGGAATTTCTTCCTTCATGTATTATAGTATTATGCCGCGCAAATTATGTCAATAGAAAAAATCAACTACAAGTATAGAAAATTATTCAAAAAATTGTGCAAAATGTAGAATGGAGGAAAACAACGACGATGAAAGTGGCGTTTTTGACCCTGGGATGTAAAGTGAATTTTTATGAGACAGAAAAAATGGAGGCAGATTTTGAGAAAAATCATGTAAAGGTCGTTCCGTTTAAGGAAAAAGCGGATGTTTATATCGTGAATACCTGTACCGTTACCAATATTGCAGACCGCAAATCTCGTCAGATGCTTCACCGTGCCAGACGTCTGAATCCGGAAAGTATCGTCGTTGCAACAGGGTGTTATGCTGAAAGCGGCAAGGCGCAGCTGGAAGACGATGATACCATCGATGTGGTGTTTGCCAATCGGGACAAAGCATCTATCGCTTCGCAGGTTCTGGACTATGTGAAAGAACACCGTCCAACATGGAGAGTGGAAGAAATTGGAAATGATGGCGGAGAGAAACCGGAAAATGGTGTTCATACGGGCAATCCGGTTGAGGAGCGCACGAGAAAATACATCAAAATTCAGGATGGCTGCAACCAGTTCTGTACATACTGTCTCATCCCGTATGTGCGTGGCGGCGGACAGCTGAAAAGCCGGGAAGAAGAGGATGTGATCGAAGAAGTTCGGCGATATGCCGCACAGGGATTTGAAGAAGTGGTGCTTACCGGAATTCATCTGTCCTCTTATGGCGTGGATCGTTCTCCTTACAAGCAGTTTGTAGAGTTAAAAGGACAGCCGCTTGTGGAATTGATGAAAAAAATCGACAAGATTGACGGAATTGAGCGAATCCGTTTGGGATCGCTGGAACCACGCATCATTTGTGATGAATTTTTGAATGAATTGAAAAAAGTAACCAAATTTTGCCCACATTTTCATTTATCCTTACAGAGTGGATGTGATACTACGTTAAAACGGATGAATCGGCATTATACAGCTGTAGAATATTTGGAAAAATGTGAGCAGATCCGTAGATTCTATGAACATCCGGCGATTACCACCGATGTCATTGTGGGATTTCCGGGTGAAACGATCGAAGATTTTGAGACGACGAGAGCGTTTGTAAAAAAGGCAAAACTGGCAGATATCCATGTATTTCCGTACAGCGAGCGAACCGGCACGAGAGCGGCAAAGATGGAAGATCAGGTGGCAGCACAGGAAAAGCACCGCCGCAGCGAGATTTTGATCGCAGATGTCGAAGAACTGAACCGGGAGTACCGTCAGTATTTCATCGGGAAAGAAGTAACCGTGCTTTTTGAGGAAATCCAGCAGATTGACGGAGAATCCTATCTGACCGGGCACAATGAGCGCTATGTACGGTTTGGCGTACCCGCCGGAGAAACGGAATATGAGGAAAATCAGATGGCAGCATTTGTGGCGCAGCAAGAAAATATTTTGTAAAACGCAAATTCATACAAATATGAAAAAAGGTATTGCGATTTTTCCCTAAGTATATTAAAATAAAAGTAATGTTTTGATGAGTACGGTCGTAAAAATATCGGGAGTCTGAAAGGAGTAAGAAGAGAGAATGCAGCAAGAGAATGGCAACACACAGTTATTTAAAGTAGACTTGGAAAAAGATTATGATGTACGTGAGATCATCGCTTCGGTATATGAGGCATTGACAGAAAAAGGATACAATCCGGTAAACCAGATCGTTGGTTATCTGATGAGTGGCGATCCGACTTATATTACGAGTCACAAAGGAGCACGCAGCCTGATCATGCGTGCAGAGCGGGACGAGATCATCGAACTGTTTTTGGAAGATTATATTGAGAATAATTTAAGGAAATAAGTATATTGAGAATTATGGGACTTGACTATGGTTCTGTGACTGTAGGAGTTGCCGTCAGCGACGGACTTCTGCTTACGGCGCAGCCCGTAGAAGTGATAAAGAGAAAAAGTGAGACAAAACTGCGTCAGACGCTGGCTCGCATTGAGGCGCTGATTGCAGAATATGAAGTAGAAAAAATCGTGCTTGGCTTGCCGAAAAACATGAACAATACGTCAGGTGAGCGCGTTCAGAAAACAGAGGAATTCAAAGAAAAACTGGAAAAAAGAACCGGTTTGGAAGTGATCTTTTGGGATGAAAGGTTGTCAACCGTATCTGCGATGGAAGTGCTGAAAGAGGGCAATGTACGCCGCGAAAACCGCAAACAATACGTAGATAAGATTGCTGCAACGTTTATCCTGCAAGGATATCTGGATTCTTTACAAAAGTAAACAAGGAGGAAACCATGGCAAACGATGGTACAATTATGCTCACCGCTGAGGATGGCAGTGAGGATGCTTTTTTTGTGTGGGAAAAAGCGGATATCGCCGGAAGACAATATCTGCTTGTATCCAATGTGGATCCGTCACAGGAAGAAAGTGAAGAAGCAGAGGACGAAGAGATTTCATTGATCTTACGCGCAGCAGAAGAAGAAAATGACAGCGTACTGTATGATATTGTAGAAGACGAGGAAGAACTGCGTATTATATCAAAATATTTTGAAGAGTTATTAGAAGATGTAGAATTATCATAAAAAGAACAGAGAGGTGTAATTTTGAGTAAAAAAGTAAAGACAGGAAATGAAAAAGTACGTATCGTACCTTTGGGTGGATTGGAACAGATCGGTATGAATATTACGGCTTTTGAGACAGAGGAAAGTATTATTGTAGTGGACTGCGGACTGGCATTCCCGGAAGACGATATGTTAGGAGTCGATCTGGTTATTCCGGATATTACGTATTTGCAGGATAACCGGGACAAAGTAAAAGGATTTGTTATCACACATGGACATGAGGACCACATCGGAGCGCTGCCATATGTCCTGAAAGAGTTAAATGTTCCGATCTATGCGACAAACCTGACAATGGCGATCATTGAAAACAAATTAAAAGAACACAATTTGATGGGTGTGACGAGAAGAAAGGTAGTATCGTATGGACAGTATATCAATCTCGGCGATTTCCGGATTGAATTTATCCGTACCAACCACAGTATTGCGGATTCCGCTGCCCTTGCTATCTATACACCGGCAGGTGTAATTGTACACACCGGAGACTTTAAAGTGGATTATACACCGGTATATGGCGACAGCATTGACCTTGCCCGCTTTGGGGAACTGGGCAAAAAAGGGGTGCTTGCCCTGATGGCAGACAGTACCAACGTATTAAAACCGGGCTTTACGATGTCCGAGAGAACCGTTGGAAAAACATTTGACACAATCTTTGATGAAAATGAAAAGAGCCGTATTATCGTGGCTACCTTTGCTTCAAACGTAGACCGTGTCCAGCAGATCATCAATTCGGCGAGAAAGCATGGTCGTAAAGTGATCGTTGAAGGACGAAGTATGGTAAATATTATCAATACGGCAGTAGAACTTGGTTATATACAGGCGCCGGATAATATTATTATCAGTATTGAAGAGATGAAAAATTATACCGATGACCAGATCGTACTGGTAACGACCGGAAGTCAGGGAGAGGCGATGGCAGCCTTGTCACGTATTGCCGCTTCCATTCATCGTAAAGTTACAATCAAACCGGGAGATACCGTTATCTTTAGTTCCAACCCGATCCCGGGAAATGAAAAGAGTGTATCGAAGGTAATCAACGAATTGTCTATGAAAGGCGCAAAAGTCATTTTCCAGGATGCACACGTATCCGGACATGCCTGCCAGGAAGAATTGAAATTGATCTATTCGCTGGTACGTCCGAAATTTGCCATCCCGGTTCATGGAGAATACCGTCATCTTTTACGACATGGAGAACTGGCGCAGGAGATGGGCATTCCAAAAGAAAATGTTGTTATTATGAAATCCGGAAATGTACTGGAATTAAAAGAAGACAGTGCGAAAATTGTCGGCGAAGTGCAGGCACAGGGAATCATGGTAGACGGACTTGGTGTCGGCGACGTCGGAAATATCGTGCTTCGCGACCGTCAGCATTTGTCAGAAAACGGTCTGCTTGTCGTGGTATTGACGATGGAACGTGGTTCCGGACAGGTTCTTGCCGGACCGGATATCGTTTCGCGTGGATTCGTCTATGTGCGTGAGGCGGAAAATCTGATGGATGAATGTCTGGAAATCGTAAATATTGCGCTGGAACGTCTGTTTGACCGTGGAATTACCGATTGGGGCAAGATTAAGTCAGAGATCAAAGATTCCCTCAATGATTTCCTCTGGAAAAAGACGAAGAGAAATCCGATGATTCTTCCGATCATTATGGAAGTGTAATGATTGGCAAAAAATGGAAATGACCCCATTGGGGAATGAAACAGACAGTGAAAGAAAGGAGGCGCGGCAGTATGACAGAAAAGTCGGAACGAAGAGGAACAACCGCATTATTTTTAATCCGGGGAATCCTGATTTTTGTACTGAACCTCGTTTTGTACAGTATCGTTTTGTTTGTCGCAGTCAATGCCTGCCGCGGCACCTATTCATTTGCCAATGAAGTGTTTGGAGACGTGATTGCAGAGGCACCGCCCGGTCATGACAAAAGTTTTGTGGTGGCAGAGTCGGACGACCTCTTTACCGTGTCCAAAAATCTGGAATCCGAAGGACTTGTGGCAAATGCCTATTCCTTCTATATACGCCTGAAACTGTCGATGGGAAAAAAGAGCATTGTTCAGGCGAAAACGTATACGCTGAATACAAGTATGACGTATGATGAGATTTTAGACGAGATCGTAAAGGAAGTAAAATGATGGATGAACAGAGAGTAGAAGTGTATTTTGATTCACTTCGGCCGGATTATCCGGAGTATTTGAATGCGTTGGAAAAAGAGGCACTTCGTACTGAGGTGCCTATTATTCGTCGTGCCACACGCGATGTTCTGCGGTATCTCCTGAAGACGAGAAAGCCCGCAAGAGTGCTTGAAGTGGGGACGGCGATCGGATATTCGGCTCTGTTTATGCGGCATTGTCTGCCGGAGACGTCGAAGATCACGACGATAGAAAAAGTGGAAATGCGCTTGGTCGTAGCAAGGAAAAATCTGGAAAAATATGATAAGACCAGTCAGATCGAGTTGTTGGAAGGAGATGCCACAGATGTGTTGCAGCAGTTGTGCGGCGCGGGAAACACGTATGATTTTATTTTTATGGATGCCGCCAAAGGGCAGTATCTGAATTTTCTGCCAAATGTGATCACACTGCTCAAACCGGGCGGCGTATTGATCTCAGACAACGTGCTGCATGACCGGGATGTACTGGAATCCCGCTTTGCCGTCACACGGCGCGACCGCACGATTCATGCGAGAATGCGGGAATATTTATATACGTTGATGCATCATGACAAACTGGAAACCATCTGCCTGTCCGAAGGAGATGGTATGACGATCAGTACAAGAATGGAGGACGATGAAAATGAGAAATAAACCGGAAGTTCTGGCACCGGCCAACAGTCTGGAAGTGCTTAAGACAGCTGTAGAATACGGAGCTGACGCTGTTTACATCGGCGGAGAAATGTATGGTCTGCGTGCGAAAGCAAAAAACTTTTCTGCCGAAGACATGAAAAAAGGAATTGCTTATGCTCACGAGTGCGGGAAAAAAGTGTACGTCACAGCCAA
This sequence comes from uncultured Lachnoclostridium sp., assembly GCA_905212635.1. Taxonomy (GTDB): domain Bacteria; phylum Bacillota; class Clostridia; order Lachnospirales; family Lachnospiraceae; genus Eubacterium_F. The sequence continues at coordinate 13,783 of CAJMFH010000018.1, read as the reverse complement.
TATTACCGCCCACAATCGTGATCTGGAAGGGGTACGTGCTTATTTTCAGGAGTTAAAAGAGATTCGTCCCGATGCTCTGATTATTTCCGATCCCGGGGTGTTTACGATCGCGAAGGAAGTGTGCCCGGAGATTGATATTCACATCAGTACGCAGAGCAATAACGTGAATTACATGACATTCCGTTTCTGGAAAGAGCAGGGAGCGACCCGTGTCGTGACAGCCAGAGAACTGTCATTGGAAGAAATTGGGGATATCCGTAAAAATATTCCGGAGGATTTTGAAATTGAAACATTTGTGCATGGAGCGATGTGCATCTCGTATTCGGGAAGATGTCTTCTCAGCCATTATTTTACCGGAAGAGACGCGAACCTCGGAGCCTGTACGCACCCGTGCCGCTGGAAATATTACATTATGGAAGAAAAACGGCCGGGAGAATTTCTGCCAGTAGAGGAAAACGAGCGGGGAACCTATATATTCAACTCCAAAGATCTGTGCATGATCGAGCATATTCCGGAACTGGTAAAGGCGGGAATTGACAGCTTTAAGATTGAGGGCCGCATGAAGACGGCGCTTTATGTGGCAGTCGTTTCGCGGACATACCGGCAGGCGATTGATGATTATTTTGAGGATCCGCAAAAATATATCGACAACATTCCGTATTATAAAAAAGAGATCGCAAAGTGTACGTATCGTCAGTTTACGACCGGATTTTTCTTTGGTCCGACGACACATGACAGCCAGATTTACGACAATAATACGTATGTCAAAGGGTATGAGTACCTCGGTACGATCCATGAAAGTCTGGAAGACGGCAGAGGTGTATTTGAGCAGAAAAATAAATTCTGTGTCGGGGACGAAGTGGAGATTATGAAACCGAATGGCGAAAATATTGTGACAAAAGTGCTTGCGATGCAGGATGAAAAAGGGGAAAAGGTAGACAGCTGCCCGCATCCGGGACAGCGGATTACATTGCAGACCGAATGTGCATTGCAGGAATATGACATTATTCGGAAGGAAAAAGAGGTGAGCGGCGATGAGTGTGAAGGCGGAAGTGCTTGCCATTCTTGAGGCAAATAGAGAAGAACACATTTCCGGGGAAGAACTCGCAGCCAGATTACAGGTTTCGCGGACTTCCATCTGGAAGGCGATCAAGGCTCTCCGAGAGGAAGGCTATGAAATTGAGGCGGCAAACAATCGGGGATACTGCCTTCCACAGACGAATGACCTGTTAAATGAAGAGGGGATTTCCTTATACTTAAATGAACGGGCATCCGGCTATCCGCTGGAAGTATATAAGATACTGGATTCTACAAATACAGAATGTAAGCGGCGTGTGATCGACGGAGCACCACATGGACTGACTATTCTTGCGGAAGAACAGACGGGTGGGAAAGGCCGCCTTGGCCGGAATTTTTACTCGCCTGCGAAGACCGGGATTTATATGAGCATCCTTGTGCATCCGTCGTTTGATGGAAATGATGCCATGCTGCTTACGACGGCAGCTTCGGTTGCGGTTTGTCGTGGCATTAAAGAGGTACTTCACAAGGAAACCCAGATCAAATGGGTCAATGACATTTATCTCGATGGCAGAAAGATTTGTGGGATTCTGACCGAAGCGATTTCGAATTTTGAGATGGGAAAGATTGATTCGGCGATTGTCGGAATCGGCATCAATTATCGTACCGAGGATTTTCCGGAAGAAATCCGGGACCGTGCCGGCTCATTGGAAAAAAATGGAGAGCATATTCCGAGAAACCAGTTGGTAGCAGCGATTTTGAATGCGTTCTGGGAAATTTACGATACGTTGGAATCGCGGGAATTTATCAAAGAATACCGGGAGAGATCGATGGTGATCGGGCAGCAGGTGCGGCTTCAGGAAAATGGAGAATGGAAAGAAGCGACGGCACTTGACATTGACGATAACGGCGGCTTGATCGTGCAGATGGAAGAGACCGACGGAACGACGAGCAAGAGAGTACTTCAAACCGGAGAAATTACATTACGATTAAAAACGGGACTGCTGTAAAAGCAATCCCGTTTTTATTCCCGCGAAGCAACGAGCCAAGCGCGGACTTGTCCGCATTTGGCGACTGCCGCGAGGGCCAAACACCCCGTTGTGTGCAACGGGGTATCTGACTTAGAAAGGTATTAAAAAAATTATGAAAAAACTTCTATATCATAAGGGAATTACCCCATGATAACAGTGACATCAACAGCCTTTTTGGCTGCATCGTAAGGAATAACTGTCGTGTTCGGATAGGAAACCCCATCGACGATCAGTTCCTTCACTCCTTTTTCTACATTGTTCGGATTTTCTACTTTAATCTGGTAGGTAACATCGCGGAATTTACGTGTAATATTAAATCCACCAAAGTCTGCCGGTACACAAGGGTTGATTGAAAGACCATTTAAGGTAGGCTGTACACCGAGGATGTATTGGGATACATTCATAAATGTCCAGGCAGCGGTTCCGGTCAGCCAGCTGTTCTTTGCTTCACCAAAGAATTTCGCATCTTTTCCGGCAATCATCTGGGAATAAACATAAGGTTCAGTACGATGGATCTCGCTGATGTCCTCTAAGTAAGCAGGACATGTTTTCTGATAGATCTCAAAAGCACGTGTACCTCGTCCAATCTGTGTCTCTGCGGCAGAGATCCAAGGGTTATTGTGACAGAAAATACCGGCATTTTCTTTGTATCCCGGTGGATAAGAAGAAATCTCACCAAGATTCAGGTAATATTTGGTATAAGCCGGCTGTAAAAGGACGATACCGTATTTGGTATCCAGTTTTTCTTTTACGGAATCCAGTGCTTTTTCTGCCATGCCATTTTCTACACCAACACCGGCAAGAACACAGAATCCCTGTGGCTCAATGTAAATCTGGCCTTCTTCGCATTCTTTGGAACCAACCTTTTCTCCCGCAGCATCGTATGCACGGATGAACCAGTCGCCATCCCAGCCATCTTTTTCAATCGCAGCGGTCATATCGGCAATTTCTTTCTTTGCGCGGTCTGCTTCGTCATTTTTGCCAAGAGCCTCGCAGAGGTCAGCATATTCTTTTCCGTATTTCACAAACATACCGGCGATAAATACGGATTCTGCTACCGGACCATCACTTGGACCAAAGGTCTGGAATGATTCACCCGGCTCTTTTGAGAAGCAGTTTAAGTTCAGACAGTCATTCCAGTCGGCACGTCCAATCAGTGGAAGATTGTGCGGGCCTTTGTGGTTGACAATATAATCAAACGAACGGGTCAAATGTTCGAATAATGTCGTAGCAACCGACATATCATTGTCGTAAGGAACCATTTCATCCAAAATACTGTAGTCACCGGTCTCGCGGATATAAGCGGAAGTTCCGGCAATCAGCCACAATGGGTCGTCGTTGAAACCGCTTCCAATATCGCTGTTTCCTTTTTTTGTCAATGGCTGATACTGGTGGTAAGCACTTCCGTCCTGGAACTGTGTCGAGGCGATATCGATAATACGTTCTCTTGCGCGGTCCGGAATCAGATGTACAAACCCGAGAAGATCCTGACAGGAATCACGGAATCCCATACCACGTCCGATACCGGATTCATAATAAGAAGCGGAACGGGACATATTAAACGTAACCATACATTGATACTGGTTCCAGATATTAACCATGCGGTTCAGTTTCTCGTCCTGAGACTGTACGGTGTATTTGGAAAGGAGATCTTCCCATGTCTCATTCAGATGTTTTAATGCGTCTGCCACCTGGGCATCCGTCTGATATTTGCTGAGCAGTGCTTTCGCAGGTGCTTTGTTGATTACATTTGGTGCTTCAAATTTTTCTTCCACCGGATTCTCGCAATATCCGAGAACGAAAATCAGGGATCTGCTTTCGCCCGGAGCCAGTGTGATGTTGATCTGGTGGGAACCGATCGGATACCATCCGCTTGCAATTGAATTTGTCGCTTTTCCGTTTTCTACGACTTTCGGATTGGTAACGCCACGGTATGCACCGAGGAAATCATCACGGCTTGTATCAAAGCCGTCAATGTCTGCATTGACCGAATAAACGGCGTAATGATTCCGGCGCTCGCGGTATTCTGTTTTATGATAGATTGTCGAACCGATTACTTCTACTTCTCCGATATTTAAGTTACGCTGGAAGTTTGTCATATCATCCATCGCATTCCAGAGACAAAACTCCAGATAGGAGAACAGAGTAAACGTTTTCGTTTCCTTGCTGTCATTGGTCAGAACCAGCTGGTTGATCTCGCATGGATCAGAAACGGGAACGAAAGCAAGAAGAGATGCTTTCAAGCCGTTTTTTGCGGATGTGATCTTTGTATATCCCATACCGTGACGGCATTCATACGAATCCAAGTCGGTCTTTACCGGCTGCCATCCCGGATTCCAAACACAATCCCCTTCTTTAATATAGAAATATCGTCCGCCTTCATCATTTGGAATGTTGTTGTAGCGGTATCTTGTCAGGCGGAGAAGTTTTGCATCTTTATAGAAGCTGTAGCCGCCACATGTGTTGGATATCAAAGAGAAAAAGTCTTTGCTTCCCAGATAGTTGATCCACGGAAGTGGAGTTCTGGGGGTTGTAATAACATATTCCTTGTTTTGATCATCAAAAAAACCAAATTTCATATGGAACCTCCTTCAGTTTTGTAAAATCTTAATGAAAAATTCTACGAAAACGATTTCGTGATAAGTACATTATATCGGATATTTGAAAGAAATGCAAGAACTGTTTTTGTAACTTTTGAACAAAAAAATAAAAAAATGTATTGACTATTTGTGAAATGTGTGATAATCTTAAACTACGAAAACGATTAAGGAAGATGTGAGGGATGGCAATGGTATCGATGAAAGATATCTCGTCCAAATGTCACGTTTCTATAGCAACAGTTAGTAAGGCATTAAATAATCGAGGCGACATTAGTGATGAGACCAAGGAAAGGATTTGCCGGGTGGCAAAAGAACTTGGATATTTGCCTAACTCCTCCGCAAGAGCATTGAAAACGAATCGTACTTATAATATTGGAGTGCTTTTCGTAGACAAAGCGAATTGTGGCTTGACACATTCCTATTTCTCCCACGTGCTGGACAGTTTCCGGCGGGGTGCAGAAGAGGAAGGGTATGACATTACATTTATAAGTCAACATGCCGGTAAAAACAAATTATCGTATTACGAACATAGCAAGTACCGAGGCGTTGACGGAGTGGTGATTGCCTGTGTGGATTTTGAGGATGAGGCGATTTTGGAACTGGTAAATGGTGAAATACCTGTTGTAACGATTGATTATTCGTTCCATAATAAAAGCAGTATCTTATCCGATAATGTAACAGGAATGGAAGAAATCGTTCAGTATGTTGTCGATATGGGACATCGTGACATCGCTTACATACACGGTGCCGAATCCGGTGTAACAGAACATCGACTTCGAAGTTTCTATCGGACCATGAAAGAATTACATGTTCCGGTGAGAGACGAATGGGTGCGCGAAGGTGTCTATCACGATCCCGAGAGCGCAGCCAGAATAACAAATGAATTATTAACGCTAAATAACAGACCGACGTGTATCATTTATCCAGACGATTTTTCTTGTGTTGGTGGACTTAATGAAATCGAGAGCCAGGGCTTATCCGTACCGGATGATATTTCGGTCGTCGGATATGACGGGCAGAGAATCTCGCAGGTGATTGAACCAAGATTAACCACCTACAAGCAGAATACAGAGGATCTCGGGAGGTTAGCGGCACGAAAGTTAGTGGAAGCCATTGAAGAACCAAAAACTTCATTGACCGAGCGGCTGGTCGTGCAGGGCGAGTTGATACAGGGAAGATCTGTGAAGAGGCTTTAGTAATTATACAGAAACCATTCACAAACAAAAATTAAGGATTAGGAGGAATAATTTTTATGAGGAAAAAATGGTTAGCTTTAGCTCTTTCATTAACAATGGTAGCAGGATGTCTGACAGGATGCGGTGGATCCGATTCCACAACATCTAACACAAACAGCGGAAGTGCTGATAAGACTGAAAAAGTTGAGACACTCGCTGATGGCGGCGGAAAAGTATTGAACATTTATGTTTGGAATGATGAATTCAGTTCACGTTTCGAAAAATACTATCCGGACTATGATAAGAGTACAAAATCAATCGGAGATGTAAAAGTAAACTTCATTCAGAATGCAAATGAAGGAAACAACTATCAGGACAAACTGGATGCAGCATTGAAAGCTCAGGATTCTGCAAGTGCAGATGACAAAGTAGATATGTTCCTTTGTGAGATGGACTATGTTAACAAGTACACAAATACAGACAAAGCTGTAGATGTAAAAGCACTTGGTTTGACAGATGAGGACATGTCACAGATGTATGACTACACAAAACAGGCTGCTACAGGAGCTGACGGAGTTCTCCGTGGAGTATCATGGCAGGGCTGCCCAGGTGGATTCGTTTACAGACGTTCTTATGCAAAACAGATCTTCGGAACAGATGATCCAGCAAAGATTCAGGAGCAGTTGAGCGACTGGGATAAATTCGATGCAGCAGCAGCTACCGTAAAAGAAAAATCCAAAGGCAAGATCACAATGCTTTCCGGATTTGATGATGCACTTCGTGTATTCTCTAACAACGTAAGCCAGAAATTTGTAAGCGATGACAAGACTCTTCAGTTGGATTCCAGCATCGAAAACTGGATTGACAAGACAAAAGAGTACACAGATAACGGATACAACAAGAAAACATCCTTGTGGGCAAAAGACTGGACCGCAGGAATGGGTAAAGATGGTAACGTATTTGGTTACTTCATGCCAGCTTGGGGCATTAACTTCTCCATGGCAGAAGGTTCCGGAGCTAAGAAAAACGACGACGGAACATTTGAAGCAGGCGGAAGTTATGGTGACTGGGCAGTATGTACAGGACCACAGTCCTTCAACTGGGGCGGTTCCTTCATCTGTGGTGCTACAGGCACAGACAACGCAGCACTTGTAAAAGACATCATGCAGAAACTTTGCTGCGATCAGGACATCATGTTCAACATCAGCAAAGATACTCAGGATTTTGTTAACAACAAAGCAGCCAATGAGAAATTGAAAGAAAAAGGCGTAACATCTGATTTCCTTGGTGGACAGTCACTCGTAGAGACACTTTCCGCAGCAGCTGACAAGATCGACTGCAGCAACGTATCTCCTTACGATCAGGGTTGCATCGAGAACTTGATGACAGCTATGAAAGACTACTACAATGGCAAATGCTCTAAAGATGAAGCAATTGCAAACTGGAAGAAACTTGTTACAAAACAGTACCCAGCTTTGAAAGCAGAGTAATATTAAAGTAACTGATAAAATGATGAGTGGGGCAGGAAAGTGCCTGCCCCACTTTTTCTTTACAAAAAAGCAGGTGGAAAGGGGGATTTTAAGATGAAATACCAACGCCCTCATAAATTGAAATACGGAAAATGGGGTCTCATTTTCATATTGCCATTCTTTATCGCTTATGGCATCTTCAATTTATATCCGTTGATTATGACGTTTTATAACAGCTTTTTCTCAAAGTATGAGGATTTATTTGACACCGTAGTACAATTTGTAGGATTTGATAATTATGTAAAAGTGTTTACAGAAGGACAGATTCTGAAGTATTTCGGTAATACATTTTTACTGTGGTTACTTGGATTTATCCCACAGATTTTGATTTCCTTATTATTTGCTTCCTGGTTTACGGATTTGAGACTTAAATTAAAGGGAACAGGAGCAGTAAAAGTTATTTTGTATCTGCCAAATATGTTGATGGCATCGTCCGTAGCCGTATTGTTTGCAACATTGTTTGCAGTAACCGGTCCGGTAAACCAGATATTTGGTACAGCATTTAATTTCCTGGAAGATGAGTGGAGTATCCGCTGTTTGATCGCGTTTATTAACTTTATCATGTGGACAGGAAATACGACAATTCTTTTGATGGCAGGTATCATGGGAATTGACCCGGCACTGTATGAAGCATCTTCAATCGATGGAGCCAGTGCAGGACAACAGTTTAAGAAAATTACGCTTCCTATGTTGAAGCCGATTATGTTATATGTAATGGTAACATCTATGATCGGTGGTCTGCAGATGTTCGATATTCCAAACCTTTTGGTTAAAAATGGTGGACCAAACGAAGTCGCAAAGACTGTTGTTATGGACATCAGTAATGGAATCAGCGGTTCCGCAGACGTCGGATTTGCTGCGACAGAGTCTGTAGTATTGTTCTTTGTAGCAGGTATCATCGGTATCTTCTTATTTAAGTTGATGGAAAGTGATGACGATAAAGAAGCGAGAGCAAATAAAAAAGCACAGAAAAAAGCATTGAAAAATGCGAAGAAAGGAGCGTGACGATATGGCAACAGTTCATGATGATATTGCCGGAGGTGCAGAATTGACGGCACAGGAAAAACGCGGACATCGTATCTTGATTTTCCGTCGTATCGTTGCTTACGTTGTGCTGATCTTAGTTTGTGTTATAGCACTTTTCCCGTTTGTTACTCTTTTGATCAACCTGACAAAAGACCATGCGACATTGACAAGTACATTTAACCTGATTCCTGGTTCAAACTTTATGACGAACTTGAAAAATGCGTTAAATGATCCGAATAAACCGGTTATTCAGGCGATGGGAAACAGTTTTATCGTCGCAGCTATTACCTGTGTGGGAAGTGTATATATCGCAGCCCTCACAGCATATGGGTTATATGCGTATGATTTCCGTTTGAAAAAAGCAGCGTTTATCGCCATCATGTTTGTCTTAATGGTACCTACCCAGGTATCTGCACTTGGATATGTAGACCTTGTAAAATCCGTAGGAATGTACAATCATCTTCTGCCATTGATTTTCCCTACTTTGGCGGCACCGGGTGTATTCTTCTTCATCAAGCAGTATATGGAGAGTTCTCTCCCGATGGAGATTGTAGAAGCTGGTCGAATCGATGGTGGACACGAATTTTACATCTTTAACTTTGTGGCAATGCCGATCTTGAAACCGGCAATGGCAGTACAGTTGATCTTCCAGTTCGTAGCATCCTGGAACAACTACTTCCTTCCACAGCTGTTGATGGATACAAACAGCAAAAATGCAACACTTCCACTTGTTATCGCCGGTCTCAACGCCGAGGCAAATGGTAACTTTGACTTAGGTAAAGTATATATGGTACTTGGTATCGCGATCATTCCATTGATCATCGTATACCTCTGCTTATCGAAGTTCATCATCCGTGGTGTAGCACTTGGATCTGTAAAAGGTTAAACAGCGAATTCTTTTGTAAAAATAAATAACTATGTTGTGAATGGAGCCGCTCTGTAGTCGTTAAGCAGAGTGGCTCTTTTCACGTTTTCTTTTTTATGGCATAAGATAAATAACAGGAGAGTTTTGCAAAATGTGAGGCGAAGAATATGAAGCGAGTATTGTATGGTTTTGGAGTAGCAGCCCTTTTGGTGCTGATCGCGTGGCAATGGCAGAAAAACAGTTCTACAAAAGTAGAAAACGTAACGGTAACGGGACCGAAGCCGGCAGAGAAAGTCGCTTATGTGACATTTGACGACGGACCCAGCGAGATTACGCCGGGGATTTTGGATACGTTAAAGAAATACGATGCGAAGGCGACCTTTTTTTTGATCGGCGAGGAAATTACCGGAGAGCGTGAGAAAATCGTAAAACGCGAGATGGAAGAAGGACACAGTGTCGGGGTACATACTTATTGTCATAAAAAAGATGAAATGTACTGCAATAAGAAATATTTCTGGAATGATTTCGAAAAATGTAAGGCAAGGATTGAGGAAGTGACAGGAAAGCCGGTCTCTCTGCATCGTTTTCCGTGGGGGAGCAACAATGGCTATGTGTGTCCGATCGTGGATGATCTGATGGAAGAACTGCAAAAGCAGAAGATCAAGAGTTTTGACTGGAATGTATCGGGCGAAGATTCGGTTGCGGTGGGAGTTCCGATGGCGAGTATTTATCAGAATGTAAAAAAAGATTTGGAGAAATATGACAATCCGATCATCCTGCTTCACGATTCGAATACGATGAAAAATACCGCAGCCGTATTGCCGGAAATCCTGCAACTGATTAAGGAAAAAGGGTATCGTTTTGATACGTTAGCGAACCGCGAAGGATACGTGTTTCCGAAAAGCTGGCGGTAAGAATTTGATAACAAAATGGTTAGATAGATTAAATAAATATAAAATTGAGAAATTTTCTTTACAAGCGAAAAAATATTTTGTATACTGTTACAGCAATTTAGAAAAATAAGGAGGCACACACATGAAAGATATGACGAAGGGATCCCCGATCCGCTTAATCTTAGGCTTTGCGATTCCACTTTTTTTCGGAATGCTGTTTCAGCAGTTTTACAATTTGGTTGATATGATCATCGTTGGACGATTTTTAGGCGCATCGGCTCTCGCGGCAGTGGGTGCCACCGGTTCCATAAATTTTATGATCATCGGTTTCTGCATGGGGGTATGCAATGGCTTTGCGATCCCAGTTGCCCAGAAATTCGGAGCAAAAGATGAAAAACAGCTGCGTTATTATGTGGCAAACAGCGTCTGGCTGTCGATCATTTTTGCTGTTGTAATGACGGTCGCAGTCAGTCTGTTCTGCCGCAATATTCTGGTGTGGATGGATACCCCGGCAGATATTTTTGATGCATCCTACGCCTATATTATTGTCATTTTCATCGGAATCCCGGTTACATACCTTTATAACCTGCTTTCCGGTATTATGCGTTCTCTCGGCGACAGCAAGAGTCCGCTTATCTTTTTGGTAATCTCATCGGTATTAAATATCGCTTTTGATATTATCGCCATCGCCGGAATGCACCTTGGCGTTGCCGGTGCTGCGGGTGCAACTGTTCTGGCACAGGCAATCTCCGGCGTATGCTGTCTGCTCTATCTGATTAAGAAGTTTCCGATTCTCCGCGTGCATGGCGAGGAATGGAGATGGCGCGGACGATTTGTGGCGAGACTTTGCAGCATGGGAATCCCGATGGGACTCCAGTATTCGATCACTGCGATTGGAAGCGTGATCTTACAGACAGCGGTCAATGGTCTGGGTTCGGTCGTTGTCGCATCCATGACTGCCGGTGGAAAGCTGAGTATGTTTTTTTGCTGCCCATTTGATGCCTTTGGCTCGACGATGGCAACATATGCCGGACAAAATCTCGGCGCCGGAAAACTGGATCGTGTCACCAAAGGAATGGTGCAGTGTAGTTTTGTGGCAGCCGGTTACAGCGTCGTGGCAGCAATTGTCATGATCTTATTCGGAAAGAACTTTGCCCTGCTTTTTGTTGATTCTACAGAGGTAGAAATAATAGCGAATGTAGCAAAACTGTTAATCATTAATAGTTTGTTTTTTATCCCGCTGGCTCTTGTTAATATTATCCGTTTTGCCATTCAGGGACTTGGCTTTGGAAAACTTGCCATCTTTGCCGGCGTGGCAGAGATGGTTGGACGAAGTATTGTCGGTTTTGGCTTCGTGGCACGTTTTGGTTTTGTGGCAGCGTGCCTTGCCAGCCCGATCGCATGGATCCTTGCGGATGTATTTCTGATTCCGGCATATGCTTACTGTATCCGCAAATTAAGACCGATGATTCAGGAAAAAAAGGAATAAAAAGGGTTGTGGTTTGACGGTTATTTTTGTATAATAGTTTCATGATATCCGGGGCAAAATGGAATCGTGTCTGCATGGCAGCGTTTTGCCCCTGGAACCTGCAAAAGTGAAAAGTTTCAGAATGGAGAAGAGAGATTATGAAATTATTAGAAGAACGTATTCGTAAAGACGGTATTGTGAAAGAGGGCAATGTTTTAAAGGTTGACAGTTTTTTGAATCATCAGATGGACACAGATCTGTTTAACGAGATGGGAAAAGAATTTAAACGGCTGTTTGCGGACAAGCCGATCAATAAGATCCTGACCATCGAGGCATCCGGGATTGGCATCGCGTGCATCGTGGCACAGCATTTTCATGTGCCGGTTGTATTTGCTAAAAAATCACAAAGTATCAACATTGACGGAGATGTTTATTCTACAAAGATAGAATCATTTACTCACAAGAAAGTATACGATGTTATCGTTTCCAAAAAATATATCGGAAAAGACGATCATATCCTTTTGATTGACGATTTTCTTGCCAATGGCTGTGCCCTGGAAGGACTGATCGACCTGGTGCAGAGTGCCGGGGCAACTGTAGAGGGAATCGGTATTGCTGTGGAAAAAGGGTTTCAGGAGGGCGGTAAGAGAATCCGCGAAAAAGGGGTTCAGCTGGAATCTCTCGCAATCGTAGACGCGATGGACAGTAAAACCGGTGAGATCACGTTTCGATAAAAATTTTGGAGGAGAATACAATGAATAACGATAAAAGCATGGAAAATATTTACAAACTGGATGGAAAAGTGCCGGTTGGTAAAGCCATTCCGTTTGGTTTGCAGCATATATTGGCGATGTTTGTGGCGAACATTGCTCCTATTCTGATTGTCGCAGGTGCGTGTGGTCTGTCGGCGGCACAGACGACCAATCTTGTCCAATGTGCGATGATGATCGCGGGCATCGGCAGTTTGATCCAGCTTTTTCCGCTTTGGAAGATTGGATCCGGTCTCCCGATTGTAATGGGAATCAGTTTTACATTTGTCAGTATCTTTTGTGTAATCGGTCCCGAATACGGTTACGGAAGTGTCGTTGGTGCGGTACTGGTCGGCGGTCTTGTCGAGGGTACACTGGGACTCTTTGCCAAGTACTGGAGAAAGATTGTATCTCCGATCGTGGCGGCAAGTGTCGTTACAGCAATTGGTTTTTCCCTTCTTTCTGTCGGCGCGGCTTCGTTTGGCGGCGGTTCCGGTTCACCGGATTTTGGCTCCTGGAAAAATCTTTTGCTGGGCTTTATCACATTGCTTGCCTGTCTGCTTTTCCAGATTTTTGCCAAATCCTATTTTAAACAATTATCGGTATTATTTGGTCTTGTTGTTGGCTATATTGTGGCTGCCTGCATGGGTGTCGTCGATTTTTCCGCATTGAAAGAGTGCGGAATTATTGCAATCCCTCGGTTTATGCCATTTACCCCGGAATTTCATGTTGGACCGATTGTGACGGTCATCCTGATTTTCCTTGTCTCTGCGACGGAGACGATCGGAGATACGTCCGCCATCGCCGCTTCGGCATTGAACCGTGAAGTGACTGATAAAGAGATCACCGGTTCGATTGCCTGTGATGGATACATCAGTTCTCTTTCGGCGTTGTTTGGCTGTCTCCCGATCACATCGTTCAGCCAGAATGTCGGCTTGATCGCAATGACAAAAGTAATCAACCGTTTTACGATCGCAACCGGAGCGGGAATTATGATCCTTGCCGGATTATTCCCAATCTTTGGTGCATTGCTCAACACGCTTCCGGAAGCTGTCCTCGGCGGCTGCACGATCATTATGTTTGGAAATATTGTGCTCAGTGGTCTTCAGATGATCAGTAACTGCGGTTTCAGCCAGCGCAACATCACAATCGCTGCCCTTTCGCTCAGCGTAGGAATTGGCTTTACGCAGGTGCCGGAAATCTTCTCCATCTTCCCGGATGTCGTGCAGAATGTCTTTGCGGACAATTGCGTGGCGACGGTATTTTTGATCGCAATCATTGCGAATCTGGTGCTGCCGAAGGAGAAGGAGCAGGGATGATTTTTTGTTGAGGGGTAGTTAATAATTAACATGAAAAAACAGTCTGGAATAACAAATGTACCGACCCCAAAAAGTTAGACCTAAAAATCTAACGATTGGAGGTCGGTATTT
>CAJMFH010000017.1 GCA_905212635.1 uncultured Lachnoclostridium sp. | reverse complement strand
TAATGAATACTTGTAATTTTTGTTTTCGTTAATTTATTTAATTTCTACTATGCATTACATCATTTTCGGATTACTTCATTTTATCGATTTTTCTCCACTCACCACTGGCTTCCTTCTTTTTCCTACTTTTCGAGGTACTTCCGCTTCCCCAAGCCACTCCACCCACCACTGGCTTCCCTCTTTTTCCTGCTATCCCAGATTCAACCTCTAAGCTAATCATCTACACTCACCACTCGTTTTCCTTTCCTCCCCTAGAACATAAAAATTCCCAAGAATGTTCTCAGCATGGGTAATAAGCCGCCGGCATGAGTGTTCCTGATTCATCAGGAATACCATGCCGCTGCGTGCTTATTCTAGTGCGAACGCCCATGCTGCTGAACATACTTGGGAATACACTGCAAACGCCCATGCTGCTGAACATACTTGGGAATACGCTGTGAACGCCCATGCTATAGAACATACTTGGGAATCAAACTTGCAAATTTAACTTGCAAATACAATTACTTCAACTTATACGCCTTTACCGTAGTATATGCGCCCCAAACTTTCTTGCCATTTACGGTAGTATAAGCTCTCATCTTATAATAATACGTTTTGTTGCGTGTTGTCTTCTTAACATAAGATGTGCTTGCTCCGGATTTTACTGTCTTAATCCTGCTGAATCCGCCTGTCTTGGATGTGGAACGATAAATACGGTATCCACTGGCACCTGTTACCGCTTTCCAGGAAACTTTAACTTTTGTTCTTGTCGATTTTCCTGCTTTGAAAGAAGCTGGTGTCGCCGGTTTTGCTTTTGCACTGACTACCGGTGAATAAGCGCCAAAGTAGTAATTTCCATCTACCAGACGATAAGCACGTACTTTATAGTAGTATGTTGTACCGCAGGAGATATTGGAATTTGTATAGGTTACTTTTGAACTGGAAGTAATGGATTTGATTTTCTTAAATCCACTTGTCTTGGATGTGGAACGATATACACGATATCCTGTAGCTCCATCCACACCGCTCCATGTCAATGTTACCTTATTATAAGCTTTGCTCTTTGTCGTCAAAGTCGTTACTTTATCCAGAGAAAGAACATTGCTTACCATCTCTGTCTTATCAACATTTACAGTTACGGTTACCACTTGTTTACTTCCTGTGATCTGGTATGTATACGTAAAGGAAGATGGTACATCTGTTGCTTTATCCCAGATAATTGCACGCTCTGCTTCTTTGTAAGTTCCTTTGTCAGATATAGCGATTGGTTTTGATGCTCCCACAGGAAGAACAACACCGGCGTCACTGGTGGAAACTTTCTGAAGTTTCAAAGTGATCTCGCTCTTACGATTTTCCAAAACTTTCAGGTTTTTCAAAGAAGAAACATTGATTGCTACAACTGCATTTCCATCTGAGATTAATGTCTCAAGTCCGACAAGACCTTCCACACCAAAACTGGAAAGAGCATTGTCACTGCAATCCAGTGTTGTGAGCTGATACAAACCGGCAAGATTCAATGTTGTCAGTTTGTTGCTGCTAACATCCAGAGATTTCACCGTGGTATAGCCGGCAAGATTCAAGGTTGCCAGATTGTTATTAGCAAGATTCAAAGTCTCCGGTTTTCCGTCTTTTGCCAATGTTACATCAGCAAGATCATTGTAATCTGCTTTTACATTTGTAAGATTTGGCAGTTTGGAAAGATCCAGCAATGCGATGTTATTATGGGAACAGTCCAGTTCTGTAACTCCTGTAAAATACTGGATTCCCAAAAGATTGGCGATCTCTTTTCCGCTGATGTCAAGTTTACCGGTGTACTCCGCAATTTTTGCCTGCATCTCCGCGGTCAGATTTTCGTCATCTTTTACTGCACCGCCAAAAATCAGCTCATTTACTGCTTTTCGGAAATTATCATCCGGAATCAGGGTCTTAAATGCTGCTACAACCGGTGTGGCTGTCGGTGCTGCCGACGCTGTTGCCGTTGCTGCCGGACTGGCAGATGGTGATACCGATGGTGCTGGTGTTCCTTCGATACTTCCTGTCGCTGCCATCGGCACCTGCGCAGATGGTGCATTTTCAGCACTTACCGGCACCATTGCTAAAATTGGTACAAACATAAGCCCACATGCGCCTATGCACATTTTCTTAAAAAACTTTCTCATGGTTAAAGTTCCTCCTGTCTATCTTTTTTTCCGTAACTATCTGATCTAACAAACTGTTACTTTTTATTTACAATGCTTAGTATAATCAATCACTTTGACAGTTTTTTGTCCAAAGTTTGGCAAAATAAAGTCATATTTTTCTATCCACACACGTACTCAATCGGACGATAGCAGCACTCGATTTCCACCTTTTTGTGACTGCCGCCATTCTCGCCATCTAACGTATACGCCACCTCCTGATCGGAAGTGATGCGGAAATAGTTGCTGTGCACACCAAGAATCTGGTCATTTGGCTTCAATGTCACAAAGGAATTGATCACTGCCTGCAATTCCTGCGGATTCTTCGGCTTACGGATAAATACTCCTTCAAATTCGCCGTCATTGAGCGAAACCTGTCCTTTTTTAAAGAAAGTAAACCCACCTACACTTTTCGCATTGCTGACCATTCCAAACAAAAACTCATCCGTGATTTTTCCATTTTTTGTCTCTATCGTCATTGGATAGGCTTTGATATTTCCCACCTGTCCCATGCCTTCCACGATGTAGGCGGCGCGTCCCAGCAGGTTTTTAAATGCCTGCGGAGTCTCATAGGAAACAGACGTAAATGCACCAAATGCCGCTACATACGTAAATACTTCTCCATTCATCAGACCAATATCCATTGGCTTGATTTTGTCGGTAACCGCCGTCTTGGCTGCATTCCGAACACGTGTCGGAAGTTTCAGACCTCTGGCAAAATCATTGACCGTTCCCGTTGGAATGTAACCGCACACCGGGCGGCTCTCCACCGGCATATTCATGAGTCCCTGCGTCACCTCGTGAAGTGTTCCGTCTCCCCCGGAACAGACGATGCGGTCGTATTTGCCGCCCAGTTCCATAACCAGTTCCGTCGCTTCCCGCTCCCGCTGGGTCGCATAAACAGTCACTTCGTAATTGGCACGCATAAAGGTCTCCATCACATCGGAAAGTTTTGACTTCATCGTCCCTTTTCCGGCACATGGATTGTATATAAACAACATTTTCTTATCTCTCATAAAGCTCCCTCCTTGTCACAAATCTGACTCTCAAATGCACAGCCACGTGGAATACCATTGCTGCCCATTTGCCTCCGGACAATCAATCCGTTATAAACATAGCATCTCCAAAGGAAAAGAATCGATACCGTTCCTTTACTGCCTCCTCATAAGCCTTCATAATAAAATCTTTTCCGGCAAGCGCAGAAACCAGCATCAAAAGCGTGGATTCCGGCAGATGGAAATTGGTGATCAATTCATCCATAATCTTAAAGGAATATCCCGGATAGATAAAAATCTCCGTATCCCCCTCACAGGCTTTGATATTTCCGTTCTCGTCTGCTGCCGATTCCAGCGTACGGCAGCTTGTCGTTCCGACGCAGATAATACGGCCGCCGTTTTCTTTGGCTTTTCGTATCTTCTCCGCCTCTTCCGGCTCGATAAAATAATGTTCCGAGTGCATATGATGCTTTGTCACATCGTCCACTTTTACCGGCCGGAATGTACCAAGCCCCACATGCAGCGTAACATTGGCGACGATGACACCCTTTTTCTCCAATTTCTCGAACAATTCATTGGTAAAATGAAGTCCGGCTGTCGGCGCAGCCGCAGATCCGTCGTATTTGGCATACACGGTCTGATACCGGTTTTTATCTTCCAATTTATGGGTAATATACGGTGGAAGCGGCATCTGGCCAAGCTGATCCAGAATCTCCTCGAAAATTCCCGCGTAGGAAAACCGGATCAGACGGTTTCCGTCCTCCAGCACATCGATGATCTCGCCTTTCAAAAGTCCTTCTCCAAACGAAATACAGGCACCGGTCCGCGCCTTTTTCCCAGGTTTTACCAATGTTTCCCAGATGTCATCTTTTTTTCTTTTTAATAAGAGCAGTTCAATGACCGCTCCCGTATCTTCTCTTGTTCCATATAATCTCGCCGGGATTACTTTTGTATTATTCCGCACCAGACAGTCTCCTGGATTCAGATAGTCAATAATATCCGTAAAATGTTTATGTTCAATCGTTCCTGTTTTTCGATGAAGCACCATCAGACGGGACGCACTCCGATCCTCCAGGGGATCTTGTGCGATCAGTTCTTTTGGCAGATCAAAGAAAAAATCACTCGTCTTCATTTCGATTCCTCTCTTTCCAACATCATATCCACGAATTTCGTCGTAATATACACATATATTTTATCTGATTTTTACATAAAATACTAGTCATTTTTACAAAAAAATATTATAATAATACAATAATATAACTATTCTGCACATTGGGTTGTAAATCCGGAATAGTTACCACTAAGCAATCATAAATGAAGGGAGGCACTTCCATGATAATTACTACGTATGCAGCGATTGACGTCGGCTCCAATGGTCTTTCCATGAAAATTTACGAAGTATCGAAAGGAAAAGGAATCATTGAGCTTACTCATATCCGCCATAAATTGTCAATTGGATCGGAAATTTTTGCCAAACATCAGATCACATATAAGACATTATCGGAAATCTGCCGGGTATTAAAAGATTTCAAAAAAATTATGGAAGAATATCAGGTCACTTCTTATCAGGCATACAGCGGCGATGCCCTGCGTGAGGCTTCCAATCGTCTGATCGTGCTGGATCAGATTAAATTGCAGACCGATATCAAAGTAAAAATTCTGAGTAACAGCGAGCAGCGCTTTTTGTATTATAAAGCCATTTCCATGAAGGAGTCCTACTTTGACGATCTGATCGACGAAGGCGCTCTGATCGTGGATATGAGTGCCGGCAGTGTACAATTTTCCTTTTTCCGCCACGGCGTATTGGAATTTACCCAGAATCTGAAACTTGGTTCGACCCGGATCAACGAACTGCTCCACACAATGGAATCCGAAGTATTTCATTACAATGAATTAATTTTAGATTATCTGGATAAAGATCTGACAACTTTTTACAATCTGTATCTCAGTCAGAAAAAGGTGCGTCACATCATCGCCGTCGGAAGCAATCTGCCGGAGATCAAGGCACGGCTGTACGAGAGAGATCCGGATTTTCAGGGATTGATCTCGCGGAAAGATTTTGAAAAGATCAAAAATGCAAGCCATCTTGGGCTTGCACATATGGATCAGATCCTGCCGACCCTGCTTTTGTTCAAAAAGATCGGCGCCCTTACCAAATGCAATGACCTGTATCTGTCCGCCATTGATCTGTGTGACAGCATGGTCGCAGATTACGCAGAACGCCGGGAAAAGATACGGCCTGCTCATGATTTTTCCAAAGACATTATCGAATCGGCAAAAAATATTGCCATTCGTTACCAATGTGACATGGCACATATTGAAAATGTAGTCTATCTTGCCACGGAAATATTTGACAATATCCGGAAACTTCATGGACTTGGCAAGCGCGAACGCCTGCTCTTACAGATTGCGGTAATCTTACACAGCTGTGGTGCTTTTGTCAATATGGCACAGACACGGGAAAATTCCTATAAGATCATTATGAGTACGGAAATTATCGGAATTTCGCACATTGAACGTGTTATGGTTGCAAATATTGTACGGTACAATAATGAATATTTCCCGGATTATCAGGATATTGATGAGGAAGAGATTACCAAAGACCAGTACATTACCATCGTTAAACTTTGTGCGATCCTGAAACTGGCAAATGTCCTTGATAAGAGCAATCATCAGAGGATTCAGAAAGTACGTATGAATCTCAAAGAAAACTCTTTGCAGATTACGGCGTACACCTTGCAGGATATTACATTAGAAAAAGGACTGTTTCACCGGAAAGCGGATGTCTTTGAAGAAGTATTCGGCATCCGTCCGGTATTAAAAAAGAAAGAGGGGTTGATAAAATGACAAAATTTTACAATCGCGAGCTGAGCTGGCTCGGATTTAATTACCGCGTTCTTTCGGAAGCACGTGATAAAACGATTCCACTTATGGAGCGCTTGAAATTTTTAAGCATTACCGCATCTAATCTGGATGAATTTTTCATGATCCGCGTGGCTTCTCTCAAAGACATGGTACACGCAAAATATACGAAAAAAGATATCGCGGGGCTTACTCCCAAAGAGCAGCTTGCGATCATTTCCACCGGAACGCATGAACTGGTAGAAAAACAGTACAACACGTACAACCGCTCTTTTCTGCCGGCTCTCAAACATAATGGATTGACGATCGTGACCCAGTATGAGGCTCTGAACGCGGAACAGGCGGAATACGTAGACCGGTATTTTATGCGTGAAGTTTATCCGGTACTGACACCGATGGCAGTAGATTCTTCCCGCCCGTTTCCATTGATCCGCAATAAGTCGCTGAATATCGCAGCTCTTCTAATGGATAAAAAGCGGAAAGGCACCATTGATTTTGCCACCGTTCAGGTTCCTTCTGTTCTTCCAAGAATTGTCACGATCCCTTCTGAGAAAGAAGGCGAAACGAGCATCATTCTTCTGGAGCAGATCATTGAAAAGAACATACAGAAATTGTTTTTAAATTATAAAGTATTGGATGCAACGCCATACCGCGTCATGCGAAATGCCGATCTTACCATTGACGAAGACGAAGCTGCGGATCTCCTCATCGAGATTGAACGGCAGTTAAAGAAACGGCAATGGGGCGAGGCAATCCGTCTGGAAGTCGAGCAGGGAATTGACAAACGCCTGCTAAAGATATTAAAAAAAGAATTGCAGATCCAGCAGGAAGATATTTTCACCATCCGCGGTCCGCTTGACCTTACATTTCTGATGAAGGTGTATGGCATGGAGGGCTTTGATCATCTGAAAGAAGAGCCTTATACCCCACAGCCTCCAAAAGGACTTAATATGGACGAAGATCTCTTTGAACAGATCCGCCAGAAAGATATCCTGCTCCACCATCCTTACGAAACCTTTGATCCGGTCGTTAATTTTGTACGGTTTGCCGCCAAAGACCCGGATGTTCTTGCAATCAAACAGACCTTATACCGAGTCAGCAGCAATTCTCCGATCATTGCCTCGTTAGCGCAGGCGGCAGAAAACGGAAAGCAGGTTACGGTTCTGGTCGAATTGAAAGCCCGTTTTGATGAGGAAAATAATATCGTCTGGGCGAGAAAACTGGAAAAAGCCGGCTGCCACGTTATTTATGGTCTGGTTGGGTTAAAGACACATAGTAAGATCACTCTTGTCGTACGGCGTGAAGAGGAAGGTATCCGCCGCTATGTCCATCTGGGAACCGGTAACTATAACGATTCGACGGCAAAACTTTATACCGATATGGGTATGTTTACGTGCAAACGTGCCTATGGCGAAGATGCAACCGCGGTATTTAACATGCTTTCGGGATATTCGGAACCACTTTCGTGGAATAAACTGGCACTGGCTCCAACCTGGCTCCGCACACGCTTCGTTGAACTGATCAACCGCGAACGTGACTATGCCGCAATGGGAAAACCGGCACGTATTGTCGCAAAGATGAACTCTCTGTGCGATGCCGGTATCATCAATGCCCTTTATGAAGCTTCTGCTGCCGGTGTTCAGATTGAACTGATTGTCCGTGGTATCTGCTGCCTGAAGCAAGGCGTTCCCGGCATGAGTGAAACCATTCAGGTACGTTCAATCGTCGGCACATTTTTGGAACATTCCCGCATTTTTTATTTTGAAAATGACGGCAGTCCGGAGATTTACATGGGAAGCGCTGACTGGATGCCTCGAAACCTCGATAAACGTGTCGAAATCCTTTTCCCGGTAGAAGATCCGGATCTGAAAAAGGAAATTGTTCATATTCTTCATACGCAGTTGGAAGATAATACAAAGGCACATCTTCTTCAGCCGGACGGACTTATTGATCCGGAAAAAGACGGTCTCGTGAAGGTATATGGAGGCTGCTATAAAAAAGCAGACCGCCGTGGACGTGCCGCAGTCTGCTCACAAATGCAGTTTTGTAAAGAAGCAAAGAAAAACGCAAAATAGTAAAATATGTGATACAAAACGGAGGAAGGCTTTTACCGGCCCTCCTCCGTTTGACATTGTTCTGCCAGCCGCTGCATCTTGCGGTCCGCGCGCGCCATCAGATCGGCACACCGCTTTAACTGCTTGTGCATCTCCGGCGTAAAATTCTCTTCTTTTTTATAACGAAGCTGGTGCTCCGTACTTGCCCAGAAATTCATCGCAATCGTACGAAATTGTATCTCAATCGGAACCTTTTTCTTCTCATCCGAAAAGAAAACATCCACCATAACGATCACATGCAGACTTCGATATCCATTATCCTTCGGATGCTCTATGTAATCTTTGACACGGATAACTTCCACATCTGTCTGATTCATCAGCATCGCCGCCACATGGTAGACATCCGTTATAAACGGGCAGATCACACGCACCCCCGCGATATCATGAATATTTCCCATCATACAGCTGATCGTAAGTGGCAGTCCCTTTTTCTTCATCTTCCCGATGATGCTGTCTGCCGATTTCACACGGCTCTTAATATTTTCGATTGGATTCCGGTCATTGCAGTACTGGAATTCTTTATTCAATATTTCCAGTTTCGCCGTCACCTGCTGAATCCCCGCCTCATAAAAGAACATGATCTGGCGGTACTGTTTTTCCATATCTAATAGGTCACCGGTCTGTGGCAGATAAATCTCGTTTCCATCTTCCGGAATGACATTAACCACTTCGATGTCGCCTTCTTTTTTCGTTGTTAAACGACTCAATACATTTTTCAAATCTATCACTTCCTTTTATATTTCTATCATATCGTAAAAAGTTGAATAGAACGTCAAAAAAGTGTGAATTAAGTGTTAAAATATTACGCTCTTCGCCAATTCGTCTGCCATATCATTATAATGGTCTCCAGAGTGGCCTTTTACCTTGACAAACGTGACCTGTAGTTTGTCCTGTACCGAATCATAATATTTTTTATATGCTTTCGTTCCCTCTTTGTTTGTCTTCCATTCCCCCAGGCACCACGAAGCGATTCCCTGATAATCATGATATATTTTTATCTTTCGGATACCTCGTTTGACTGCAAGTTCCATCGCAAGCTGTGATCCCAGGATCTCGCCAGCCACATTCCGCATCTGCGCCAGTTCTTCATCTTCTCCTTTTTGTGCTATCGTTTCTTCTTTTCCCTCATACAAAAACACAACACCACAGCTGTACTCGCCGGTCGTGACATTGTAACTTCCATCCACATAGGCAGCTGCTGTATCTTCATCCACCAGCTCTGCTTCTGTGCCGCTTTTCTCAACATTTCCACCGTCGGCTGATGTCGTTCCCCCGACAAAATTTTCTGCCTCCTCTATCGTCGGAAAACTTTTGTAAATCGCACCGGAATATCCCTCCGTCTGTGCCTTGCAGTCATCCCATGTCAGATAGATTCCCGGAGTTTTCCCCTTTTTTACTGCATAATATTTCTTTTTTGCCATCTGCCTGCTCCTTTAACTTTTCAATTTCTTTTTCCGTCAGCTGCCGCCACTGCCCTTTTTTCAGCGAATCCTCCAGCCGGATCCCTGCCATTTCCACGCGTTTCAGATAAACGACTTCTTTTCCTAATTCATGGAACATCCGCTTGACCTGATGAAATTTTCCTTCTGTAATCGTAAGAAGGCATTCTTTCTCTGCCAGAATTTTCATCTCTGCCGGTTTTGTCAACTGCTTCTCTCCAATGTCTACCCCCTCTTTCATGCATAGAACATCCTCTTCACTCACTGGTATATTCAGCTGCACCAGATACGTTTTTTCTACATGAAACTTCGGTGACAAAAGCCGGTGTGCCATCGCACCGTCATTAGTCAGGATAAGCAGACCTTCCGTGTCCTTGTCAAGCCGCCCCATCGGGAACAGATCTTTCGCTAAAAATGGGGCTTGGCCCTCACCGGCAAAACCGCCGCGCCGCACAGCATCCAGCACCGTCTCCTCTCTTGCATCCTCCGTCGCCGACACGATCCCTGCAGGTTTATGAAAAAGAAGATACTGGTACTGCTGCCCGCAGATCTGCTGTCCTTCCATCTCGATAACATCGTCTGCCGACACCTTATATCCAGCATCTTTGATCACGGCATCCTGAACTTTTACCAGCCCGGATGCCACCTTCTTTTTTATCTGACTTCTCGTCAATTCGGTATGATCCGACAAATATTTATCCAAGCGAATCTTCTTCAACATCGTCCTCCTGTAATCGTCCTTTTTCCACATTCGGACGGATAAATGTCTCATAGGCATACTTCCAAAGCACTTCGGATCCTTCCGCTGACCGCTCATTTCTGCCAAGCACCTGGGAAAGATGTACTCCATGTTCTTCCCACGCTTTGCCATCGGTCGCTGCATTCAGCATAAGCGGCTGGATATTGTCCATCGTTCTGGCAAATTTTGCCTCCGGTGTCTCTCTTGCCTCAAATTCTTCCCACAAATCACGCAGTGCTTTTCCCTGCTCCTCCGGCAGGATAGAGAAAATGCGGTCCGCCGCCTTCACTTCACGTTCCCGCTGGGTCGCCTTTCCCTCTTCATCATAAGCATACGTATCTCCGGCATCGATCTCCACCAGATCATGGATCAAAAGCATCGAAACCGTTTTTAATACATCGATTTTTTCATTGGCATATTCACTGAGCAGCAACGTCATAATCGCCATATGCCACGCATGTTCCGCATCATTTTCCTTCCGGTCTGCCCCCGTCAGATACGTCTGTCTTCCAATCTTCTTTTCCTTATCGATCTCACGAAAAAAAGCAAATTGCTTATCCAGTCTTTCCATCCTTTTTAAATTTCCTTTCCGGCAGATAAAATCTTTCTCGGATCCGATTCAATCTCATCTGTCTTAAACCAATGCCATACAATACTTCCACAGATTACTGTGATCACTGTAAGCACAACCAGCACCACACTCTTCTGTACAATGCCGCTTGGAAGAACATTCACAAAAATCTGGTTGATGAGCATAATGACCTCATAAATAACGGCTCCTGTAATCCACGCATGATGTATTTTACGCTCTTCATAATATTTTGCCATAATTAACGTAACCGCCATAATGACGACAAACATCAGGATACATTTGTACGTTCCCTCTAACATTGACGGAATCGTTGTATGTTCAATCGCTTTCATATATTCGGTTTCTGTTCCAATCTGTCCGGCATTGATACGAATTGATGCGTAGGCACTGTAAAAATATGGCTGTACCAGTTCCAATGCCACTTTTCCAAGAGCAAAACCAATCCCTACCACAGCACTTCGGTAGATCGAACGTTTCTTTTCATTCGTCAGATAGATTCCCCAGTACAATGCAGCGATTGTAAATGCCGTACTCAAAAAGGTAAGCCCAAAAGATACACCGACTTTTGCAATTCCGGATACGCCTTTAAACACAAGTGCTAAAAGATACATTGCCAGAAAAGAAAAAATCAGATACTGCCACAAATACCCAAGGAAGCCGTATCCAAGCGCTCCCGGCAGCCCTGTCTCCAATTTGCTGGAACGTCTGTGAATTTTAAAATATGCAATCCCCAGAACAACAAGCGCGATCAGAGGACACAGTATCATACATACAATTTTTATCGTTGGAATCATAATATTAAACCTTGCCTTTCAAATTCATTGCTAGAGACTATTATAGTTTATTTACCGGGAGAAGTCAATTATGACAAAATGAACATTATGTAAAAAACCACTTTGCTGATTTCATTTTATATCAACAAAGTGGTTTTTATTATCCTTCTATGACGCTTCTACAATTTCCTGCGTCCGCAGGATCACCGGAATCAGCTGGTGTAGTTCCTCTTTGAGTTCCGGAAGCCCTACCGGCTCTTCATGCAGGATCACATTGTAGCAAGTCGAATTGATCAATTCCACGATCATATAAATGACTAGCTCATGATTTTTGAATTTACGCCCGGAGGTTGCGATCAATTCGGTGTACCAGTCAAAGAAACTCTTTGACACATCGTTTTGTCCCTCCAAAAGCACCTTATGGAAAAGTCCCCATTGGAGATTTTTGGCAATAAATTCCAGCAGTGTCTTATCTTCATTGAGCTGGTCAATGATAACGTCTGAGGCACAGATTACCGTTTCCTCCAGAGAAGAAAACTTCTTTCGGTACATCTGCTCATACGCGATGGAGAAAAGTTCTCCCGCTTTTTTGGTGATCAATGCGTTCCGTATGTCATATTTATCTTTGAAATACAGATAAAATGTTCCTTTTGCCATATTGGCTTTTTTGACGATGTCCGAAATGGATGTGTCAAATACGCCTTTGGAAGTAAACAACTCATACGTCGCATTGAGTAGATCCTCACGCTTTTTCTTCTTTTTTTCATCGAGTCTGCCCACTTCATTCACATCCTTTCCTGCCACAAGTGGTCTTTATTCTTCATCATCTTTCTTTACTTCAGCGGTCTCAATAACGAATTTCACTTTTCCGTCCATTCCTTTGCTGATTCCGGAGAAGTTTGTATAATCTTTAGACATATCCGTCAGTTTTTCCAGTCTGGTCTTCAATGTCTTAATATCATCTTCATATACATTGTTCAGTTTCTGGATACCCTTCTGGTCGAATTTATCCATTCCTTCGTAAAGATCATTTGCACCATCGGAAAGTTTTCCGATACCATCCGCAACTTTACCGGTTGCCTTATGAAGTGTATTGCTTCCTTTTTTCAGTTTATTGGCACCATTGACCAGTTTATCACTACCGGATTTTACCGATTTGCTGGCTTTCAGGATTTTCTTTGCTCCTGCCAGTAATTTGCGGTCATTGCTGCTCAGTGTCTTACTTCCTTCGCTCAGTTTCTTCACACTCGCTGTCAAAGTAGCGATGCTGGATGTCAGTTTCTGGTCTGCGGAACGAAGTGTTGCAGAATTACCGGAAAGGGTCTGTGCACCTGTCATCACTTTTTTGATGCCGGCTGCCACCTGACTTGCACCGGATTTCAACGTGCTTTCATTATTTGTCGCACTTACGAGTGCACCTACACTTGCTTTCTGTCCCTGATACAGTTCTTCTAATTTCTGTACGTAAGCAAGGATGGTTGCCTTCTGTTTCGGATCACTGATCTGAGCAGCCTGTGCCTTCAATCCGTCCGCAAGAAGTTTATAATTATCATAAGAACTTTCGAGTTTTCCTAAGTTCTCATTCAATGTTCCGATTCCGGCAGTTACCGCATCGGCACCGTCTGTCAGCTGTTTTGCTGTCTTGGTATCAGCAAGAGTATCCACTCCTTTTGTGTATGCCTGCAAGCCATCGGAAAACTCTTTATAGGAAGATGGCATATCTTTTACAGCTTCATACAATTTCTGGTTTCCGTCTGTAATCTGTTTTGCGCCATTGACATAACTCTGTGTTCCTTTTGCCAGTGTATCCACACCATCGGTATACTCTTTTACACCTTTTTTCAATGTAGTTCCACCATTTACCAAATCCTTAATTCCTTTATTCAGGGATTTTTCGCCGTCCTGGTAATCGTCGAACTTATCTTCCAGTTCGCCCATTTTATTGGAAAGTTTTTTGGAACCATCTACAAGATCCTCGGAAGAATCTACTAATTTTTCCAATTTATTTTCGAGATCATCCAGATCATCGATGTCATCCAGCTCCAGATCGCTCAAAATGCTTGGGCTGGCAAATGTGATCGTATTTCCGATGGAAAAATCTGTCACATCCGCAGTTACCGTAAATCCTTCCGGAAGTTTATCTGCGGCATCCTCATCAAGATCCAGACTCTCCGCCATACCCGGCATACCGAATCCGACAACAATATTATTGGAACCTTCGTTGATAATCTTTCCGTCGTCTACTTCCACATTGCTGAATTTGTCATCCGGAAGAATGATTCCGGTTGCCATCACAAACGGGGTATACATCTCCTGTTTCTCACCGTTGATCGTCTGTGTGGATTTTGACTTATTGGTATAAGAAACAGTAATTTTCAATTTACCACTCTGGCCGAGAAGATCTTTTGCGGCAATTTCTTTTCCGTCCAGTTCGTATTTAATCTCAACACCTACCGGAAGTTCTTTGTCCGTTGTTCCCTGATAATAGATATCGTTGGAACCGGCACTCCACTGTACATCTTCGCCATTCTGGGTAAATGTCTCATCTCCTTTGACATTCTGAATGTCTTTCAGATCGGATTCATCGTTGATCGTTCCATTGATTCCGGCATTTTTCAACCAGTTAGAAACGGTAATCTTTGTCGTTGCTCCGCTTTCATCGGCATTTACATATACGGATTCATCTTTGGAAATTTTCTGTGCATTGGCATAGGCACCATTGGATACTACCAGACTTGTTACCAAAAGTCCGGAAATGACTGTCTTACTAATACGATTGAGTTTTCTATTTCGATTCATAATGCTCATCCTTTCATTCATTAATAATTGATTTTACGCATATCCCATGTCGTCTTACAGATCACTTTATCAAAGAGGTAAAGCATTGCCGGCAGGATCAGGATTACACTGATCGTACTGATCACGGCACCTCTTGAAAGCAAGGTACAGATCGCATTGATCATGTCAATACTTGAATATGCGGATACACCAAAGGTTACGGCAAAGAAGCTCAGTCCACTGATAATAATGGATTTCATCGAAGTCTTGTGCGCGATCTCGATCGCTTCTTTCTTTGTCTTTTGATTTACAACACGTTCTTTATGATACCTTGTCGTCATCAATATCGCATAATCTACTGTCGCTCCTAACTGAATGGTTCCGATAACGATACTTGCCACGAAAGGAAGTTCAATTCCGCTGTAATACGGGAACGACATATTGAGGAAAATAGCAAATTCGATTACACTTACGAGAATAACCGGCAGTGAGATCGACTTAAATGTCAATAAAATGATCAGGAAGATTGCTCCGATTGACAGATAGTTTACGGTTGCAAGGTCGATATCCGTTACATCCTGCAAATCCTTTGTCAATGGTGCTTCACCGATTACCATCGAATCTTTGCTGTACTTTTTCACAATATCATTGATGGAAGCAATCTGGGCATTGACCTGATCTGTCGCCGTCTTATAATCGGAACAGATAAACTGCAATTCCCAGTTATCACTCTTTAACATGTCTTTGTATTTATCCGGAATCATATCGTCCGGTACGTTGGCTCCCACAATGGAGTTCATACCGAGTACCCATTTGACTCCGTCTACTTTTTCGATTTCATTTTTCATATCATTCTTCTCTTTACTCGAAAGACCGTTTTTCAAGAGAAGGATATGCATATTGTTCATATTGAACTTTTCTTCCAGTTTCTTATTGGCAATTGCCGAATCCAGATCCTGTGGAAGTCCCTGATCCAGATTGTAATATACTTTTACATGATTATTTCCATAAAATGCAGGAACAAACAATACGGCAAAAATAAGTAATGGAATGATCCGATGCTTTGTGATAAAGGCACTCGATTTATGGAAATCCGGGAAGATGGCACGATGTGTCGTCTTATCGATCCATTTATCAAAAAACAGGATCAAGGATGGCAGCAAGGTGATACAAACGACAACTCCGATGATAACTCCTTTTGCCATTACAATTCCAAGGTCACGTCCCAGAGCAAATGTCATGAAGCACAATGCCGCAAATCCAGCCACCGTTGTAACAGAACTTCCAACAACGGATTTGAATGTATTACTGATCGCATGTGCCATCGCACGCTCTTTGTCATTGTCAAACCGTACTTTGTTTGCCTGATAACTTTCCAGAAGGAAAATGGAATAATCCATCGTAACGCCAAGCTGAAGTACCGCAGTCAGTGCCTGTGTGATATAG
Source organism: uncultured Lachnoclostridium sp. (assembly GCA_905212635.1). Taxonomy (GTDB): domain Bacteria; phylum Bacillota; class Clostridia; order Lachnospirales; family Lachnospiraceae; genus Eubacterium_F. The sequence continues at coordinate 39,904 of CAJMFH010000017.1, read as the reverse complement.
GATATCTGCCCCAGGAAGATATTGGTTCCCATATTGTAAAGGATGGCTAATCCGATACATAAAAGGAACAATACCGGTGTCACGATCGACTCCATCGTGATAAGCAGTACAACCAACGCCAAAATACCCGCAATGACGATGTATACCGGAAGTTCTGCCTGTACCAGATTCTTAATATCGGTAACGATTCCTGACATACCACTGATAAATGCCTGATCTTTTACCATATTTCTCATATCCGTGACTGCCTGCATCGTATCCTCGGACGATGTAGTATTATCAAACAATGCGATCATCATCGTCGCATCTCCATTGAACAATGCTTCTTTTAATTCATTGGGAAGCATGTCGGTCGGCAGTGAAATATCTGCTACACTATCATACCAGATGATTTTTTCAACATGATCTACTTTCTCTAATTTTTCTTTCAAAGCAACTACGTCTTTGTTATCCATATTTTCCACGATAACCATGGAAAATGCCCCCATACCAAATTCGTCTACCATGATATCCTGACCGGACACCGTCTCCAGAGAATCTGGCAGATAACTAAGTACATCATAATTGACTCTCGTCTTGATCATACCGATCATCGATGGGATGATCAGCAGTACGCCAAGAATAAGAATCAATAATTTGTGCTTTGTAATAAACTTTCCAAACTTAACCATTTGCTGGCAACCTCCTTTTGATACTTATTATCAAAAATGACTAGTAGTCATTTCTTAAGCTACCAGTAGTCTATCATAAAAATGACCAGCGGTCAATATTTTTTTTGAAAAAAATTTAACTATTCCGGATCCATGTGTAAAAACCAATGGATCGTCGTGCTTGCACGTAAGAGACATTGGCTTTTACACATGGATCCGAATAGGGCTCCCCCTCCCACCAATGAGCATTTTTAGCCTTGTCAAAGGCGAAAAAGAACACGAAGTGTTCGAAATGCGAATGGGGGGAACGGGAAGTCCGGAATCGTTAAATTTTTCAGGTAAAAACCAATGGATCGTCGTGCTTTTCCTAAAAAAACACGCCTTTTTATTCCACAAATTTCAGCCAGCTGATCTCTGCCACTTGAAATCTTTCCGGATCTTTCATCCACAATTGAACCAGCCGCAGTATTCCTCCTGCATAAAAACAGGCTTTCATCTGTTTTAGGTCATCTTCCTGCCTGCCCGGCAGACCACACAGGTATTCATACACATCTTTTTGCACCGTTTCTGCAAAAATCTCCATCATGACCGGCATCATCTGACTGTCCTGCAAATTGCGGACCAGCTGGGGGTGTGCTTCAAAAAACTTCATCATTTCATGAAACAGTTTATCACAATATCCATCCGACGATTCCTGCTTTCCCGAACTCATACTTTCGATATGCTCCAGCAGTTCTTTTCGCATTTCCTGAATAAAAAAGGACAAAAATTCATATTTATCTGCAAAATGAGTATAAAATGTCGCTCTGCGGATATTTGCGCTTTCACATAGCTGCTTTACACTGATATCTTCAAAGCGGTATTTCTCGAGCAAATGCAAAAAAGCCTGCACCAGACTTGCAAACGTTTTTTTCGTACGTAAATCCCCCATCGTCTTCCCTCCTTTTCAGACACTTTTAATTAGAATGTCAAGTAATTGTCAGCTGACAATATATTGTGCGTTGCATCCCTCTTCGTCTATTGCTATAATACATATTATCGTAACAGATGTCAATTATTTTTTTAGTGAGGTAAGCAATATGAAAGAAAAATTTTTCCACTGGGTCATTCGTTTTCGAATCCCCATTTCCATTTTATCTTTAGCTGCAAGCCTTTTTTGCGCCATTGCGAGCCGGCAGGTAAAGGTAAATTATGATATGAATGATTATCTTCCGGCAGAGTCGCTTTCTACCATTTCTCTGGATAAGATGAAAGAAGAATTTGAGGGAGATATTCCAAATGCAAGAGTTGCTATCAAAAATGTTTCCTATTCCGAAGCATTGGATTATAAAGAAAAACTTGAAGAAATTTCCGGCGTAGACACTGTGACCTGGCTGGATGATTCCAATCCTTTGGATCTCCCGCTCTCCATGCTGGATGAAGACACCGTAACTACTTATTATAAAGATAACACGGCTCTCTACACCGTAACTATTCATTTTAAACTCCGGAACAAACTTAATGTTTGGAGAGATCTCCTTTGTCACCAATGCTGCGGGAAGCATACTGCAATTGGCCGTTTCTTTGGATTATTCCGTATTTTTGATCCACCGTTTTCAGGAATGCCGCACGCAGTACGACGATCCTAAAACTGCCATGAACAAAGCGCTGTGCAAGTCGTGTTCCTCCATCCTTTCAAGTGGACTCACTACCGTGATCGGCTTTTTAGCCCTGCTATTCATGCGTTTTCAGATCGGTCCTGACCTTGGAAGAGCTTTGGCAAAGGGAATCGCGATCAGCCTTATCACAGTATTTGTTTTCATGCCGGGCGTGATTCTTCTGTCCTACCGGTTCATGGATCGATTGTCGCACCGCGAATTTCTTCCATCATTCCGCAGATTTGGAAAACTGGTAAGCAAAATCACTTTGCCGCTTGCCTGTATTTTCTGCCTAATCATGGTGCCTGCCTATTATTTCAGCAACCAAAACAGCTATTATTATGGCTCGTCACATATTTTTAGTGCGGGAACCCAGTACGGAGACGATACCGCCTATATTGAATCCACTTTTGGTATCAAAGACAGTTACGTCATGATGATCCCGAACGGATCCGACCAAACTGAACGCGCGCTTGTGAAAGGCATAAAGAAGGAAACTAACGTCATTTCCGTCACTTCCCTTGCGGATATGATCGGTCCCGGTATCCCGCGTGATATGATCCCGGATTCCATTAAATCAAAACTCTGCGGCACGCATTACAACCGCCTTGTCCTCTCGGTCGGCGTCGACTACGAGGGAGACGAAACGTTTGCTTTGGTAAAATCTCTTCGCGGGAAAGCCCAAAAATATTATGGCGACGACTACTATCTCGCCGGTCAGGGTGTAAGTACCTATGATCTTATGGACACGATTACTGCTGATATGGGGAAAGTAAATCTGGTCGCTATCGGAGCCGTCTTTGTCGTACTCCTGCTTACCATGCGTCGGCTGAAAACGCCGATTGTTCTTGTACTCGCGATTGAAACTGCGATATGGATCAATTTATCACTCCCTTATCTGCAACACAAACCATTGTTCTATATCGCTTACCTGATCATCAGCTCGGTACAGCTTGGAGCCACCGTGGACTATGCTATTTTATTCAGCGACCGCTATCACGAATGTCTCAAGACATTTACACCAAAAGAAAGTATCGTCGAAGCATTATCTCAAACGACGGCTTCCATCCTTACTTCCAGTATCGTAATGGTAACCGTCGGCTTTCTGCTCGGTTTCATATCAACTCACGGTCTGCTCTCGCAGCTTGGCTACCTTCTCGGTAAAGGAACCATCTGCTCCCTGATCAGTGTACTGTTTGTCCTTCCGGGACTGCTCTACGCGACAACACGGAAAAAGAAAAAAGGGAGGTAAAAAAATTCCCCCTGTGGTGTTTTGCCACAAGGGGAGTTTTTGTCCTCTCTATTCAGCCCCCAAAATACGTTTTGCATTTTCCACGCGCTCCGCGGTCGGGGGATCAATTCCTTCTAATTTGTAAGGGATTCCGAGATTTTCCCATTTAAACACGCCCAGCGTATGATAGGGAAGAACCTCTACCCGTTCTACCGTTTTCAACGTCTTGATAAAATCTGCAAGACGTTGAAGATATTCATCGGTATCATTACGCTCTGGAACCAATACATGGCGAATCCACATCGGCTGCCCCATGTCGGACATCTGCCTTGCCATCTCCAGTATATTTTTTCCAGTTTTTCCCGTCAGAATCTTGTGCTGTTCTTCGTCAATGTGCTTGATGTCTAACATGACCAGATCCGTTACTTTCATCAGTTCTTTCCATTTTGAATAAAATGGTTCTTCTGTCGTAAAGGGATTTCCACTGGTATCCAGGGTCGTATGAATGCCCATTTCCTTTGCTTTTTGAAATAATTCCAATAAAAAGTCGATCTGTAATAACGGTTCTCCACCGCTCACAGTAATACCGCCCTCACTTCCCCAGTAAGGACGGTATCTGTTTGCAGTTTTTAATAATTGAGAAACCGTGTATTTTTTCCCTGCTTTGATGTCCCAAGTGTCCGGATTGTGGCAGAACTGACAACGCATGTTGCAGCCACTCAAAAAAATGATATACCGCACTCCTGGTCCATCCGCAGAACCGAAACTTTCCAAAGAATGGACATAACCAATTCTTTCTTCCACGGGTAAGCCTCCAATTATAATCTTTTTAACTCTCTGCGAATTGCTCCGTTGCCGGTGCAACTCGGATATTACAACGTTTCATGGCAGGTTCTTGCGATAACGTCAAGCTGCTGCTCTCTTGTCAGGTCGATGAATTTTACAGCATAACCGGATACACGGATCGTAAAGTTTGCATACTCTTCTTTTTCCGGATGTTCCATTGCATCGATCAGTTTTTCCTTACCAAATACGTTGACATTCAAGTGATGTGCTCCCTGATCAAAGTAACCATCCATTACCTGAACAAGGTTCTTCACGCGCTCTTCATGTGTATTTCCAAGTGCTCCCGGATTGATGGTCTGTGTATTAGAGATACCATCCAGTGCTTCTTCATAAGGAAGTTTTGCAACGGAGTTCAAGGAAGCAAGAAGACCGTTCTGCTCTGCTCCGTATGCCGGGTTTGCACCAGGTGACAATGGCTCACCTGCTTTTCTTCCATCCGGAAGCGCACCGGTTGCTTTACCATAAACGACGTTGGATGTGATTGTAAGGATCGATGTCGTAGGCTCAGAATCACGGTAAGTATGGCAGTTGCGAAGTTTATCCATGAATGTACGGAGAAGCCATACAGCGATCTCGTCAGCACGTGGATCATCGTTACCATAACGTGGGAAGTCTCCCTCTACTTTGTAATCTACAGCCAATCCATCTTCATCACGGATTACATTTACTTTTGCATATTTAATCGCAGAAAGGGAATCTACTACATGAGAGAATCCTGCAATACCTGTTGCGAAAGTACGTCTTACATCCGTATCGATCAATGCCATCTGGGATGCTTCATAATAATATTTATCGTGCATGTAATGGATCATGTTCAATGTCTCTACATACGTCTGAGCAAGCCATGTCATCATCTTGTCGTATTTATCCATGACTTCATCATAGTCCAGTACATCGCTTGTGATCGGACGATATTCCGGTCCAACCTGTACTTTGTTTTTCTCATCGATACCACCGTTGATTGCGTAAAGAAGACATTTTGCAAGGTTTGCACGAGCTCCGAAGAACTGGATCTCTTTTCCTGTCTCTGTCGCAGATACACAGCAGCATACCGAATAATCATCGCCCCATACCGGACGCATTACATCATCATTTTCATACTGTACTGAACTTGTCTCAATGGAAATGTGAGATGCATATTTCTTAAATGCCTCTGGCAAATGAGAAGAATACAATACTGTCAGGTTTGGCTCTGGAGATGGTCCCATGTTTTCCAATGTATGAAGGAAACGGAAACATGTCTTTGTTACCTGGGAACGTCCGTCCATACCAATACCGGCAACGTCTACGGTAGCCCATACAGGGTCTCCGGAGAACAACTGGTTGTAAGACTCGATACGAGCGAATTTAACCATACGGAATTTCATTGTCATATGGTCAACCAGTTCCTGTGCCTCTACCTCTGTCAATGTTCCATTGGCAAGGTCTCTTTCAATGTAAATATCAAGGAATGTGGAAACACGTCCAACACTCATTGCGGCACCATTCTGTGTCTTGATGGCAGCAAGATATCCAAAATACAGCCACTGGAATGCTTCTTTTGCATCTTTCGCAGGTTCGGAAATATCATAACCATAAGAAGCAGCCATTTCTTTCATGCCTTTCAGACATTTGATCTGCTCTGCAATCTCTTCGCGGATACGATAGTCTTTACTGCGCATGCTGCGGCGTTCGCTTCCTGCAAAATCTTTCTCTTTCTCTTCAATCAGGGCATCGATACCATACAATGCCACACGGCGGTAATCGCCGACGATACGTCCACGTCCGTAAGTATCCGGAAGTCCGGTCAAAATCTTATTGTGACGCATACGTTTCATCTCTGGTGTGTATACTTCAAATACCGCATCACTGTGTGTTTTGTGATACTTGGTAAAAATCTCATGCAATTTTGGATTTGGCTGATAACCATACATCGTGCAGGACTGCTCTGCCATACGGATACCACCATAAGGCATAAATGCACGTTTCAATGGCTTATCTGTCTGAAGACCAACTACTTTTTCCAAATCCTTTAAGTCTTCACTGATATATCCAGGGCCATAGGATGTCAAAGAGGAAACAACCTCTGTCTCCATGTCCAGAACGCCGCCTTTTTTTCTTTCTTCTTTCTGCAATTCCTGTAATTTGCCCCAAAGTTTATCGGTGGCTTCTGTTGGTCCTGCTAAAAAGGACTCATCTCCATCATAAGGTTTGTAGTTTTTTTGGATGAAGTCACGTACATCGATTCCTTCTTTCCAAAGTCTTCCGGAAAATCCTTCCCATTGTTTAAATTCTCTCATCATAGGCCTCCATAATATTTTCTTCTTAAAACATGTTTTCCGTAATAGTATTCAGTATACCCAGTTATACACTATCCAATCATAAATTTGATCTCGGCCTCACATGCCACCTTGCCATCTACTGTGGCTACGGCTTTTCCAACGCCCATCGGACCTTTGCATTTGATGATCTCGGTCTCTAAGCGAAGGCGGTCCCCCGGCACTACCTGTTTGCGGAATTTTGCCTTATCGATACCACCAAAAAAGGCAAGTTTTCCCTTGTTTTCAGGCAGACTGAGAACGGCTACTGCACCTACCTGTGCCAGTGCTTCCACGATCAAAACCCCCGGCATAACCGGCTGCTGCGGAAAATGTCCCTGAAAAAACGGTTCATTGACAGTTACATTTTTGTATCCAACAGCTTTCACTCCAGGCTCCATCTCTTCAATGCAGTCTACGAGCAAAAATGGATAGCGATGCGGTATAATCTCTTTAATACCATTTACATCTAACAACATATTTTTTTGTCCTCCATATCTGTATAACATATTTTTTCATAACTTACAAGTGGGAATTCTATCCTAAAAGCGCAGGAAACTATCAATTCCATATCTTCCCGCGCTTTTTGAGATTTTTATTCATTAAAACTTCTAAAGATCAAAGATGCATTATGTCCACCAAATCCGAGAGAGTTACTGAGAACGGTGTTCACTTCCATATCAATTCCCTGGTCTTTGACGCAGTCAAGATCACATTCCGGATCCGGATCTGTCAAACCGGCATTGACATGTACATAATTGTCCATAATCGACTTGATACTTGCGATGGATTCTACACCACCGGCAGCACCAAGAAGGTGTCCTACCATAGATTTTGTAGAACTTACTTTACAATGATAAGCAGCCTCTTCACCAAGAGCCAGTTTGATCGCTCTTGTCTCAAACATATCGTTCATATGTGTACTGGTACCATGTGCATTGATATAATCAATGTCTTTCGGTTTTACGCCGGCATCTTTCATCGCAAATTCGATGGCTTTTGCTGCTCCACTTCCATCTTCTGCCGGTGAAGTAATATGATAAGCATCGTTTGTCGCACCATATCCTACAATCTCTGCATAAATCTTTGCGCCACGTTTTTTCGCATGCTCCAATTCTTCCATAACAAGAATACCGGCACCTTCACCCATAACAAAACCATTACGGTTGATATCAAATGGAATCGAAGCTTTCATCGGATCGGTTGACAATGACAACGCTGTCATACTGGTAAATCCAGCCACACCAAGCTCCGTGATTGCAGCTTCTGCACCACCGGCAACCATAACGTCCGCTTCGCCATACTGAATCGAACGGAATGCTTCCCCAATATTGTGATTTCCGGTTGCACATGCGGTTACGATGTTGATATTTTTTCCTTTTAATCCCAGCTGGATTGCTACATTTCCTGCGGCAATGTTTGAGATCAGCATCGGAATCATCAAAGGAGACACTCGGTTTGGTCCCTTATCAAGCAGTTTCTTGTACTCGCGCTCCATACACTGGAGACTTCCGATACCACATCCTACACTGACACCGACCATAAACGGATCTTCTTTTTCCAGATCCAGTTCACTGTCTTCGAGTGCCTGTTTGGATGCCGCTACGGCAAACTGTGCAAAACGCTCCATACGGCGTGCCGACTTCGGATCCATATATTCCTTTGGATCAAAATCTTTTACTTCCGCTGCCAGCTTTGCTTTATAATCTGTTGTATCGATCTGCGTGATCGGTCCGATTCCCACAACCCCTTTTTTAATGTTACTCCAAAATTCGTCCACGGTATTTCCAATCGGAGTGATAGCTCCCATTCCCGTGATGACTACTCTTCTACTCATGAAATAATCCTCCTAAAATAATTTTCGAACTTTTGTGTGATATCTACGAATTGCTCCGCAACAAGCACGATCAACTTTTGACCTTTTGACCCTGATATCACATTGCAATCCCACCATCGACACAAATTACCTGGCCTGTGATGTATTTGGCTTTATCCGATGCCAAAAAGACAACAGTTTCCGCAATGTCCTCTACTTCTCCAAAACGTCCCAATGGAATCGTCGCTACGGCTGCCTCTTTCACGGAATCCGAGAGAACATCTGTCATCTCTGTCGCTACAAATCCCGGTGCCACCGCATTTACCGTAATATTACGGGATGCCAGTTCTTTTGCTGCCGCCTTGGTAAGACCGATCACACCGGCTTTGGAAGCAGAATAATTTGCCTGTCCCATATTTCCGATCACTCCCGAAGCGGAAGCAATGTTGATAATACGTCCCTGTCTCTGTTTCATCATTGGACGGGTAACAAATTTCACTCCATGGAATGTTCCGGCAAGATTTGTCTGAATAACACTCTGGAACTCCTCTTCTGACATTTTCATGATCAAATTGTCCTTTGTAATTCCGGCATTGTTGACAAGAATGTCAATCTTACCATATTCCTTTACCACATTGGCAAAAAATTCCTTTGCTGCCTCAAAATCGCTGATATTACACTGAATCGCTGTGGCTTTCCCACCTGCTTCTTCAATCGTGCGAACCACTTCTTCTGCACGGTCTTTCGAACCATTGTAATTGACAACAACCATCGCGCCTTCTCTTGCCAGCGCAAGGGCGATACCACGTCCGATACCACGTCCGGCTCCGGTCACTACGGCAATCTTATTTTCTAATAACATAAAGTTTCCTTTCTTAACTAAGTGCTGCTACAACTGCTTCTAATTCTTCCATTGTACCGACGCTGTAAGTCGTCAATTCTTTTCCAATGGCTTTTCCTATCTTTTTATTAAAACCGGCAAGTGTTCTGCCAGGTCCCAATTCAATAAACGTATCCACGCCGTCTGCCACCATCGTCTCTACCGACTGCTGCCAGCGCACGGAAGAGGATACCTGTTTCACAAGCAGCGGCTTGATCTCTTCTTTGTTTGTTATGTAGGAAGCATTTACATTTGCCACATAAGGAATCTGTGGTGCCTCAATTTCGATCGTATCCAAAACTTTTTCCAGTTTCTCTCCTGCTCCTTTTAACAGGTCAGAATGGAATGGGCCGCTTACATTGAGCATAACGGCACGTCTTGCGCCTGCCTCTTTACATTTCTCTGCTCCCTGCTCTACAGATTCTTTCTTTCCTGAAATAACGATCTGTCCCGGACAATTGTAATTGGCAACTTGAACCTGTGGAATATCCGCAATTGCTTTTTCAATTTCTGCACTTTCCAGTCCCATGATCGCAGCCATACCGCCTACGCCGGCTGGAACTTCTTCCTGCATATAAATACCACGCTTGCGCACTGCTTTTGCTGCATCGATGTAATTCATCGAATTTGCAGCTACCAGAGCACAATATTCACCGAGGCTCAGTCCGGCTGCTACGTCCGGCTTAATCCCTCGGTCTTTCAACACTTCCATAATAGCTACGCTTGTCGTAAGCAGCGCAACCTGTGTATATTCTGTAATATTAATGTCGTCATTTTCCTCAAAGCACAATGCCTTCAAGTCCAGTTCGACAGCTTCGCTTGCCTTATCAAAAATCTCTTTTGCAATCGGAGAAGTCTCATAAAACTCTTTTCCCATACCAACTTTCTGGGAACCTTGTCCCGGAAATACAAATGCAATCTTACTCATCTTTTCCTCCATTCCATGTAACGATGACAAAATAATACAACTTTAACACCAGGAGCCTTTTGCTGATGGTGTCAAAATAAGCCCATATTTTGAAATGGTGGCTGACAATTCTGTCCTCTGACAAAACTGGCAACCACACCATTCACATTTGTTAGTCACAGTATTTCGGATGTAATTATTCCACGCCTTTGTCTTTCAAGAAATTAATTACATCGCCTACAGTATTAATGCTTTCCAAATCATCTGTAGGAATCTCAACATCATACTCTTCTTCAAGAGCCATGATCAATTCGTAAAGATCCAATGAATCTGCTCCCAAATCATCTTTGAAAGAAGATGCTTCTGTGATGCTGTCTGCATCAACGCTCAACTGATCTGCGATAAGTTCCTGCATTTTTTCTAACATGACTATTTCTCCTTTTTTCTCGCCCGCTTTATTTTCTACGGGGTAATATTAATTTCATTTTTTTACTCAATTACATGAGATATCAGTATTTTATCCTATCTTATGCAAATTGTCAAGTTTTCTCAGTACAATTTACTACAATGAACGATTCCTGAACATTGCCACCATATGCAGTCCGGAATCATTTTATGTCATAACATAAGACCAACTGCCAGAATGACAAGCATCAGCACGGCGACACCAAAGTAAATGTAGGTATACAGCTTTTTTTCTGGGAAAAGCCGGATGCCGCTGATTACAAACAATACTGCAAGCAGAACGAGATCCACCGTATTGGTTGTAACGATCGGTATGATATCATTTAAGCCCATAAAGGCAAATATTATAATGACCGCGGATAAAATAATCTGCAAAAAGCAAAGAATTTTCTGCCAAAGTGCGGTTGTCTGCATCCACTGATGCACCCGCTCTTTGATTTCCGTTTCCTTTTCATCCATAATACTCTGTTTCTCCAATCCAAATACTTTTTCCTGTTTACGGACACTCCCACAAACATTCAACAAATAGTATTATAGCGGATTTACGTTAGGAATGAAATTACATCGCTAATAAACTTTTATAAAGAAAACGTAAAAATAAATAAAAAAATGTGAGACACCGTGCCTCACATCTTCTTTTTGGTAAGCTTCGAAAGGGACTTGAACCCTCGACCCCTTCATTACGAGTGAAGTGCTCTACCAACTGAGCTATCGAAGCAAAAACCACCAACGAATACTAGTATACATGGAAGAAGCACTTTTGTCAATTCTTTTTTAAACCATTTTTCTCATGGAAGCTCCAAACGCACTTTTGGAAAAATTACGCTTATAAAAAATGTGTGTCATCTCCAGATTTATCACACAGCCAGCAAAAATCAGGAACACGGCAGCGATGGCACAGCCAACAGGAGAAAGCATTTTCCAGTATTTTACAAAGCTGATCTGATCCTCAAAAATGCCCATGGCAACTCCGGCACAAAAGCAGATCACATAAATTCCCGCCATAGCCGCCCAGAAGAATTTGTATAAAAACACATTACCTATTCCGAAAAAGCATACGATCACACCATATACCAGTGCTACACGCAAATACACTATCGGCTGACCTTCCCGTACACTGCCAAGGATCATCAAAAACATCAAATACAAAAGATACGCTATCATCGTCCCGGCAAACATACTTTTTGTCGCCATTGTCGTCTGAATTTTTTTCCGCAGTACCGAACCCTTTACAAAACCGCTGATATCATTTACAAGCAGTATTTCCATCGGCATGATCCCGGCAACTGCAAAAAACAGCGGGCTCAAATCTTCTGCCACTTCCGGTCTGCCGCTCAGTGACAAAATTTTCCATGCAATTCCAAGACAGATAAACATCACACTCAAAACCCATTTTTTCTTACAGCAGCTCTGCTGCAATAACGTTTTAATCGCCTTCCATTCATTCTTCATTCAAAGCACCTCTTTCCCGCAGCACCATGTGCTGCATTGTTATCACATTGATCGCTATGATGACTGCCGCAGCGACGATTTTCGCCAGCGCCGTCAGTTCCCATGCTGCCATTTTTTCTGCCAGCATGACAGCCAGCCATGCAAGCCCCCATAAAGCAATCACCCAAACGATCAGATAGATCAGGAGTTCTTCACAATATCTTGTCACATTGACAATCACCAATGTCACTACATAAATCATTCCCATCGAAATACATACCACTCCGCTCGGATCCCGGTACCACGCTATGATTTCCAAAACCGCCGCAACTACAAACCGCCGTATCAGATCCGCCAGAACAACCTGACGAAACATCGTTTCCCCCAGATAAGACGTTTTTAAAAAAATATACTTGTTATTTTCTTTGTTGCAAATCCCCGCAAACGCCATATAATCGCCTATGCTCTCATACGTAATATAGAAGAAAACAATAACCCAGAACCATGACAGGTAAGCCGGTTTGGTAAAAAAACAGGTTAATATAAGAAGCACCACCGGAAATATCCCAATAAATATCAGCCGGTATACAAACGACGTATATCCCCGGAAACTGCGTATGATATTACTCATATACATCCTCCTTTGCCACTTCGGATACAGACTTCATCAGTTCTACGCATAATTTGGAAAGATCCGGAATCTCCTCTGCCACGTCAAATGTTCTTATCTGATCTATTTTGTCCTTCTCACAAAGACCCTCAAAACCATAAGAATTTTCCGTCATCGTCAAAAGACTGGCTTTTATCTGTCCGGCATCTTTTTTCTCGCCGCGGATCACGCGGTATTTTTCTTTCAATTCTTCCACAAAGCCCTGCGCAAGAATCTTTCCCTTTGCCATAATGATAACATAGTCCGTAATACGTTCCATATCTGCGATATTATGTGTGGAAAAAAGAACGGTTCTCTCGCCCTCTTTTTCATTGAGATAATCGCAAAGCAGGGAACACAGTTTTTCGCGCATAACCGGATCCAGTGGGGATGCCGGTTCATCTAAAATAAGCATCTCCGTATCTCTGGCAAGCACCCCGGCAAGCATCAACTTCGTACGGTTTCCATCGGAAAGCTGCGACACTTTTTTATTCTCTATTCCATCTTCCGAACCGATTGCCAGTTCTTTCCGATACCGCATATAGCTTTTTTCGTCAAACGTCTCAAATAACACTTTGCTGATCTGTCCGATCTGATTCAGTTTCCAGTGTGGGAGATAATAACCCTGCGTCCCGGTATATCCTATCTTTTCCTTAACTTCCGGCCCGTTTTCCCGGTCTTTTTCATTGTATTTTCCAAAATATGTAACTTTTCCCTCGTGCTTTAACTGTAATCCGACCAGAATATCCAGTAACGTGGTCTTTCCCGCCCCGTTTTCGCCAACCAATGCCGTCGCATATCCCTTTGGCACCCGCAGTTCAGGGACGTCCAATACAAATTTCTTATATTTCTTCCCGATTTCTTTTCCTTCCAATGCACAACTAAATTCCATAATATCCTCCATTCTTTTACTCCTGCTCCTCCATCTTCAAAAGCAGAGTCATCATTTCTGTCAGTTCCTTTTCTGTCATTCCGGCTCTTTTCGCCGCCCGGATCGCCTCTTGCAGAGCTTCCTCCACTTTTCGCAAATGCTGCTCGCGAAGCATCTCACTGTCCTGGGCATTCACATAATACCCTTTTCCCTGAACCGCCGTCACAAGCCCCTGCTGCTCCAACAGTTCATATGCCTTCATCGTCGTGATCACGCTGATCTTCAGATCCTTTGCCAATCCGCGTATCGACGGCAGATATTCGCCCTGCGGGTAAATTCCTGCCAGAATATCTGACTCAAACTGCTCCGCAATCTGCTTATATATGGGGACTCCGCTGTTTTGCAAAATCTTCATATGCGCCTCCTGTTATAACTGTTTATATGTTATATATACACTATGTACAGTAAAATGTCAATACCTTTTTTAAGATTTGCTTTTAGAAAAATAAGTCCCTGCTTTTCCATTCGGGACCGCTTGCGCTTAGAAGAACCCACGTAACGGTACATGAGGGCAAACTACGCCCTCTATGTACCGACGGTGTTCTAAATCCCTCATAGTAAAAGCAGGGACTTATTTTTTCTATAAAGCAAAGGTGTAAAAACATAATAGAAAAAATTTGTAAGGCTTATTTGGGATAGATAGTATGGGGTTATGGTCTGACAAGCGACGAAACCTGCTATCGAACGTTATAAATCGATATTTTTAAGAGAAGAATAAGTCGCAATTGCATAACTGTCTGAGATATTTATAAATCGTTTCAGCAGACAAAAACCCCGGATTACATGCTTGCATGATAATCCAAGGTTTTTGTTTGCGTGCACTGCGAAGCAGTGTGATTTATAAATATCGAGTTTTATGCAATAAGACTGTTCTATTCTTCGATAAAAATGAGGATTTATCGTGAGATAGCTCCGTTTCTGTCGATTGTCAGACCATAAGCTATATCGCATTCTCCTTCCAAGACATTCGTTTCTGCACGAAAAACCGTCTGCATCACTTCTCCTTCGCCAGCAATTCCATGATCTCATTGCTTCGCATAACGAATTCTGTCATTTCTTCCGGCTCAAGCGGTTTGTGGCTGATCATGGCAAGATCATACAGCTGTTTACAGAAAAGTTCTGTCTTGTCGCCGTCTTTGTGGCTTTCTACATATTGAACCAGTGGGTTTGCCACATTGAGGACAAGTGTCTCACCGCCAAAATCGCCCATTGCGCCCATGCCGTTCATGGCGTACATTTTCATCATATCCTGCATACGGCGGGTTTCTTCGGACATCGTAATCATCGAAGCAATCTTTTCATTTTTCATCTTCTCGACACGAACATCCAAATTTTCCTTGCCAAGAGCCTTTTTGAAGATTTCCGTCAAAGCATCTTTCTTCTCCTTGATCTCTTCTTCGCTCATTTCTTCCACAAAATCTTCCGTTACCTGCGCATCGATACGCTGGAATTTGACATTATCGTCGCCCATCTCCAGAGAAGAGATAAATGGCTGGTCAATGCTGTGCGTCAATACAAAGGCATTTTTATTTTCCTCGCGGAACAGATTGATATACTGACTCTGCTGCTTTCTGTCCGTCACATAATAAATGACTGTTTTTGGCGGTTCCTGTGGTTCGGAATCTTTGTCTTCTTCACCCTTTTCAACCACTTCTGCTTCTGGAGTATCTACCGTCTCCAGATATTCTTTCATCGTCATATATTTGTCATCAAGATCTTTAAATAAGATATAATCTTTCATCTTACCCTTGAACTTTTCGTCTTTCAGGCAGCCGTATTTGATAAACGGACTGATATCATCCCAGTATTTTTCGAAATTCTCACGGTCTGTCTTGCACATTCCGGTCAGCTTGTCTGCCACTTTCTTCGTGATATAATCTGCGATCTTAGCCACAAATCCATCGTTCTGCAACGCACTACGTGATACGTTCAACGGCAGATCCGGACAGTCAATAACACCTTTCAGAAGCATCAAAAATTCCGGAATCACTTCTTTAATATTGTCAGCGATAAACACCTGATTATTGTACAGTTTGATAATTCCCTCTGCATTTTCGTATTCCAGATTTACTTTCGGGAAGTACAAAATACCTTTCAGGTTAAATGGATAGTCCATATTCAAATGAATCCAGAACAAAGGCTCTTTGTAATCCTGGAACACTTTGCGGTAGAATTCTTTATACTCTTCCTCCGTACATTCATTTGGATGCTTCGTCCAAAGAGGCTTCGTATCGCTGATGGAAACCGGCCGTTTCAAAATCTTCGTTTTCTTAACCGGTTCTTTCTTCTCCGCGTCTTCGCCCTCTTTTTCCTCTTTTGGCTCTTCCACGATTTCTTCGATAACCGTATCTTCTTCGGTCACTTCTTCACTTGGAATCGTCTCATACTGCGGTTCTGCATTTTCATTGGTAAGGAAAATCTCAACCGGCATAAAGGAACAATATTTATCCAGTACTTCACGTACGCGGTACTCATTGGAAAACTCATAGCTGTCCTCATTCAAATGAAGAATGATCTCCGTTCCGACCGTGTCTTTGTCGCTGTCGCTCATCTCAAATTCGGTTCCGCACTCTGACTCCCAATGAATTGCCTGCTCGCCCTCCAGATAGGAACAAGTATTGATTTCCACGCGGTCAGCCACCATAAAGGCAGAATAAAAACCAAGTCCAAAATGTCCAATGATCTGGTCTTCACTCGATTTATCTTTGTATTTCTCAAGGAAATCCGTCGCTCCGGAAAATGCGATCTGGTTAATGTACTCTTTCACTTCATCTTCCGTCATACCAAGTCCATTGTCCACAAAGCGGATCGTCTTGTCTTCAGCATTGACAAATACTTCCACCTTTTCCTTATAATCATCCGGAAGAGACGTCTCGCCGATCATCTCCAGTTTTTTTAATTTTGTGATGGCATCGCATCCATTGCTGACAAGTTCGCGGATGAAAATGTCGTGATCCGAATACAGCCATTTTTTAATAATCGGAAAAATATTATCTGAATTAATTGCTAAACTTCCTTGCTCTTTTTTCATTTCAAGTCACTCTCCTGTTATAAAATCTTGTAATAACTGAATCGTTACATTTACTATAAAAAGTATTGTAATACAGAAAAAATGAGATGTCAAGGATTTTTTAGCACTCGTTAAAGTTGAGTGCTGACAATATCATGTTTTTTCAGAAATGCCTGACAGTTTTCATCCCAAAGTGTCTCTGCATTGCGGTCTAATGAGAACTCTGCCGGTGTGTAGGTTGACAGGCATGTCAGCGTTCCTGCCTCAAACTGGATCCGCAGACCGCCGCAGTCTCCATTTGCACTATAATGAACAAACTGTATTTTCAAAAAATCCGGTGTCTGTTTGCCCTTGATCAGTTCAAAAACCACCGGACGCAAAAGTTTCCACGGAATATATTCCAGTTCTTTATATTGTTCCGCATCTTCCGGCGACAGCCAGTCATGCGACATCGTTCCCTTTATCGTGATTGGAACAATCGTACGTATCTCTGCGACACTTACACAAAATTTGTCAAATGTTTCCTGAAGGAGCAATTGTGCCATAAACAGCTTCACTTCTTCAATCTGATACATTTTCATACGAATCCCCTCTTTTTTGCATATTTTTTCTCAATTTGCCAATACTAATCGCGTGTCAATAAACACTTCATAAGGAAAGGAGAATACCATGAGAGCAAAAGAATCTACCTATCGTAATGTTGCACAAAACTGTAGTGCTTACTGCATTAAACACGACTGCAAATGTACAAACAAATCCGGAGACGAGGATGTTTCCTGTACTACCTGCAAGCATTTTTCCGATCAGGAATACTGCAAGCTGGATCTGTTTGACCCGATCGTTGCAGAGCACAATTTTTAAGCCTTTTCAGGTTTAACCGGATGCTTGTCCTGTCCGCGCGTTTTGCTGCCGGCAGGACAGGTATCTACACATTCAAATACAGCGATACTTCTTGGCGCCATTTTATATTTCTTCTGCACAACATTTTCTTCGTTTTCCCCACATTCCGTATCAAAAATACATTTCCACTGCTTGTCCTTTTCGATGACAGGAAAGAAAAATGTGTGGCTTTCCCAATGCAGGTTAAACATCATATAAACGGAATTTCCTTCATAGTATGTACCATAAAACAAAATCCCCAGATCTCTGCTGTAATATGAAAAATCCGCTTCCCACGGCTCAATACCATGCGCCGACACCGCCGGAGCACCGACTCCTTTTGTATCCATTCCTGTCATAACTTCCTGACGATGATACAAAATATGGCTCTTGCGAAACGCGATCAGTTTCTGAACAAAATGAAAAAGCGCTTCATTTTTTTCCAATAAATTCCAGTTTAGCCACGTTGTGGCATTGTCCTGACAGTATGCATTGTTATTTCCACGCTGTGTCTGTCCAAATTCATCCCCGGCAAGGAGCATCGGGGACGGCAGTCCGAGCAGAAGCATCACTAGTGCATTTTTTGTCTGTTTTTTCCGCATCTGAAGAACCGTTTTCTTCCGGCTGGCACCTTCCTGACCGCAATTCCAGCTGTAATTATACTCGGTACCGTCCTGATTCTTTTCTCCATTTGCCTCATTATGTTTTACATCATAGGAAACCAGATCCCGAAGCGTAAATCCATTTTTCTGTGTGATATAATGAACTCTGGCACACGACTCATCGTCTTTGCAAAAAGCATCATAAAATCCAGCCACCTGTCCCTCGTCACTTTTCAGGTAACGTCTGGCGATCGTCTGATATTCTTCATTAAAGACGGCAAAGGTTTTCTTTCCGGCTACTTTTTCCGGTGCTGCAAAACCTGCCCCCAGAATCTTTACCTGCCGTAAAATCGGATCTTCGTGCAGCCATGTCTCCGAAACCACCGCCGTATTGAGTAAAAATCCATCCACATGATACTGCGTCACATAATAGCGCAGGCAGCGAATCATAAACTGTGGAGAGCATTTGTCGAAATGCATATCTAAAAATACATTCATTCCCTTTTTATGCATCTTCTTGATCATCTCTTTGCATTCAACCACTGCATTGTCCGGATTCGACGCGTAAGATGCCTTTGGTGCGAAATAACACGCATCCCCCGAATATCCCCAGTAATTTATCTTGCCATTTTGTTTTTCCATTCTTTCATTGAAATCATATAATGGCAGAAAAATCACTGTATTAATTCCTAATTTTTCCAGATATCCAAGTTTTTCACAAAATCCGGAAAAGGTTCCCGGCGCCTTCACTCCGGAACTATTATGTTTTGTAAATCCACGCAGATGACACTGATACAGGATCATATCCTCAAATGCGATCGTCTTCCGGTGTTCCCCGGACCAGTCAAATTCGGAAAAATCAAACTTTCCCCGCAGCCTGCCCTTATTTCCAAAACGGTTTCTTCCTCCAGATGCCCTCATATACGGATCCTGAAAAATCTGCTTTTCCGCTTCAAAAACATATTCACATCCCTGCAATTTCTCAACAATTCCCTCTCCGCAAAGACGCACTCCAAATAAATCCGGAGCCCCCGCCTCTTTTCTGGAAAACATTTTTATCCTCTTTAAAAGTTTTTGATCCCTATATAACAAAAGCCGGCATTCCGTGTGCTCTTTGCAAAAGAAAATCACTTCCACACTTGTCTTTTCTTCGGAAACCGTAACTCCTTCCATCAACCCTTTCGCCGGTTTTATCTCAAACTGCTCTATCGCATTCTGTCTCATTCATCAAGCCATCCTTTACCATGTAATACTTCTATTATACATAAATCTCCCCCATCTAACAATATTATTTTTCAAAAACACTTGCAAAATCCCCATTTTTTAGTACAATAGGTAATTAGATAACGTTTTAAAATGGAGGAAATTATGATTCAGGCAAATAATGTTACACTGCGCTTTGGAAAAAAGGCGCTCTTTGAAGAAGTAAATATAAAATTTACCGAAGGAAACTGCTACGGTATCATCGGTGCCAACGGTGCCGGAAAATCAACCTTTTTGAAGATTCTTTCCGGAGAACTGGAGCCGACTCAGGGCGATATCAGCATCACTCCGGGACAGCGTCTTTCCGTGCTGGAGCAGGATCACTTCAAATACGATGACTGTGTTGTCCTTGACACTGTCATCATGGGAAACCAGCGTCTTTATGACATCATGAAAGAAAAAGATGCCATTTACGCTAAAGAAGATTTTACCGAAGAAGACGGAATCCGTGCCAGCGAACTGGAAGGCGAATTTGCCACCATGAATGGCTGGGAAGCCGAATCGGATGCCGCTACTCTTTTGAACGGATTGAATATCGATACCGAACTTCACTATAAAAAAATGAGTGAACTTTCCGGAAGCGAAAAGGTCAAAGTGCTTTTGGCACGTGCCCTGTTTGGTAATCCGGATATTCTTCTTCTCGACGAGCCGACCAACCACCTGGATCTTGATGCGATCCGCTGGCTCGAAGAATTTTTGATCAATTTTGAAAATACGATCATTGTCGTTTCGCATGACCGTTACTTCTTAAATAAAGTATGTACACATACCGTTGACATCGACTACGCAAAAATGCAGCTTTATGCCGGAAACTACGATTTCTGGTATGAATCCAGCCAGTTGATGATCAAGCAGATGAAAGAAGCCAACAAAAAGAAGGAAGAAAAGATCAAGGAATTGCAGGACTTTATCCAGCGATTCAGCGCCAATGCTTCCAAATCCAAGCAGGCGACTTCCCGAAAACGTGCTTTGGAAAAGATTGAACTTGATACACTCCGTCCTTCCAGCCGTAAATACCCATACGTTGACTTCAAGCCAAACCGCGAGATTGGAAACGAGGTACTGACCGTAACCAACCTTTCCAAAACAATTGACGGCGAAAAAGTTCTTGACAATGTTTCGTTTACCGTCGGACACGACGACAAAATTGCATTTGTCGGTTCGTATGGCATCGCTGCGACAACATTGTTCCAGATTCTTGCCGGAGAAATGGAACCGGATGAAGGCGATTACAAATGGGGAATCACCACAAGTCAGGCATATTTTCCAAAAGATAATACAAAGGACTTTGACAGCACCGATACAATTGTAGACTGGCTGATGCCGTATTCCCCGGAAAAAGATGCGACATATGTACGTGGTTTTCTTGGCCGTATGCTCTTTTCCGGAGACGATGGTCTAAAAAAGGTAAATGTCCTTTCCGGAGGAGAAAAAGTCCGCGTCATGCTCTCTAAAATGATGATGTTAGGCGCCAACTCCCTCATTCTGGATGAGCCGACCAACCACCTTGACATGGAGTCGATCACTTCCGTCAACAACGGACTGATCAAATTCCCGGGTGTTGTTTTATTTACTTCCCAGGACCACCAGTTTATTCAGACGATTGCCAATCGTATCATTGAACTTACACCAAATGGTATGATCGACAAAGTAACTACTTACGACGAATATCTTGACAGTGACGAAATGGCTCGTAAACGTCAGGCTTTGAGCTAAAATTTGAAATATTTGACAAAACAACCGTTATCCCCTATAATGGATTGTAATACTTTTTTATGAAATGGAGTGATTTTTTTTGGGGCCCAGTGACGCGAAAAATATAATTATTCTTATTGTGTTACTATTGCTGTCCGCATTCTTTTCGTCTGCGGAAACCTCGCTGACTACTGTCAGCAAATTGAAAATGCGTGCTTTGGCAGAAGACAAAAACAAAGCAGCGAAACGTGTATTGAAACTGATTGAAAAACCTTCAAAAATGTTGAGTGCGGTTTTGATCTGTAACAATATCGTGAACTTGTCTGCATCTTCGATCTCGACATCCTATGCCTTTTCGGTATGTACACGTCTTGGTCTGGAAGAAAACATGAGTCTTGGTGCCGGTATCGCAACAGGTATTGTAACTTTATTGATCTTAATATTTGGTGAGATCACACCCAAAAACATGGCTACACTAAAAGCCGAAAATCTGGCTTTGTCCTATAGTGGCGTGATTTTGTTTTTGACAAACCTTCTCACACCGATCATTTTCCTGTTAGAAAAGATAACACGTTTTATCCTGTTTATTCTGCGAATTGATCCGGATGGGAAGGCCGCGCAGATCACAGAAGACGAACTTCGTACTTTTGTTGATGTCAGCCACGAAGAAGGTATTCTGGAAAGTGAAGAACGCCAAATGATCACAAATATCGTAGATTTTGGTGATTCGATTGCAAAGGATGTCATGATCTCACGTCTCGACATCTGCATGGTAGAAGTCAACACTTCTTATGACGACCTTCTTTCAGAATTTACGGAACATAAATTTGCACGTATGCCGGTTTATGACGAAACGATTGACAATATTGTCGGTATTATCAATCTGAAAGATTTTGTTTTCTACAACGGTGACAAAGAAAAATTCAACCTCCGTGAACTGATTCGCGAAGCTCATATTACTTATGAATACAAAAACGTATCCGAGCTTTTCATGGAAATGCGCCGCGATTCTATCCCTATGACGATCGTTTTGGATGAATATGGTGCACTTTCCGGTCTGATCACGATGGAAGATCTTCTTGAAGAAATCGTCGGCGAGATCCGCGACGAATACGATGAAGACGAAGAAGACGAAATCCAGCAGGTAACGGACAATGAATATATTGTTCTCGGATCTACCAGTCTTGATGACATCGAAGAACGGATCGGCCTTCCACTGGAAGCCGAGGAATACGATTCAATCTCCGGTCATGTCATCAATCTTCTGGAACATTTTCCAAATCCCGGGGAACATACCGAGGATGATTATGCGGTTTATACCGTATTGGAAAGCGAAAAAAATCGTATTGACAAAATTCATCTTCTCGTAAAACCTCAACCAGACGAGGAAGACGAAGATTAAAATGGATACAAAGGCTGTCTTCGGGCAGCCTTTGCTGCGTCTTCCGGTATTTCTTTTTCCCAGCTTTCATACACTTCTTCTTTGATTCCATCCCTTCCTTTCCCTTTCGCCATCTGCATCTGAGTCAGAACGGATACACTTTCCACCTTCATTTTCTTTTTTACTGTCCCTTTTCTGCTCTTCTTCCCTTTTGGCGTTTTTTTTAACCTGCCTTTCTTTGGCCTAATTTTTACATTTCCCTTTGTTCCTTTTTCTATTTTCGTATCGCCATCCAATATCCCTTTCGCCGTCATTCCCTGACAGACATTTGCCGGGATCAGACAGACAAGCAGCAATTCTGCTGCCAATCGAAATCTCAAATCGCAACACCCCTTTTATCCATATGTTACCTGCTTCATCGCCTGATGCAGCAATGCTACCGTCTCTTTTGCCGCCTGCATAAACGGATAATTGACATTATCTCTTGTGCAGTTTTGATTTCTCAGCAAAAAAGAAACCACTTTTCCTCTTGTCAATGCATCTGCAAAACGCGGGTTATGCGGTATCGTTCCCACTCTGCTCCCCGGCAGGTGATAACTTTGCGCAATTGTACTTTTCGTAATGACAGATTCCTCACAATAATTTCCTATTACATAAAAAGCTTTTTTCTGAATATCCGAGAAATTTCGGAAGAAATGAGACAACAATTGAAAGTTCTGACACAGATTAACGACCACCAGGTCTGCTTCCTGCAAAATCTTTCTGGAACTCTCCAGATTGCCAGAAGACACGTCAACTATGACATTTCCAACATAGTGTTCCAATAAATCCAAAACACTTCCTGTCTGCCGGCTCAATCGATATTCCAGCAGATCCTGATTGATACCTCCCGTCGGTAAATATAGCACTCTTTGATCATAGACCGATAGACAAGTCCGATAAATCATATCTGCACTTATCCTCTCCTGTTCTATGTCGCAAAATGATAAAACTCTCCCCAGCCCATTTTCTACAAAATAGGATTGTTTTTCATGTAATACATCGTAGGAATTCTGATTAAGAAATGTACTGCCAAGATTATTCATGCTCGCATGATTCTCAAACAATACCATCCTGGACGGCTCACTCATAGCCGATAAGATACTAATACAGGAAAGATTTCCTGTAACACCTGCTTTCCCCGGCGAATTGCTCCAAAAAGCAATCTTCACCTTATCTAACCTCCTTTAAATTTTTTTGGTGGAATAAACACATGATACCACGCAAAATAAAAAAAGTAAATTGTCAATGCTTCACAAAAAACAATCTACTTTTTTATATGTTATTACATAAGTCCCCAGGGTCAAAAAGTGATGCCCTCCTCGTGCTTGCACGAAAGGACGGGCATTACCTTTTGACCCGCCCAAACATGAGAACGCAGCGGTTTTCCGCGTAGTTCGAATGTTTGCAGGATTGCGGGAGCTGCTTGCAGCGAAGCAATCCGTCGGGGACTGTTCCCTCTTGCCCAGCATCCCGCCCAAACATGAGAACGCAGCGGTTTACAACTTTTCCTTCTTATCCCGATGCCGCCTCTGCCGTATACTTACCAC
The DNA here is from genome assembly GCA_905212635.1 of uncultured Lachnoclostridium sp. GTDB lineage: Bacteria > Bacillota > Clostridia > Lachnospirales > Lachnospiraceae > Eubacterium_F. Next base: position 15,745 of record CAJMFH010000017.1, on the reverse strand, counting down.
CGGACTCAATCCGACATACTTCTTGGTAAACATAAGCATAATGGCGTAAAAAAGCACAAACGCCGACATAATGACTTTATACACACGATTTACCCCGCCGTGGCCAACAAAGGTCAAAAATGTCATATATACTCTGGCAAGTGCTGTAATCCACCAGCAGAATAAAATTCTTGTATTTGTAGCGCGGTTTGCTAGGTCATCCGTAACACCTACGGTACAATACAATATAAAATATTCCATCAAAAGTTCTGCCGCAGCATAGCCAAAATACACAACCAGAATCCAAATAACCAATTTCGGTCCCTGCTCAATAAAGCCGGTAAGCGGCAAAAGGATATTGAATGCCATTGCAATCAGCGTAAATACAATACCTGCAATAAACTCTTTGTTCCTTTTCACTAACATCAGCGCGCCGATCAGTAAAAGAAGACATCCAAGAGCATCCGGCAAGAGGTCTATTTTCACATGATCTCCGAGAATATTTCCTGTTGTATACAATTGAATGGATGGACTTAATTCATGACTTCCTACTACTCCATCGACATGAAATGCCGGATATGCGATATCCAAAACATACCATTTATCAATTCCTGTCAGGATCAGTCCAATCGCAATTAATATCACTGCCATAATTCATTACCTCTCATCTCTTCGTTTATTCCGCCAGTTCTTCCATCTCTCACCGGCTAATGTCTTTTCCACAATGCCGATACTCAAAAAGGCAAGTATCGTTCCAAGAATAATTCCACCTAAAATATCCGTTGGATAATGTACATAAAAGTACAATCTTGAAAACATCATAAGTACTGCCGTCACAGCAGCTGCCGTTCCCCATTTGCGGTTCCAATGCCAGATACCGATTGTCGCCGCCACAGAAGAAAATGTATGTCCGGACGGAAATGAATAATCTTTGGGAATGCCAATGAGCATAATATATTCATGCGGCCGATGACAAGGTCTTGGTCTGGCAACGAGATTTTTCAATAAACCATTGCCAAAGATCAGACAAAATAACAGAGACAGCAGTACGATGACACCATATTTTTTCTCTTTTACGAAAATCAGCATCAATAGACCTGCTATGATCCACAGGATACCCGCTTCTCCCAGTTTTGTCAGAACGGACAAAAAACCTGTCGCCGTATCATTTTGTATGGATTGGAACCAAGCCAGAATCGTCTTATCAAATGTATCTATCAATTACAGATCCTCCGTATTTATTTTCAACGAAACCTTCCTGCCTGCTTTTTTTACCGTAAGTTTCACGATTCCGTTTTGTTTGACACGGATTCTTCCCTTGTTGGTAATTGATACGACCGCCGGATTGGAACTCTTCCACGTAACCGTCTGTCCTAGTCGTGCCGGCCACACCGTTGTCTTAAACCGGGTCACTCCATCCGTCTTCACTTTTCTTACCTTAATTTTCGCAATCTGCGCCAGCATATTTTTCACTTCATAACGGCACGTCTTTTTGTACAGACTTTCATAACTGAACAAAATATATCCATATGTTTTTTCACTTTTTCTTATTTTATTGATTTGATTTGCAATAATGGTTTTACTCTTGCGCCAGCCACGATCGGAAGCATCCCGCATCCCGCCACGATACAGTGCCAGACCAATATACATCGGAATACCCGCTTTATTTAACCGTTTCCATTTAGCAAAGCGGTTATCAAACATACGAACCGTCTTCCCGCCCACACGATACGAATTGGACCAGTAAATCTGAGGTGCAATATAATCCAGATAACCGGGACCTTTCATCCAGGTTTTTACATCAGCCCCGAGTGACTCACAGTATTCTACGTTTCCAGCCGGACTTATGCCAAATAACAGATTCGGATTCTGAGCTTTGATCTTTCCATAAATCGTCTTTACCATTTTATTCACATTGGCTTTCTTCTGTTTATTGGAAAGCGACGCATATTTTTTATACTGTTTATGTCCACTACCCGGATAAAAATAGTCATCAAAATGAATGCCATCTACCGGATAATTATCAATCACTTCCCGTACTGCAAGTGCGATTCGGCTGGTCGTTGATTTTTTTGCCGGATCATAAATCTTTTTCTGAGTGATTCGATAAGGATTCATCCATGCATGGAATTTCAAACCATATTTGTGGGCACTTTCCACCAAAATAGCCAAAGGATCATAATTTGGTGTTTTTTTACCCATGTAGGAACTAAATTTAAAATTTTCCGAAGGCCAAATGGCATCATCAAAAGCTCTTACATGGAAAAACACGGCATTACAGCCATTTTCCTTGATCCTTTTAAACAATTTATCTGCATTTTTCCGGAAAACTGCTTCGGATTTATTTTTCAACCCAGCCTTTTTATATTCATAAAAGGCAATCCATACTCCGCGGATTTCCTCTGTCACAGGCGCCGGTGTAATAACCGGGGTCGAAACCGGTGTCACCACAGGGGCTGCACTTACCAATGGGGAGACTGTCGGAACTACCGTCGGTACTGCTGTCTCTACTGCTCCCGTCTCCGGACGAATCGTCGGAACTGTTGTTGCCGATGGTGTCGGAGAAGGACTTATCGTAACGGTTGGCGTCGAAGTTGCTGCCGATGCCGCTTCTGCCTCTTTTTCATTGTAATTTTCTGGAAATAACGCAATCACCACTGCCAGAACAAGCAGAAACGTAATCATTCTTTTATACTGTTTCACGTTTTCTCTCTCCAATCATCTAATATTCTTTTAAACGGCGGATATAGGCAAAAGTTTCCTTTTCACCCTTTTCCTTGAGCATTCTCAAAAGGGATTCGATCAATTCAGATGTTTCCGGATGAATGACACGACAGTATTTCCCCTTTTCATAGTATGCTAACGGCATGTCGTCTGTATAATCTTTGCCATAATATATCTTACTCGCAGCCACACGGTCGCAGAACATCTCTTTGACATAGCGGAGCGGCATTTTTATCGGCTGTTTCAGTCGGGTTTTGGGATGATAATCCTGCCAGTACTCAAAATGATGTTTATTTCTGCCCTGATGATGCATCCAGGCGACAGAATAGCCATTTACTTCCCGCTCTTCGGCATTCGGACTTCGGTCCCCCTGATAATATTTTGCCCCGGGAATAAACTCCGTCGGACTGTATTTTGACAAATCATGCCGTAATCCCTGCCATAAAATTCCTGCATGATAGCAGTTACGGATCACCTGATGCCGGTGTCTCGTTATTGTACAAAAATGTTTCCATGCTTTTGCTTTCATTTTCTTCTCACCAAATCTCCTGTCATTATGTAACTATTCAAGATTAATGTACCGAATAGTTATGTCATTTCTATGATACCAAAGAACTATTTTTTTGGCAACAGCGAAACACAAAAAAAGCGGAAACCTTAACAGTTTCCTGCCAAGATTTCCGCTTCTCACTCTGATTTAAAATTGTAATCAGATTATAATGCTATTATTACCAGTAATATGCACTTCCATTTTCTGGAATCATAGTTCCTGTCAATGTCACATTCATAGCACCTGCTACTGTAAATGGAGCACAGGTTACCTGCCATGCGCGCTCACCGACCTGATCCTGATAACTTACATAAGAACTAACACCATCTTTGTATGGATGTGTACTTACTTTTGTATAAGCATATACCGTATTGTTGTAACCGATTGAATAGTTATTGGCTGCATCAACAAGACCGGTAGCTGCCTGCATCTCATAAGAGCCTTTTTTCAGATATACAAACAAAGTATAATCGTCTTCATCATTCTGAATTCTGTAAGTACGTCCCTGTGCATCAACTAAATATGGAGAATTAGCTGTCTCATATGCTGCTGCACCGGCGATTGTTGTATTAAAGGTTACTTTATACACTGGAAGAGAGAAGTCTTTTGTCGCAGCTGCGGTAAAGTTATTACCAACACTGAGATCATAACCTCCTGCTGATACATAGTAGTCTCCAGGGATAACACGGGCACTATAGGTTCCATCTGCCTTGGTATAAACACCAATTTCATTTCTGTAACCATATGCATCCATCTTGGTTTCACCATAAACACGTGTCTGTTTCACACCAGCACCTGTTGCATCTTTTACAGATCCTGTTACAGTAACACCATCGGTAACGGTAACAGTAAATGGAAGCTGAATAGAAAGTGCTGCATCTGCTCTATCCTTTACTGTAAGAACTGCATTGTAAGTTCCAGCAGGAATTGCTTCTTTTACATAATCACCATCCGCATCTACTTTTACAGGATGAACGTATCCTTCTACACTCATGGTATCAACTGCTGCCGGAAGTCCGGTTACAGAATATTCATAACTTCCGGAACCACCGGAGATACATGCCCAAGAAGAAACGATATTATTATTTGTGAAATCATATCCGCTTTCTTCATCTGCTTTGGTATTTGGGTTATCCGGTGTATAAGAAAGAACCGTTCTGCTCAATACATTACCTACCAATGCTTTCTTAGCACCTACATAGAATACATAACTTGCCTTAAAGGTCTGACCCTTTTCATCCACACCTGTCAAAGTAGCTGTTGTACCATTTTCAACATTGGCAAACACACCTTTGATTCTAACAGCTGTCTGGTCATCATTGTAATATGCTTTTAAGCCGGCTGGAAGTCCTGTTACTGTATATTTGAGATTTCCAACAGTATCTCTTGCTTCAATAGACCACCAGTCATCGTATGTTTTTCCCTGTGTTCCTTTTACACGCTCAATTGCATCCTCGCCATAACCATATCCAGCGATGCTTTCTACAAAGATTTCTTTTGTATTCTCACCTTTGAGTGCATTTACTGTTACTTTTACAAAAGAATCTTCCGAAATGGACTCATCCAAAATCACGTCATATGTTTTTCCACCATCTGTTGTACGAACTTTTTCGATTTCAGTAGTGTTTACATAATTTCTGGCCTGTACTTTCTTTGTCTGAATGTTGAAGTTATCTTCTGTCAAACCGGCTTTTGGGCTTGTGAGAGATACTGTAACGATGCTGCTTGCCGGCACCTTAACATCTGCAATTCCAGCACCTACATTTACTGTACAAGTTGCTTTTTTGTTACTTCCATCGGTTGATTTTACAGTGATCTTAGCAGTACCTTCTGCTTTACCTGTAACAACACCTTTAGAAGAAACTCTTGCTACTTTTTTGTTGCTTGATGTCCAGGCAACTTTTTTGCTTACATTTTTGCTAGGACTTACTTTTGCTTTCAATGTAAGTTTTCCACCTACAGAAAGAGAAGCTGTTTTTTTGTTCAGTGTTACTTTCTTAACAGCCGCTTTTTTAACTACGACACGGATTGTCGCTTTTTTCTTACTGTTTTTCTTAGATACTACAGTAATCTTTGTCTTTCCAGGTTTTACACCTTTTACTTTTCCTTTTCCATTAACAGTTGCGATTTTTTTGTTCGCCGATTTAAAACTTACTTTTTTGTTTGCTTTTTTGTTTGGCGATACCTTAACTGTAGCAGTAAGTGAAACTTTCTTTCCCTTTGCTACGTAAACAGTTTTGCCCGACGGAGCAGTTACTGTTACTTTTTTAACCTTAACTTTCTTAGCTGATGCGTCTTCAGGATTAACAACAGCTGTCATTCCCAACACCATAGCTAATGATAAAGTTCCGGCTAAAACCTTTTTTGTGAACTTTCTCATAATGAAGTTCCCCCTTATCTTTTATTTGTGGTTTCCCACACATAAGAAGTATAACATCGGCATTGGTATTTTTCAACCCTAATATTTTACAATTTTCTTAACGTTTTTTCATATTTATTTTAACAAATCGTACATAAATACAATCTGCTCACGAACTTCTTCCGCTTTTTCCGCCGAAACAAGTTTTTTGATCAGCTCAAAGCCAAACTCCATCGAGGTTCCCAGACCTCTGCTGGTAATGATGTTTCCATCAGCAACTACCTGTTCGCCGACCACCTCTGCTCCGATCAGCTTATCTTCAAACCCCGGATAGCAGGTTGCCTTCTTTCCTTCAAGAATCCCGCATTTTCCAAGTACAGATGGGGCAGCACAGATTGCTGCAACAATCTTTCCGTCCCGGTTCATCTGTTTCAGTGCCCCGGTGACAGCCACATCGACACCGAGGTTCATCGTACCCGGCATTCCTCCCGGAATGATAATTGCATCCTCTTCTTTTAACTGAATCCTTGATAATTTTGTATCCATGGCAACAGAAATCCCATGAGAGCCTGTCACCGTCATATCATCGTTGATCGACACAAGACGGATATCCACACCGGCACGTTTTAACAGATCGACCGTCATCAGAGCCTCCACTTCCTCATATCCATTGGCAAATAACATCACTGCTTTTTTCATCTTCTTTTCCTCCTGCTATCTATTTTGGTATTGTTTTTAATCGTTTTATAATTTCCGGTTTTATGGTATTGTGAAAAAATGTCTGCGGAATCGGTGCTGTAAAACATTTCCCCGATATTTTTTCAAATGGTTTCCCAAGTTTTGGAAACTGCAATTCATACGCATGCAAAAGCTGGCTTTTGATCTGCGGATGCGCCCCGCCATATTTAGTGTCTCCCAGTACCGGATGGCCGAGACTGCTAAGATGACTTCGGATCTGATGTGGTTTTCCCGTCATCAAATGCACTCTTAACAATGTCATTTCTTTGGTCACGGCAACGGGTTCATATCCGGTCCGGATATAACTGCTGCCCTTCTTTTCTTCACGGTATACCGTCACTTTATTGGTTTTCGTGTCTTTTAACAGGTAGCCTTCCACTTCTTTTTTTTGCGTCATTGCCCCTTTTACGATCGTAAGATAATATTTTTCCACCTCGCGGGTGCGGAATAATTCTGACATTTTCTGCAATGCCGGAAGGGTTTTCCCCGCCACCACGATCCCACTCGTATTGCGGTCAAGACGGTTACAGATGCCGGGAGAAAATCCCGGTTCGCATCCAACATAGTCCTGCACAAGTTCCACTAAACTCACATCCTCCGGCTTTGCTTTCTGGGATAAAAGTCCTGCCGGTTTATTGATCAATAAAATCTGTTCATCCTCATACAGAATCGGGAAATCTGCTTTCTGGTCTTCTTTTTTGCGGGGTTGTCCACCACAGAATTTTTCAAGTGTTTCCTCCGAAAAAAACAAAACGACTTTGTCGCCCTGCTCCAGTTTTTCATTTCCCTGTGCTTTCTTTCCATTTAATGTAATATTCTTTTTCCGAAGCATTTTATAAAGAAAGCTTTTGGTCGCCCCACGCATATATTTTTGTAAAAATTTGTCAAACCGCTGACCGCTTTGATTTGCATTGATCTCTATCTGTCGCACAAAATAACACCTTTCTTCCTTACACGGCAATGATCGTAAGATCATGCACTATCTTGTCCTGAACCGGGCGTTCTTCCGGTGCCGTCTCTTTTCTCTCACTTCGTTTTAACATTGCCAGAAAAGCATCATCATTCTCAAAAAGCTGTACCCGGTATCCTCTTGCACCGGCAGATATTGTCTCCGAAAGATATTTCTCCACATAGGCATCGTCGGTTTTCTTTCCATTTTTAATGCCATATACATTTTTATTCATTACAATAACAAAATCCAGCGCCATCACTTTTTCCGTCGAAGTAAACACATAATCGGTCAAAAGTGCGGCACTTTCCGGCAATGCCCCCTGCACTTTCTCATACCGTTCTTTTTCCACGGATTTTCTGGGCACCATAAGAACCAGCGCGATCACTCGTTTCGCAGCCGGAAGAACCATCAGAATTCCCAATACTGTAAACAAATTTGCCCGTGTCTTATGCACGGCAAGACCGATTAGAAATAATCCTACTCCGATCAGCACATACAGCATAAGCATCACAAACTGAAATTTTTTCTGTTTGTTAATATATCCAAATTGACATTTGGTTCCCTTCCATCGTTCCATCATGTATTCCATCCTTTTCTCTCTATTGTTCGAGCCATTTTAATATATAATAGGGATTGACGCTGACTTCTTTCCCTTCAATATCCACATAAATTCCAAAGTGCAGGTGCACATCAAATTTTCCTTTGGTTCCTTCTTTTCCATATCCGGTATTTCCAAGGTATCCCAAAATATCACCGGCTTTTACCGTATCTCCGATTGCAAGTCCCTTGCGGTATGAATCCAGATGTGCATAATACAGATACGCCCCGTGTGTGCTCCGTATGCCAAGCCGGTAGCCTCCCAGTTCCAGCCAGCCCATCTTTTCAATGGTTCCGTCACAGATACTCACTGCCGGAAAATATCCGGGTTTATTGTTCGAAGTCATGAGATCGACTCCTTCATGTCTTCGGTTTCCTCCATAATTTCTTGCCATATTCCAGGAGTTTTCATATGCTACGGTCTCTCCATACGTACCATCGTATCCAACCGGGAAACATTTCAGATCACTGAGTACCGTCGCATAGGCGTCTTCCCAGCCTGCGAGAACCTCTTTGTCTAACTGCCATGCAAAAAAGCACGGAACTTTCTGATAGGCTCTCCGCTGCTCATAATAGAGCTGACGCAGTGCCAGTTTCCTGTAATTGTCATTTTCTTCCTCTACCGGAAGTTCAAATGACCGGAAATTCTCCAGATTTTGTTCCAGTGGAGTACTGTTTACCGCCATTGCTCCGGTCAGAATCCACCTTGTTTCCAACGGAATGATCAAAAAGACCAATACCACCGTGATCCATTTTACTGCTGTTTTTCTCTTCGTCCCATGATACTTAATACGCCTCAATATCCACCACCTCAGCTGAGTTCACGTGACAGGAAAGAACATCGTCCGCAAAGGAGATAAACTTTTCCATGCCGTCACTGACATAATAATCATATGTCGGCTCTTCGTCCTCTATGCCAAGTGTGTTGAGCAGATTATTTTCTGCCAGCAGAAGTTTCAGGGATTTTGCCGTTTCATAAGCCGGATTAACCAGTTTGACATTTTCCCCCACTTCTCTGCCGATTGTCCGTTTTAACAACGGATAATGCGTACAGCCGAGAATGAGCGAATCAATATCATATTCTTTGAATTCATGCAGATATCGTCCCGCGATATCTTCGGTTACGCGGTCTTCCCACAGTCCCTCTTCGACAAGCGGTACAAACAATGGACATGCCTTGCTTACCACCGTGATCTCCGGATTGATCTTATGAAGATATTTGCTGTAGACACCACTTTTGATCGTACTTTCCGTTCCAATGATACCGATGTTATTGGTTCGTGTCGTATTGGCAGCCATAATTGCGCCCGGTTCCACTACACCAATGATCGGGATATCAATATCGGCGCGTATTTCATCCAAAGCAAGTGCACTGGCCGTATTACAAGCCACAACGATGGCTTTTACCTGTTTGGTCTGCAAAAAACGTACAATCTGCTTACTATATTTACAAACGGTCTTTTGTGATTTACTTCCATACGGCACTCTTGCCGTGTCCCCAAAATAAACCAAACTCTCGGCCGGAAGCTGCCGCATAATCTCTTTTACTACCGTCAGTCCTCCTACACCGGAGTCAAACACTCCTATCGGTGCGTTCATCTTATCCATCCTCCAATTCTCAAAAAGGTCATGATAGTTACTCTTATCATGACCTTTTTATTATATTCTTTTTCTATTTTTGTTGCAACCTATTTTTCGGATTTCTTTTCAATTTCCATCTGCACGGTGCGGTCTTTTTTACGATTCAGGATTGCATAGATACATGGCACAACAAACAGCGTCAGAAGCGTACCATAAATCAATCCGCCGATCGTTACGATGGACATTGGACGGATCATATCCGAACCACTGTCACTGCTTATGATCATTGGGAGCAGACCAAGGATGGTCGTCAATGCCGTCATAAGGATTGGACGAAGTCTGGTTTTTCCGGCTTCGACGATCGCTTCGTATTTGGTTACCCCACGTTCTCGCAGCTGATTGATATAGTCTACCAGCACGATACCATTGTTTACAATGATACCGGAAAGCATGACAAATCCGATCAATGCGATGACACTTACTTCGCTTCCGGATATCCAGAGTCCCATAAATCCGCCGGTAAAGGCAAGCGGGATCGTAAACAGGATAATAAATGGTGACAACAGGGACTGGAACTGGGCAACCATGATCAAATACATGAAGATGACACCGACGATAAACATCAGAGCAACCTGTTTAATAGACTCATTGATGGTTTCATCTTCTCCGGTAAATTCCAATTCATATCCGGATGGCATTTCATATTTGTCCAGTATGGCATGCACGTCATTACTTACCAGTCCGACATTGTAATCGTCTCCCAAGGTAAGGGATACTGTCATATATCTCGTCTGGTTGATACGGTTAATGGAAGATGGAGTATCTGCCATACTGAAGTCCGCGATCTTTGACAATTTTACCTTCTTGGTCTTCTGGGTCTGCGAATCGGTATACTCAATCTTCATCTTCTCAATGTCACTTCGTTTGAGTTTCTCATCTTTTTCATCGCTTACATATACATCAAGGTCTTCGGTATCCGTAGACAATGTTGTCGCAGAAGAAGCATCTTTTACACGCGCATTGATCTGCTGGAACACCTGGGCTACCGTCAGTGAATATTCCATTGCTTTGTCTTTCTTTACGGTGATTCGGAATTCCTGACTTGCGTCTTCCATGCCATTGGTAATTTCTGTAATTCCCTCGACACCGTCTAACTGCTTCATTATATCTTCGGAAATCTTCTGCAATTTATCCAGATCTTTTCCTTTGATCCGCATCGTGATACCGGAACCAAACATGGAACTCATGTCCATTGCCGATGCCTCAATTGACACATCGCATGGAATGTCTTTTACCTTTTCTTCCATTTCTTTTTTGATATCCTGATTGGATCGTTTATTGTCTTCATTTAAAAGCATATATACCGAAATGGAATCAGAACCGCCGGACATCATCGACATCATACCGCCACCGCCGGACATCGCACCAACGGTCTCTACTCCATCTACTTTCAGGAACTGATCCATAACTTCATTGGATTTTTCATACAGATCCTGTTTACTCATGGTATCATCGTCTTTCGGAATGGAGATTGTCGCTGTCATCTGTGTACTACGCATCTCCGGCATAAAAGCCGTTCCTCTTGACACAGACAAAAGGGCAAATGCAACCAGCAGCACAAGGGCACCAAGCAAAACAAATATCTTTTTATGAAGAAGCACAGAAAGTACTTTTCCATACAGATTCTGAATCTTTATGATCAGCTTATTCGGATTATCTTTTACTTTGCGGAGCATTCCCTGAGACATCGCCGGCACCAGTGTCAGAGCAACGACAAGACTGGCAAGCAGCGAGTACGCAAGTGTCAGGGCAAGGTCTGTAAATAACTGTCTCGTAATTCCTTCGGTAAATACGATCGGTACAAATACACAGATCGTCGTAAGGGTAGAGGCAAGAATTGCTCCACCGACCTGTTTTGCTCCTTCGATCGATGCTTCCTTGATGCTGTAACCCTCTTCATTTCGCAGTCGGAATATATTTTCAATAACAACGACGGAGTTATCCACTAACATTCCGACGCCAAGCGCAAGTCCTGACAGAGAAATGACGTTCAGGGTCACACCGCTGAAATACATCAATACAACCGCTGCCACAACACTGAGCGGGATTGAACAGGCAACGATAAAGGTCGGCCGCAGATCCTTTAAGAACAGCAGTAAGATGATGATGGAGAACAAGGCTCCATACAACAGGTTATCTACTACTGAATTGACAACAAGATCAATGTACAGTCCCTGATTCATAAGAACGGTGGTATGTAATCCCTCATTGTCTTTTTCCAGCTGATCCAGACGGCTTTCCAAACGTTTGGTAACATCTCCGGTAGAATATCCCGTCGCTTTTTCCATTGTAAGTGCAACTGCCGGATTTCCATTTACCATTGTGTACACATCTTCGGAATTATCGGTTACTGCGATATCTGCCACATCTGAAAGCCGGATTGGATCCAGATCATCGAATCCCATATCGCAGATCACGAGATTTTCAATATCTTTCTGGCTTTCTACTTTCTCACCGACTTTGACAAGATAAGAAGCCTCATTATCCGTAATATAACCAGCCGGCATATCAAAGTTTTCTGCTTTTAATATGTTCTCAACCATCGATTTGGTAATGATCTTTTTCAGATCTGCCCCTTCTTTGGTTGTTTTTTTACTGTCTTTTAACTGTTTCTCTGCTTCGTCGAGTTTACTCTCTCCGGTATTTACCTGAACTTCTGCCACACTCAGTTTGATCGCAACCAGCACTTTCTGTTTGCTGATCTCATTTTTCGCTTCCTCAACAGAAATCTGTCCTTTTTCCAGTTTATCTTTGGCATCAAGAAGTTTTGCCTTTCCGGCAGCAATCTTTTTCTTCCCGCTCTTTAACTGCTTTTTGCTGGCTGCCAGTTTCTTTTCCTGTGCGGTGATGGTCTGCATTCCCTCCTGCGCTTTGGTAAGACCTGCGTCTACTTCCGTGATTTTACCCGGGAGGTCGTCCTGCGTCATTCCCTGTTCTGTCAGTTTCTGCTGCATTACGGTAAGCTGAGTATTCACTGCATCCAGCTGGCTTTTCAGTTCTGCGTTTTCCCCTACCGCTGCAATCTGGGTTTCCAGCGCCTGCTTCTGCTCTGTCAGAGCGGAAAGACTTGTTTGCAGCTGGGTAAGAGAGGTTTTTGTCGCAGTCAGCGTCTTAATAGTTGCCTGAAGGCTTGCTTTCTGCGTACTGATCTGTGCCAGCCCGGTCTTTAACTGCTTTTCTGCCGTTTTCAGTTCTTTTTCTTTGGATTCGATCGTCTTCAAATTGGTGTTGATCGTCTCCAGTGTCTTTTTCATCTTTTCCGAGGACTGATTTAACTTTGCTTCCCCTTTTGCCAATTTATCAGCTGCCTGATCCTGCTTGTCGGATAACGTATCTTTTCCGTCCTGAATCTTATTTTTATTCTTTTCAATCTTATCGGAAGCATCCTGAAGTTTTCCATCGATCGCGTCCTGAACTTTCTGGTTCATTTCCTTGATCTTGTCTTCCTGAATAATGACTTCGATCTTTTTATCCACTTCCCCGGAAGCACTGACAGAAGCCACACCTTCTACGCTTTCCAGTTCCGGTATAATATCATTTTCAGCTTTTTCCGTAACACCGACACTATCCATATTGTCATAATCAAGTGCCGCTACCATGATCGGCATCATATCCGGATTGATCTTCATGATCGTCGGATTTCCGATGCTGTCATCCCACTGTGCGGAAACGGTATCCAGACTCTCGCGCATATCGATCGTTGCGGAATTCATATCTGTATTTTCATTAAATTCCAGGATAACAACCGACATATTACTATTGGAAACCGAAGATACCTGTTTCATATTGGTAATACTTGCCATTGCCTGTTCCACCGGCTTTGTCACTGCCGTTTCAATTTCTTCCGGACTTGCTCCCGGATATGTCGTCATAACGATGGCATAGGGAAATTCCATGTCCGGCATAAGATCCGTACTCATGTTGCTGAATGACAGGATGCCAAGCACGATTACTAACACCACTGCCACGAGAACCGTATAAGGTTTTCGTACACTAAGTTTTGATAACATCGTAATCCTCCTTACAAGATGCTTTGCTAATTATTTAACCACGTTAAGTTTTTTTTATAGTTTAAGAGTATAGCATATTGTATTCATTTGTCAAGATGATTCTCAATATTTATTTTAAATGATACTCTTTTTCTAACAGATCTACGATTGCTTTTGCCGAATTTCCGGCATTTTTCGTATGATATTTCTCTTTTGCCTGCATTCTTTCCCCGCGGGTGCTGTCCACTCCGTCTGCCATCTCTTTTAAAAATGAAGAAAGCTGCGAAAATGTTTCAATATAAAATCCCTTAACTGCTTCCTTATAATCTGCAAAAGCCAGCGTAAAATGGGTAAAATATTCTTCACGGTCCGCAATCGTAAGGGCGATCGGTCGGTCGGTCAGCAGATAGTCAAAATAAACGGAAGAATAATCCGTGATCAATGCATCGGTCTGCGCCAGAAGTTCATATAAAGTACATTCCAGCCAGGTCAAAAAAGCATCGTCGGCGATCCGGATATGAGGAAGTTCTTCCTACTGAAATACACTCAGATCCTGCTCCGGATGCGGACGGAACAATAACAGCATATTATTTTCAGCACGCTGTTCTTCTAACTGGTGTAAGTCCTCTTTGGTCTCCACGCACGGCATCCCATACGGATACACATGCTTTAACCCCTTTTCCTCATGAGCACGATGCTGTCGGTAGGTCGGCATCCAAAAAATAATTTTATCAAATTTTTCCTTTTCTTTGTTCCATTTGGGAATTTCTTTTGTATGAACCAGAACGTCATTGCGGGGATATCCCAGAGGGCACAGCACTTCTTCCGGTACCCGAATCTGTGTTTCAAAAATATCATACCAAAACGGAGACTGCACCATATAACGGTCACACTCTCCAACTTTTCTGCTGTATTCCAGATCGATCTTAATCGGCATTCCATGTCCGAGATGAAATCGAATCTGTCCTTTTCTTCTCTTCTTCACAAACGAATTGCAGTCCAGTATATAGCGGCTGGTGTTCAACACATACGCCCGGCGGAGCATCTCTCGAAATCCCGAAGGCTGGTTTTCAAAATAAGAAACGCCCTCCGGCAGATTCCAGTCCGGCTTTCCCGGAAAGGTCTTCATCCAGTACATTTTGTATTTTTTATGATAGTCGCGGCGTAACAATTCTTCGTACACAGCATACGTATTGTCGGAAAGATCCGGATGACTTTCCAATACAAATGCTTTCCGCAGCGGCAGCAGCCGCATGACACCAAGCAGACATTTCTTAATCATTTGCGTCCCTCTTCTTTCCCTCGGATTTGCGGCTGTTCTCATAAAAATTAGAAAGTTTTTTATCGATCACTTTCTTATCTTTCTTTGTATTTTTGTTCCGATACTGATACGTCGGCACCATATCCGCAATAATTTCTTTCATATTTGGCACTTCACTGTATGCCTCTTCGTAAAGGATCTGAAGACGGTCAAAAAATTCATTTTCATCAAATTCAAGCGGCTTTCCGATATGGATCAATTCGTTTTCGGTCTGTGTCAGTCCCTCTTCATCCATCAAAATCTCTTCATATAATTTTTCTCCGGGGCGAAGACCGGAATACACGATTTTGATATCCTCATCCGGTACATAACCGGACAATTTAATGAGGTTTCTGGCAAGATCATCAATTTTTACCGGCTCTCCCATGTCAAGGACAAAAATCTCGCCTCCTTTGGCAAAAGCCCCTGCCTGAAGGACAAGGGATACTGCCTCCGGAATCGTCATAAAATAACGGATGATACGCTTGTCAGTAACCGTTACCGGGCCACCCTCTTCAATCTGTTTTTTAAACAGCGGAATTACACTTCCATTGCTTCCCAGTACATTTCCAAAACGAACTGCCACAAATTCTGTCGAAGACTGGCGGCTGAGCCCCTGTACGATCATTTCACAGATTCTCTTGGATGCTCCCATAATGTTTGTTGGATTCACCGCCTTATCGGTGGAGATCAATACAAATTTGCTCGTACCGTATTTATCCGCAGCCAGCGCCACTTTATACGTACCAAATACGTTGTTTTTGATTGCCTCATTCGGGCTGTCTTCCATCAATGGCACATGCTTATGTGCAGCAGCATGATACAAATTATTTTTATGTTAAGGGGGAAATACGTGATCTACACGGCTGGTATTACGTACGGATCCGATCAGCACTTCCAGATGCAGATACGGATA
>CAJMFH010000016.1 GCA_905212635.1 uncultured Lachnoclostridium sp. | reverse complement strand
TGGCCCTTAGGAGGGCCAATATTAAACCACCACTTGAAGTGGTGGTTGATAACTTTGCCAAAAAACTTTGATTCCATACTTAGACCTTATCAAAAAGATGCATTCTCATGGCTGTGGGGAATGTATAACCTAGGATTTGGTGTTTGCTTAGCGGATGATATGGGGCTTGGTAAGACAGTTGAGGTTATATCATTTTTAAAGAAATATCGTAATACTAAAGATGGACATGTATTGATTATTGTACCAGCGACATTGATTGCAAACTGGCAAGATGAAGTAAATAAATTTGCTCCAGAAATGGATGTTTTTGTTCTTAGAGGATCCAATGTTCCTAAGGAAGGTACCTATAAATCTTTCATTACAATAACAACATATCAGACGGCGATGAGAGCTGATTATTTAAATACAGTTTATTGGGATGTTATTATTTTAGATGAAGCACAAGCTATCAAGAATTATTATACATCACAGACTAAGAGGATAAAAAGTCTTAATGCTGGAATGAAAATTGCAATGACGGGAACTCCAATAGAGAATAATGTATTAGAGTTATGGTCTATATTTGATTTTTTGAATCCTGGTTTGTTAGGATCAAGGGAGCAATTCAAAAATTTATATGCATCCAATCCTGAGGCACATAAGAGAATAAAGGAACTAATACAACCATTTGTGTTAAGACGAGTTAAGACAGATAAGAGCATTATTTCTGATCTACCAGAGAAAAATGAAATTGATGTAATAATAAATATGACTAAGGGCCAGATTGTTTTGTATAATAAAGTTATAGAAGACATGAATAATACAATAGCTTCATTGAAAGATAAGAGGCAAGGACAGATTTTGGTTCTTTCTGCGATGATGAAACTCAAACAAATTTGTAATCATCCAAGTCAGTATTATGGTTTACAGGATTATGAAGAGCAGATGAGTGGCAAGTTTATAGAATTAAGAAATATTTGTGAGACAATATATGCAAAACGAGAAAAAGTGTTAGTATTTACCCAATTTAAAGAAATTATACCAGCATTAAATAGTGTTTTGGAAAATGTATTTCATCAAGCAGGAGCAACGATTGATGGAGATACTAATATGACTAGAAGAAATCAATATGTGACGGGATTTCAAAGTGGTTTATATCCATATATGGTTTTATCACTTAAAACAGCTGGAGTTGGTTTGAATCTTACAGCGACTCAAAATGTAATTCATTTTGATAGATGGTGGAATCCGGCAGTTGAGAATCAGGCGACGGATAGAGCATATAGAATTGGACAAAAGAATGATGTTACAGTGTATAAGTTTGTAACAGCTAATACGATTGAAGAAGTTGTAAATTCAATGTTAAAGGACAAGCAAAACATGGCAGATGAATATATCAACGATTTAGATAATAATGTCTTATCGAAATTATCAACAGAAGAGCTTTTAAGAGTTGTTTCATATGGAGGCGATGAGGATGAGTGAGTACATTGTAAAATTATCTTCTAAAGTGATTTCGTATGAATGGTGGGGACAGCAGTGGTGTAAAAATATAGCAAATTATGCTGATTATTATAACCGGTTGGAACGGGGGCGAACTTATATAAGAAAAGGTGCAATTAAAGAACTGCGGATTGAAGATGGCCATATCAATGCAATAGTAGCGGGAGCGACAGTTGAACCATATCATGTTGAAATTAACATTAAACCAGCATCAAAAAATATTGTAGACTATACACTAAAACAAATAAAAGATATAAATATGCTTAGAAATGGTGTTGTGCCGGAGAATTACAGAAAATTATTTTCTATTGATAAGGGCCTTTTTCCTACATTAAAAGAAATAGAGTTTTCATGTTCATGTCCAGATGTAGCATGTCTGTGTAAACATATCGCAGCTGTTTTATATGCAATAGGAAGTATTTTAGATCAGGAACCACTGCTACTTTTTCATTTAAGAGGTATAAAAGTAGAAGAGTATCTAGATAGAAAACTGATTCAAGTAACAAATGAAATGCTTATTGATATTAACAGTCGTAGTGAAGATGAGAGAGTTATCAAGGATGATATGTTAGAAGTTCTTTTTGGTATTGATATTGCGACAAGTTCAGACGAAACATTCGAACAGGGCGGAAATTCTGATGGTGAAGAAGTCCATGTAATTGAATTGTTGCCAAAATCAAAGAGAAAGAAAATTGAAGTACCTAAAATTAAAAAAAATCTACTTGAAGGATATTATATTAGACAATTTGATTTAAACGGCAATTATATTGCACAGTTTAGTTCATATGAGGAACTGGAGGCCAAAACATCAGCAGGTGTGATAAATATAAGAAGAGCATGTTCTGGATTAAAAAAAAGTGCTGGTGGATATCAGTGGAGGAAAGTCTCGAATAAAGAACCTATAACTAATATATTACCGTTGCAGAAAAATGTAGAAGTTGTTGCAATAAGGCCAGTAGATTGTTTTGATGATGAGGGCAATTTTATAGCACATTATGATTCAATAAAAGCGGCATCAAGAGCTATAGGGGTTAATGCAAAAAGTATCAGAGAAGCGGCTAAAGGAATACAAAAACATGCGGGCGGATATAAGTGGAAATTTAGTGATAAACAGTGAATTAATTAAAGTAGATTTAGTTGATTTTTAGGAAGATTTTATAAAAAATAACAGGGTTACAGTATGTTAATCAAATGAATTAAAAAGATTATATATAATCAAATGAAGTTTTATTGAAAGAATTTTTTAAATATGAATTTGTGGAATTAATTTGCAAAATATTGAAGTTTATACGGGGAAACATTTTGCAAATAATATAGTTTGAAATTTTAATAAAATGATGTTACAATACTACTAAAATTATCAGGGGGAATTCTATGCAGAATATTGTATACCATGGAAGTAATGTAGAAGTACCAATTCCGCGAGTGCTTCAGAATGGTTTTTATAAAGATTTTGGATATGGCTTTTATTGTACAAATTTGCTTAAACAAGCGAAACGGTGGGCAATGACAAAAAAAGGAAATTCAGTTATTAACCGCTATAAATATGTGCAGGATTCTGGGGTAAAAGTGTTAAAATTCGATGAGATGACAGATGAATGGCTGGATTTTGTTGTGAACTGCCGCAGAGGGATAGAACATGACTATGATATTATTGAGGGACCGATGGCAGACGATCAGATTTGGAATTTTGTGGAAGCTTTTATAGATGGAAGAATTCCACGAAAAGCGTTTTGGGAAATTGCAAAGTTCAATTATCCTACGCATCAGATTGTGTTCTGCACCGAAGAGGCATTGAAAACATTGACATTTGAAGGAAGTGATACACTATGAAAAATAAGTATTTTCCGGAGGAAGAGATACAGTTAGATGATGTTTATTTTATCTGCTATATGATAGAAAGAGTGGCACGGCATATTACGCAGAAATATAAGTATGTTGTAAATGCAATAGGAAAAGAGAAATTATATCATTTGCTGAGTTGTGCCAATGTATTGCATTGCGAAAATCCGCTTCAAGTCGAAAATGATTGGATTAAGGAATATGATTTAAAGAAAGGGAACTTTGATATTACAGCAGTTGATAAAGAACTCGCAGAAATTATCCCCTCAGCATTGGATATGGGGGCAGTATATCAGAGACTGGTAAGAGATACGATGTCTTCCAAAGAAGATTATGTTGAGGCGATTATTCGGGTTTATAATGACGAACTTTGTAAAGTTATTGATAATTACAATTGTAGTGCATTCTATGAACCATCGTATGTCATTGCCAGAGCATATCAAAATGGTGGATTTTAAGGAATAATAATCCCCCGGGTGAAGCCTGTCCGCTTTTTACTCGGGAGATTTCTTGTCTTATTCCAATTCTTCCAGTGCCTGTGCTGCTTTTTCCCATTCCTCCATCGCGGTTTCCAGTTCTTCCTCATACTGTTCCTTCTGCTTTGACAATTCGGTCAATTTGGCAACGTCGGAAGCGTATTCCGGAAGGGCGATCTGGGCATCGGTTTCTTCGATAAGTTCTTCCAATTTCTGGATTTCGTTTTCTGCTTTTTCATAGGCAGCTTCGATCTTTCTTTTTTTGGCTTCCCGTTCTTTCTGTTCCTTCCAGTCGAGTTTGGCAGTAGACGGAGCTTCCATTTTTGGCGTGGATTCTGTCGTGTTGCCGAGATAGCGGCTTTCGACAACATCCTTCTTCGCCAGATAATAGTCATAATTTCCATCGTATGAAAGAATATGTTCATTGGTCAGATCCAGAATCCGGGTAGCGGTTTTCTGGATAAAATAGCGATCATGCGATACGTATAAGACCGTTCCGGTATAATGATTCAAAGCATCTTCCAGAATCTCTTTGGAGTCGATGTCCAAGTGGTTGGTCGGCTCGTCGAGAAGTAGAAGATTGGCTTTGGAGAGCATAAGTTTTGCCAGAGAGACACGTCCTTTTTCTCCACCGGAAAGGAGCGAGATCTTTTTGTAAACGTCATCTCCGGTAAAGAGGAAGGCGGCGAGGACGTTGCGTATCTTTGTATTGTTGAGATCCGGGTAGTCATCGTGGATCTCGTCAAAAATCGTTTTTTCCTCGTGCAGTACATTGTGCTCCTGATCATAATAACCAAGTTCTACGTTTGTGCCAAAGACGGCAGTTCCCTGATCTGGGGCTTCCAGTTCGCAGAGCATTTTGAGAAGGGTTGTTTTGCCGGTTCCGTTTTTCCCGATCAAAGCAACACGTTCTCCGCGGAACAATTCAAAGGAGACACCCTGAAAAAGATGTAAGTCGCCAAAGGACTTTCCAAAATTTTCCACACGCAAAACATCTTTTCCGCTTTCCTTTTCCGGCACAAGGGAAAAGTGCATAGATTTCTGTTCTGTTACCGGCTTGTCCACCGGTGTCATTTTTTCTAACATTTTTTCGCGGCTTTCCGCCCGTTTAATCGACTTTTCACGGTTAAAAGAACGCAGTTTTTCAATGACCTGTTCCTGATGTCGCACGGTCTGCTGATAGTTTTCATATTGTTTGATCGCATCACGGCGCAAAAGTTCTTTTTTCTGTGCATAATCGCTGTAATTTCCTTTAAAAACGGTCGCTTTGCCGTGGTCGAGTTCGACCACTTTGTCGGCGATGCGGTCAAGAAAATAGCGGTCATGCGATACGATCAGGACACTTCCCTTGTAATTGGAAAGATACGTCTCCAGCCATTGGATCGAAGCGAGGTCAAGGTGGTTGGTCGGCTCGTCGAGGATCAGCAGATCCGGCTCGAGAAGAAGGAGCTTTCCGAGTGCCACACGGGTTTTCTGCCCGCCGGACAGGGTGTTGATCGATTTGTCAATATCATTTCCGACAAAGCCAAGTCCGTTGATAATTCCCATAATCTGGCTTTTGCAGGCGTAACCGTCTTTTGCTTCAAATTCGGTCTGCATGCGGTGATAGCGTTCCAAAAGGGTGTTTAATTCTTCACCGGAGGCGGTCTGCATGGTTTCTTCCATTGTGCGGATCTCGCGCTCGAGAGCGACAATGTCCTTTTTTACTTCCCATAATTCATCATAGATACTTTTGTCCGAATGATACCCCTGCTGCTGGGGAAGATAGCCGACAGAAGTGTCCTTTGCCAGAATGACATCGCCATTGTCAGCCGGGAGTTCTCCGACGATAATCCGCAGAAGTGTGGTTTTTCCGGTGCCATTTACGCCCACAAGAGCGGTACATTCGTGTTCGTTGATATGAAAAGAAACGTCTGAAAAGAGCGCTTCATCATTAAACTTTTTTTCTATATGGTTACAAGCTAATATCATAACATTCTCCAATCAAAATATTTGCTAAAGACAGTATAGCATAAAAAGTTGATTTTTACATCTTTTTTTATAAAAGAAAATGTAGTATAATATATAAAAACGTAACTATTCAGGGTCAATGTCTGCAAGCAAATGGAGCGTCATGCTTGCATGTAAGAGACATTTGCTTGCAGACATTGGAGCCTAATAGGGCTCCCCACCCAATATGAGCATTTTTAGCCTTGCCAAAGGCGGGTAAGAACACGAAGTGTTCGAAAATGCGAATATTGGGTGGGACCCTGAATAGTTACGGACGTAACGGAGGTTGTCACATTGGAAGAAAAGAAAATATCATCTGCGGTAATCAAGCGTCTTCCAAGATATTACAGATACCTGAGTGAATTACTTGAAAAAGGTATCGATCGGATTTCGTCGCATGAGTTGAGCAAAAAAATGAATGTAACGGCTTCTCAGATTCGGCAGGATTTTAATAATTTTGGCGGATTTGGGCAGCAGGGATATGGATATAATGTAAGTTATCTTCATGATGAAATTGGAAAAATATTAGGATTGGAACATAATTATAATGTAATTATTATCGGAGCCGGAAATCTGGGCCAGGCATTGGCAAACTATGGAGGATTTACAAAGCGTGGATTTCAGATGGCGGGGATATTTGATATTGACCCGGAAAAAATTGGAAAAAAGATTAATGATATTCCCGTTTATTCCATTGATGAGATAGAGACATTTGTAAAAGAGCATCCGGTTCATATTGCGGCACTCACGGTTCCCAAAGATCAGGCATCAAGGATTGCCGGGAGACTGGCGGAAGTCGGAGTGGAAGCATTTTGGAATTTTGCCTCTACGGATCTGAAAGTGCCATCGCATGTTGTGGTCGAGAATGTTCATCTGGCAGAGAGTTTGATGCGTCTTTCTTACCGGCTGTCAGAAAAAGATAAGTAACGAAGAGATAAGTAAAAAAGAAGGGGGCGGTGCGTATGCCAAAAGGAAACAGAGACCAGTTGCCGCCATTGCAGCAGCTGGTGCATGGGAAAAAACTTCCAATCCTTGTTTTGGATGAGCGCTGGCACAAACTGTTTCCCGGTGGAGTGAAACCGGAAGAAGTGAAAGCTTTGGAAAAAAGGTGCAATGAACTGCTGAAAGAACAGGGAAAGCTTGTCAATGAGATCAAGGATCTGCGAAAGGGAAAGAAAAAACTGATGGACGCGATCGTGTCTGGGATGAATGACGGGGGAAATGACCGGAAAAAAGACAAACAGAAAAAGCTGCTGATCGAAACAAAGCAGAAAATTGAACAAGAAAGTGACCGGCTTATGGAAGTGCCTTATGAAATTCGAAAAGCCAATGAGGATCTCCTCGTCGTGTCCATTACCTATTGTTATGATAAACTCAAAGAGAGGGAAGAATACCTGCGGGAATTGACACAGGATATCGAGGTACAGCGTGCGGAGATCAAGCAGAAAGTGGCGGATAAAGTGGAATTAGAAGAGAGTGTGGATCAGACCTATGGACTGATGCACGCTTTGCTTGGACGCGAGGTAATGAACGTATTTGATCATTATAAATGATAGAAAAGGGGCAGAATATGATTCTGGGGATTGGAATCGATACAATAGAGATTGCGCGGGTGCTGCGGGCGTGTGAACGGAGCGGACATTTTGTGGAAAGAACCTATACGCCGGAAGAAATTGCACAATTTGAAGGACATAAAGTGCGGAAAGCCTCGGATTTTGCTGCCAAAGAAGCAGTAGCGAAGGCATTTCGTACCGGCTTTTACCAGTGTGAGCCAAGAGAGATCGAGGTGCTCCGGGGAGAACTGGAGGAACCGTATGTGCGCTTATACGGAAAGGCAAGAAAGATGGCAGAGAGGCTGGGGATTACCCAGATACATATCAGTATTACGAATACAAAAAATGAAGTTACGGCATTTGTTGTGGCAACAGATGAAAAAGAGGCAGCATTGCAGCCCCTTTATGATAAATAAGTGAGGTGGCATATGCAATATTTATT
This sequence comes from uncultured Lachnoclostridium sp., assembly GCA_905212635.1. Lineage (GTDB taxonomy): Bacteria > Bacillota > Clostridia > Lachnospirales > Lachnospiraceae > Eubacterium_F. The sequence goes on along the minus strand of CAJMFH010000016.1, from coordinate 48,231 downwards.
TACGGCAAAACAAGCAAAACAGCTGGACGAACATGCAATACAGGAAGTCGGTTTTCCCGGTACGGTTCTGATGGAAAAAGCAGCAACCGTATTAAGTTCGGTGATCAGCCAGTCAATCCGTAAAGACGAGGGCATTTTATTTGTCTGCGGATGCGGAAACAATGGCGGAGACGCTGTTGCAGCGGCAAGAATATTGAAACAGCAGGGATATCATACGGCAATTGTGCTTGTGGGTGAGACATCCCGGATGTCGGAAGATCTGTTTTTACAATTGCGGCTGGCGGCTGCGTGCGATGTTGAGGCGGTTTCGGCAGCAGAAGTGGATTCCGCAGAATATCCGATTCTTGTAGACGGACTTTTTGGAGTGGGATTAAACCGGCCGGTTGAGGGTGTATATCAGGCAATGATCGAGCAGATGAACCGCTCACGCAAACGCATTTTTTCCATTGACATTCCGTCGGGCATCCACGGAGATACCGGAAAAGTTCTGGGAACTGCGGTAAAAGCGGAAACGACCGTTACCTTTGGGGTCAATAAACTGGGACTGGTTCTTTATCCGGGATGCGAATATGCCGGAAATGTTGTGATCGGCGATATTGGGTATCCAGCCTGTAGTTATGAGGCAATAAAGAATCCGGCGTATTATTATGATCGAAACGACATAGAAAACTGTCTGCCGGCAAGAAAGCCGGATGGGCATAAAGGAACATTCGGGCATGTTCTTGTGATAGGCGGCAGTAAAAACATGTGTGGCGCGGCTGTTTTTGCAGCAAAAACGGCATACCGGATGGGGGCAGGACTGGTAAAGGTGCTGTCCGCAAAGGAAAACCGCCAGACGATCCTTACGATGCTTCCGGAAGCCCTGGTGGATTCGTACGAAGAAGAGGAAGCACTTGCCAAAGGATTGGCTTTTGCGGATGTGATCGTACTGGGACCGGGACTTGGAACCGGAGAGGATGCGAAAAAGATAATTGCGTACGCATTGGAAAATTCTTCCAAACCTATTGTGCTGGATGGCGATGGGATTACGATGTGTACCCGCGGGCTGCTGCAAAAGACAAAGGCACCGTGGATCCTGACACCGCATCCAAAGGAGTTCTGCACGATCTCCGGATGGACGATGGCGGAGTTAAAAGAAGAGTTTTTACAAAAGGTAAAGCAGTTTGCAGAGGAACAAGGCGGCATTGTCGTAGGAAAGGATGCCAGAACCTGCGTGAGTGATGGAAATGAGTGTTATGTGAATATTTCCGGAAACAGCGGTATGGCGACCGGAGGAAGCGGCGATGTGCTTGCCGGAGCGATCGGCGGACTTGCCGCGCAGGGGATGTCCTGTTTTGAAGCGGCGAAAGCAGCCGTTTATCTGCATGGACTGGCAGGCGACAGATACAAAGAGAAATATGGTGAACACGGGATGATGGCGCGTGATCTGATCGATTCCCTTCAAAAAATTCACCAGAATGGAGAATGACATGGACGAATTGTTGGAAAAGAAAAAATATGACAGAACTTATGTAGAGATTGATCTTGAAGCAATTAGGCATAATATCCGCTGTGAACGGGAAAAGGTCGGAAATAAAGTAAAGATTATGGCAATCATAAAAGCAAACGCGTACGGTCATGGTGATATCGAAGTTGCAGAGGCGTTAAAAAATGAAGTGGACGCGTATGGCGTTGCAATCATTGAAGAGGCACTGAAACTGCGAAAAGCAGGGGTTACCAAGATGATTTTAATTCTGGGACACACAGGAAAAATCTGGTATGAAGATCTGATTGAAAATGATATTTCTCAGGCGGTATACAGTTATGAAATGGCAAAGGCACTGAGTGAAGAGGCAGTTCGTCTTGGAAAGAAAGCGAAGATTCACATTAAAGTCGATACCGGAATGAGCCGCATCGGATTTCAGCCGGTCAAAGATAATATTGAGGTCATTTATGCGATATCCAGACTTCCGGGCATTGAAATGGAAGGAATTTTTACTCATTTTGCCAGGGCCGATGAGGTATCCACGGAATGGACGAAAGAGCCATTTGAAAAATTTCAGATCTTCCGTCATGAACTTCAAAAAAGAGGAGTCGAGATTCCCATTGCGCATGCGGCAAACAGTGCGTCTATTCTGAGACTGCCATCTACATATCTGGATATGGTGCGTTCCGGCATAACGACGTATGGCTTATTCCCTTCCAATGAAATGGAGAAAAATGTGCCGCTTCGCCCGGCACTTTCATGGAAAACGGAAGTGGTTCATGTTAAGACGGTTCACGCGGGAACCAGTGTCAGTTATGGCGGTACGTTTACGGCAGAACGGGAAAGTGTGATCGCTACAATTCCGGTAGGCTATGCCGATGGCGTTAAGAGAGACTTGTCAGGAAAGGGCAGAGTGCTTGTCAGAGGCTGTTATGCGCCGATTATCGGACGGATCTGCATGGATCAGTTTATGATTGATGTGACAGACATTCCGGAGGTCAAAGTAGGTGACGTGGTGACACTCATCGGTCAGGACGGTTCCCGGCGTATCAGCGTGGAAGAAGTGGCAGATCTGGCACATTCCTTCAATTATGAATATATATGCAGTATTACAGATCGTGTACCGAGAAGGTATATATAATAGTTACGTTACTATAATAAATAACTAACACACGGTATAAACTCACGTATATTGGTAATAATAGGAGTATACCACGACAGCAGTAAAGCCGTTCGTGGTATGAAAGTTAAATCTTATCCTGTATTACATAGGGAAGTAAAATAACGAGGGGTATGTACCATGGTGGTTAAACGAGGCGACATTTATTATGCAGACTTAAGACCGGTTGTGGGCTCCGAACAAGGTGGCGTACGACCGGTTTTAATTATACAAAATGATATGGGAAACCGATATAGTCCGACGGTGATCTGTGCGGCAATCACATCCAAAATGAATAAGGCAAAACTTCCGACGCATATTGCGTTAAACTCAGAAGATTATGGAATTGTAAAAGATTCTGTTATCTTGCTGGAACAGGTGCGGACGATAGACAAATCACGATTGCGGGAGAAAGTCTGTCATCTGGATGAGACGGTGATGAGACGGATCAATCAGGGGCTGGAAGTGAGTCTGGCATTGCGTACATAAGAAAAACGCCTGGAATCAGGGCGTTGACAGTCAAGAAAAAGAACAAACAAAAAACACCTCTGGGAGGAGGTGTTTTTCGTGGTACCATATGGTACCTAAGCGTATAATAGGGTGGGAGTAGAAAGTTTATACTTTCCGAGTATTAAGATACTAAACAGATGTGTCAAAAATATGTCAGAATATATTTTTTTTGTAAAAAAGTTCAAATTTTTTTCAAAATGATTTTTTTCTAAATTGCTATTGCATTGACAGGGTCCTTGTTGTTATACTATTAGTAGTGATAAAATCAATTCGGAGGATTTGGAGGATACCAATGAAGATTGGATTAGTACGACATTTTAAAGTAGACTGCCCTCATAAAGTGATGATGACATCCAAAGAATTCAGAGAGTGGTCAGAAAAATATGAACATGCAAGGATATTGAAGAAAAAAGTAAATATGTCAGGGATTCATTGGGACATTTGTTATTGCAGTGATCTGGAACGTGCTGTCGAGACGGCAAAAGAAGTGTACAGCGGGAATATTTATGTGGATAAACTCCTGCGTGAAGTAGACAATGCTCCATTTATTGATACCGATCATTTGAAACTGCCATTTCCAATCTGGCATTTTTGCGGAAGGCTTGCGTGGTTTTTTAAATCCAAGAGCCAGCCGGAGGACATCAAAGGCACCAGACGAAGAGTCCGCAAATTTTTCCGGCAGATTGACTGGTCGCAGGATAATATTTTGATCGTGTCACATGGTTTTTTGATTTTTAACTTTATCTATGAACTGTTCCGTCTGGGATTTGTTGGAAAAGAAGTACGCAGAGTTAAAAATGGAATCCTGTATTTGTACGAGATCCCGGATTATAAACGACCATTTCAATATCATCCGAAAGAAAAAGAAAAGGAACAGGAATTATGAAGATAACCATACTTTGTGTGGGAAAATGCAAAGAGAAATTTATGCAGCAGGCAGTGGCAGAATATGAAAAACGCCTTAGCCGGTATGTGAAATTACAGATTATAGAAGTTTCGGATGAAAAGACACCGGATGGTGCTTCGGAAAAACTGGAAAAACAGATTAAGGAAAAGGAAGGCAGAAGGCTGTTAGACAAGATACGACCGGAGGATGAAGTGATTGCACTTGCTATCGAGGGAGAACAGAAGACATCCGAGCAGGTAGCCGCGCAGATTGACCGGTATGGCATTATGGGAAAAGGAAATGTTGTATTTGTGATCGGGGGATCGCTGGGACTTTCGGAAGAAGTATTACAGAGGGCAGACCGGCAACTGAGCTTTTCCAAAATGACATTTCCGCATCAGCTCATGCGTGTCATTTTATTAGAACAGATTTACCGGGCCTACCGCATTATCAAAAAAGAACCATATCACAAATAGAAAGAGGGAGAAAAATGACACTTTCTTATTTTACAGATAAAATACCGACCGTTGTGGATGCGGCACTGCATATCATTATCGCGCTCATCTTATTTGTCATCGGGGAAAAAATCATCAAGCTGTTATTGAAACTGCTTCGTGCCTCATTTGATAAAAGCAGCATGGAAGAGGGCGTTGCTCATTTTCTGCTGTCCATTATCAAATTTGCGTTGTATGCGGTGCTGATTCTGATTTTGTGTCAGTTCCTTGGATTTGCCACAAGTTCGATCATTGCACTGTTAGGCTCTGCAGGACTTGCCGTGGGACTTGCTCTTCAAGGAAGCTTGGCAAATTTTGCCGGCGGGGTATTGATCCTGATGATGAAACCATTTGTGGTCGGGGATTATATCGTTGTCGGAGATTTGGAAGGAACGGTCATTGGAATCGATATTGTATACACAAAATTACAGATGGTTGACAATAAGACCGTAGTTCTTCCCAACGGAAAGTTAGCGGATTCAAACATTATTAATGTGACGAATCAGGATAAACGACGGATTGATCTGGAGGTCGGAGTCAGTTACGATGCAGATTTACAGCAGGTACGCCGAGTGTTACAGGACATTATCAAAGATCAGGAAGAGATTCTTACCGGCGAGCCGGTCGATGTTGTCGTCGGTGCCCTTAACAGTAGTTCTGTCGATATGGCAGTGCATGTCTGGGTAAAAAAGGAAAATTACTGGCCGGTGCGCTGGCGGATGTTGGAACAGATCAAACTCAGATTTGATGAAGAAGGAATTGAGATTCCGTTTAATCAATTGGATGTGACAGTAAAGCAGGAAACTGCAAAAAATAGTAATGAAAATTAAAGGAGATTAGAAAATGAGAGGACCAAAAGCACCAAAAGACCCTACAAAAAAAAGACCAAGTTTGTATTTGATGTTAGATAAGGATATTGCGGGGCTGCCGGGAAGGGATGGAAGCTGCCGGGATACCAACTACATGGAAGGGCGTCTGGTTGAGCAGGTAAAAGGAATCTGCGGAGAAGTGGACGAAGATATTCTAAAACTGTTAGAATCTTTCGAGGGAATCCGCAAACTTGTACATAGTATCGGTGTCAGCATTACGGCACATGAAGAAGCAGAAAAAAGCAGTTTTATCGATTTTACGATCAACTGTTATGGAAAAGAGGATAAATACGTTACCGGAAGCAATATTACGGCGAAATGCCCATGCAACGGCGAAGAGGTTCTGATCGAACTCGCGCAGGTGCCGGTCAATGAGATGGATGACATTATTGGAGAATTCGATTTTGATTTTCCGAAGGACTGCAAGAGTGCCAGTGTAACGCTCAAATTCTATCTGAATGATGGCTATCAGGTGCCGGAGATTCAGGTGGATCCGCCGATTGATTTTGCTTCGGAAGCCTATCAGAAGATGATTGACAGATCCCTGTTAAATCTTGGAAATGTAAAACGGCTGAAAACAGCGATTGAAAAGGCACAGCGGGGAGAAGACGTAACGATCGCGTATATTGGTGGTTCAATCACACAGGGAGCCGGTGCAAAACCGATTGAGAACAAATCGTATGCATACTTGTCTTATCGTGGCTTTTGCGAGCATTTTACGCCGGATGACGGTGCACATGTGACATTTGTAAAGGCCGGTGTCGGAGGAACTCCGTCCGAACTCGGTATGATTCGTTATGAAAAAGAAGTGACAGATTATGGAAAAATCAAACCGGACGTTGTCATTGTGGAATTTGCCGTAAACGATGAAGGGGATGAGACCGAGGGGGTAAGTTTTGAAAGCCTTGTGCGCAAGATTGCCAATGCGGATAATAAACCAGCCGTTATCCTTAATTTTGCGGTATTTATGAGTGAATGGAACCTGGAAGACCGTCTCGTACCGATTGGAAAGAATTATGACCTTCCGATGGTGAGTGTAAAAGCGGCTGTCGTACCACAGTTTTCTGAAAATACGGTTGTGACAAAGAGACAGTATTTTTATGATATTTTTCATCCAACCAATGATGGACATCGTATTATGGCGGACTGCCTGATCGGTCTGTTTGAGCAGGCAGCGAAAGCACCGATGCCGGAAAACGACAGCGATTTCAGTGTGAAGCCGGTAAAAGGCGCGGAATTTGAAAATATCATATTGGTGGATTCGACCAATATTGAGCAGTACGGAACGGTTTCCCATAAGGGATTTGATCATAAAGATACCGAAATCCAATACGTAGAAAGAAATCTGAGCAGCCAGGCTTCTCCGGTGCTGGAAAATGGCTGGGCGAAAGCGTATGAGACGACGGATGCGGAATTTGTTATGGAGATTACGGCGAGAAATATCGTGCTTGTGTCGAAAGATTCCGGAACACCAAAATTTGGAAAAGCGGATATTTATGTGGATGACAAACTGGCTCTTACGGCAGATCCGCTTGTGAATGGATGGAATCATTGCAATCCGCAGATCATTTTGAATGAAACGGAGTCGGCAAAACACGTTGTAAAAATTGTGATGCATCCGGGCGATGAGGAAAAAGCCTTTACTATCCTTGGATTTGGCGTCACTCTTTAAAATATTTTACATGGATTTTACATGGGTTTCTAACTTGTTTTACAAAAGAATGCTATAGTAACACAAGGAAAAGGAGATGACCAAAGATGGCACTGATCTATGTAGTCGAAGATGACGTAAATATTCAGGAAATTGAGATGTTTGCCCTTAAGAACAGCGGATACAGAGTGGAAGGATTTGGAAATGCGAAGGACTTTTTTGCAAAATTGTCAGAAAAGACGCCGGATTTGATCCTTCTTGATGTGATGCTTCCGGATTTAGATGGATTATCTATCTTAAAAAAGGTGAGGACTGTTCCGGATACGAAAAAAATACCTGTGATCTTTGTGTCGGCAAAGACATCAGAAATTGATAAAGTAAAAGGGCTTGACATGGGAGCGGATGATTATCTTGCCAAACCATTTGGGGTGATGGAATTGATCTCCCGTGTGAAAGCACTCCTGCGAAGGAGCAATGCAGCAAGCGAAGAAAAGACGCTGGCACTGGGAAAAATTCAGATTGACAATGAAAAGCACTGCGTATATGTCGGAAACCGGTTATGCGAATTGACTTACAAAGAGTTTGAACTTCTCAAGATGATGATGCAGAATGTCGGAATCGTTTTGACACGTGACCGCATTATGGACCGTGTCTGGGGAACTGATTATGAAGGAGAATCCAGAACATTGGATATGCACATTAAAACCCTTCGAAAAAAACTGGGCGAAGAGGGGACTCGGATCAAAACTGTCCGGAATGTGGGGTATGTTCTCGAATGAAAAAACGATTAAACCATACCTTTTTGCTTGTGTCGGCCATTATTATCACATTGATGGTTATACTGTTTAGTTTCATTTTTTATCAGTTGTTATGTGAGGAAGTAAGTGAAAGCTTGCAAAATAATGCCGGCATTCTGGAAAACGCACTTGAGACATCGGATAACGAATCTGAAATGGTGAAGAAGATGAATTTTGAAAATCTTCGGGTAACGATCGTAGACAAAGAAGGAAATGTAATATTTGATAATTTCGCAGACACAAAACAGATGGATAACCATAAGGACCGTCCGGAGATTGATGATGCACTGGAAACGGGAGAGGGAAGCTGCGTAAGGCATTCCGATACCTTGGCGAAAAATACGTTTTATTATGCGCTGCGGAGACCGGATGGTACGGTTCTGCGCGTGGGAAAAGAATCGGATAGCATTTACAGCATTTTGCTTGAAATCCTGCCGGAGATCATTGCCATCATTGCACTGATCTTTGTTGTGAGCTGGATCATGACCCTTCTCTTTGCAAAAAGTATTATTAAGCCGATTCAGCGGATGGCGGAGGATATGGATTCTATTGAGGAAGAAAATGGCTACAAAGAACTTGTTCCGTTTATCCGAAAAATAAAAACACAGCACGAAGACATTATGAAGAGTGCGAAAATGCGGCAGGTATTTACGGCAAATGTGTCCCATGAATTAAAAACGCCGCTGACCTCCATCTCCGGTTATGCGGAATTGATCGAAAACGGGATGGCAGCAGATGATGATGTAAGAAGGTTTGCCAAAGAGATTCACCGCAATTCTAAACGTCTGTTGACATTGATCAATGATACGATACGTTTGTCCGAGCTGGATATGACAGAGAAAACGATTGAATTTGAGGATGTTGATCTGTATGAATTGGCAGAAAACTGTGTCAGTATGCTTCAGATCAATGCCGAAAAACATCAGGTGTTTCTTTCTCTTTTTGGAAGTTCCTGCCATGTGTGCGCCAATAAGGGAATGATGGAAGAATTATTATACAATCTTTGTGACAATGCGATTCGTTACAATAAAGTAGACGGCAGCGTAAAGGTGATTTTGAAAAATGAGGAAGATTGCGTAAAACTACAGGTAAAAGATACCGGTATCGGAATTCCGCAGAAAAGTACGGATCGTGTGTTTGAACGGTTTTACCGCGTAGATAAGAGCCGTTCGAAACAGACCGGAGGAACCGGACTGGGACTTGCCATCGTAAAACATATCGTAGCAAAGCATAATGCGAAGATTGATCTTTCCAGTGAACTGGGAAAAGGTACCACGATTACCGTGATATTTCCAAAAAATACTTTACAAGAATAGAATTTCATATTATAATTTTTAATAGTGTCATTTTATCAATAAGATGGCGCTATTATTTTATGATGCCTCTGGCATTCGTACATATAGAATTAAAAAGAAAGTGAGAACTAACCATGAGTGAGCTAACAGAATTTCGCTGGCATGGAAGAGGTGGACAGGGTGCTAAGACCGCAGCTCTTCTACTTGCTGATGTTGCGTTTAAGACAGGAAAACATGTACAGGGATTTCCGGAATATGGTCCGGAGCGAATGGGTGCGCCCATCACGGCATATGACCGTATCAGCGATACAGAGATTCGTGTACATTCCAACATTTATGATCCGGATTATGTGGTTGTTGTCGATGAGACACTGCTTCATTCCGTTCATGTAACAGAAGGATTGAAAGAGGATGGCGCAATTTTAGTAAATACCGCAAAGACAAGCGATGAGATCCGTTCGCTGCTCGGCGGATACAAAGGTCGGGTTTATACGATTGATGCCAGAGAGGTATGTATGAAAACGCTTGGAAAATATTTTCCAAATACCCCGATGTTAGCTGCGATTGTTAAGATATCCAAGATTATGGAAGAAGAGAACTTTATCAAAGAGATGGAAGCTTCCCTGAGTCATAAATTTGCAAAAAAACCGGAAGTGCTCGAAGGAAATATGCAGGCACTTCGTCTGGCAATGCAGGAGGTACGTGGAGATGAGTAATATAATACATGCAAAAGAAATACATGAAGGTGCTGCGTGGCAGGATCTTACCCCGGGACTTCAGATTTATGAATCTGCGACATCCAAGGATTTTGAGACCGGGGAATGGAGAGTCAATACGCCGGTATTTGATGCGGTAAAATGCAAACAGTGCCTGCTGTGCGTGCCATACTGCCCGGATAGTGCCATTCCGGTTTCCGGTGGAGAACGCGGCGAATTTGATCTGAAACACTGCAAGGGATGTGCAATCTGCGTAAAAGCATGCCCGTTTGACGCAATTACGATGAAGGAGGGCAAATAAAATGGGTAAAAGTATTTTAGAGCGTATGTCCGGTAATGAAGCCGTAGCACATGCGATTAAACAGGTAGAGCCGGATGTCATGCCGGCATTCCCAATCACTCCTTCAACGGAACTTCCACAGTTTGTATCGAATTTTATCGCCAATGGCGAGATTGATACGGAATTTATTCCGGTAGAAAGTGAACACAGTTCGATGAGTGCCGCAATTGGTGCTTCGGCAGCTGGAGCGCGTGCCCTGACGGCAACATCTTCCTGTGGACTGGCATTGATGTGGGAAGTGCTTTATGTGGCGGCTTCCAATCGTCTGCCGCTTTGTATGGCAGTAGTCAACCGTGCGTTGTCCGGCCCACTGAATATTAACAGTGAGCATTCTGACAGTATGGGAGCAAGAGATTCCGGATGGATTCAGATTTATGCGGAAAATAATCAGGAAGCCTATGATAACTTTATTCAGGCATACCGTATTTCGGAGCACAAAGATGTTATGCTGCCGATCATGATCTGCCAGGATGGATTTATCACGAGTCATGCAGTAGAAAATATTACCCTGATGGAAACAGAGGACGTTAAGAAATTTGTAGGAATCTATGAACCGGAACATTTCCTTTTGAATCCGGAAGAGCCGATGGCAGTCGGCCCATACGCAGTTTCCAATTATTGTATGGAAGCAAAGCGTGCGCAGGCACAGGCAATGATGAATGCCAAACAGGTCATTTTAGATGTGGCAGATGAATTCCGTGAATTGACCGGCCGTGGATTTGGCTTGTTTGAGGAATATTGCTTAGATGATGCAGAATATGCGATCGTAGCGATCGGATCCGCCTGTGGTACGATCAAAGATGCGGTAGACAAGATGCGCGGTGAGGGCAAAAAAGTCGGCTTACTGAAAGTCCGTGTATTCCGTCCATTCCCGGGGAAAGAGATGGCAGAAGCCCTGAAAGGCTGCAAAGCAGTAGGAATCTTTGACCGCTGTGAGAGTTACAGTGCCAATGGAGGTCCTCTGGGAGCTGAGCTTATGGCGGCAATGTACCGCAATAAAGATCAGGCAGAGACGGTAAATTACATCTATGGATTGTCCGGCCGTGATCTTACGGTAGAACAGGTAGAGGAAACATTTGGCGAACTGATGCAGATAGCAGAAGAAGGAACGGCAGGAAATACATATCGTTATATCGGACTTCGTGACAAGATGGAGGATTAAACAGATGGAAGCAAAATTTGATTTTAAAGAAATACAGGAAAGAGAAGACCGCCTGGCACCGGGACATCGTATGTGTGCCGGATGTGGCGGAACCATTGCCGTAAGAAACGTCTTAAAAGCCCTTCATCCGGGAGATAAAGCCGTAATCGGTAATGCGACAGGATGTCTGGAAGTATCCACTTTCATGTATCCGTATACCGCGTATGAAGACAGTTACATCCACAATGCTTTCGAAAATGCAGGAGCGACACTGAGTGGAGTTGAGACTGCATACCGCTTTATGAAGAAAAAAGGAAAATTAAAAGAAGATTATAAATTTATTACCTTTGGTGGAGACGGTGGAACGTATGATATCGGATTCCAGTCTCTTTCCGGTGCGATGGAGCGAGGCCATGACATGGTTTATGTCTGCTATGATAATGGGGCTTACATGAATACGGGAATCCAGCGTTCTTCGGCAACTCCGATGTATGCCGATACCACGACGACACCTGCTGGAAAAGTTTCCCAGGGTAAGCCGCAGACGAGAAAAGATCTGGCAGCTATTCTGGCGGCACACAATATCCCATATGTCGGACAGACGACATTTATCGGCAATATGAAAGATCTGTATACGAAGTCTGAGCGCGCAATCTATACAGAGGGAGCCGCATTTTTGAATGTAATGGCACCTTGCCCACGTGGATGGCGTTACGATGCCCCGGATATCATTGATGTTTGTAAATCCGCTGTAGAGACGTGCTACTGGCCGCTTTTTGAAGTAATCGACGGAAAATGGATTCTGAACTATGAGCCAAAGAAAAAACTTCCAATCGAAGATTTCTTAAAACGCCAGGGAAGATTTAAACACTTGTTTAAACCGGGCAACGAAGAACTGATCGCAGCATTTCAGGCAGAAGTTGACCGACGCTGGGAGGAACTTTTGGAACGCTGCCACGCATAAAAATACAGAAATTGGAAAAGCATGGAGATGAGAAAATGACAGAAGCAGGAAAAGGAGCAGAAGAGATACAGGATATCTTTCTGAAAAATGTTGCGATGTTTCAAAAAGTATGTGACCGCATACAATTTGAAGGATTGTCTCGCAGTGAATTTGCGATGCTTCATATGATTCATAACAAAAAGGATGAGATGGGAAAACTGACCTTGAGTGAACTGGCATCTTTTTTGGAAGTATCATCACCGGCTGTTTCGAGAATGATAAAGACGCTGGAAGATAAAAAATACATTGTGAAAAGTCCAAGTGAAAAAGACAGAAGGATTTCGTATGTTGCGCTTTCTCCGGAGGGAGAGGCATTGTATGAATCGTGTGCCGAACGTATGCGTAACGTCGGTGACCGCACGATGGAAGCGATGGGGCGTGAAGATATGATCCGGATGCTTGAATTATTACAGCGCTTTTTCAAAACATTTGAAAAGGAATTGGACAAGGACACAAAGTAAACACAGGAAATACACGTTTCTTTCAAGCATTTTTCTTATACTATGTATTGTAGTTAAGGAGCGAACAAAGAAAGGAATGTGTTATGACAAAAATACATGCAAAAGGAAGTATCATTTTTACAGTGATTGCCTGTACGGCACTGGTATTGAGCGGCTGCGGAAGCAATTCAACGGAATCTGCCGGGGACGAAGTGAGTGGACGGGTATCGGCATTTTCGGATTCTGAGATTACGGTGGAAATATTCCAGAAGAACGATGGTAATTCAGAAGGAAGACCGGATACGGCAAGCTGTGGTGCAATCTGAATTGGTGAACAACCACCGGAAAAACCGTCTGAAAGCATGAAGCCGGACTAAGAGGCTGCGCAGGGCGAGCAACCACCGGAGAGACCATCCAAAAGCATGAAACCGGACGGAAATCCACCGGAAAATCCGGATGCGGCAAGTGGTGGCGCAATTGGAAATGGAGAAAAGCCTTCCGGACAAATGCCGAAAGGAGAAAGCAAGACCTATACGATCACGGACGATACCAAATTCTACGAAAATGACGGAGACAGTACGACAGAAATCTCTCTTAATGATTTGGATCTTGGGGGCGATGTCACATTGGTGCTGGATTCGGAAGGAAAGAATGTGGTTTCCGTGACGAAACAGCAGAGGCAGCAGGGAAATATGCCGCCGAATGGCAAAAATGGAAACGATACAGGCAAAGAAAATCAACAGTCGAAATAAAAAAGGGGCTGTCGCACTAAGTGATTAGTGTGGCAGCCCCTTTTTGTCTATGTAAAGACCTTATTTTAAATTTAATTCACCACAGGGAATGTACTCCATGTAATCAAACGATGCAAACGTATCGCTGTCGCTGCCGTTTGCCGTTGCATACACACCCATTGTATTTCCTACAAAACCGCCGGCGATATCTGTACAGAGAATGTGAGCGGATAAAGCGGAAGTGATTTCCATAAAGGATGATTCTTCAGGTGTAGAATATACGAAACGGAGATTCTGCTGATCGGCTTCTAAGCGAAGGATCAGATCCGGATACCGGGCATCCAGCACTTTTTCACATACAATCGTCGATTCGCCCTTTTCTACTTTAATAATCTGAAGTGTAGCAGCATTGCCGTTTGTGCCGGCAAGATACTGATATTGATAGTCTGTACTCTGGAACAGTGCAATTCCCGCCTGTTCGTTTTCTTTTCCTTCCAAATGAAGTGCTGTTTCAAAAGCAAAAGAACTGTCTTTCTGACGGATACATACGTAACTTGGACGTCCGTCGGAGGAAAGAAGATCTTTTCCGCAGCGGAGAGACAGAACCCCGTTTTTCGAGAAATCATAGTTTTCTTCGATGGGATTTCTCAGATACATAAAGTGTTTTGGCAGTCCGTTTTGTGCAATATGATCAAAATCTTCCCGGCAGGCTTCTTTTTTGGCAAAGAACGTTGGAAGATCCGGTGCTTTTACATGATCTTCAATAATGCCTTTGCCCGGATTGATGATCGGCCAGCCATTTTCCCAAGTCATTGGAGTGAGGAACGTTTCACGGCCAAGATTGCGGTAATAACCATCTCCGTAAGGGCGGGAGGCGAGAAGAACCATCCACCATTCTCCGTTTTGGGTTTCTACGATATCCGGATGTCCTACATTGACGATCGGGTAATTCCATCCAAGATGACGGTGTGTCATGATCGGATTGTAAGGACAGCCCTCAAAAGGCTCAAACAGGCTTTTGCTCCGCGCAATCGAGATGGCGTGGTGATGTCCGGTTCCGGCTTCGGAGATCATCAGATAATAATATCCGTCTTTCTTATATATATGTGGACCTTCCGGCCATTCCACGTGACGAAGAGCACCGTGCCATGCCGGATAACTTTCACCGGTTAATTTCATTGTGTTCAGGTCAAGTTCCTGAATGTAGATCTCGTTGTCACCAAAATAGCGGGAACCTTCGCGGCGGGGCTGCGTACCACAGTAGTAGCATTTGCCGTCATCATCAAAGAATAAAGAAGGGTCAATACCGGAAGAACCGAGCGGATACGGATCCGACCAAGGACCGGCAGGATCTTTGGCGGTAACGATAAAGTTTCCTAATTCATTGCTTACATGTGTAGTGATCATGTAAAAAGTACCATCGTGGTAGCGGAGCGTCGGAGCGAAGATCCCTTCACTGACTCCGGAGCTGCCAAGAGGAAGCTGGCTTTCGCGGTCAAGAATGTTGCCAATCTGTTCCCAGTGGATCAGGTCTTTGCTGTGAAAGATAGGAACGCCGGGAAAATAGGCAAATGTGGATGTTACGAGATAATAGTCATCATCAACCCGGCAAATCGACGGATCCGGGTAAAATCCCGGAAGGATCGGGTTGGAATATGTTACATTTTTGTTCATAATTTGTCTCCTTATATTGGCTGAATTGTAGTAAAAATCTACAAATTCATTTTAATATAGGATAGAAATAAAGTAAATAGAAAACATAAAATTATCAAAAACTGTTCAAAAATTAGTAAAAATTCATAAAAAAAATGTTCAAAACTATAGACATGTCACAAATTTGATGATATACTTAAATACAAACTGTATGCAAAATATACAAAGAATTCAAAAATGCGTTTCGCAGCCGCAGTTTTTTTTGTGCGAAACGCATAAAAAAGAGAAAGGGCGAAAGGAGATTGCAACAGCCATGTCAAAGTTGATGAAGAAAAAAGGCTTGGTTAAGTTTCTGGTCGTAGTATTAGTATTGGCAGCAATAGTAGTATTTTTCAAGATCAAAGGAACTTCTACAAGCGACAACTCCGACAAGTATAAGGACGTGGATCTGACCGCAACCAGCGACTCGTATGGTCGTGGAGATACATATGCAAAATATGTAACACAGCACGAAGACACGAGACCTGAAGGCGAGGAAAACACCTATGAGCTGGATGTGCTGAAACCTACAGACAGCCAGGGAACTTCCATCCGTACAGATGTGGGTCCTTCCAACGACAAATCAACGGCATTGCAGATTCCGGAAAAGGGTTATGCAGAATTTAAAGTAAATGTAAAAACCGCCGGATACTACAACTTGCTAGCTGATTATTATCCTACAACAGATGAGGATGATCGAGGAATTGACATCGAAACTGAACTTCAGATTAACGGTGCCGTTCCATTTAGTGGAGCAGATGCGATTGCATTCGGCCGTGTCTACACAGATGCAGGCGAAGTGACGCAGGATAACCAGGGAAATGAAATCCGTGCCAAACAGGTACAGGATGAAAACCGTGGTTGGATTTCTACTTACTTTGAAGATTCTACCGGTTATGAAATGGAACCACTTCGTTTCTATTTAAATGCCGGAGAAAACACGATCCGATTGACGGGTGTCAATGAAAAATTTGTAATCCGTAAATTGGCAGTAAAAAACAAGGAGACAACTCCTACATATGAAGAGTATAGCAAAGTGAATGCGAATGCGACGAACAACACGGAGCAGGGATACGTTCAAAAGATTCAGGGCGAAAAGGCAGTACGCCGTTCTTCTCCTTCCCTCTATGCTACATATGACAGAACTTCAAGTGATACGGAATATGAAGACAAAGATGGTAAAACGGAGCAGGGTATTACCGACCGTCAGGTTCTTGATATGACCGGTGGTACTCAGTGGAAAGTTCCAAACGATTGGATTGAATGGGATATGGAAGTTCCTGAAGAAGGTGACTACGTTATCGGAATCAAGGGACGTCAGGGATATACCCGTGGATATATCGCAAACCGTTCTTTGTACATCGATGGAGAAGTTCCATTTGAAGAAGTAAAAGAAATTCAGTTTACCTACAGCAATGTATGGCAGATGGTATGCTTACAGGATGCCAATGGAAATGCTTACAAATTCCATCTGACAAAAGGAAAGCATACGATCCGTCTGAAAAATACATTGGGTGATCTTGGTGAATATTTGTCTGAATTGTCAAACAGTGTATTCAACATGAACCAGATGTATCGTCAGATCCTTGTATTGACAGGTACAGAACCGGATGAATACCGTGATTATCAGATTGAAAAAGTATATCCAGAAGTTATTGAAGCTATGGATTTTGAATCCAAGCGTCTGTACAAACTGGTAGATGAAGTCGTTGCATACACCGGTGAGAAAGGTGGAGAGATTTCTGTAGCACAGACTCTTGCCGCTCAGATGGAGAAGTTTGTAAAACGTCCGGATAAAATTCCTGGTACTCTTTCCAACTTCAAAGAAAATATCAGTTCCCTCGGAACTTCGATTAACAACCTGAGCGCAGCAGCGATGGATATTGATTACATCGTACTTGCAGATGCAAAAGAAAGCATTCCGGAAGTAAACGAAACCCGTTTTGATAAAATGGCACATGAGTGTAAATTGTTTATCAATTCCTTCCGCAGCGATTCTTCTGCTCTTGGTAATGTATATGATTCCGATGATTCGGACGTGTTGGATGTGTGGATCACAGCCGGACGTGACCAGAGTACTATCCTGAAAAACATGGTAGACCAGTTGTTCACACCGGAGACCGGAATTAAAGTAAATGTCAAACTGATCGATGCAGCAGCATCCGCAAATACAGCGACATCCGCAAACGGTGCCGTAAATGCGATGCTTCCAGCCGTTATCTCCGGATTCGGACCTGATGTTGCACTTTGTATCTCACAGTCTGAGCCTGTCAACTATGCACTTCGTAGTGCGGTTGTTGACCTGACACAGTTTGGCAGTGAAGTGGATGACGTTCTTTCCGAATATTATCCAAGTTCTTATGAGTCTTACAAATTTAATGGCGGCCTTTACGGATTGCCTGAGACGCAGAACTACAACGTATTGTTCTATCGTACCGATATTATGGAAGAACTTGGAATTAATCCGGAAAAGGATATCAATACATGGGATGATGTATTGAAGACGCTTCCAATCTTACAGAAGAACAGCATGTCCTTTGCGATTCCTTCTGTAGAACGTAAGATCAATAACGTTACAAACCCTGACCTTGCAAACTATTATGCACAGTTGTATCAGCGTGGCGGTACTTTGTACGATGCGGACGCAATGGAGACAACGATTGCAACACAGGTAGGTATCGAAGCATTTGAATTCTATACCAAACTCTTTACCAATTACAAATTGGATAAACAGTATGACTTTAATAACCGTTTCCGTAGTGGTGAGATGCCAATCGGATGTGCGGATTATAGTAACTTTAACACGTTGGCAGTATTTGCTCCTGAGATCAAAGGTCTTTGGAACTTCGGTCTGATCCCTGGTATACAGAAGGAAGATGGAAGCATTGACCGCTCTGTTCAGTCATGGGGTACTGCATCTATGATGCTTCGTGGTGCAGAAGAACGTGGCAAGAAAGAAATTGCATGGCAGTTCCTTAAATGGTGGGCAAGTTCTGAAGTACAGAGCAATTACGCAAGTGAACTGGAAGCTGTTATGGGTGCTGCTGCTCGTTATGCTACAGCAAACCGCAACACATTTGAGACACTTTCCTGGAGCAGCGATGAGTCTGCCGCTCTGAAAGAGCAGTGGAAATCCGCATTTGGACTTCCGGAGGTTGCCGGTGGATATTACACAGCAAGACATATCACCAATGCAATTCGTAAGGTTATGAATGAAAATGAAGACCCTAGAGAGACACTTCTTGATTATGTCATCACGATCAATGATGAGCTTACGAATAAACGTGAAGAATTTGGTCTGCCAACAAAAGACACTAAGAAATAATCGAGAGAGGAGAGTATAGAATGAAGTTTCTTGGAAAGTATATGCAAATTAAGAAACGTGATATCGGGATTGCCTGGAAAAAGGCAAAGATGTCTAAAACCTGTTATCTGTTCTTATTGCCATATTTTATTCTGTTTACAGTGTTCTATGTGTTGCCTGTATGTATGTCTGTATTCTATAGTTTTACATACTACAACGTATTGGAACCAGCGAAGTTTATCGGCGTTGAAAACTATATCGATCTGCTCCTCAATGACGATGTGTTCCTGATTGCAGTTAAGAATACATTCTTGTTGGCAGCGATCACTGGTCCGCTCGGATATATCATGGCATTCTTGTTTGCCTGGTTTATCAATGAGCTGCCGCGATTTGTTCGTGCATTTGCCGTTATGGTATTCTATGCACCAACCATTTCCGGTCAGGCATACCTGATCTGGTCCATCCTTTTCAGTGGAGATGCTTACGGATATGTAAACGGATTTTTATTGAAATTTGGTATTATCAACGAGCCAATCCTATGGCTGACGGATACCAAGTACATGATGAATGTAATTATTATAGTAGTACTTTGGATGAGTCTTGGTACCGGATTTCTTTCCTTCGTAGCCGGTCTGCAAGGTATCGATGCTTCGCAGTTTGAGGCAGGATATGTGGACGGCGTCAGAAACCGTTGGCAGGAATTGTGGTACATTACCCTTCCTAATATGAAACCAATGCTTTTGTTCGGTGCCGTTATGGCAATCACACAGTCCTTTGGTGTGGCTGACGTTACGATGGCACTTTGTGGATACCCAAGTACCGACTATGCGGCGCGAACCGTCGTAACTCACTTGGTCGATTATGGTACCACGCGATTTGAGATGGGTTACGCATCCGCGATAGCAACGGTATTGTTCGTAGTTATGATTTTGTGTAACAAGGCAATCCAAGCCTTGCTTAGCAAAGTTGGAACTTGATAGGAGGTATAACAACGATGAAATTAATCAAACTCAAAAGGAGAAAACCAAATCGATCCGTTGGTGGAGACATCGGAATCTACATTATGTTGATTCTGTTTGGTATATTCTTTGTTATGCCCCTTGTGTATACCATTTGTAGTGCGTTTAAACCACTGGATGAGATTTACCTTTATCCACCAAGTTTCTTTGTAAAGAACCCGACATTTAATAACTTCCAGGATATGCTGGTTGTTATGTCAAGTTCCTATGTACCATTTACACGATACATTTTCAATACTGTATTTACTACATTAGTAGGTACAGTAGGACATTTGATCTTCGGATCTATGGCAGCTTATGTGTTGGCAAAATATGATTTCCCGGGAAGCAAAGGATTCTTCAATCTTTGTGTAACCGCGATCATGTTCAACGCTTACGTTCTTCAGATCCCAACCTATTTGATCATGTCCAAACTTGGCTGGGTAGATACTTATGCAGCACTGATCGTACCTGCTTTTGCACTTCCTATGGGATTGTTCCTGATGAAACAGTTCATGGAGCAGATTCCGGATGCGCTGATCGAAGCAGCAAAGATCGACGGTGCGAAAGAAGGAAGAATCTTCCTTCAGATCGTTATGCCAAACGTAAAACCGGCTTGGCTGACAGTTACGATTTTCTCAGTACAGAACCTTTGGAATATGAAAGGTCAGATTTACATTTACTCTGAGGAGTTCAAAATGCTTCCATATGCGTTGCAGCAGATTATGTCTGCCGGTGTTGCCCGTGCAGGTGTAGGTTCCGCAGCAACGATGGTAGTTATGATGGTTCCCATCATTATATTTGTAGCCGCACAGAGTAACATTTTGGAAACAATGGCTAGTTCAGGTATTAAAGACTGATAAAGGAGGATAAAAATGAAAGTATGTAAGAAATTAACATCTATGTTTGCTCTTGTACTGATCTTGTCTCTCCTTATCGGTGTGACAGGCGCAAGTGCTGCGACAAGTTCGGATGGAAATCATTATACATATATTTATGACTGCTGGGGTTATGACCGTGAGTCACCGGATGCTTATTCTGTAACACGTATTATTACAGGTTCAGATTATGAGTGCGGTAACTTTAAAGAGCCTCAGGGAATGTATGTAAATGGTGCAGACCTTTACGTAGCAGATACAGGAAACAACCGTATCGTAAAAATGTCCTATGTGAATGACACCATTACTCAGACAGGAATGGTAACGGAATTCAACAATGGAGATAAGAAAGATACTTTGAGTGGACCACAGGATGTCTTCGTAAGTGATGAAGGAGATATGTATATTGCCGATACCGGAAATAAACGTATTGTTCATCTGGACAAAGATAATAATGTCATTAAGATTATTACCAAACCGGATGATGAAACCTTTGACCAGACCACAGACTTTCTTCCACAGAAGCTGGTTGTAGATAGTTCAAAACGTATCTTTACACAGGTACAGAACGTAAACAAAGGATTTATGGAATTTGCCAATGACGGATCCTTTACCGGATACGTCGGAGCAAGTAAAGTAACATATAATATTCTTCAGTATTTATGGAAAATGGTAGCCAGTAAAGAGCAGAGAAGCCAGATGGAACTTTTCGTTCCAACAGAGTACAGCAACCTCTGCCTTGACTCCGAGGGATTCATCTATGCTACGATTGGTAAGATCGGTGAAGATGTAACTCCTCAGAGTTCACAGCCAATCCGTAAACTGAATGCAAAGGGAACCGATATTTTGGTTCGTAACGGATATGTAGAACCTTATGGAGATCTTCGCTGGACAGAGTCCGGAGAGATGAAAGGTGCTTCCAAATTTGTAGATATCGCTTGCCTCGACAACGATGTTTATTATGCACTGGATAATACCAGAGGCCGTGTCTTTGCTTATGATTTCCAGGGTAACATGCTTTATGCATTTGGTGGTCATGGATACAAAGCAGGATACTTTATCAACCCAACGGCAATTGAGGATCTGGGAGACACACTGCTCGTTATGGATTCTACATTGGGTACGATCACTCAGTTTACTTTGACAGAATATGGTAAATACATCAATCAGGGATTGAGTGAGTATAAACGTGGCGATTATGATGCTTCCGCTGCTACATGGCAGAAAGTATTGAAACTGAATGGTAACTACGATCAGGCGTATATCGGTATTGGTCGTTCTCTCCTCCGCCAGGAAAGTTATCAGGAAGCCATGGATTACTTTGAATTGAAACTGGATGCAACAAACTATTCGAAAGCATACAAATTGTATCGTAAACAATGGTTTGAAGACAACATTAAAGTGATTCTGATTGCACTTGCAGTATTGATCGTTGTCTGCTTCGGTGTTGGATTTGTGAAGAAGGCTAGAAAGGAGGTAGAGAAAGGATGAGTATAAAACAACGTGTTTTCAATAAAGAAAGCTGGAGTGCTTATCTTGCATCACTTCGTTATGCATTACACTGTTGTGTTCGTCCTTTTGACGGCTTTTGGGATTTGACTCATGAAAAGAGAGGATCTGTAGGCGCAGCGAATACGATTGTTATTTTGGTACTGCTTACAAATCTTTTAAAACTTGGTTTTACCAGTTTTATTTTCCAACCAGTCAACTGGAATGAAGTGAACCTTCTTTTAGAGATTATGACATTCTTGCTGCCATTTGTAGTTTATTGTGTGGCAAACTGGTGTCTGACAACTTTGTTTGAAGGAAAAGGTACTTTGAAAGATATTTATATGGGTACAGCCTATGCGATGACACCATATGTATTGATTCAGCTGCCTTTGATCTTATTAAGTAACGTAGTAACAGAAGAAGAGGGTGCATTTTATACCTATTTTGGATACTTCTCCATGGTATGGTGTGGACTTCTGATCATGGCATCTGTCATGATGATCCACGATTTCCTTTTAGGAAAAGCATTTGCGTCACTCGTTTTCACAGGAGTCGGTATGTTGGTTATCGTATTCCTGCTGGTTCTCTTCTTTAGTTTGATAAGTGATGGTTTCTCATATTTCTATTCGATTTATAAAGAAATCATTTACAGATTCTATTAATTTGGAAGGAGGGCAAAGTTAAGAATGAAAAAGAAATTTGGTTTGCTTTTAGTTGTTGCGCTGGCTTCCTTCGCATTAGTAGGATGTGGTAATTCATCTTCGGGTTATAAGGAGTTGACTGCTTATACCAATGAAGACAGTCAGGAAGTTACCATTAGCAATAGTTCTTTGGAACTTACGGTGAATAAAGACGATACAACATTTTTGTTGAAGGATAAGAAAAACGGAAAAGAATATCGTTCCAATCCTTCTGCGGAAGATATCGAAAATTACGCAAATGCCAAAGGACAGTTAAAAGACATGTTGAATGCAACCCTTCTTGTAAAGTATTCCAACAAAACGGATACGCAGAAGGATATCAACAACTACAATCAGTCTGTTGCAGATGGCAATTACAAGATTGAAAAAGTGAGTGATGACACGGTAGCAGTTCATTATACCATTGGAGATATCGAAAAACTGTATGTCTGTCCATTGGTCATCAAAGAATCTGCAATGAAAAAGCTTTTGGATCAGATGCCAAAATCCGATCAGAGCCGTGTAACACGTAACTATGTTCATTATGTTTATGACGAGTTGAAAGAAGCGGGCGATGATACAGAACTTCAGCAGGTATTGGAAAAATTCCCTGATCTGAAAGATGAACCGATTTATTACTTGTCAGAAAAGATTACAGATTCCAAGGCAAAACAGCTGGAAGAATTGTTTACGAAAGTTGGTTATACAGAAGAGCAGCGTAACAAAGACAGTGAGGGATACAATGTTTCCCGTAATGCCGGAAAGCCAATCTTCGATATTACCATTGAGTATACATTGGATGATGACCAGCTGGTTGTAAAAGTGCCAATGGAAAAGATCGAATATAACAGCGATTATCCGATCGTTGAACTTTCTGTTCTTCCTTATATGGGAGCAGCAAATACAGACGAATCCGGATATGTTCTTGTACCGGATGGAAGTGGTGGAATCATCAACTTCAACAATGGTAAGACAACACAGCAGACATATCTTGCGGATATGTATGGCTGGGATTATGGTACAAGCAGAGATATGGTTGTCGATGAAACAAGAGCAACGTATCCGGCCTTTGTAGTATCGAATACGACAAAGACCAGCTCTTTCATCTGCGTATCTGAAGAGGGAAGTTCTTACTCCAGTGTAAAAGCAGATGTAGCAGGAAAAGATAACGGTTACAACTATGGACGTTTTGTATATAAGATGATTCATGGTGAGAACATGGATATTTCCTCGAAATCCGATACAACAGTGCGCTCTTATGAAGCTAGTCTTCCAAAAGAGACATTGACACAGCGTTACATCTTCTCTGACAAAACAGATTATGTAAGTGCTGCATCAACCTATCGTGATTATCTGACCAAACGTTATCCGGAACTGCTTAAGAAAGAGGATACCACGGTGCCGATGGCAGTAGAAATTCTCGGTGCAGTAGATAACACAGAACATATTCTTGGTTATCCGGTTACTCGTTCTCTTGCCTTGACAACGTATTCCCAGGCACAGGAAATTTTGAAACAATTGAAAGGTGCCGGAGTGGAAAATATCAAAGCCAAATATACCGGCTGGTTTAATACCGGAGTGAAGCAGAAAACGGCTGCAAAGGTAAAACTGGTTGGACGTTTGGGAAGCAAGAGTGACTTATCAAGTCTTGCAACTTATGCAAATAGTACACAAGGTCTTGATCTGTTCATGAATGCAAAATTCACTTATGTTATGAAAGATAAATTAGGAGATGGATTTGGTGTCAACCGCGATGCTGCAAAATTTGTAAGCCGTGAGATCGCAAAACTGTACACTCTGGATCCGATTATTTATCAGACAAATGAAGATTACGAAAACTGTGATCCATATTATCTGGTAAAACCATCCTATACGATTGCGAACATTGACAAATATGTAAATACGATCTCATCCTCTTATGGAGTGAAGAATGTCGGATTTGAAGATATCGGTAATACACTTGCCGGAGATTACAATCCAAAAGATCGCGTGTCTCGTGAAGCATCCATGAATATGCAGGTGGATAAGATGAAGGCATTGAAGGAATCCGGAAGCCTCGTTATGACGACAACCGGTAACCAGTATGCAGTACCTTATTCCGATTATGTAACGGATATGGATATTGATACCAAAGCGGTTAATATTATTGATGAATCTGTTCCATTTTACCAGATCGCACTTCATGGTCTTGTAAATTATTCCGGAAGCGCTATTAACCTTTCAGAAGATGAGACAGACATGATATTGAAATCTGCTGAGACTGGCGCAGGCTTGTATTTCACATTTATGAATCAGCCTTCCAGTGTATTACAGGATACAGATTATACACAGTATTACGCATGTAACTTCACAGATTGGAAAGATACAACCCTTGAATTGTATAAGAAGTTTAATACAAATCTTGGTGATACTTACAATCAGTTCATTACCGGACATGAGAAACTTGCAAATGGTGTTTATAAGACAACTTATGAAAATGGTAAGTCTGTCATCGTAAACTATAACTATGCAGAGTATGATTACAATGGAACAAAAGTTCCACAGAGAGACTTTATTACAACAACAGGAGGTGGAAAATAAATGAAACGTCAGAAGAAGAAAAAGACGCTTGCATTTAAAAATGCAGTAGCGGGATACTTGTTTATTTTACCATTTATCCTTGGTTTTATCCTGTTCATGGTTGTTCCATTGATTAGTTCTTTGCGAATGACATTTAATGATGTAGTTCCTGTTGCTGGTAAAGGTGTAGAAATGACTTGGGTTGGTATCAAGAATTACAAAGATGCCTTTACCGTAGACCCGGATTTTGTACCTTACTTATTAAGTGAGTTGCTGCGAATGGTAGTAAATACACCGGCGACATTGATCTTCAGTTTCTTTATTGCATTGCTGTTGAATCAGAATTTCAAAGGAAGAGGATTTGTCCGTGCGATATTCTTCCTTCCGGTTATTCTTTCATCCGGTGTCATTGTAGGTATTGAGTACAACAATGAACTGTTGAACGATATGAAAGATATGATATCTGAGACATCCAACGATGCCAGTGTTACCGGAGTGCTTGAGAGCATTCTGGTAACGTCAGACAGCAGTCCGATGTCAAGGATGTTCCAATATGTATTTGATATCATTAACAAAGTTTATGATATCGCGATTGCATCTGGTATCCAGATCATCATGTTCCTCTCTGCTTTGCAGACAATTTCCCCAAGTATGTTTGAGGCTGCGAAGATTGAGGGATGTACCGCATGGGAAAGTTTCTGGAAGATTACCTTCCCTATGGTAAGTTCAATGATACTTGTAAACGTAGTTTATACCGTAATCGACTTCTTCTTAAAGACCGACAACCAGGTTATGACGAAGATTTCGGAAGAGGTAGGAAAGTTAAGTTATGGATTTAGTTCGGCGATGGCTTGGATATACTTCCTATGCGTAATTCTTATACTTGGAATTGTTTCGCTGATTATTTCTAAGAGGGTGTACTATTATGAATAAGAAGAAAAAATTAAAGACCTTTATCGAACGAAACAAAAAATCCAATGGCTACTTACTGCGAAAGACATCGTTCAATGTATTTTACAAAATCATTCGTTTTGTATTGTTGTTTGGATTATGTTTCATGATTTTACAGCCATTGTTGAACAAAATTTCCATCAGTTTCATGGAAGAGCAGGACTTGTATGATTCAACAATTGTTGCAATCCCAAGACATTTTACTTTGAGCAATTATCAGATTGCTGCTTATTTGATGAAATATTGGCAGGCATTGGCAAACACAGCATTGATTTCGCTTCTTGTCAGTGTATTGCAGATTATTTCCTGTACATTGGTAGGTTATGGATTTGCACGTTACAAATTCCCACTGAAAGGACTTTGGTTCGCTGCGGTAATCCTTGTAATCGTCGTTCCGCCTACAACAATTCAGGCGTCCCTGTTCCTGAATTTCCGATTCTTTGATATTTTTGGTATCATTAAATTGATTACCGGGCAGCCGGGTATAAACCTGCTGAATTCCCTGACGCCATACGCATTGATGTGTCTTGGCTGTATGGGTCTGAAGAGTGGTTTGTACATCTACATGATTCGTCAGTTCTTCCGTGGAATTCCGAAAGAATTGGAAGAAGCTGCCTATGTGGATGGATGTGGAAAATTGTCAACATTCGTTCGTATCATGTTACCGGATGCAAAACCAATTTTGACATCTTGTTTCCTGTTTTCTTACGTATGGCAGTGGACAGACTCCTTCTATTCAAACTTGTTTTTGAATTCAGAGTTTGTACTGTTGTCCAGTAAGTTAAATGGTATCGCCGGAGCACTGGATAGTTATCTGGATGTCCGCGGTATCGCAAAGAAGGCTACAACAGCTTACTCTCAGGGAATGATCGCAACAGGTACATTGATGGTAATTTTACCATTGATCATTATCTACCTGTTTGCCCAGAAAGGTTTCGTAGAAAGTTTGAGCCAGTCTGGTATCAAGATGTAACATACGCGAATCAAGCACAGGATTTATTGAGGGGGGAGAGGCAAAAAACTGCGTAGCAGTTTCAGATATCAGCTATACTGCTGCAAGCTTGCTTGCAAAGCAGAGATAGTTGATATCTGAGAAAAGCCTTTGGCTTTTTTGCCTCTGCCACTCCCAGAGAGAAAGCCTGTATTTGATGAGTAACATCATGAGCGAAGGGCGGCAGCCCGGAGCGAATGTAAAAAGTGACATTGAGCGAAGGGCGGCAGCCCGGAGCGAATGTCTCAAGTTATGTAGTTATCACTGCGTCCCAGCGGGCGCAGTGTAACGATAAAAAATAAGGAGGTAAAAAAATTATGAAAGCAAACATGAAAAAATTGCTTGCAATGGGTCTTTCCGTAGTTCTTGCTGTTGGATGTCTGACCGGTTGTGGAGGCGATGACACTTCTTCCACTAGTGGCGATACAGCGAAGACGGGAGACGAAAATGGATCTTCCAGCAGCAAAAAAACTTTTGATGATTTGGGAGGAATGTCCATTAAGATTGGTGACTGGTATACATCTGAGGATACAGGAGAATCAGAATATGCTAAGGCAACCGAAGATTACAGAAAGGAAATCATGGATAAGTACAAATTCAAGATCAGTCGTGAAAGTGCTTACTCCTATACTGACCAGCAGGAGACATACGTAAACGGCGTTATGTCAAACAGTCCTTCCTGTCAGTTGTTCTATCTGTATCAGGAAATGGTTTCAGCACCTTTGATGAAAGGTTTGATGTATGACTTGAAAACACTTCCTGAGTTCGATTTCACAGAAGAAAAATGGAATCAGACCGTTGTTGAACTTATGAGCATCGGTAATGGTATCTGGGGTATGAGCCCTGAGAATGAGCCACGTGGTGGTGTATTCTTCAACAAACGTATGTTGAAAGAAGCTGGTATCGGCGAAGATGAGCCATACGATCTTCAGAAAGACGGAAAATGGACATGGTCCAAATTCGAAGAGTATTGTAAGAAACTTACTGTAGATGCAGATGGAGATGGTAAGACAGATCAGTACGCACTTGCTAGTTTCTCAAAATACTATCTTCCTATGTGTGCTGCAAACAACAACGCAACATTCGTTTCCCGTGACAAAGACGGAAACTACCAGAATGCAACAGGAACAAAAGAATTCCTCGAAGCTATGAACTGGGGTATGAGCCTTATGGACAAGGGTTACATCATGCCAAAACCAGACGGAGCTGCATGGGATTGGTATAAAGCTGCATTCCGTGATGGTGAAGTTGCTATGCAGACAGCTGAAGTTTATGAAATCAGTGCATTTGCAAGTATGGAAGATGATTGGGGATTCGTTATGTTCCCATACAACGAAAAGAACAAAGATGCTACAAACAAAACTACTCCAAACGACAACATCGTTGTTATGCCTAGCTGCTTCAGCGCAGAAGAGGCTGAGAAGATCGCATTTGCTTACGATCTTTACACAGAGCCTACACCAGGTTATGACTTGGATGACGCTTGGAAACAGACATACTATGATCAGTTCAAAGATGATCGTGCTGTAGATGAGACTTTGACAATGATGCACGAAGCAGAGCACATTCAGACATCTTATCTGCCACTTATCAGTGACCTTGATTATGGTGATTTCTGTTATGCAGTATATGCTGGTGCTACAACTCCTGCGAAGAAGATTGAAGCAATTTCTTCAAAATGGGATAGCAAGATCAGTGATATGAATAAGAAGTATGCAAACTTTGCAGCTTCCCATTCTAAATAATTTGCATAACTTGGCAGATTAAAAATCAAAAGCCGGACAAATCGGGAAATACTCGGTTTGTTCGGCTTTTTTTATAAAAAGGGTATTGATTTACAGACAAAAAAAAGATAGAATAGAAAGGGAATAAGGAAAGTGATTGGAGAAATACTATGAATTATACAAAATGCTGGCTGGATTATAAGCCATTACCAAAGGATAAGATCCGACCATGTTATTTGAATCCGGTATTGATTGCATCCGGCGAGATTGCACAAACGATTGCCGGGGAGTATCAGACGGCAATGGGCGCCATGCTGGGGGAACCCGTAGAGATTTCGTATGAGATACTGGAAGAGCCATCTGTTTTTATGCAGGTGCAGAAAGAGTATGAGTTTCCGGAAGAAAAAAGAAAAGGACAAAGCAAAGAAGTATTGGATCAGGCATTTGTGATCTATGAGGAAGAGGAGAGCATTGTTATCACCGGAAGAACCGAGACAGCAGTGTTGCAGGGAGTATTTGCGTTCCTGCGCATGACAGCACTTGATAATCTTTTCGAAAAAATGCCATATTATTGTATTCCGTCTATGCCTCTTCGTATGATGAATCATTGGGATGATATGGATGGAAGTATTGAACGTGGATATTCCGGAAGATCATTTTTTTACGACGATTATAAGATCCTTTACAATGACCGGACAGAAATGTATGCGCGATTGATGGCATCCATTGGGATCAATGCCATCGTGATTAATAATGTAAATGTTCATGAGAAAGAAACCTATCTTATCACAGATGTATATTTGAAACAGGTAAAACAGTATACGGATCTGTTTGCGAGATATGGCATTCAATTGTTTATGAGTGTTAATTTTGCAGCGCCAATGGAACTTAGTGATATTCCTGTTTCGGATCCGCTGGATCCCCAGGTAATTGCCTGGTGGGAAAAAGCAGTGGCGCATGTCTATGAGGTGATTCCGAATTTCGGAGGTTTTCTTGTAAAAGCGGATTCTGAAGGACGACCGGGGCCATTTACTTATGGACGTACGCATGCAGATGGAGCGAATATGCTTGCTAAAGTTCTGAAACCATATGGAGGAACGGTGGTTTGGAGATGCTTTGTTTATAACTGCGGACAGGACTGGCGCGATAAAAAGACCGACCGCGCGAGAGCAGCCTACGATCATTTTATGGAATTAGATGGAACATTCGATGACAATGTCATTTTGCAGATAAAAAACGGTCCGATGGATTTTCAGGTTCGCGAGCCGGTTTCCCCATTGTTTGGCGGGCTGAAAAAGACAAATATGATGTTGGAAGTGCAGATTGCACAGGAATATACCGGTCAGCAGATTGATCTCTGTTACCTGATTCCGATGTGGAAGGAAATTCTTGCCTTTGATACGTATGGCGAGGGAGAGGGTACGACCGTAGAGAAAGTTGTTTCCGGACATGCTTACAATCAGATCCATTGCGGGATGGCAGGTGTTATCAATACCGGAGACGATGAGAACTGGACCGGAAATGATCTGGCGGCAGCAAACCTGTATGGGTTTGGACGGCTGGCGATGGACACTACGCTGACAGCAGAAGAGATTGCCGAAGAATGGAGCCGGCTTTCTCTTGCAGATGACAAAGGGGTGACCGACGTTGTCGTACCGATGCTCTGTGGTTCGTGGGCAACTTACGAAAAATACAATGCACCGCTTGGCATTGGCTGGATGGTAACACCACATTATCATTACGGACCGGATGTCGATGGCTACGAATACGACCGCTGGGGAACGTATCATCGTGCGGATCTTCATGGAATCGGGGTAGACCGGACGATGGAAGGAACCGGCTATGTCTCCCAGTACAATGAGCCGTGGCGGAGTATTTATGCAGATACGGAAAAATGTCCGGAGGAGTTGTTGCTTTTCTTCCATCATATTCCGTACACATATATGTTAAAAACTGGAAAGACTTTGATCCAGCATATCTACGATACTCATTTTGAAGGTGTGGAAGAAGTAGAGGCGATGCAGAAGGCATGGCAGGGATTAAAAGGAAAGGTACCGGACAGAGCATTTGACTGTGTGGCTGAACGCTTTGAGAGACAACTTGTAAATGCAAAAGAGTGGCGCGACCGTGTAAATACGTATTTTTACAGAAAATGCGGTATCGCTGATGAAAAAAATAGAAAAATTTATGATTAATCAAGGAAAGGAAGAATAGAATTATGGAAATGACATTAAGATGGTATGGCGAAGGAAATGACAGTGTAACTCTGGAGCAGATTCGCCAGATTCCAGGAGTAACAGGAGTTATCACAGCGCTTCATGATATCCCGGCAGGAGAGGCTTGGACGTATGAAGACGTAATGAAGAGAAAACAGGAAGTAGAAGCAAAAGGTCTTAAACTGTGCGGTGTTGAAAGTATCAATGTACACGAAGATATCAAAATCGGACTTCCTACCAGAGATAAATTGATCGAAGATTATTGTAAATCTTTGGAAGCTGTCGGAAAAGCAGGCATTCATCTTGTATGCTACAACTTCATGCCGGTTTTTGACTGGACAAGAACTGACCTTGCGATGCCTTTAGAGGACGGATCTACGGCACTTGCTTACGATTCTTCCATCATTGATGGTATTGATGCCAGTGAAATGTTTGACCGTATTGAAAAAGCCAGCGGTGGTTTTGTAATGCCGGGCTGGGAGCCAAACCGTAGAGATGAGATCATGGATCTGTTTGACAAATATAAAGATGTAACTGCTGATAAACTGCGTGAAAACTTCAAATATTTCCTCGATGGAATTATGCCAACCTGTGAAAAATATCAGATTAAGATGGCAGTTCATCCGGATGATCCGGCTTGGGATGTATTTGGACTTCCACGTATCGTAACCTGTGAAGACGACCTTCTTAAGATCGCTTCTTTAAATAGCAGCATTTACAATGGATTTACATTCTGTACCGGTTCTTTGGGAAGTAACCTGAACAACGATCTTCCTAAGATCATCCGCAATCCGAAAATTGCAGAGAGAATCCATTTTGCGCACATCCGTAATATTAAATACGAAAACAAAGACTTGTTCCACGAAGTATCCCACCTTTCTTCCGATGGAAACTTTGACATGTATGAAATTGTCAAAGCGTTGATCGACATGGGATTTGATGGTGTGATCCGCCCAGACCACGGACGTATGATCTGGGGCGAGCAGGCAAGACCGGGATACGGACTTTATGACCGAGCTCTTGGTGTCGCTTATCTGAATGGTCTTTGGGAAGCAATTAAGAAAAATAACAAGTAAGACAGGAAAGGAATCGAAA
This sequence comes from uncultured Lachnoclostridium sp., assembly GCA_905212635.1. Lineage (GTDB taxonomy): Bacteria > Bacillota > Clostridia > Lachnospirales > Lachnospiraceae > Eubacterium_F. The sequence continues at coordinate 16,155 of CAJMFH010000016.1, read as the reverse complement.
TCATGAAACTGACAGATTTACAAAAAGAAGTTTCTCCTGTATGGGAAGAAAAAGGATACGAAGTTCTTAAATATGACCGTGAGGCCGTAAAGCAGAAAACCAAAGAGGCACCTACCTGGGTTCATTTTGGAGCTGGAAATATATTCCGTGCTTTTCCGGCTGAAATTCTTCAGCGTGTATTGAATCAGGGCGAGTATGACCGCGGAATTGTCGTGGCAGAGAGTTTTGACCATGAGATCATCAGCAAAGCTTACAAACCATACGACTGTCTGAGCCTTTCCGTTGTTTTGAAAGCCAATGGAACAATCGAAAAGAAAATTGTAGGAAGTGTTGTGGAAGCACTGGTGGCAGATCAGGCTGCACCGGAAGATTTTGCAAGATTGTTCGAGATTTTTGAAAATCCTTCCTTGCAGATGGCAAGTTTTACTATTACAGAAAAAGGATACAGCATTTACGATGGAAAGGGAGATCTTCTTTCCGTTGTAGAAAGCGGATTTAATGATCAGCCGGAAAATCAGCAGCATCTGATGGGACGTGTGGCAGCATTGTGTTACCGCCGCTTCAAGACATGTAAAGCGCCGATCGCTCTTTCCAGTATGGACAACTGCTCCCACAATGGAGATAAATTGAAAGCCGGTGTTATGGCATTTGTCGATGCCTGGGTAAAAAATGGAATTGTCGAAAAGGAATTTGCAGATTACATGAATGACGAGAATCAGGTATCGTTCCCATGGTCGATGATCGACAAGATCACGCCGCGTCCGGATGAAAATGTCAAGAAAATGCTTGAAAAAGACGGTTTTGAAGATACGGATCTGATCATCACAAACCGCAATACGTATACGTCACCATTTGTAAACTCCGAGGAGACCGGTTATCTTGTTATCGAAGACAAGTTCCCGAATGGAAGACCGCCGATCGATAAAGCAGGAATTCTCTTTACCGACCGCGAGACAGTAGATAAAGTGGAGAAGATGAAGGTTTGTACCTGTCTGAATCCGCTGCATACGGCACTGGCTATTTACGGATGCCTTCTCTCTCATACAACGATCCATGGAGAGATGGAAGATAAAGAATTATCTACTCTTGTAGAAAAAATGTGTTATCAGGAAGGGATGCCGGTTGTAGTAAATCCGGGCATCATTGATCCAAAAGATTTTGCGAACGCAGTGCTTACGCTCCGCCTTCCAAATCCATTTATGCCGGATACTCCACAGCGTATCGTGACGGATACTTCCCAAAAACTTCCAATCCGTTTTGGCGAGACGATCAAGTCTTACATCGCAAGCGACAGTTTGGATGTACAGTCATTGACTTTGATTCCACTGGTATTGGCAGGATGGTGTCGTTATCTTATGGGAATCAATGACGAGGGACAGCCATTTGAGCAGAGTTCCGACCCACGTCTTGATGAAGTAAAACAGTATGTAAAAGACGTCAAACTTGGTGAAACTACTGATGTACATGCGGTACTTTCTCCAATTCTCAAAGATGCGTCTATCTTTGCTGTAGACCTGTACGAAGCAGGACTTGGTGAAAAGATCGAGGGCATGTTTGCTGAACTTATTGCCGGACCTGGTGCCGTGCGTGCGACATTGAAGAAGTATGTAGATTAAGAGATAGAAAAGCCCCTTTTGTCTGACGATACAGTTGGATAGAAGGGGTTTATGGTAAAGAAAACTTATGTATTGAGGAGGTGAGAAATATGGTATTGGACAGAAATGACTTGGCTGCTAAAAATGATTGTTTATTTCAGAAATTAGGATATGTTGAGGACAACTCCGGTAAAACATTAGGGGGACATGAAACCATTGAGACATATATACAAAACTGTGTTAAAAATGGATATACCTGGTATAGTACGAACAGTTTGAAGAGCGGTATGAATGACGAAAAAGCCAAAAAATACAATGCTTTGGCAGAAGCAGGACATCTGAAGATGTATTTTGCTATGAATCAGGATGATGTGGATAACGATATTGCATATGTAGCAGAGGTTGAACAGATAGTTACTTATAGTCAGCCAACAACTGCCCCTTGTGAAGAGGGTGAATATCCTGAGGAATGGACCGGATGTAAGCATAATATTTGGATAAAAATTAAAAATTTGCAGCGGGAAGAAACATTAACCGCGGATGATTTTGTTGTTGTAAGCACAGGAAATGGTCTTAAAGATGTAATCAAAAAGGGACAGTACATCTTCGGCTATATCAAAAAAAATAAAAATATTTCCAATAAGTCCAGATATAAAAACTTATATCTGTTGAAGCAGCCTTTTTAGTTTGAAAGTGTAGTTTTTTCCTGCACGATTCGGATGAGGCATACTAATTACGGTTGTTTTTTTATTTTTGCGTATGAGACCTGAATAGTAATACCAAAGTCCTGTATCGGTATTTATTGTCCAATTGTCCGTCGGTTCCTTAAATATATGGTCATGCAGACAGGCAGAGACTACATTAAAACCACAGGTAATTATTATTTCCGCGTCTATTTCTTGGATTTGTTCCTGTAAAAACTGCTGGTCTTTGTCGGCTGCTTCGAATATTGTTTTTCGATTTGAACGGGATGTGCCAGCCTGCTTTTTTATATTTATTGCTGCAACTTTTTGGAGAGAATCGTGTAATTGTTGTTGGCTGATCTTGTCCAAATATGTACCGGAGATAATGATTTCAGCCCATCTTGCGATGTTATTCCATGTTCTGTAGTAGGTTGAATTTCCCCCATTCTTTAAGAACGAGCTTAAACTGCCTTCAAGTCCATTTGTTTCTTTTAAAATAAAAAGAATTTTTTTAGAGGAAGGCATACTTTCCCAGCATTCCTTATTAATAATACCATCCTCGTTAAAGTTGTTGTAATCCGGACGTGCTTTCTGCCATCTTATAAATAAATCTTCCATAGGATTCTCCTGTTGATAATTATAAAAGGAGCTAGATACATAGCTCCTTAATGTTAGTACCTATTATACACATAGGTACTCAAAAAACAAGTGTGAATTATTAACAAAAATACGTATACGTCTTTGTATAACATTACATTCTATTGACAAATAGTGACAGCTATAATAAAATTAAAACACAAATATGCGGCTAAAGGATATGATATTTATACAAGGAGGGATCTTTATGACAAAAAGAAACACAAATCGTCTTTTGGCAGGAGTATTGACTTTGATAATGGTTTTTTCATTGTGTCAGGTTTCGCTGGGACAGACCGCGCAAGTGGAAGCTGCCACCACATTACAAAATCCAACAATGAATGGTGTAGTGACAACATGGGATTGTATTTATTTTGGAAATTATTACCAAAACAGTACTACGTTCAAAGTGCCGATTAAATGGAGAATTCTGTCGGTTGAGGGAGACGATGCTTTTTTGCTGGCAGACAAAAATCTGGATGTACAGCCGTATAATGAGGAATATAAACAAGTTACATGGGAGACCTGCACTCTTCGAAAGTGGTTAAACGGCACTTTTTTAGATACGGCATTTATCGCAGAAGAACAGGCTGCGATTAAGGATACAACCGTTGTGAATGATGACAACCCGGCATATGGTACAGAGGGTGGTCCGGATACCATCGATAAAGTATATCTGCTGTCTATCGCAGAAGCCAGTAATCCGGCGTATGGTTTCTATCACTTATTCCAGTTGGAAGCGAGTGATACGAGAGTGGTAAAGAATACATTGCTTGTAGCAGATAAAGTTAAAACAGATACAGGATCCGAAGCAACGAATTGGTGGCTGCGGTCACCGGGTACGAATATTGGTCATTGTGCGGCAGATGTGCATCATCAAGGTGATGGATGTGAATTTGGAGAGGCTGTCTACTTTAAATTACGTGTCCGTCCGGTTTTGCATTTGAATCTTTCCGAGACGTCACTTTGGCAGTATGCAGGAAAAGTTAGTTCGAATGGAGACGTTAGTGAGCCGAGCCCAACGCCAACAATTGCACCAACGCCGACGGCAACATCTGCAGTAGTACCAACACCGACACCGACATCGCCGGCAATAGTGTCAGCGACGCCGACCCAAACGATAGTACCAACATCGGAACCGACAGTGAGTACTACACCGACGGGAACCCCATCTTTGGGTTCAGGGGATACATCACAGGGTGTATTGGACAATGGCGGTAACATAAGTAAAAACCCGGATAATAAAGCACTTTCAAAAGTCGTGCTGAAAACGCCAAAGAATAAAAAGGGCAAAAAGATTGTGATGTCGTGGAGCACAGTAAAAGGAGCAAAAGGATATCAGGTGCAATATGCAGCAAACAAGAATTTTAAGAAGAAAAGCAGTGTATCTACCAAAAAGACAACGTATACCATTAAGAAGTTAAAGAAGAACAAAATTTACTATATCCATGTCCGGGCATACGATACGAATGGCACGGAAAAAACGTATGGAGCATGGAGTAAAATAACAAAAGTCAAAGTAAAGAAATAAACCGGTTCCCGCAAGGGAAAGCTGCATTTTTACAGTTATATAGAAAGACCATTCTTTTATGGTCTTTTTATATTGCGCTGTTTCTTAAAAATTTAGTTTGTTTACTAGAACATTTCTCCATCTATCCAAGTCCGGAAAAACTTCCGCAAGGTTGACCTTCCCACAAAATCATGGTAAAATACATTTAGCATTGCTTAGAATGGAGATATCAGACAGAATGGATAAAGATAAGATAAAAAAAGCGGTTTCGTTATTTTTGGAAGGAATTGGTGAAGATCCGGAGCGGGAGGGACTTTTAGAGACACCGGAACGGATCGCAAAGATGTGTGAGGAGTTATTTGGCGGGTATGAGGCAGATGCAGCCGAGCATTTGGAAAAGACATTTTCTTCCACGCAGAAAGGTCTTGTGCTGGAAAAGGACATTACCTTTTATTCGGTATGCGAACACCATCTTCTTCCATTTTATGGAAAAGTGAATATTGGATATATTCCGGACGGAAAAGTGGTGGGACTTAGTAAATTGGCAAGGACCGTCGAAGTGTTTGCCAGAAGAGCGCAGATTCAGGAGCAGCTGACCGATCAGATCGCGGATGCGATGATGGACATTCTTGCGCCAAAAGGTGTTATCGTTATGGTGGAAGCCGAGCATATGTGTATGACGATGCGCGGCATCAAGAAGCCGGGGTCGAAGACGATCACACTCAGCACACGCGGATGCGCGAAGCAAGAGGAGAGCTGGAAACAGGAATTCTTAGAGTTACTGCGGCTTTAATCTGTTATGAAGACGTGCCTCTGAGGAAAATGAGGGGCAATTATGATACGAGGACAAAAAGAGTTACTGCGGCTTTAATCTGTTACGAAGACGTGCCATCGGGGAAATACGAGGGCAATTATGATACGAGGAGAAAAAACAATGACAGGAAATATGAAAATTGGTAACCGGACATTTGCATTTGGAAAAAAAGTATATATTATGGGAATTTTGAACGTGACACCGGATTCTTTTTCAGACGGTGGAAAGTTTGATACACTGGAGCATGCCATGACGCAGGTGGAGAAAATGATCGGCGAGGGAGCCGACCTCATCGATGTAGGCGGTGAATCCACGAGACCCGGTCATCAGCAGATTACCGAGGACGAGGAGATTGCCAGAGTAGTGCCTGTAATTCAAAAGATCAAAGAAAAATATGACATTCCTGTCTCGATTGATACGTATAAAAGCCGTGTGGCAGAGGCGGCATTGGAAGCCGGTGCAGATATGTTAAATGACATCTGGGGCTTTTTGTACGATGAGAAGATGGCAGAACTTGCTGTCCGGTACGATGTGCCGGTTTGTCTGATGCACAACCGTGATAATACGGATTATCAGGATTTTGTGCCGGATGTAGTGGCAGATTTGAAAAAATGTTTGGCTGTCGCTGAAAAATATGGGGTAAAAAAGGAAAATATCATGCTGGATCCGGGGGTAGGATTTGGCAAGACCTATGAGCAGAATCTTGCCATCATAAACCATCTGGAAGTGCTGTGTGACATGGGATATCCGGTGCTTCTTGCAACATCCAGAAAGAGTGTGATCGGATTGACGTTAGATCTGCCGGTGACAGAACGTGAGGAAGGTACGATCGCGACATCGGTGATCGGTGCGATGAAAGGCTGTGATTTCGTTCGTGTGCATGATGTTCAGGCAAATGCCCGTGCCTTGCGGATGACCGAAGCGATTTTATATGGAAAAGAGAAGGAAGAATAGATGGATCAGATTCAGATAAAAGACTTAGAGTGTTACTGCCATCATGGCGTATTAAAAGAAGAAAATGTGCTGGGACAGAAATTTTTAGTGTCCGCGACGATGTATTGTGACACAAAAAAAGCGGGATTGACCGATGATCTTGCGTACTCGGTCAACTACGCCGAAGCGGCACATTTGATCTATGAGCATATGCAGGAAAATCAATACCAATTATTGGAAACGATAGCGGAGAGGCTGGCAGACCTTTTGCTCCATGCCTATCCATGTCTGGAACAGGTGGACATTTCGGTGAAAAAGCCGTGGGCACCTATTTTACTGCCGCTGGATACCGTTTCGGTGACGATTTCCAGAAAATGGGAGAAAGTCTACGTCGGCGCAGGTTCCAATATGGGAGACAAAAAAGCATACCTTCTGGCAGCGTTTGAAGGAATCGAAAAAGATGAGAACTGTCGTTATTTGCAGCGGGCATCGTTATATGAGACAGAGCCGTATGGATATCTGGATCAGGACAAATTTTTAAATACGGTATTTACGTTTGAGACACTGTATCAACCGCAGGAACTTCTGGCATTTCTTCAACGGCTGGAACAGGAAGGAAACCGGGTGAGGGAGATTCACTGGGGACCGCGCACGATTGATCTCGACATCCTCTTTTATGGAGAGGAGATCATTCAGGAAGAAAATCTGATCGTACCACACAGAGAAATTCCGCTGCGGGAGTTTGTATTGGAACCATTGCAGGAGATTGCGCCGTATCTGCGTCATCCGGTCAGTGGAAAAACCGTGATGCAGATGTATGATGAATTGAAAAAAGGAGAGATGGACGAGTGATAGATTTAAAAGTTTCAAGAGAACATATTGATGCGATTGATAAGCAGATTGTGGAATTGTTTGAAAAGCGGATGATTGAATCCAGCGAAGTGGCAAAATATAAACTGGAGACAGGAAAACCGGTCTATGACAAAGAGAGAGAAGACGATAAATTAAAAAATCTCAAATCGATGTCCAGCAATGAATTTAACCAGCGGGCAATCACGGAACTTTTTAGTCAGATTATGTCTATCAGCCGCAAATACCAGTATGGCGTATTGCCGATGACGACAAAATTGTCAGATTTTGTAAAAGTGGACAAACTTCCGGTAGATGAACAGACCAAAGTCTGCTATTTTGGCGTGCCGGGGACACATACCCAGCAGGCGATGGAAAACTTTTTCGGAGAAGAGATCAATGGAATCAGCTATCCAACCTTTCAAAGTGTCATGGAAGCCGTAGAAAAAGGAGAGGCGCAGTACGGCGTACTGCCGATTGAAAATTCATCGACCGGTGGGATTACAGCGAACTACGATCTGCTTTTGAATTATTCGAATAGTATCGTAGGACAGTATGTCAATAAGATCGATCAATGTCTCGTTGCCCTTCCGGGAACGCAGATCAAGGATATTAAGACCGTTTACTCCCATCCACAGGGATTGCTGCAATGCAGTGGATTTTTGAAAGAACATCCGCAGATGGTTCAGGTAGAATTTTCTAATACTGCCGCCGCAGCTAAGAAAGTAGCAGAGGATGGCGATAAGACGCAGGCAGCAATTGCAGCAAAGAGAGCTGCAAAGGAATACGGACTGGAAGTATTGCAGGAGAGTATTCAACAGGAGAAAAATAACTGCACGAGATTTATTGTGATCGGAAAAGAGCCAATCTACCTTCCGGACAGCCATAAGATTGCCCTTTGTATCGAGGTACCACATGAATGTGGTGCACTTTACCGGATCTTGTCACATTTCTTATTCAACGGCCTGAATATGCTTCAATTGGAGTCACGTCCGATTGAAGGAAAAAATTGGGAATATCGATTCTTTGTGGACATTGAAGGAAATCTGGATGAGCCGGCTGTGCAGAACGCACTCCGTGGAGTGAAAGAAGAATCGGCAAATCTCCGCATATTAGGAACCTTTTAGTTCACAAAACAAACATAAATTACACACATCTTTTTCAACAAACAAACAAAAAGTGCCCACATTCATTTTGTATAGTTGTTCTTGTAAACAGGAAATACAAGAATGAAACGGAGGTAACGACGATGAAAAAGATGATAAAATTAGTAGCAGGCGCAGTGACATTTGGAGTACTTAGTGGCTCGGTATTTACCGGTACAGAATATGCCTTGAATCAGGTAACCGGTTCCAGTGTCACGCAGACACAAAGCAGTAAAACGGCTGCAACAACGACAAAGCAGTCTGACGACAGTACGAGTGGCATTACACAGACTTCTGCCTCTTCATCCGATAGTAAACTTGCAGGTGTTTCGGATGTGGCAGATTATGTTCTTCCTTCCATCGTAGCCATTGATGTGAAAGTGGTATCAGAGACACAGGATTTCTTTGGAAGAACATACCAGAATGAACAGTCAGGAAGCGGCTCGGGAATTATTATTAAGGAAGACGATCAGGCGATTTATATCGCGACAAATAACCATGTGGTAGAAGGAAGTACAGAGGTACAGATCACATTCTCCGATGAAGCGACGGCATCTGCCAAAGTGGTTGGAACGGATTCGACTTCCGATCTGGCAGTTGTGAAAGTAAACAAAAGTGATCTGAAAGATTCCACATTGTCAGCCATCAAAGTAGCAGATATCGGAGACAGCACAAAGATTAAAGTTGGTGAACAGGCAATTGCCATTGGAAATGCACTTGGCTACGGCACCAGTGTGACGGTTGGTTATGTAAGTGCGAAAGACCGTGAAATTGCGACGGAAAGTTCAAGCAGCCAGCAGGAACAGCAGCAGGCTGACCCATTTGGTGGACAGGGGCAGCAGTCCGGCAGTCAGAACAGCAAACAAAGTCAGAGTAACAGCAGTGACAAGACGACAACGATGAAATTAATCCAGACCGATGCAGCGATCAACCCCGGAAACAGTGGCGGAGCATTGGTCGATTCACAGTGACAGGTGATTGGTATCAATTCTTCAAAATTTGCAGCTCAGGAAGTAGAAGGAATGGGATTTGCGATTCCAATCTCCGATGCGATGCCGATCCTTACGTCCATCATTACAGAAAATGGAAATAATGTATAAAGGGGAATTATTTTCCCCGGAATGGAGAAAATAATGTTTGATTATGAACAGATCGATGCTATGGATATACACGCAGAGGCGCCAAATGAGGAGCCTCTGCGTCAGTATTATTTTATGAAAAAATGTAAAGAATGGGCAGCAGAGGAAGAAAAGCGTCTTGGCAGGAAACTGACGCTTTCGATGCAGACGATGGGATGTCAGATGAATGCCAGAGATTCTGAAAAACTGGAGGCCATTCTTTCTTATATTGGCTATGAGACGGTCGAAGAGCCGGTGGCGGACTTTGTCCTTTATAATACCTGTACGGTCCGTGAAAATGCCAATTTGAAAGTTTACGGCAGACTGGGATATATGAAAAATCAAAAGAAGAAAAACCCGGCGATGAAAATTGCCATGTGTGGCTGTATGATGCAAGAGCCTACAGTTGTAGAAAAAATACAGAAAAGTTATCCGTTTGTTGATCTTGTTTTTGGTACGCATAATGTCTATAAGCTGGCAGAACTGCTTTATACGAGGATTCAGTCCGACCGTATGGTACTGAATATCTGGAAAGAGGCAGAGGGAATTGTGGAAGATCTGCCAAGTGTCCGAAAATATCCGTTTAAGGCGGGCGTGAATATCATGTATGGCTGTAATAACTTCTGTACGTACTGTATCGTGCCTTATGTGCGCGGCCGCGAGCGGAGCCGGAAACCGGAAGAGATTCTCCGGGAGATTAAAAATCTTGTGGCGGACGGTGTTATTGAAATCATGCTTCTCGGACAAAATGTCAATTCCTATGGAAAGACGCTCGAAGAACCGATGACGTTTGCGGAGCTTTTGCAGGAAGTGGAAAAGATCGAAGGACTCGAGCGTATCCGGTTTATGACATCGCATCCGAAAGATCTGTCGGATGAACTGATCGAAGTCATGGCAAAAAGCAAGAAGATCTGTACGCATCTTCATTTGCCGCTGCAATCCGGAAGTACAAAGATCCTGAAGAAAATGAACCGCTGTTATACGAAAGAGCAGTATCTGGATCTTGCGGCACGGATCAAGGGAAAAATGCCAAACATTTCTTTGACGACGGATCTGATTGTGGGATTTCCGGGAGAGACGGAAGAAGATTTTGAGGAAACTCTGGATGTCGTGCGGAAAGTCCGCTATGACAGCGTGTATTCGTTTATCTATTCCAAGAGAACCGGAACACCGGCGGCGACAATGGAAGATCAGGTGCCGGAAGACGTGGTAAAAGAACGTTTTGCAAGACTTCTGGATGTCATTCATGAGATTTCAACTGAGATTACGGATGCCAAAGAGGGCGAGATTGTCGAGGCATTGATGGAAGAAGTCAATGATCACGATGCAAATCTGATCACGGGAAGATTGTCCTCCAATGCAGTTGTGCATTGTCCGGGGGATGAAAAAATGATTGGAAAAATATGTAAAGTAAAACTGACCGAAAGCAAAGGATTTTACTTTATGGGCGAACTAGTATAAAAGTTTAGCGATTCAGACTTCCGCTCCTGCGGTTTCTGAATCGTTATTTTATCTATAAAATTGACACATTTTTCTAAAAAATTTACCTTTTTCCAGAGAAGATCTGCTGGTATAATAGAAGCAGATTTTACGAAAAAAGGAGAGGGGAAGGATGGAGAAAAAAGAAAATTCATTTTTCTATGAAAACGATATGGCAGTTACGAAAAATATGATACGTATTTTGCGATGGCTGATTGTTGCGTTTCCGGCAATTATGCTGTTTTCTGCCATTGGTTTGTTTCAGTCTAAAATATCAGATCTGCTTGTTATGACGGCAGTAGGGATTGTGGTTACGATGGGGCCTACGATTGCATACAAAGCAGGAGTTCCGATTCATATTTTAAAGTACATCGTATTGATCGCATTATGCGGACTGCTTACGATCATGGCGAGCAATGCGGCGGTTGGAATCTATATGACGTACGCGCTGCCAATGGTATTTAGTATCTTTTATTATGACAAGAAACTGACGCTGCAAACTTCCGTGATCAGCTATCTGTTTTTGGTGCTTTCTTTATTTTTAAGATCGCAGGGGGTAAAGCAGATTGAATTTGATTCGAATTTTACCTGGTTCGTAAGCCGGAGTGTTGGATTTTTGATTGAAAATGTGGTGATGACGTTAGTTTGTACGAGGATTGCGATTGGGGCGAGAAAACTCCTTGAAAATCTCAATGATACCCAGAAAGTTGCAGTGCTTGTGTCAGAATGTAATCAGGCATCCACGGAGCTTATGAGTGAGACAGAAGGGGTCAAGCAGAATATCGGACGTTTTCAGCAAAGCAATGAGCAGATTACCCGTTCCGCAGAACAGTCGTTGAAGGATTGTGATACTAGTGAAAAATTTACGCACGAATTGACCGAGGAGACCAAGACAGCACTCCACAATGCGGCGGATATCAGAGAGCAGAGCGGAAAGATGGCAGCAATTGCCAGTGATACCTACCAAAAGTTAGGCGCCTATATCTCCTTTATGGTGGAAATGGCAGAGAGTATGGAGAGTATGCGGGGGACAGCACAGGCGACCGAACAATCCATTGAAAGCCTGAAAGTGGCTGTGGATGAGGTGTCGGAATTTGCGCAGACCATCGGAAATATTACGTCACAGACCAATCTGCTGGCGTTGAATGCAAGTATTGAGGCGGCAAGAGCGGGAGAACATGGAAAAGGTTTCGCGGTGGTAGCGGATGAGGTTCGTGTGCTGGCAGAGGATTCAAAGACGGCGAGCGAGTCCATCAAAGGAATCATTGATAAGATTGGCGAACTGCTTTCTCAGGTGCAGCAGGCAAACGATGTCAATGTTTCTTCCATCCGATCCGGATTGGAACAGATTCAGGGAGCAAGAGAAGAAGCGGAGCAGATTGGAACCATGCAGACCGATTCCAAAGAAATGGCAATGAAGGTTCTTCAGGCAAGTGAGGCGACGGAGTCGTTTGCACATAAACTCGAAGCAACCTCTGAAAAAATACAGCAGCTGGTTGTAGGGCTGCGGAAACAGACCAATCAGGTGGTAGAACAGGGACGCAGCCAGAAACAGGTTACGGAAGACGTAGAAAATGCGTTCCGCGGAGTGGAGCATATTGCAGAGCGTCTTGTAAAGATAGAAGCATAAAGCACATCGCGTCATACATAAACAGAACGATTCCAAAACAATAAAAGCACGGAGAACGGAAATTACCGGTCTTCGTGCTTTTAAAAGGTGCGCCCAGCGGCGCACGATTCTAATTTAGGACGAAAGGTTTCCGAATCAGAGCTTTTCCGGTTCCGGATAATCTTCGCCGAAGGTGTCTACACTGACTCTTGTCATAACGACTGGTTCGAGCGGCATATCACTGTAATCGGTATCTACACATGCAATCTGGTCAACGATATCAAGCCCTTCGATGACTTTTCCAAAAGCGGCATACTGACCGTCGAGATGGGGTGCATCTTTGTGCATGATGAAGAACTGGGAACCGGCAGAATCCGGCATCATGGAACGTGCCATAGAGATGACACCAGCGGTATGCTGCAAGTCATTTTTAATGCCGTTTCCGAAAAATTCTCCTTTGATGCTGTAACCCGGGCCGCCGGTACCATTGCCGTCCGGACATCCGCCCTGGATCATAAAGCCTTTGATGATTCGATGAAAAGTTAATCCGTTATAAAATCCCTGATTGACAAGGGAAATGAAATTGTTCACGGTATTTGGTGCAATTTCAGGATAAAGTTCAATTTTAATTGGTTCATAATCTGCCACTTCCAAGGTGACAACAGGATTTTTTTCTGCCATAATTTCTTTCCTTCCTTTACATGTTATGTACTATCAAGTATACTAGAAAAAGGAATGGATTTCAAGAGAGAAACGGAGGACTGACATGAAATATCCAAAATTTTTAGAAAAAGGCGATACGATCGGAATTACTGCGCCGTCTGATGGAAACCGAAAAGAGATGGATTATCAGCGGCTGGATCTTGCGGTCAGAAAAATGGAGAGTCTGGGATATGTGATCCGCGAGACAAAAAATGTAAGAACCAGCGATGGAAGAGGGCGGAGCAGTGAGAAGACAGAACGTGCGGAACAATTGATGAGCCTGATCACGGATCCGGCGGTATCTTACATTTTTTCTGCCAAAGGCGGGGATTTTTTGATGGAAATACTGCCGCTTTTGGACTTTGCAAAAATCCGGGAAAATCCGACCTGGTTTCAGGGATTTTCAGACAACACAGGACTTACGTATACCATTACGACATTGTGTGATATAGCGAGTGTTTACGGAAATCATTTTAATGATTTTTCCATGCAGCCCTGGCACGATGCCGTAAACTATAACTATGCGTGTATGACGGGAAAACCGGTGCTACAAAAGACATTTGATGGATACGAAGATGATTTCTATGACCGGGAAAACCCGGAAGAAGGCTATCATATCGATAAAAAATCCATCTGTTTTGCAAGACAGGATGAAAAGGAATTGGAAGAAATTTCTATAAAAGGAAGGCTTTTGGGTGGCTGTGTGGATGTTTTATTGAATCTGGTCGGAACCCGTTTTGATCAGACAAAAGAATTTGTACAAAAATATAAAGACGATGGGATCTTGTGGTATCTGGAGAGTTTCTCGCTAGACAGCGATTCGCTGACAAGAGGGCTCTGGCAGTTAAAGGAAGCGGGCTGGTTTGATACGGCAAAAGGCTTTGTATTTGGCAGACCATGTATGTTCGAGTCATTTACAGATCACAATTACGTGGAGGCAGTCGAAGTGATTTTATCGGAATTGCAGGTGCCGATTGTATTTGATGCAGATATCGGGCACAAATCTCCGCAGTTTACGATCGTCAATGGTGCACTTGGCACTTTTGATTATCATAGGGGTAAACTTTCTTTTTCGATGAAATTTGAATAGGGTTTGACGGCATTTGACAAAATTAGATAAAGACTTTTCCCTATTTGTCGGGAAGAGTCTTTTTTTCTGTCTATCGGTGTCGATATGGCAGGAAATATTTTAGGAATCTTCCGCCCGGATTTGACAAAATAATCGCGGGGGATCCGCTATGATAAGACTATGCAAAAGCATAAAAAGAATGAGGAATGACATGTATGAAAGTATACATTGATATCTTCTTTTTTGTCAATTTTCTTATGAATCTGCAAGTGTTTCAGATTTTGAATTACTGGCGCAAAAGACCTGCCATTACCGGACGGAGTGTGGCGGGGGCGGTGCTGGGGGCGCTGCTTGGTGTGCTGGTTGTAATGCTTGGGATTCGTACGAGATGGATTCTTTGGATTTTAATCTATGTTGCCGGAACCTCGTTTTTGATTCGTTTTGTTTATGGCAAAATGAATGTCCGCGGGTATATACGGTGTGTGATCGGATTTTATCTGACCGCGTCAGCCGTCTCCGGAACCTTGTTTGGAATTCGTGAACTTTTGGGATTACATAGTATTTCGCTTGTTTTTCTTTTGGGAGGAAGCATGGGAATACAATTGGCGGCAGGGGCGATACGGCGGATGTCGGAAAACCGTATGCCGGAACAGTACATGTATGAAACGTGGCTTGAGTGGCGCGGAAAACGCATACAGGGGACTGGGTTTTTCGATACGGGAAACCGGCTGGCAGAGCCAATAAGCGGCGCAGGTGTATCCATTGTGACAAAAGAGTTGTTTCAAAAACTTCTCACGCAGGAAGAGAAAATGGAACTTTCCGAGGCACTAAGTGAAGGGATGATAAACAACAGAGGAACGTTGCTTTTGCGTTATATACCATATCATTCCGTGGGAGAAGAGCGGGGCTTTCTTCCGGGAATTCTGGTGGATAAGATGGAAATCCGGCTGCCAGACGGGAAACGAATCAGTAAGGATCGTGAATGGCTGGGGATATATGATAAATGCCTGTCAAACGATGCCGGATTTGACATCTTATTTCATAGCGGGATATTTAAACAAAACGTAACTATTCAGGATCCAATGTGTGGGAAGCAGCCTGAATAGTTACACCAAAACTAAAAGGACTAGGAGGAATTTTCATGTTATTGCGGTTGTCAATGCCAAATCGGTTTCAGTTTCGTATGATGCAGGACTGGAAAAGTATGTTATTTCATCAAGGAGGTGATATTCATTATATCGGCGGCGCGGAGATCCTGCCGGCACCACTCGATGCAGAAGAGGAAGCGTCCTGTATTGAAAAATTATCCGGTGAGGACTCGGAAGCAGCAAAAAACAAATTGGTAGAGCACAATTTGCGGTTGGTTGTCTACATTGCAAAAAAATTTGACAATACCGGGGTAGGGGTCGAAGATTTGATTTCGATCGGAACCATCGGTCTCATCAAGGCAATCAATACCTTTCGTGCAGATAAGAAGATAAAGCTGGCGACCTATGCTTCCCGCTGCATTGAAAATGAAATTTTGATGTATCTGCGGAGAAACAGTAAGATTAAAATGGAAGTCTCCATCGATGAACCGCTGAATGTGGACTGGGACGGCAATGAACTTCTGCTTTCCGACATTCTGGGGACGAGTGAAGATATTATTTACAAAGATATTGAGAGGGAGGTGGATATCAAGTTATTAAAGAAAGCACTTTCGACATTAAGTGAGAGGGAACGTAAGATCATTCATATGCGGTTTGGACTTGCGGATTACGAAGGGGGTGAAAAAACACAGAAAGAAGTTGCTGACTGCATGGGAATTTCCCAAAGTTACATATCAAGGCTTGAAAAGAAGATCATGAAACGCCTTAAGAAGGAAATGCTCCGTCTGGAGGGGGAGCATTAAACAGATAGGGCGTTGAGAAGTAAAGGGCTGTCAATTATTGGCAGCCCTTTGTGGTATTCATTATTTTTTTGTGGTATTCATTATTTTTTTGTGGTATTCATTATTTTTTTGTGGTATTCATT
>CAJMFH010000015.1 GCA_905212635.1 uncultured Lachnoclostridium sp. | reverse complement strand
GCTTACAAGAATCCGTAATGCAAATACTGCAAAACATGATACAGTTGATGTTCCTGCTTCTAAGATGAAGATTTCGATTGCAGAGATTCTTTTGAAGGAAGGATATATCAAAGGTTTTGATTTGGTAGATGTTGATGGATTTAAATCAATCCACATCACATTGAAATATGGTAAAGACAAAAACGAAAAGATCATCTCCGGTTTGAAGAGAATCTCCAAACCAGGTCTTCGTGTTTATGCTAACGCAGAAGAACTTCCTAAGGTTCTTGGCGGACTCGGAATCGCTATCGTTTCAACAAACAAAGGTGTTCTTACAGACAAAGAAGCTCGTAAGTTGAACGTAGGCGGCGAAGTATTAGCATTCGTATGGTAGTTTAAACTCTGTGAGGCAGATTCTCTGCCGAATGGAACTTATTCAAAATATAGGAGGTACGGCAAATGTCACGAATTGGAAGATTGCCTATCGCGGTACCTGCAGGTGTAACTGTAGATATTGCAGAAAATAATAAGGTGACAGTAAAAGGACCAAAGGGAACACTTGAAAGAGTATTGCCTGCGGAAATGAAAATTGAAAAAGACGGAGACGAAATCAAAGTTTCCCGTCCAAATGACTTGAAGAAAATGAAATCTCTGCATGGTTTGACCAGAACATTGATCAACAACATGATCATTGGTGTAACAGAAGGTTACTCTAAGACACTGGAAGTAAATGGTGTTGGTTACAGAGCTGTAAAGCAGGGTAAAAAATTAGTATTATCTCTTGGATATTCTCATCCTGTAGAAATGGAAGATCCAGAAGGATTGGAAGTAACTGTGGATGGTCAGAACACGATTATCGTTAAGGGAATTGATAAAGAAAAAGTTGGCCAATATGCTGCTGAGATCAGAGAGAAGAGAGCACCAGAGCCATATAAAGGCAAAGGTATTAAGTATTCTGATGAAGTGATCAGACGTAAAGTTGGTAAGACTGGTAAGAAATAGAAAGGAGTAAAATAGAATGGTTAGTAAAGTAAATAGAAGCGAAGTTCGCGTAAACAAACACAGAAGATTACGTAGCCGTCTGTCCGGAACTCCTGAGAGACCACGTTTGGCAGTATTCCGCAGCAACAATCATATGTATGCACAGGTTATTGATGATGTTGCCGGCAATACAATCGTTTCTGCCTCTACTCTTCAGAGTGAAGTAAAAGAAGGCCTGGAGAAAACGAATAATGTAGAAGCTGCAGCAAAACTTGGTGAAGTTATCGCAAAGAAAGCTTTGGATAATGGAATCAACGAAGTCGTATTTGACCGTGGCGGTTACATTTATCAGGGTAAAGTTAAGGCATTAGCAGATGCAGCTAGAGAAGCTGGTCTTCAATTCTAAACAAGGAGGAAAACTCATGAAACGTGAAATTATTGATGCTAGTCAGTTTGAATTAGAAGATAATGTAGTATCAATTAAACGTGTTACCAAGGTTGTTAAAGGTGGTCGTAACTTCAGATTTACCGCATTGGTAGTAGTAGGTGACGGCAACGGACACGTTGGTGCAGGTTTAGGAAAAGCAATGGAAATTCCGGAAGCGATTCGCAAAGGAAAAGAAGATGCTATGAAAAAACTCATCGAAGTACCAATTGATGAGAATGGAAGTATTCCACATGACTTCATCGGAAAATTCGGCAGTGCTGAAGTTCTTATGAAGAAGTCTCCAGAAGGTACTGGAATCATCGCCGGTGGTCCGGCGCGTGCCGTATTGGATCTTGCAGGATACAAAAATATCCGTACAAAGTCTTTGGGATCCCGTAACAAACAGAACGTTGTACTTGCAACGATTGCTGGTTTGAGCGAGCTCAAGACACCGGAAGAAGTAGCAAAACTTCGCGGACTTTCCGTAGAAGAAGTGTTAGGTTAGGAGGTACTTTTTCATGGCTGGAAAATTGAAAATCACATTAACAAAATCTACCATTGGTGCCATTCCTAAACATCGTAAAACGGTTGAGGCTCTTGGCCTCAGAAAACTCAACAAAACAGTTGAGATGCCTGACAACGATGCTGTTAGAGGAATGATTCAGCAAGTTAGACACTTGGTTAAAGTAGAAGAAATCTAATATAAGGAGGTGCCATAAATGAATTTATCAGAATTAAAACCTGCAGCAGGTTCCAAACACAGCGATGAATTCCGTCGTGGACGTGGACATGGTTCAGGAAACGGTAAAACTGCCGGTAAAGGTCATAAAGGACAGAAAGCACGTTCTGGAGCACCTAGACCAGGTTTCGAAGGTGGTCAGCTGCCATTGTACAGAAGACTGCCTAAGAGAGGTTTTACAAATATCAATAGTAAAGACATTGTTGCTATCGGACTTGACCGTCTCAATGCATTTGAAGATGGCGCAGAAGTAACAATTGAAACTCTTATGGATAAAGGGATTGTCAACAATCCTAGAGATGGAGTGAAAATTCTTGGAAATGGAGAATTAACCAAAAAGCTCACAGTTAAAGTAAACGCATTTAGTAAGAGTGCTGTTGAAAAGATTGAAGCAGTTGGTGGAAAAGCAGAGGTGATCTAATGCTTGAAACGATAAGAAATGCGTTTAAGACGAAAGAGATCCGAAACAAACTTTTGTTTGTATTTTTGGGGCTTATCATCGTCCGGATCGGATGTAATATTCCGCTTCCGGGCGTCAATACAAATGTCATCAAGAATTTGTTTGATAACAACCAGGCTTTGAACTTCCTTGATGTTATGACAGGTGGATCCTTTACAAGAATGTCCATTTTTGCCTTGAACATCACGCCGTACATTACGGCATCCATTATTGTACAGCTTCTTACGATCGCAATTCCGCGTCTCGAAGAACTGCAAAAGGATGGAGAAGATGGAAGAAAGAAGATCAACGAGTACACCAGATATCTTTCTATCGTACTTGCTTTGATCGAAGGTCTTGCTATCGTTATCGGATTCCGTAATCAGGGATTCTTTACTGAATCCGGATATACTTCTGTGATCATTTCCGTTGTTGCTTTGACAGCAGGAGCTGCATTCCTTATGTGGCTTGGTGAGGAAATCACAGAAAAAGGAATTGGAAATGGTATTTCCATTATCCTGTTGATCAACATCGTTGCACGTATTCCGAGTGACCTGATTTCTTTGTACAATCAGTTCATCAAGAGTGCAGCCAATGTTACCAACCGAATTCTTGCAGCAGTAATTATTCTTGTTCTGATCGTTGCCATGTTTGCGTTTATCGTATGGCTTCAGGATGGCGAGAGAAAAATCCCTGTACAGTATGCAAAGAAAATGCAGGGACGGAAAATGTTTGGCGGTCAGTCCAGCCACATTCCGTTGAAAGTAAATACAGCCGGCGTTATTCCGGTTATCTTTGCAAGTTCCATGTTACAGCTTCCAGTTATTATTGCCAGTTTTGCGGGTGTGAAACCGGCATCCGGAGAAGGGGCATCCTTGATCCAGAAATTCCTCAAGGTCTGCAACCAGAGTGACTGGTGTAACATTAGTTCATGGGGTGATTTTAAATATACATTAGGATTACTTGTATATATCGCATTGGTAATCTTTTTTGCATATTTCTATACCTCAGTAACATTTAATCCGCTTGAAATTTCAAACAATATGAAAAAACAAGGTGGATTTATTCCGGGTATTCGTCCGGGAAAACCAACAACCGATTATCTTACCAATGTACTTAACAGCATCATCTTTATCGGTGCTGTCGCAATGGTTATCGTATGTGTGCTTCCAATCATCTTCTCAGGTGTGTTCGGAGCAAATGTATCCTTTACCGGTACATCTTTGATCATTATTGTTGGTGTTGTTATTGAAACATTGAAACAGCTTGAATCCCAGATGTTAGTCCGTAATTACAAAGGATTTTTGGGAAATTGATGATAACATAAAAAGGCAATCGACCTGCGAAAAATTATTTTCGTATGGTCGCTTACCTTTTTTGCATTGAAATGAAAAGGAGAATGGCTATGAAAATTGTTATGCTTGGTGCTCCTGGTGCCGGAAAAGGCACGCAGGCAAAAATGATTTCCGAAAAATACGGTATTCCACACATTTCCACCGGAGATATCTTCCGCGCAAATATCAAAGAGAATACAGAACTCGGACAGAAAGCAAAAACGTATATGGATAAAGGACTTCTTGTACCGGATGAATTGGTGGTTGACCTTGTGGTAGACCGTCTGGCACAGGATGATGCAAAAAAAGGATATGTACTTGATGGATTCCCACGTACGATTCCACAGGCAGAAGCATTGACCGAGGCATTGGCAAAAATTGGAGAAAAAATGGACTATGCCATCAATGTGGAAGTGCCGGATGACAATATTATCGACCGTATGTCAGGAAGACGTGCCTGCGTAGCATGTGGAGGAACCTATCATATTAAATATAATCCAACGAAAAAAGAAGGAATTTGTGACGCATGTGGCGGTAAACTCATTCTTCGTGATGATGATAAGCCGGAAACCGTAAAACAGCGTTTGGAAGTATATCATACACAGACGCAGCCTTTGATTGATTATTATACCAAAGAAGGAATCTTAAAAGAGGTTGACGGAACACAGGATCTTCAGAAAGTATTTGATGATATTACAGCGATCCTGGGCTGATCCGTCAGATAAAGCAGAGTGAAATGACATGCGTAGAAAAAAAGAAAGAATAACGATAAAGTCAGAAGAAGAAATCCGGCTCATGCGTGAAGCCGGAAAGATTCTGGCAGAAGTTCACAACAGATTGGGTGAAATCATTGAACCGGGCATCTCCACGCTGGAGATTGACCGAAAAGGAGAAGAATGGATCCGCGAGTTCGGATGCATTCCCTCTTTCCTGAATTATGAAGGATATCCGGCCTCCATCTGTGTATCTCTTGATGATGAAGTGGTACATGGAATTCCCAAAGAAAATGTCATTCTTCGGGAAGGAGATATCGTGAGCCTGGACGCAGGCGTGATCTACCACGGATATCATTCGGATGCTGCAAGAACTCATGCCGTCGGCAAAATATCGGAAAATGATCAAAAACTGATCGAGGTGACAAAGCAGAGTTTTTTTGAAGGAATAAAATATGCTGTTGCCGGCGGGCACTTATATGATATTTCTGCAGCAATCCAGAAATTTGTGGAGGAAAATGGATTTTCCATCGTTCGCGATCTGGTGGGACATGGAATTGGAAGACGGCTTCATGAGGAGCCGGAAGTACCGAATTTTAAACCGAGATTTGGGCATGGTCCTGTCTTGAAACCCGGA
Source organism: uncultured Lachnoclostridium sp. (assembly GCA_905212635.1). GTDB lineage: Bacteria > Bacillota > Clostridia > Lachnospirales > Lachnospiraceae > Eubacterium_F. The sequence continues at coordinate 59,233 of CAJMFH010000015.1, read as the reverse complement.
ATGACACTTGCCATCGAACCGATGGTAAATGCCGGAGACTGGCCGGTCTGGTTTTTAGACGATGACTGGACAGTAGTGACACAGGATGGCGAAAATTCGGCGCATTATGAGAACACCATCTATATCCGTAAGGATGGCGAACCAGAAATTTTATCATTGTAAATAGGTGCCACGGAAAGGGCACGAAAAAGGAGAGTAATGGTATGTCAAAAGCAGACGTAATTGAAATTGAAGGAACTGTTGTTGAAAAACTGCCAAATGCAATGTTTCAGGTAGAACTTGAAAACGGACATAAAGTATTGGCACATATCAGCGGAAAACTCCGGATGAACTTCATCCGTATTCTGCCTGGTGACAAAGTAACATTGGAGTTGTCTCCCTATGATCTGACAAAAGGAAGAATTGTTTGGAGAGATAAATAAAAAAGTGCTTGCATTCCTTTATGATTTATGTTATAGTTAGAAATGGATTTTCGTCTAAAGAGGGCTAAGTGCGCTCTGACAAGACTTTCCCTAACCCAAGAAAGTCCGAAAAGATGGAAATTTATAGATACAAACATGTCAAAACATGTGAAAGGAGGTTATTACTGTGAAAGTAAGATCATCAGTAAAACCAATTTGCGAAAAATGCAAAGTTATCAAAAGAAAGGGTCGTATCAGAGTGATCTGTGAGAACCCAAAACACAAACAAAGACAGGGCTAATAAATATATCTGAGAGACCTGAAGGTGACTTCGGGTTCTTTTCGTGCTTATATAATGTCTTGCTTTCTGTGTTACAGCGGACCCCGCAGGAATTGTAGATTCCACCGTCATTGCGGGAACTGTGATATCGCAACGAAAAGCACTGCCGATGTTTCTCCGGTGATTCTTTGGAAAAAGAAAAACGGGTTCTTGGTCAGCAGAGTTGTTGTGATTTAAAGCGGCTATAGTGAATCGATGAGATTCACGAAACAAACATTTTTAAAATTTTAATGGAGGTGTAAAGTACACATGGCTCGTATCAGTGGTGTAGATTTACCAAGAGAAAAACGTGTAGAGATAGGTCTTACCTATGTTTATGGTATCGGTCTTGCAAGCTCAAAAAGAATCCTGAGCGAAGCAAACGTAGACCCGGACATTCGTTGTAAAGATTTGACCGACGACGATGTCGCTAAAATTCGTGACGTTATTGACAAGACTCAGGTTGTTGAGGGTGATCTTCGTAGAGAAGTTGCTTTGAACATCAAGAGATTACAGGAAATTGGATGCTACAGAGGAATCCGTCATAGAAAAGGACTTCCGGTTCGTGGACAGAAGACAAAGACGAATGCTAGAACTCGTAAAGGTCCAAAACGTACAGTAGCAAATAAGAAGAAATAATATAGGAGGTTTTGTCAATGGCTAAGAAAGTTGCAAAAAAAGTGACAAAAAAGCGTGTTAAAAAGAATATTGACCGCGGACAAGCACATATTCAGTCATCTTTTAATAATACAATCGTAACACTGACCGACATGCAGGGAAATGCAATTTCCTGGGCAAGTGCAGGTGGACTTGGATTCAGAGGATCCAGAAAATCCACACCTTATGCAGCACAGATGGCTGCAGAGACAGCAGCAAAAGCTGCATTGCCTCATGGTTTGAAATCAGTAGAAGTAATGGTTAAGGGACCAGGTTCCGGTAGAGAAGCTGCAATCCGTGCAATTCAGGCTTGCGGAATCGAAGTAACAAGTATCCAGGACGTAACACCGGTTCCTCACAATGGTTGTAGACCACCAAAACGTAGAAGAGTATAGGAGGTATTAAAATGGCTAGAGATATGACGCCTGTTCTGAAAAGATGTAGATCTCTTGACCTCGATCCAATTTATCTTGGAATCGACAAGAAATCAAATAGAAACGCAAGAAGCGGAAGAAAATTAAGCGAATATGGAATGCAGTTGAAAGAGAAACAGAAAGCGAAATTCATCTATGGTGTACTTGAGAAACCTTTCCGTAACTACTACGCAAAGGCTCAGAAGTTGAAATATGGTACAACCGGTGAAAACCTTATGATTCTCCTTGAGTTGAGACTTGACAACGTTATGTTCCGTCTTGGCTATGGTAGAACAAGAAAAGAAGCACGTCAGATCGTAGATCATAAGCATGTGCTTGTAAATGGTAAACCAGTTAATATCCCATCTTATCAGTTGAAAGCTGGAGATGTTATTGAAATCAAAGAAAAATTTAAGGGAGCACAGAGATACAAAGACATTCTTGAAGTTACAGGATCTCGTATGGTTCCAGCTTGGTTAGAGGCTGACCATGAAAATCTCAAAGGAACTGTTACACAGGTTCCTACAAGAGCTGAGATTGATGTACCTGTCAATGAAGTGCTTATCGTCGAGTTGTACTCCAAGTAATTAAGTAAACCCAAAAGGAGGGTCCTAGAGTGTTTGAATTTGAAAGACCGAGAATTGAAATTGCGGAAATTTCTGAAGATAAGAAATATGGACGTTTTGTAGTAGAACCACTTGAACGAGGATACGGTACAACTTTGGGTAATTCTTTGAGACGAATTATGCTCTCATCGCTGCCAGGTACAGCAGTAAGTCACATTAAAATCGATGGCGTTGTTCATGAGTTTAGTGCGATCCCTGGTGTCAAAGAAGACGTTACTGAGATTGTAATGAACATTAAGAGTCTTGCAATTAAGAATCACAGCGATAACCTCAATGAGACAAAAACCATGTACATTGATGCCAATGGCGAGGGTGTTATCACTGCAGCGGACATCAAATGCGATTCTGATCTTGAGATCATCAACAAAGATCAGGTCATTGCCACATTGAACGGTGGAGCAGACAGCAAACTTTACATTGAAATGACAGTAGTAAATGGTCGTGGATATGTAAGTTCTGACAAAAATAAGAAAGAAGAGATGGCGATCGACGTAATTCCGATTGATTCTATCTTTACTCCAATTGAGCGTGTAAATATCAACATTGAGAACACTCGTGTTGGTCAGATTACAGATTTTGACAAATTGACATTGGATGTATATACCAATGGTACATTGGATCCGGATGAAGCAGTCAGCCTTGCAGCAAAGGTTATGAGTGAGCATCTGAATACCTTTATCGATCTGTCGGAAAAAGCTCGTATGGCAGAAGTAATCGTAGAGAAAGAGGAAGACGATTCTGTAAAAGTTCTTGAACTCAGCATTGATGAGTTGGAATTGTCTGTTCGTTCTTATAACTGTCTGAAGAGAGCAGGAATTAATACGGTGGAGGAACTCACCAATAAGACAGCGGATGACATGATGAAAGTACGTAATCTGGGACGTAAGTCTTTGGAAGAAGTGCTTGCTAAGTTGAAAGAACTTGGATTGTCATTGCGTGAAAATGTTGATTAATCGAACTTTGTTTTATAAATATTCAAGGAGGACATGAAAATGGCAGGTTATAGAAAGCTTGGAAGAACATCCAGCCAGAGAAAAGCTTTGCTTCGTAACCAGGTGACAAACCTTCTTTATCATGGAAAAATCGTTACCACAGAAGCAAAAGCCAAAGAAATCCGCAGAATTGCTGAGCACATGATCGCGCTTGGTGTTCGCGAAAAAGATAACGTTGAGACTGTTACTGTCAAGGCTAAAGTTGCCCAGAAAGATAAAGATGGTAAGAGAGTAAAGAAAGTAGTAGATGGAAAGAAAGTTACTGTTTTTGATGAAGTAGATAAAGAAATCAAAAAAGAAGCTCCTTCCAGAATCCATGCTAGACGTCAGATGAACAAAATGCTTTATGGCATCACAGAAGTTCCTACCACAACAGCTGGTAAGAGAAAAGGAACTAAGACAGTTGATGTAGCAAGCAAAGTATTTGACGAGATCGCTCCAAAGTATGCTGACCGCAAAGGTGGATACACACGTATCATCAAGATCGGACCACGTAAGGGCGACGCAGCTATGGAAGTTGTTATTGAATTAGTATAAGACACGTTTATGTGTAAAAAGAGAGCGATATGGTTTTTTACCGTATCGCTCTTTTAAAATAATGCAGGAGGTGCCATTGTGATATCAATACAGGATGTAGTGTATGAATATATACGCAGGGATGATGAAGAACAGGTGGTAGGCGTAGAGCTGGCAGTCGATCATTTATCATTTGAGATAAACAAAGGGGAGTTTATCGCGGTGTTAGGGCACAATGGTTCCGGAAAGTCAACCCTTGCCAAACTGATCAACGCGATCTTAGTGCCGGGAGAGGGCTGTATCGAAGTCGATGGAATCGATACGAGAAAACCGGAAATGGTATGGGAAATACGGCAGCGTGCCGGCATGGTATTTCAAAATCCGGACAATCAGATCGTGCATAATATCGTCGAAGAAGATGTGGGATTTGGACCGGAAAATCTGGGTGTGCCGACGGCTGAAATCTGGGAACGTGTCAACGATTCCCTGAAAAAAGTGGGGATGTATGAACATCGGAAAGAATCTCCGAACAATCTGTCCGGAGGACAAAAACAACGTGTGGCGATCGCCGGGGTACTGGCGATGAAGCCAAAATGTATTATATTTGATGAATCCACGGCAATGCTTGATCCGGTAGGAAGAAGGGAAGTACTGAAAGCGGTTCACGAGATTAATAAAAAGGAAAAAATTACTATTTTATGGGTAACGCATTATATGGATGAAGTGACCGAGGCAGATCGTGTACTGGTTATGAATCACGGAAAGGTCGCGATGCAGGGTACGCCAAAGCAGGTATTTGCAGAGGCGGAGAAACTACAGGAATATCATCTCGCCGTGCCACAGGTTACGGAACTGGCATTGGAACTGAGACGGCAGGGGATGGATATTCCGACGAATCTGATCACAGTAGATGAATTTGTAAATTGTCTGGCAGAAAAACTCGCCTGACGAGGGAGGACGAAAATGGCTTTGTTGTTAAATCATGTTGAACATGTATATGGAAAAGGAACCGCATTTGAAAAAGTAGCCCTCTATGACATCAATCTACAGATCGATGAGGGAGAATTTATCGGACTGATCGGACACACAGGATCCGGAAAATCGACATTGATCCAGCATCTGAATGGACTTTTGAAACCGACAGACGGCGGTGTGTATTACAATGGTGAAGATATCAATGAAAAAGGATTTTCTAAGAAAAAACTGCGTTCGAAAGTCGGAATCGTCTTCCAATATCCGGAGCAGCAGCTCTTTGAGACGACGGTGCTGGAAGATGTCAAATTTGGACCGAAAAATCTTGGTTTGGATAATTTGGAAATTGATATGCGCTCGTATGAGGCATTGAAGCAGGTTGGAATTGGCGAAGATCTGTTAGACGTCTCTCCCTTTGAACTGTCAGGGGGACAAAAGAGACGTGTGGCGATCGCCGGTGTGCTTGCGATGCAGCCGGAAATTCTTATATTGGATGAACCGACCGCAGGACTCGATCCGCAGGGAAAAGATGATATTTTGGATCTGATCGAGAAACTGCACCAGGAGCGGAAGATCACGGTGATCGTGGTTTCGCACAGCATGGAAGACATGGGAAAATATGCCGAGCGTCTGATCGTTATGGACAGCGGCTGTATCGCGTACGATGGAACGCCGGAGGAAGTATTTTCCCACTACAATGAACTGGAAAAAATCGGCATTCTTGCCCCGCAGGTGACGTATGTGGTAGAGGGACTGGCAAAAAAAGGAATCCGTCTTCCCCACAATGCCATCAATGTGAAACAGGCGGCAGATGCTATTCTGGCTTACCGAAAAGGGGAGAGATAAATGTTACGAGATATTACGATAGGACAATATTATCCGGTAGAATCAAAGATTCACAGACTGGATCCCCGCATGAAGATCATAGCGGTGATCTTGTATCTGATCTCCTTATTTTTGTTTCAGAATTTTGCCGGATATGCGGTAGTTACGGTATTCCTTGGTGTAGTCATTGCGTTCAGCCATGTGCCGCTTGGCTATATTACGAAAGGGTTAAAGCCAGTCTTGTTTTTGCTTTTATTTACGGCGTGTTTTCATGTGTTTTTTACGCAGGCAGGCGATGTGCTGTTTCAGTGGAAATTTATATCGATCACAAGCGGCGGTATTAAACGGGGAGCTTTTATGGCACTCCGGCTGACCTATCTTGTCATTGGTTCGTCGCTGCTAACGTACACAACGACACCGAATAAACTGACGGATGCCATTGAGGCGCTTTTGAAACCGTTGGAAAAGATCAAAGTGCCGGTGCATGATATCGCGATGATGATGTCGCTTGCGCTGCGCTTTATCCCGATTCTGCTGGAAGAAGCCAACCGTATTATCCGTGCACAGAGCGCGAGAGGGGCGGATTTTGAAGAGGGTAAGCTGATCGAAAGGCTGAAAGGCATGGTTTCGATCCTTGTGCCGCTTCTCGTCTCTGCAACAAAACGTGCCTATGATCTTGCGCTGGCGATGGAGGCTAGATGTTACCGCGGCGGCGAAGGGCGTACGAAGATGAAACCTCCCAAATACCGGAGGGCAGACGGCTTCGCTATGGGAATCGTAGTAGTGTATATCATTATACTATTGCTTGTAAGACATTTTTTGTAAAAGGAGTGGAATGATGCGCGTTCGATTAGTGGTAGCATACGATGGAACAAATTATCATGGATGGCAGATTCAGAACAATGCGGTTTCTGTGGAAGAAGTATTGCAAAATGCACTCCGGGAACTTTTGCGCGAGCCGGTAGAACTGATCGGGGCGAGCAGGACCGATGCCGGTGTGCATGCGCAGGGAAATGTGGCAGTATTTGATACGGATACCAGAATCCCGGCAGATAAGATTGCAATCGCCGTCAACCAGCGGCTTCCGGAAGACATCCGTGTGATGAGATCCGAGCAGGTCGAAGAGACCTTTCATCCGCGTTATGCGGTCAGCGAAAAGACGTATGAATATCGTATCAGCAATGTGCCGATTCAGCTTCCGACAGAGCGGCTGTATTCGTATTTTGTCTATCTTCCGTTAGATGTTGAAAAAATGCAGAAAGCGGCACAACTTTTTATCGGAGAACACAATTTTGCCGGATTTTGCTCGGCAAAAAGCCAGGTACAGACGACGGTGCGGACGATTTATGGGTGCGAGGTCGAAAAAAAAGGACATCAGATCTGTATCCGTGTGACGGGAAGCGGATTTTTGTATAACATGGTGCGGATCATCGCGGGGACGCTCGTGGAAGTGGGACTTGGCAGACGGGAAATTTCGACGGTCGAAGAGGCGATAACCAAGGCAGACCGGGCACTTGCGGGGCCGACGGCACCACCGGAAGGACTGACATTAATAAAAATAAATTATAAAAATTGAAAAAAAGTGTTGACAGGCACTTTTTTTTATGATATATTCCTACTAATCCTAGTAAACACCTAGGCAATAAAGAAAAAGAAAGGAGACAACATCATGAAAAATTATGCTGAGTTCAGAAACTTCAATATGGTAAATGATATGTGTTGCTGTAGTTTTGTATGTATGAGCAGAACTATGGTTTATTTTCATGCGTGTTGTTTGCCGAATGGATAGATGAATTTGAAATAAAAGCGATTTGAATTTCAAAAAAGACATTCCAAATGCAGCAGAGCATGAAGGGATGTCTTTTTTTGTACCCTAAATCAGGTAAATGTCTGCGGGCGAAGGCAATTGCAGCACAAAAACAGAGAGGTGAATGAAAATGAGTAAAGAAAATACAAAGTATTTGACAAAGTTAATACATGGGGGAGTAGAGGGAGATGTTCATACCGGAGCGGTCAACGTACCGATCTATCAGACGGCGACTTACCGGCAGGAGATTCCGGGAGTACATAAAGGATATGAGTATTCACGGACCGGAAATCCGACGAGAGAGGCAGTGGAAAGCCTGATCGCCGAATTGGAATCCGGAACTCACGGATTTGCCTTTGCTTCCGGACTTGCCGCAATTACAGCAGTGTTAAGCCTGTTTGAGAAAGGCGACAAACTGATTCTGTCAGACAATGTATACGGTGGAACGTTCCGTCTGCTGAATCAGGTATTTCAAAATTTCGGAATCACATTTGAACTGGTAGATACTTCCGATATCGAAAAGATCCGAAAGGCGGTTGACGAGAATGTAAAAGCTGTTTATATCGAGACACCGACCAATCCATTGTTGGGAATTACCGATATTCAGGCGGTGGCAGAGCTGGCAAAGGAGTATAACCTTCTCACGATCGTGGATAACACCTTTTACACACCATATTTGCAGCGGCCGCTTGAACTCGGAGCGGATATCGTTCTCCACAGTGCGACAAAATATCTTGGCGGACACAGTGATCTAATCGCCGGACTGGTCGTAGTAAAAGAGGAAAAACTGGCAGAACGGCTTGGATTTTTGCAAAATGCGACAGGCGGCATCCTTGCTCCGTTTGAGGCATTCCTTTTACTCCGGGGAATTAAGACCTTGGGTGTGCGGCTTGACCGACATGTGAAAAATGCCGAAAAGGTTGCGCAGTATCTTAGCAAACACTCCCAAGTGAAAAAAGTATATTATCCGGGACTGAAATCCCATCCCGGATATGAGATCAATCAAAAACAGGCGAAAAACGGGGGCGCGATGATCTCCTTTGAATTAAACGAAGGGCATGATACCAATGCATTTTTCCGGGCATTGAACGTGATTACATTGGCAGAGAGTCTCGGTGGTGTAGAGTCTCTTGCGTGCCATCCGGCTTCGATGACACATGCAGCGATTCCAAAGGAAATCCGTGATAAGGTAGGAATTACGGAAAGGCTGATCCGGCTGTCGATCGGAATCGAGGATGTGGACGATTTGATAAAAGATCTGGAGCAGGCAATTGAGGCGAGCACATTGTGATGCAGAGAACTGCATAGAAAAGAGGCTGTTATGAAATACTATGAATCTATGAAAGATCTGGTCGGAAACACCCCCATGGTGAAGCTCCTGCATGCGGGGGCGGGCCTTAGGTCAGAAATATTTGCAAAATTGGAATTGTACAATCCATCCGGCAGTGTAAAAGACCGCATTGGAGAGTATATGATACGGGAGGCAGAGCAAAAAGGAACGCTGCGGAAGGGAAGCACGATCATCGAAGCAACCGCAGGAAATACAGGACTCGGAGTTGCCTTTGCCGCATTGAACAAAGGATATCACATACTTTTTGTGGTCCCGGAGAAATTTTCGGAAGAAAAACAGCAGTTGATGAAAGCATTGGGAGCGGAACTGGTCCATACACCCCGCGAAAAAGGAATGCAGGGCGCGGTGGAAAAAGCCGAAGAACTTCGCCGTCAGATTCCGGGAGCGATTTCTCTGGAACAGTTTAAGAATCCGGCAAATCCGCGGGCGCATTATGAAACGACCGGACCGGAAATCTTTACACAGATGGAGGGAAAGATCGATTATGTTGTACTCGGAGCAGGGAGCGGCGGTACATTTACCGGGATTTTATCGTATCTGAAAGAACAAGATCCGAAGATCAAAGGAGTGCTGGCGGATCCAATCGGATCCACGATCGGCGGTGGCGAACATGGAGATTATAATATTGAAGGAATTGGAAATGATTTTGTCGCCGACACGATGAATATGGATCTGGTGGACGAGGTGGTCAAAATATCGGATGCACAGGCGTTTGCAGCATCCCGAAAATTGGCAGCGACGGAAGGAATTTTTGCAGGATCTTCTTCCGGAGCAGCATTTACGGCGGCAAGACAGATCGGAGCGAGAGAGGAAGGAAAACATATCGTCGTTGTCTTTCCGGACCGGGGCGACCGGTATTTTAGTGAACATTTATATGGATAACGTCGAAGAAAGGAGGAGATTTCATGGCAGCAGAAATTTTCAAATTGGAAAATGTTTCCAAAACATTTCAGACGAAGACGACAAACATTACCGCAGTGGATAACGTAAGTTTTGACATACACAAGGGAGAAATTTTTGGCATCATCGGAATGAGCGGTGCGGGGAAAAGTACATTGGTACGCACACTGAACCGGTTGGAGACGATTGACGAAGGAACCATTTCTTTTGAAGGGAAAGATCTTGCCGGGGTGTCCGGACAGGAACTTCGGAAGATCAGGCAGTCGATCGGTATGATCTTTCAGGGGTTTCATCTTCTGACACAGAGAAATGTTATCGACAATGTTATGCTGGCGATGAAAATTGCAGGCGTGAAACGCAGTGAGAGGAGAAAGCGAGCGGAAGAAATGCTCGAGCTGGTCGGCTTAAAAGACAAAGCGCGGGTGTATCCGGCACAGTTAAGCGGAGGCCAGAAGCAGAGAGTGGCGATCGCAAGAGCGCTTTCCGTCAATCCGAAAGTGCTTTTGAGCGATGAGGCGACGAGTGCATTGGATCCTAAGATCACCGAAGAGATTCTCCAGCTGCTGCAAAAGATTAACCGGGAAATGGGACTTACCATTGTCATTATTACCCATGAGATGTCGGTTATTGAGAAGATCTGCGACCGGGTTGCAATTATCGATCATGGAAAACTGGCAGAGATTGAAAATGTATCAGATGTGTTTACCAAACCACAGACCGATGCAGCAAAACGGCTCGTATTTCCGACGAAACAGGAACTGAATCCATTTGATATGACCGACCGCCGATGCATCCGTATCGCGTTTGACGGACATTCGGCGCAGGAGCCGGTGATTGCGGATCTTGTCGCTCACACCGGAGAAAAAGTCAACATCTTATGTGCCAATACGAAAAGTGTAAATGGCCTTGGTTACGGTCAGATGATCGTAGAACTGCCGAAAGAAGAAAAGGCAGCAGAACATGTTTTACAGTATCTGAAGCAGGCAGGTGTATTTGCTTCGGAGGTGACAAAGGAGGGGGATGCCGTATGACACCGGAACTTTGGAATACGATAGGAAGCGGAGTATGGGAGACGATCCGGATGACGATCGCTGCTACTGTTTTTGCATACATTGCAGGACTTCCGCTGGGAATCCTGCTGGCAATTACCGCAAAAGGAAGTTTTGCAGAAAATAAATTTATCTATGGAATATTGGGAATAATTGTAAATGTTTTTCGCTCGATTCCGTTTTTGATCCTGCTTGTGCTGCTGATTCCGCTCACAAGATTTTTGACAGGATCTTCCATCGGAACGACGGCGACTATCGTTCCTTTGACGATCGGCGCAGTGCCGATCGTGGCACGAATGGTAGAGGGATCCTTGCAGGAAGTTCCTCCGGGGATTCTGGAAGCGGCGCAGGCGATGGGGGCTTCCCCGTGGCGGATCATTTTATCCTTCTTGCTTCCGGAGGCGACACCGTCCCTTCTTTTAGGAGCGGCGATCAATCTCGCGACCGTTCTCGGATATTCCGCAATGGCAGGATTTGTCGGCGGTGGAGGACTTGGCGCAATCGCCATCCAATACGGGTATTACCGATACCAGACAGACGTTTTGATCATCACGGTTGTAATACTTGTGCTTATCGTACAGGTATTTCAGGAGGCCGGTATCCGGCTTTCCAATATAAAAAGACATTCTTAAAAAAAGAAAGGAGAGATTACTATGAGAAACAGATTATTTTCAGTTGTACTGATCACCACATTGCTTGCCGGGGTGCTGACCGGCTGCGGCAATACACAGAGTCAAAGCTCATCCGATAACAAGACCGCGGATTCATCACAGGTTACATTGAAAGTAGGAGCCTCTTTGACACCACATTCTGAGATTCTGGAACAAGCAAAACCGATTTTGGCGAAGCAGGGCGTGAATCTTGAAATTATCAAGATTGAAGATACCGTTACTCCAAATACCGGTTTGGTGGAGAAAAGCCTGGATGCCAATTTTTTCCAGCACCAGCCGTATCTCGATGATTTTAATAAAGAAAATAAGACGGATCTGGTGTCCGCGGGTGCCGTTCATTATGAACCATTTGGCATATATGCCGGTAAAGTAAAAGAGTTATCCGCACTTCCGGATGGCGCGACCGTTGCCGTTCCAAACAATGTTACCAATGAGGCGCGTGCCCTGCTGCTTCTGGAACAGGAGGGACTCCTCAAATTAAAAGAGGGCGTAGACATCAAGGCAACCGTAAATGATATTGTGGAAAATAAGAAGAATATTAAGTTTAAGGAAATTGCGCCGGAGCAGCTGGTACGTGCACTTCCGGATGTTGACGTTGCCGTTATCAATGGAAATTACGCCATTGAGGGTGGGCTTCATGTAAAAGATGCCTTAGCGGTAGAATCGGATCAGTCCGTCGCTGCCAAGACATACGCCAATATTATCGCCGTCCGCAAAGAGGACAAAGACAGCGATGCCATTAAAAAACTGGTGGCAGTGCTTCAGAGCGATGAAATTAAAAAATATATCAATGACACTTACGATGGTGCAGTCGTACCAATTGAGTGATAGAAAAACAATCAAACAATCGAAAGGAGAAAGAAATTATGGCTAGAGTAAAATTTGCACAGCAGAATGAAGTAACAGGAAAGGCGAAAGAGGCATACGATGAACTCGTTTCCCAAGGGAAACTGACCAATATGAAACAGGCTCTTTTGCAGGATTACGCAACGTATGATGCGTTTATGGGATGGTACACATCCTGGGCAAGACTGGTGGAGATCATCGGAGAAAAAGATGCCACCATTTACGCCCATGCGGTGTCCACGACAAACGGATGCCTTTTATGCTCCCTGTTCTTTATCAGCGACCTGAAGGCGCTTGGTTTAAAACCGGATGAGCTTCAGCTTGATGAAAAAGAAGAGGTACTGGTAGAACTTGCCAGTAAGATCGTAAAAGATCCGACATCCGTAGATGATGAAATCTTTGACCGCTTAAAGAAATATTTCAATGACAGCGAGATTGTTACAATTGTAGGATTTGCGACACAGATGATCGCAACCAATAACTTTAATTCGGTATTAAAGATTGATGTAGATGAGCGCCTTCTGCCGATCCAGGGCGAATTTAAGCCGGCGACATGGCGCAAGGATATTAAATAATACAAAAAAGTTATAGAAAGGAAGGATCAGAATTATGGTAAATTTTGAATATTGCAATCCGGCAAAAATTGTATTTGGATTGGAATCGGAAAAGGAGATAAAGAGGCTGCTGGAAGAGGAAGGAGCAAGTTCACTTTTGATGGTCTACAGTGGTGATTTTATCAAAGAACTCGGCATTTACGATACCGTGAAAAATGCCTGCGATTCCTTACATATTTCTTTTTATGAAAATGGATCTGTAGTTCCGAATCCTTCCATTGAACTGGTTCGGCAGCTGGCAGCAGAGGCAAAAGACAAGCAGGTTGATTTTGTGCTGGCAGTTGGCGGAGGAAGTGCAATCGACACGGCGAAAGCCGTGGCACTTTCTGCCGGTTATGAAGGCGATCCCTGGGACTTTTTCGAAAAAGGCATCACACCGGAAAAAGTGCTTCCTATCGGCGTAATAGCGACACTTCCGGCAAGCGGTTCGGAGACTTCGAATTGTGCGATTCTTTCCAATGGGAAATGGAAATTAGGATTTGAAGACAATCGGATCATTCCGAAATTTGCCATTATGAATCCGGCATTTACAACCGGACTTCCGGCATACCAGACATCGTGTGGCATCGCGGATATCCTGTCACACCTTCTGGAACGATACTTCTCAGATGTGAAGCATACCGATGTGACGGATTATCTTATAGAAGGGGCGGTACAGGCACTGCTTGTCAATGCCGGACGGCTACTGGAAAATCTTGGAAATATTGATGCGCGGGCAGAAATCCAGTGGCTGGCATCCATCGCCCATAATAACCTTTTAGATACCGGGCGTGAGGCAGACTGGGGGTCCCACCGCATCGAACATGAACTGAGCGCTCAATATAATCTGACACATGGAGAAGGAATGGCGGTCGTGATGACTGCGTGGATCCGCTATATGGCAAAAGTGAAACCCTGGAAACCTGCGCAGCTCGCAACCCGCGTCTTTCATGTGGATGCTCTGGATTACAGCGCGGAAAAACGTGCCGAAATTCTGGCAGAGAAATTGCAGAATTTCTTTGAAAAATTAAACCTGAAAACAACCCTGCACGAATTAACCATTGACCAAACATATTTTGAAGAAATGGCAGACCGTGCAACAAAAGAAGGTACCCAGACGGTAGGACATTATGTCCCGCTCGACAGGAAAAAAATCATTGACATATTAAAGCTGGCATTGTAGATTTTATATAAAAGAAAAACAGTAAGGAGATACCTATGAAATTTAATAAAAACAATGCTTACAAAGACTTTGATTATGAAACCGCCGCAGAAATGCCGGATGCACTTCCCCTGAATATCATCAGCGGAGGATGTCATCTGTATGGCTACCTTTTGAAACCCGGCGCGCAGTATGAAGGGCCGCACCCGGCAGTCGTGATGTTCCATGGATTTCCGGGATATACGACCAACAACGATCTGGAATATGCGCTGATGCGGATGGGATGTGTGGTGATCCATGTGAATCACCGCGGTGCCTGGGGAAGTGAGGGAAATTATCTCTTTTCCAATCTGGTGGACGATGCCGTGGCTATCACCAAATGGGCGCACAACCCGGCGACGACAGATCAGTACAATATTGACCCGGATGCGATCTTCCTTGTCGGACACAGTATGGGAGGCATGACGGTATTGAATGCCGCCGGCAAACTCGGATTTATCCGCGGAGTTGCCGCGATTGCGCCATACGATCTGCGTGCAGCCTTTCAAAATGGCCTTGAAAAAGAACTGTTTATCATGATCGAGGGCGAGGGCCAGTGCCTGAAAATGACGTCAGCGAGCGAAGTCTACGAAAATGCGCACTACCAGAGCGAAGAATACGCCGTCATCAATACCTACGATCATTTGAAAGACCAGAATGTGCTTTTTGTAGCGGCAGAGAAAGATACGGTGGCACCGCCGGATATTATGATCCGGCCACTTTATAACCGACTGACAGATCAGCCGGGGAAGGGGAAATATTGTTACAAGGGATTACAGACCAATCATGGTCTGTGCGGACAGCGTACGATCCTTTCCGGAGTCCTTGGCAGCTGGATTGAGAAATCACTGTAAAAACGAAGTAAAGTTTCATTTTCGAAACAAGATTCAGTTGACAAAGTATGGTATGAGGAAGTAAAATAGACCTATATCGTATCGTACTAAAAGAGGGCGATCAAAAAGAGAAAGGAGTATAGTTTGATGAAAAACTATGTAAAGGCAATTGTAACTTTTATTTTTCTGATGGCAGCGGTAGCATTTGTACCGACGAAGTCAGAGGCAGCATTGAGTGCACCGACAAATCTTCAACAGGTAGGAGCATCAGATGGTTATGTTAAATTTAGCTGGGGAGCTGTTGTGAATGCAGATGATTACTATTATTCATGGAGCGACGGTTTAAACTGGAGTACTCCAGAACTTATGTATGCATCTGGTAATGAATATACAATCAGTTCTTTGAGTGCAGGATCTACTTATTATGTAAGAGTATATGCGGCAGATTCCAAGGGAAATCTTGGAGCAGCATCCGCTCCATTGGAAGTAGTAACGGCTCCAAGTACAAGTGCAGTGACAACAACGGTAACGGCTGTAACAGAAAATGCAATCACTTTTAGTTGGACACCGGCAGCAGGTGCTACTTCTTATGATATTACCAGCCGCTATGACAATATTATACCAAACCTTAATGTAACAGGAACTTCTGCTACAGTTGGAAATCTTGCACCGGCAACTTGGTATGGTTTCAATGTAGTACCATGCCGTACATCCTCTACCGGCTTTAAAGCAACGGATGGTTATGTTACGGTAACTTACACACAGACAGCGGGAACTTCTCTTCCTACCGGAAACACAGGAACAGTATTGACCGCGCCGGCTACACCATCTACATCCAATTTTGGTATTTATACAGGAAGTGCTTCTGCTGGTACGATTACATTCCAGGCAGCAGATCCAAACAGAACAGCAAATGGATATGAAGTAGAAGTACGTAATTTGAAAGGAAAGCTTATTAAGACAATTTCCTGTTCTTCAACGTACTCTGCTTCTACAAAATTCCGTAAAAACACACCATACAAATACCGTGTTCGTCTTTATGCAACAAACGGTGTGACAAAGATGTACAGCGGATGGTCCGGATATCGTTATTTCTGGCTCAGCAATGTAACAGGAAAGAAACATTATTCTCTCCGTTCCAGCAATGCTAAAATTAAATTGAAATGGGCAAAAGTTTCCGGTACAAAAGGCTACAATGTGTTGATGTCTACAAGCAGAGACGGAAAATATAAGAAAGTAAAATCTCTTAGCAAAAAGGCAAAGAGTGTAACACTTACAAAATATGGCAAAAAGAAATTGAATAAATATACAACATATTACATCAAAGTAGTTGCTAAGATCAAAGTTGGCAAGAAGATAGTTTCAAACGATGCACAGCTGATCAATTACAATTACTAAGAGAAAAAGAAATCTCCCGATGGCTGTATCTGAAAAATGTCAGATGCAGCCATTTTTTTGTTGACAAGCGAGCGAAAATGTAATATAATAAGCAAGTGTGACGTGAAAGCGTCTGTTCCGGACATTTCAGATGGTTTTCATGAGACACCAAAGTTATTTATGCATTATTGTATACAGGAAGCGCACATTTTTGTGCGAGAAGAAATTATATTAGGAGGTTTCCAGGATGAAAAGTTATATGGCAAGTCCATCCGATGTGGAAAGAAAATGGTATGTAGTAGATGCCGAAGGAAAAACCTTGGGACGTCTTGCATCTGAAATTGCAAATGTTTTGAGAGGTAAGAATAAACCAATCTACACCCCTCATATTGATACAGGTGATTATGTTATCGTTGTAAATGCTGACAAGATCGTTACAACAGGTAAGAAAGACCTTCAGAAGATTTATTATCATCATTCAGAATATGTAGGCGGTATGAAAGAGACTACATTGAAAGAGATGAAAGAGAAGAAGCCAGAGTATGTTATCACTCATGCAGTAAAGGGTATGCTTCCAAAGGGACCTTTGGGAAGACAGATGCTTAAAAAATTGTTTGTATATGCTGGACCAGATCACAAACATGCTGCACAGAAGCCAGAAGTTCTGGACATTTAATTGGTTGAAAGGAGGAAATAACATTGGCTAGTGAAAAATATTACGGAACAGGTAGAAGAAAATCAAGCGTAGCACGCGTATATCTTGTACCAGGAACAGGAAAAGTTACAATTAATAAAAAAGACATGGACGAGTACTTCGGACTTGAAACATTGAAAATCATCGTACGTCAGCCTTTGGAAGCTACTAACATGGCAGACAAATTTGACGTAATCGTAAATGTAAAAGGTGGCGGATTTACAGGTCAGGCTGGTGCCATTCGTCATGGTATCGCAAGAGCATTGAACAAATATGACTTGGATCTCAGACCTACATTGAAGAAAGCTGGATACCTCACACGTGACCCACGTATGAAAGAGCGTAAGAAATACGGTCTCAAGAAAGCACGTAGAGCTCCTCAGTTTAGTAAACGATAAGCAGTTATCTGCGGAAATATGGATATCAAAAGCCCGAAACGCATACGTTCCGGGCTTTTTTAGGCATTTGTGGTCCTTTCAGCGTGAGACGGCTTGACACGGAAAAATGCGTTGCGGGGATGGTGCAGCTGGCTGGTGATTGCTTGGGAGAGGTGTTGTGAGGGTGCAGGGAGGAGTTATAATTGTCTGGGAGATATGTTGGATTTGATTCCATGGAAAATTTTTAGAAATAGACCAAAGGATTTTTGACTTTGCTTTGGTTTGTGCATAAAAAAGCAAAAATAAACCATATAAGTAAGCTGATTTATATGGTTTGAGACACAAAATTATTGCTCAGGTCAAAGCAGCTTATGCAAATTGTGGTGTGAATTGCTAAATTGTTGCTGGAACCAAAAATGGTGATATAAATATATTGTTTTTTGTTAAAAATAAAAATAGGGGTCAAAATTTACTTGTATCCAAGACGAGATAAAAATTCAACAATCAGAAACTGACAGATGAACTTAACGATCTGGCTGTGAAATATCGTGTATAGAAAGAAACCCGAGGTGAAAAAATGTACAAAGCAGTAATTTTTGATTTTGATTATACATTAGGCGATTCTACAAATGGAATCGTATTAAGCATCAATCATGCATTGGAAAAACTTGATTTGGAAAAACGAGATATAAAGACGATTCAAAGGACAATTGGGCTTTCGTTGAATGACACATTGTTTGAATTGTCAGGGATACAGGACGAAGAGACGGCGCAGAAATTTACTCAGTATTTTAAAGAAAAAGCGGATGAAGTCATGGTAGACAATACCCGGGTTTATGATGGTGTGCTGAAAATGCTGGAAAAACTTGGAAAATGCAGATACCTTTTGGGAATTGTTACAACGAAGTATCATTATAGGATTGAGCAGATATTGGCGAAAAATAATGCCACGAATTTCATTGATGTGATAATAGGCGGCGACGATGTGAAAAACGAGAAACCGGATCCGGAGGGACTGCTCATGGCAATTCAGAAATTGAATGTCAGCAAAAATCAGGTTCTTTATGTAGGCGACAGTATTGTTGATGCAAAAACAGCCCAGAGCGCGGGCGTTGATTTTTTTGCAGTTTTAACCGGAACGACGGAGAAGCAAGCGTTTATGAATTATGAGCATGTCTCTGTTGAAGAAAGTGTAAGAGAATTGACATTGTACTTGCATAAACATGATATTACGACGCAAGAAATGTGAAGAAATTACAAAAATATTGATATAATATATTAAAAATAGTATATTATATCTTATAAGGGAGGTGCTGTGATATGCTGGTGCAATTTATGGTAAAAAATGTTTTGTCTTTTAAAGAAGAGACGGTTTTAGACATGACAGCGATTAAAGCCTATAAAGAACATGAATGCAATTTAATCGATATTGGAATGAAAGAAAAATTTCTGAGAGTTGCAGCTATTTATGGAGCAAATGCAAGTGGAAAGTCAAATTTATATATGGCAATGTCTCTTTTTCAAAGAATTATTATGGAATCTCTTAATAATGTTGGAGAGGGCGAAAAAAACGCAATTGACAGATATTATGTGCCATTTTCTTTTGAAAAAACAGAACAGAATTCTGAATTCGAGATTATTGAGATTTATGGAGGGTACGAATACAAATATGGATTTGAATACAATGCGGAATGTATTGTGATGGAGTGGATGTATCGCAAAAATCTTGAAACTAACAGAACCGTAATGATTTTAGAGAGAACGACAGATAATGTTGAATTTGGCGCTTCTGTGAGAAAAGAATGTGATTTATATAAGGAACAAATTCCAAGCGAAACGCTGGCGCTTTCGTTTTTTAATAAATTAAAATTAAAAACAGATGTATTTACCTCTGTTTATTCAGCAATTATGAGTATGTTGGTTGTTCCTACAAATTTTTGCGAAGATACTGATATATTGGAAGAACTTTTGCCACAAGTAATTGATCATGATAAAGAAAAATTGGTCGAATTTTTATCTGCAATTGATACAGGGATTCAAGATATTGTTTATGATGATAGCGAAAAGAATATGAAATTCTATACTTTTCACAAAGGAAAAGATGAGGAAGAATATCCATTAAGTTTATATTTTGAGTCAGAAGGTACGATAAAAAGTATTATGCTATTTATCTATGCAAGATTAGCTGTTTTAAATGGTGGGTCTATTTTTGTAGATGAATTGAATATAAAATTACATCCATTACTGCTTAAATTTATTATTGATTTATTTTATGACGAAAAATCTTTGTCACAATTAATTTATACTACGCATGATACTACGTTAATGGATAAAAAGTTTTTCAGACGGGATCAGATTTGGTTTGTTCAGAAAGATGAATTTGGATATTCCGAGTTGTCTGCATTATCCGATTTCAAGATTAGATCAGATGCCTCGTTTGAAAAAGATTATTTGGCAGGCGTATACGGAGGTATTCCTTATATTAAGGATTTTGATTTGAAAGAAGGCGAATAAATGGGAACGGATGATTTATTTAAAAAGCGGAGACAACAACGGGAACAAAGAAAGCATGAATTCAAAAGCCCGCGAGCAAACTCCTTTTTGATTGTAGGAGTAAATACTGCAATTAACAATGCAAAACGGAGGATGGCATCGTTTCGTAATGGAATTGACAAACCGTCCCATTACGATCCGGGAACAATGGTTTATAAGCTGGTAGAAGAATTGAAAAGATACTTAGAAGAAAAATGAAAGACGTTTATTTCCTCTAATTCCCAGTTCCATTTCCTTGCATCTCCGTTCATTTTCCTGTATACTTAAAAATGTAGTAATAAAAGACCAACAAGGAAAAGGAGGAAACACATATGGCAAATTACGGAGATTCATCTACTTATTCAACAGCATCCGGAAAGGACGGGCTGCAATACGTAGTTTTACAGGTAACATTGAAGGAAAAATTTTTAGGAACCGGTTCCGGAAATCTGTCCGCGCTCGAAGAAGTGTTAAATGAGCAGGCAGCAAAGGGCTACCGTCTGCATACAATCACAACGGCTTCCGCGCAGAGTGGCGGATTTTTGGGCGGAGACAGAATTCAGGCAACGATGGTATTTGAAAAAATCTGAGTTCGTGGAAAGGAAAAGATATGAAGAAAATAGCAGCGCTGGTTTTGACACTGGCATTGGTGGCGGGAAGTTTTGCACATCCCGTCGAGATAGGAGCGAAAGTGCTTAAGGAAAATGCCTTTAGCATCCATGTCAAAGAAGCAAAAAAATTATCCATTCAAAATGTGAAGAAAAAAGTGGTCTGGAAAATAATTTCCGGAAAAGACAAGATAAGAATAACGACAAGCGGAAAAGTTTCTGTTATTGTTCGCGGAAAGAAGAAAGGAACTTCAAAACTCCAGGCCAAAGCCGGAAGTCAGAAAGTTACGTATAAAATTACTGTAAAGGCGGCAAAGAAAAATGCCGTTTCGAAATCTTCTGAGAACACAGCGGTAAAATATCAGAAAGAAGTGTTACAGCTTGTTAATCAGGAGCGTTCAAAGCGGGGATTAAAGAAATTGAAACTGCATACCAAATTAAGTAAAGCAGCGAAAATCCGTGCGAAAGAATTACTCAAAGAATTTTCACATACAAGACCAAATGGCGACGATTGTTTTTCGGTATTTGATGAAATTGGTCTTAGTTATCGGGCTTGCGGAGAAAATATTGCGGCAGGACAGGGTACACCAAAGAGTGTAGTAAATGCCTGGATGGCATCCTCGGGTCACCGTGCCAATATTTTATCAGAGGAATATACGTATATGGGGCTTGGGTTCTGTAGGACATCGGGTGATTATCGGTATTACTGGGCACAAATGTTTTTGAGTTAAAATAGTTTTCAAGTAACGGTTCAGAAACTCTCCCACACATTTGCATTTCGAAAAAGTAAAGAGTTATCGGCTCTTTACTTTTTTTGCGTGAAATGGTATAGTATAAAAGCGCGATTGCGCCTGAAAACGATATAAACTTCTTGGAATGTATGTGAAAGTCATCGCGGTTGCCCCCACTGTAAGAGTCAGACCTGAGTTGTTTATAAATACAATGTTACCCCGATTGGGACAAAATTAAGGAGGTACTCAAATGAGAGTAAAAGGAGCAAAGAAACGAGTAGCCATTGCATTGGCTGCTGCGCTTGTCGTGAGCGGAATTGGCTATGTGCCGAAAACTGACGCGGAGAGCGTGACACAAGTAACAGGAGACTACAGTCAGGAAGTTAATGAGGTTTGCGATACGATAGAATTTGTCGTATCGGACCCGGCATTTGGTTCCGCAGGCGGCGAATGGGCTGCATTAATACTGGGACGAAGTGGCCGTATGACAGAGGAGTGGAAAACAAAATATCTGGCAGCGGTAAAATCCAGCTTTGATGAAATAGAAGCAAAATCACCAGAGCTAAAAGAAGCAAATAAACTGGATTCAAACAAATCCACAGAAAATTCCAGAGCGATTATCGGACTGTATTCTGCTGGTGCGGATGTGACCAATTTTAATGGATGGAATCTCTGTGCGCCGCTGGCTGGTGATAATGTAGGCGGAGATAAGACAGAAGAGTCACAAGATTATAAGGATACGATCTGGCAGGGAATCAATGGACCGGTTTATGCATTGATCGCATTGGATTACGCAGGATATCAATCTGCCGGAGAGACAAAAGTAACCGATCTGTCGGAGGAAAATGTGACGACACTTCGAGATGATTATATATATAAAATATTAGAATTGCAATTGGCTGATGGCGGCTGGGCGTTCTACGGTAATTCATCCGATCCGGATATTACAATGATGGCTGTTCAGGCACTTAGTAAATATACCTATCTTCCGGAAGTAAACGATGCAGTTGAAAGTGCACTTGCAGTAATGAGCAGTAAACAGAATGATCAGGGTGGATACGCTTCCTGGGGTACTGTAAACTCAGAGTCGATTTCACAGGTGATCTGTGGACTTACCATGCTTGGTATTGATCCGACGACAGATGAGCGTTTTATTAAAAATGAAAATACCATCGTGGATGCCCTGAAGAGTTTCAACGTAGAATGTCAAAAAGATAACGTTACATATTCAGAGTACCGCGGATATGCCCATGCAGAACAAAATGGAGTAATGAAATATAATCAGATGGCGACAGAGCAGGCGGGTTATGCGATGGTTGCGCTCTGGTGCCAGAAAAAAGGTCAGAAATTGTATCAGAATGGATTCCGTGATATCCCAGATACAACACCGACAGCGACGCCAACTGCGACTCCGGAAGTGACAGATGCACCAACAGCAGCACCAAGTGAACCGGCAGTTCCAACGGTTACACCGGTTCAGTCCGAAAATCCGGATGCTGGTGAAACGGCGGCGCCGTCAGCTGCACCAACGATGGCACCATCTGCGGTACCTACAACACCGGCTTCTGCGGTACCTACCAAAGCTCCGGTAACACCAGTAACGCCGGTACCGACAGCAGTTGCACCGACGCCGACAACGGCAGCTACAACAAAACCGGTAATTCCAACACCTGCGACGACAACAAAGCCGGTAAATCCGGACGTTGTACCAACACCGACGCCGAAAGCACCGGAAGTTTCAAAAGCACCGGAAACGACAAAAACGCCAGAGACTACCAATGCGCCGGAAACGACAAAAACACCGACAGCTACCGAGGCACCGGAAACTACCAAGGCATCGGAAACTACCAAGGCATCGGAAACTACGGTTATTTCCAAGATCGTGAAAAAGGTGGCAGTAGAAAAAGGCAAAAAGATTACGATCAAAGCAGTAGTAAATGGTAAAAAAGTCAAATGCAAAGTGGCTTCTTATAACAAAAAGGCATTGAAAGTTACGGTTAAGAATGGAAAACTGGTAATTAAAGCCACCAAGAAGGCCAAGACTGGAAAAACTTATAAAGTTGTGATAAAATATAAGAAGGGCAAAAAGACAGTCAGAAAGACGGTCAAAATCACAGTGAAATAAATTCAGTTAATTTAGAAAAATCATGGCTGCACATTTTGCGACAAAGTGTGCAGCTGTATTAAAAGGAGATTGTTATGAGATTTTTCAAGCGGAATTGGAAGATGATTCTGTCTGCTGTGGTCGTTCTTCTTGTTGTTGCGGCAGCAATTGCCGGTACTTCGATTCATTCGGTGAAGGATGAGCAGAAACGGGCAATGGAAGCCCTTCAGCCGGTGGAGATCGGGGAAGAACAGATTCTCATGGAGGAAGATGCAGAGACAGAGACTGCGGAGGCAGAACAACCGAAGGAACAGACCGGGCAAAAGGGGAAGAAAACAGAAAAAAAGCAAAAGGCAGAAGAAACGGCGAAACCAAAGAAAGAGACTACAGGGAAAACGGCGCCGGATGAGAAAAAGACTGAAAAAAAGCAAAACGAAAAAAAGAGTGAAAAAGCAGCAAAACAGGGAAAAACGTCTCAGACAAAGGAAGAAATTGCAAAACAAAAAGAGAAGGAAGCAAAGCAGAATACGAAGTATCCCAAAGTTGTTATAACCGTTCCAAAAAATGAGGAACTGCGGCAGAATGATGAGGCAAAAAAAGATGACGACCGCAAGATAAGTGATGGAACGGCGACGGATCAGGATGATTTTAAGACCGAACCGGTGCCATCCGGGAAACCGCTTCCGGTCAATCCGGATGATCAGGAAGTGGATAACGACGAGGAATTTTATGTTACTATTTCCATCGACTGCCTGACAATTTTACAAAATATGGAAAATCTTAAGGGCGGAAAAGAAAACTATGTCGGAGATGGCTGGATTCTGAAGACAACAAAAGTAAAATGCAAAAAAGGGCAGACTGTGTACGATATCCTTGAGCAGGTCTGCAAGGCATATTCCATTCAGATGGAAAGTTCTTATACACCGATGTATGGATCGAGTTATGTTGAGGGAATTGGAAATTTGTATGAATTTGACTGCGGCAATCTGTCCGGCTGGATGTACAATGTCGATGGATGGTATCCAAATTATGGGTGCTCGCGGTATGTATTGAAGGCAGGAGAAGCCATTCAGTGGCGTTATACCTGCAATGGTCTGGGGGCAGATCTCGGGAGTGATTTTATGAGTGGAGAAAGTAAATGAGACACCCTTTGGTAGAATTTGTAAAATACGTGGCGGTCATCGTCCTTTTGTGCTTGACGCGAAATCCCTATGTGTCAGTTCTTTTTCTGATACTTGAATTTGTCATTGCTCCGTCCTTAAAAAGTGTGGTGGCACTCTTGGGAATGACGGCATTGTCAATTATTGTAAATGCGCTCGTCAATCATCAGGGGGAGACCTACCTTTTTTACCTGAACGATAATATTGTGACGATGGAGTCGCTGGCATATGGTGCTTTTGCCGGAGTTCAGCTGTGGCTGTTGTGCCGGTGGACTTACCGGATGGGACGTGGAATGACCTCGGAAAAAATGGTGATTGTGTTCAAATATCTGTTTCCGCCGGCGGCGATCGTGTTATCTCTGGCAATCCGTTCGGTCAACCGTTACGCGGACAAATTGGTAGAAATCTATCATTTTCAAATGTCCATGGAGCCGGCAAGGGGATTGTGGAACCGTTTGATCTCTGCAATCCGCTCGATTTCTATCTTGATTAACTGGGCATTGGAAAATGGACTTGAGATCGCGGATGCGATGGAATGCCGGGCATATGGCAGCAAATTGAGAACCAGTTACACGCCATTCCGGCTTTTACCGGGGGATATCATCTGCATGGCAGCATTGGTTGTTCTCGTTGTGCTGCAAAGGGTCAGCGAACCATTCTGCCTGCTGATCCCACGGGTTGAGATCCATTTTGGAATGGCGAATGCCGTGATTACTGTGGCATTTTGCGTGTTAATCTGGTGGCAGACCGAAAGAGAGGAATTATGATAGACATAGCGATTGAAAAAAAGAAGATTGGAGAAAAGACCATTCTTTCCAACATAAAATGCAGCATAGAAGAGGGAATTACGCTTATTATGGGGCCTTCCGGCTCAGGAAAAACGACACTGCTGCGCGAAATGATTCCGCGGATCAACCGGGTGGGAACACTGGAGGGAAAGGTGTATTATCAGGGAGTGCCGGTTGATGAAGTGCCGGCAGGGACGATTGGATATGTCGGACAGAATCCGGACAACCAGCTTGTGTGTGATAAGGTCTGGCATGAACTGGCATTTGGGCTGGAAAATATTGCCATGCCGGCGAAGACGATCCGAAACCGGGTGGCGGAGATTGCAACGTATTTTGGCATTGAAAGCTGGTTTCATAAAGGCGTGTCAGAACTTTCCGGCGGTCAGAAACAGAAACTTGCTCTGGCGTCCGTCATTTGCATGAATCCGCAAATGGTTGTGCTGGATGAGCCAACTTCGCAGCTGGATCCGATCTCGGCACGTGTATTTTGGGAAATGGTTGTGCGGATCCATGAAGAAATGGGGATTTCTTTTGTCATTGTCGAGCACGACAGTGAATATATATATGAAAAGGCGGACAAAGTGATCTGGCTTTCCAAAGGAACGACAGGCGGTTATCAGAGGCGGTTTCTGCCGTGGCAGCGCCGAATTTTGGATGCTCCGCAGATGCCATTGCCGGAAGTCCGGAAGAAAGTAAGAGAACTGGCGGAAAAAACGGCGATTCACAGGGAACCTAAAGAAGTGAAAGTATGGAAGAAAGTGCGGAATATCCGGAAAGCTTATGGCAGCGAAACGGTTCTCAATATTCCGCAGATGACGATCGCAGCGGGGGTCAATTGCTGGATCGGTCCCAATGGAGCCGGAAAAACGACGTTGGGAAAAATGTTCAGCGGATATTTTGGCAAAAAAATGATAAGCCGCTGCGTGATGATGTCGCAGGATGTACTTACTATTTTTACCAAAGATACAGTAAGGGATGAACTTGATGTAGAGGACGATATACCGGAGGAACTGATGGAAATGATCGCACCGGTCGCAGATAGAAATCCGCTCGATTGTTCCGGAGGGGAACAGCATCTTACGGCGGCGTTGAAATTTCTTATGAAACACGCAGATGTCGTCATATTGGATGAACCAACAAAGGGAATGGATCCGCTGATGAAAGAAAATTTCCAAAAAGTGGTAAATATGTTCCGGGAGAAAAAGCAGATTATCATTATCACACATGACATTGATCTTGTGGGAGAAATTGCAGATTATGTTGTCTTTTTGTTCGAAGGCGATGTGGCAAGCGAGGGCGAACCACACGAGGTTCTGATGCAGAATCTCGTGTATAAGCCACAGATCAGTATGATATTTGATTGCATTAATACAAAGGAGATGGAAGATGCGGGATTGGTTATGTAGCCATTATTATGTGCCGTGTGCGGTGCTGATCTTACTTGGATTTGCCGGATTTCTCTTTTATCTGGCAAGACGGGTACGCATGAAAGACATGATTATGATTACGGTACTTTCGGCAATCATTGCGATTTCGCGCGGTGTCTTTTTCTGGCTTCCGCAGTTTAAGCCGGTGTCGGCGCTTGTGCTCATTACCGGAAGTTGTTTTGGCAGTGTGCCGGGAATGCTTGTGGGTATGCTCTCCGGCTTTTTGTCAAACTTTATGTTTTCACAGGGACCATGGACGCCGTTTCAGATGCTCAGCTGGGGAATTATCGGTATCATCGGAGGATTCTGCCGCTCGATGCAGGGGAAAATTCTTCCGATGATCATAGGCTTTTTGGCAACGGTATTTGTTTATGGGCCGATCCTTAATTTCGCGTCGCTGTTATTGGTTACGGATACACCGTCGTGGAGCGGATTCTGGATGATGGAAGCGAGTGGTTTTTTGTTTGATGTCATACATGGTGTCAGTACAGTTGTTTTTGTCTATTTTGCATGGAAGCCGATGCGCAAAAAACTGGTACGGATGCAGGAAAAATATGGGATATGCAGGAGAAAATGAGGATTGGAGGAAATGAGATGCAGCAGGAAGAGAAGACGAAAAAACGTACATTGATTGGAAAAATATCTGGAATTGCAGGCATTTTCTGCAATTGCATTCTGGCGGGAAGCAAGATTATTATTGGAAATCTCGCCGGTTCCATGTCAATTGCGGCAGATGGGCTGAACAATTTATCGGATGCGGCAAGTTCGATCGTTACGCTGATCGGATTTAAAATTGCAGAAAAACCGGCAGACAAAGAGCACCCTTATGGACATGCGCGGTCTGAGTATCTGGCGAGTCTTACGGTTGCCGTGATGATTTTATTTATCGGCTTTGAACTTGCGAAGAGTTCGGTGGAAAAGATCCTGCATCCCTCTCCGGTTGAATTTTCGGGAGCGGTTCTTTTTGTTCTCATTTTTTCTATTGTGATCAAAATGGGAATGGCGGTCTACAACTATAAGATGGGAAGAAAAATAAATTCAATGACATTGAAAGCAATCGCGGAGGACAGCCGCAATGATGTTATCGCGACGAGTGCCGTTTTGATTGCCACGCTGGTGGAACATGGCATGGGATACCAGATTGACGGATTTATGGGGCTCGTTGTATCATTGTTTGTCCTTTACAGCGGAATTTCGCTTGCCAGAGAAACCGTTTCTCCGCTTCTGGGCGAGGGCGCCGATACGGAACTGCGTGATAAACTTACAAAATACATTCAGTCCTGTGAAATGGTGATCGGCTGCCACGATCTGATGGTGCATGATTACGGCCCGGGTCAGTGTTTTGCAAGCATTCATGTTGAAATTGATAAAAATGTTGACGCACTCGTAAGCCACGAGGCAATCGATCACATGGAGCGCGAATGCCTGAAAAAATTTGACACTCACCTTGTGATCCATTACGATCCGGTCATCACAGACGATAAAGAAGCGGATGCACTGAAACAAAAAGTCCTTGCCTGTATCGGCAAAATCAATCCGCAGATCACGCTGCATGATTTCCGTGTGAGCAGATGCGAGCCGGGCATCCGCCTTACCTTCGACCTCGTCCTCCCTGAAGTTCTGGACGGGAAGAAAAACCAGATTCGGGAGCAGATCGAAGCGGAACTGAATAAGGGCAGCGCAGATCAATATTTTCTGGATATTACTTTTGATGTCGAGAACCGGTAGGAGGCACAAGCGCCCTCAATCGCATTTTGAACACTTCGTGTTTTTTTTCGCCTTTGACAAATGAAAAAAATGAGTGCAGAACCAAGGTATAATCTTATGCTTCTAAAGAATGTTTTGACGAATATGGGTTGCAAGTGCGCTGGTATGAGATTGGGCGGGGGCGAAGCCGCCGGGCATTCCATACCACTGCGTGCTTGTATAGCGCAAGCGCCCATATGAGCAAAATATTCTTGTAACTATTCAGGCCCCCCACCGCCCTCATTCGCATTTTGAACACTTCGTGTTCTTTCCCGCCTTTGACAAGGCTAAAAATGCTCATAAGGGGGTGGGGAGCTCTATTAGGACCAATGTGCAGAAACCAATGTCTCTTACGTGCAAGCACGACGATCCACTGGCTTTGCACATTGATCCTGAATAGTTACAATAAGAAATATATTACAATACTGTGACATCCCTTGACAAGTACCCAGAATCCTTTTATACTTCGTATAGTGGGCTTTTTTAGGAGCCACAATTAATACAAAATAATAAATAATTGCTTCGAAATGGAGAAGATGATGAATAAGAAAGTAAAAATAGGGATAATTATTACCGCAGCAATGGTCGTTGCGGTTTCAGTGCTGGTAATTGCCGCACATGTATATTATGGAAACCGCTGGTATGCGAACACCTGGATTGGGGAGCATGAATTATCCGGAATGAGTTATGACGAGTCTGAACAACTGCTTCAGAAAGTGTATGACAACTATCAGTTGGAAATTAAAGGAAGAAATGATGGAAATCTTGTAGTGACCAAAGCGGACATTTCATATGAGGTCGATCTGAAAGAGGCATTGCAGAAACAATACGATGCCCAGCATGAATCGTTTTGTATTTTTTCCATACCGAAAAAAAAGACATTGGAACTGCACATGAATCCGACATACGATGCCGAAAAGCTGGAAAAGTGTCTTAGAAAGTCAGAAATGTACAAAGGAAGCACAGAGTATGCAATCAATGTGCCAAAAGATGCGGCCGTAGCCTTTTCGGATGAAAAGAAATGTCTTGTTATTGTGCCGGAGGACAAAGGCAATGTTTTACAGTTCCAGCAGTTGACAAAAGCCGTTGATGAGGCTCTTGCCGAAGGAAAAGAAGTCATTGATCTGGCAAGCGAAGAAGAATACCCGGAAGTGTATGAGAGTCCGAAGATTTTTTCAGATGATGCCGGATTGAAACAAAAGTTAGATGCGTGCAATCCTTACGTAATGCGCTGGGTATCGTGGAAAATTACGGACGAGCGAACCGAGAAAGTCGGACCAAAATTAATCTATTCGTGGCTTCGTTATAAAAATGGAAAAGTAACGTTTGATGAGGATGCGATCTCTGACTGGGTTGAAAAAATGTGTCTCAAATATAAGACGGTCGGTTCGACACATACCTTTACGAACCATAAGGGGAGAAAGATTACGGTAGCCGGTGGAGATTATGGCTGGGCAATCAGTTATGAAGAGACATTGAAACAGTTGAAAAAGGCTTTAAAGACGGCAATTGATGGAAATCTCCAGAGCGCATATCAGGAAGATCCAAGCAAGGAAAATCAGGCAGCGTTGACATTGAAGAGAAAACTCAAATTTGCCAATACCGCGTACCAGATGGATCTTGAAAATAAGACCAACGATTGGGATACACAGAATTTTACCGAAATTTCGCTGAAAGATCAGAAGATTTACGTATGGCGCAAAGGAAAAGTAGTATTTGAGTGTGAGACGATTTCCGGGAAGCCGGTAGAAGGGCGAAAAACCCGCACAGGAATGTATTTTATCAAAGAACATCAGACACACCGCGTACTTGTTGGAGACAACTATAAGACACCGGTTACATATTGGGTTCGAATTACATGGACCGGAACCGGTTTCCATTGTGCGACATGGCAGCCGTGGAGCCGCTGGAGTAAGAATCTGTATAAAACACGGGGATCCCATGGATGTCTGAATCTGTCACCGGAAAATTCAAAGAAAATTTACGAATTGACAAAATATCAGGAAGCGGTATTTATTTACTAATAGTAACTATTAATATAAAAGTTCTGAAAATAAAAGCCAAACGGCTGTCTCGTTAGTGAGGCAGCCGTTTTTCATACAACAAAGATATTCTTCGTGACCGGGTTCCAGTTCAATTTTAAAGATCAACGCGGAGATGGTCTGTGTTTTCCCACGCGGCGGCGTGAAATGATAGGTGATCTCATAACAGCCATTGTCGCTTTCTTCCAGCCGTTCTTCCAATATTTCTTTCGATTCCAGCACCTGAAAAGCGTCAGCTTCTTCTCCGTTTGCAATCGAGATCATTTTCGAGAAACGCTGGAAAAAGTCTTTAAAGTAATAATGTTCTTTGATCTTCATGTCATCGCTGCGATTGGTGTGAAGCACCTCAGCCATGCCATTTTCGTAATCCAGCCGGTAAACTTTGTCAAATACTTTCAATAAGGCAGAGCTGTAAGCGGTCAGATAGCGTTCCTGCTCTGCTTTCTTTAACTCATCAATGTTATCGATGGCAAAGTAGAAGAGAGAATGTCGTCCACGGCTTCCGATATACCGCAGTTTCAAATTTACCCATATAAAAGTTTTATCCGGGCGTTCCAGATGAAGCTGGATGGATTGTACCTGATTGCTGTCTTTTGCCATATGGCAGGCATCAAGAACAAGATTGAGTGACGGCTGCTCTACTTTTTTATGAAGAACCGGTGTTGTTTCCGAAAGCGGTGCTTCGGTTCCGTAAAAAACTTCATAATACCCACGGTTGACTTGCAGAATTTCCAGTGAATCGCCGGTCATTTCCACAACTCCCATACCGCCGATCATATCGTAGAAAAGCATATTTTCTTTGGAATTGGAATGGTTAAAAATATCAAAAATAGTATCATCAAGTTCAAAAAGATTTCGTTCCTTTACGGCATATTTCTGAAGATTTTCCCGATCGAGAACTTCGCAGAAATCAGCCTGCGGGATCGGCTTGTAGAAATAATATCCCTGCACCATCTCGCATTCCATACTTTTGAGATAGTCCCATTCTTTCCGAGTCTCAACGCCTTCGGCTACGACCGGAAGTTTCATCCATTTTGCCATGCGGATAATCGCTTCCAGAATAATCGATGCCTTTTCATTGCTGTCGAGATTGTCCATAAACTGCATATCAATCTTTAAAATGTCAATCGGAAGGTTTTTCAAAATATTCAAAGAGGAATACCCGCTTCCAAAATCATCCATCAGCACGAGAAAACCATAGTCGTGTAAGCGCTTTACCGCCTGCTGTACCTGTGTCGGGTTGTCCGCATAAGCGGTCTCCGTAATCTCAATTTTGATCAGGTCGGTTGGCAGCTCATGTTTATCAACAATTTCTTTGATTTCATCTGCAAGTTCCGGATTGTAAAATTCAACACGTGATACATTGATCGATACAGGAACGACATGCTTTCCGGCATCAATACGCGATTTGAGCATTTCACATGTTTCGTTCCACACAAAACGGTCCAAAATGTGGATCAATCCGTTTTTCTCAAAAAGCGGGATGAAACTTCCCGGTGAGATCATGCCCCGGAGTGGATGAATCCAACGTACCAATGCTTCCGCAGACACAACCAGTCCGTCATCCGCGCGGCAGATTGGCTGAAAATATACCGTAAACTGCTTTTGCGCGATTGCCGTGCGGAAATCACTGACAAGCCGCTGCTCTTCAATCATGGTATCTAACATGGATCCGTCATACCACGCATATGGTTTCATGTAGTTTGTTTTAATGCTGTCCATGGCAAGACGTGCCATATCGACCATTTTGTTGATCGGAAGAGTGCGGTCTTCAATCTGATATAATCCGCAGCAAGAATAAAAATGATACGTAGAACCGGAGATGGAAAAGGAAATATCCAGCAGATCTTTCCAATATCCTGCGTCCATTACCTGTTTGGGAACGCAGCAAATAAAATTGTCCGCTTCAAGCCGCCCATAGGTGGCAATCTGATCGGAAAATTCATTATGTAATATATCCGCAATATGTACTAAAATCTGATCCCCTGTCTGCATCCCAAATAAATTATTAAGTACTTTAAATTGTCGAATGTTCCAATAAATCAAACAAAAGTCTATCTCCGGATGTTCTTCTAACAACGACGCTGTGTACTTAAAAAACCCTTTTCGATTATATATCTTTGTCAGTTCATCAAAAAATAACAGTTCCTCCTCCATAAATTTACCCCCTCATCAATTGTAAAAATCTTACACATCTTATAATATATTATACTCGGTTTTCCGTAAAAGTACAAGAAAAATATCACGCGTTTTTTGTTTACTTTTTTTCAAAATAGTGCTATAGTAAACCATAGAAAAATAAAATAACAAGGAGGATTCACATGAAACAGAGAAAAAAAGTGTGGAGCATATGTCTTGTCATTGCGCTTGTATTTTCATCCATTTTTACATGGAATGAGCCGGCATTGACAGCGTATGCAAGTGAAGCTAAGACAGAAAAGATTGTTGTATATGTGGCAGCACAGGGAAAGAGTATTGATGGAACAAAGACTGTGACAATCGATAAAACCCCGGTTCAGGTTGATAAAGGAACAAATGCCGCTGCAGCAGTAAAAGCGGCATTGGATGCTTCCGAGTATACGGACAATTATGTTATTAAGGATACAAGTTATGGACCTTATCTTGCGGCCATCAATGATGTAGCAGAGGACGATGTAAATTGGACCGCTTACTGGAGTTTGTGTGTCAATGGACAGTACAGCAGTGTGGGACTGAGGGACTGCATACCTCAGGATGGCGACCAGATCAGTTTGATCTACACGTATGATGATCCATCTACAGAAGCTTCTGTATTTGTCGATGATGCTTCTTTAAATCCGGAAACACCGGCCATTGAAACAGCGGAAGTTTCTATGAAAAAAGCACAGGCAATTGCTGCAAAAGAAGTCTATAAGAATGATTTTGCAGATGGACATATCCCCGGATTGGGAAACGTCAATGAATTGTATGTAGTATTTTCCCTTGCCCGTGCGGGATTTGAAGCACCGGAATTTTACGGAAAAGTGAAGTACAAATTGACACGCCAGCTGAAAGAACTTGCAACGGAAGGAACTACTTATGATGCGGTTACAAAGACGAATATAACGGAAGAGACTTTTTCCTCGAAAAAAGTGTCGGAGCAGAGTTTTGCCTATGTAGTTCTTGCAATGACTGCACTTGGTATGGATGCCCGTACGACAGGCGGCTATGATCTGATTGAAAAGATGGCTTCGAAAAAACTTTATGAGGCAGATAAGGATAATGCAGAACGAATGATGCTTTTTGCATTTGATTCCGGAGATTATACATTGCCGGAAGGCGACAATTACTGCACAAGAGAGGAACTTGTGGACAAAATTGTAGAAAATGTAGAGGCGGGAATTATTGCTCCATATGCGGATGAAGCAGTTGTAGCTGATAAAGAGTATGGTCTCTTAGGGTATGTTGATGACGCTGTTATGGCGGTTCAGCCATTGGCTTCTTATACGAACGATGCATCCGTACAAAAGGCTTGTCAGAAGATGATTCGTTTTGCCGGAAAAATGCAGGATACCCAAGGATATTATGAGGACTCCGATGTTTCAAATAATGCAGAGACAGCAGCGCAGATATTGATAATGCTTGGTGAATTTGGAATTCATCCAATGATTGAAACAGAAAATGTGGATTTTGTAAAAAATGGTCATACACTTGCGGATGCTATTTTGGAATATATCGATCTGGATCAGGGCAAAATGAAGGAAGAAGTTATAAAATTCTCGCCAGTACAGGTTATGCAAGGTATTACTTCTTTTGTGTACACAGCAGAAAATGCCGGAGAGACATTGTATCAGGTGAAGACAATTCCGGCAGCCAAGGAGATAACAGAACCATTTGAAGAGGAAAAACCACAGCCGGATCCGAGCGCAGCACCATCCGCAAGTCCGAGTGCGGCTCCAAGTACCAATCCAAGCGCGACACCAAGTGTCAGCCCAAGCGCAGCTCCAAGTGCGACACCGGATGCAAACCCAAGTGTGGCGGCTCCGAGCAAAACGCCGGCAACAAAGAAAAATCCGGCAAAGAAAATCGTAGCAGCAAAGAAAAAAATCAATGCGAAAAAAGGAAAAACGGTAAAAATTGTCATTAAGGTT
This sequence comes from uncultured Lachnoclostridium sp., assembly GCA_905212635.1. Lineage (GTDB taxonomy): Bacteria > Bacillota > Clostridia > Lachnospirales > Lachnospiraceae > Eubacterium_F. The sequence continues at coordinate 24,566 of CAJMFH010000015.1, read as the reverse complement.
ACCGCAAAGGATCCGAAAAAAGTAACAACCGATGCCGTAAAAGTATCCGGAAAGAAGATTAAAGTAAAGAAGATCACGAAAAAAGCCGGAAAAATTACGATCAAAGTGAAAGCATTGAAAAAAGGAAAACGAATCGTAAAGATCAAGGTTGGAAAAGCAAGTACGAAAGTGACTTTGAACGTACGATAAAGATAACAAATTATCTTTGACAAAATGGAAAGGCAGTTGTCTGAAATACGGACAACTGCCTATTTTGCAACACAAGCCCGGTAAGCGGCGTGCTTATCAGACTGTGAGTTTCCCACGTTGTCATACACAAAAATGACTAAGTCTCTAAAGATAGTTTATCATAATCTGTCGAAATATGGGAAATACATCCATGAAAAGGAAGAAAATTGTCATGAAGGGAGAAAAAGGGTGACCCGGCGTTAGTACCTTACGGATGCCATAAGATCAACAAAGTACCGGATCCCACACTGATAATTCCTTTTTTGGCAGTTGCTTCGTTGCTTACTCCGAGTGGAAATGCATTGGTTAGCGTAACTCCGTCCACTTCGTATTTTAAGCCCTTGATCGATACATTTTCGCTGGAATCGCTGAGGGAAAATACGGACACCATGCCTGTAGCATCTTTTGGAACGGTAAAACTACTGTCTTTGATGACGGTAAGTGCATAAGAATCGCCGTATAAAATCCCGGTAGCACCTTCGCCTGCGAGATAGGAAAGGGACTGGATATTGGCAATGGTGTGGTCCAGTCTGCCGCCAAGGCCGCCGTAAATGGCAAATTCGCGGTAGCCGCGGGAAAGCCCGAGTTTGATGGCGAGCATCATGTCGGTATCGTCTTTTTCCGGCGGATAGGTCAATTTTTCGCAGATGGCGTCGTCCCATAAATCCGGGGAAGTGACAGAGTCAAAGTCGCCCAATACGACATCGGCGCGCAAACCAAGACGGATGAGATAGTCATATCCTCCGTCTGCTGCAATTACCAGATCTTTTGAAGTTAAATCAATGGTGCAGGGAGTAAAATCCCCTGCACCGAATATATAACAGGTTTCCATTGTTATGCTCACGCTTTCTGTTCTGTGTTTTCAATAATCTTAACAGCATCATCCATGTAAGAAAATTCCAGATCTTCCACATTACCAGCATCGACTGCTGCGGTAAGTGCAGGATTGATCGGAAGCTGACTGAGCACAAGAAGATCGTATTTGTCAGCAACTTCTTTTACATGGCTTTCTCCAAAGATGGAAATTTTCTTTCCGCAGTCCGGACATTCTACATAGCTCATATTTTCTACGATACCAAGTACCGGAACGTCCATCATTTCCGCCATTTTTACGGCTTTTCCGACAATCATGGACACCAGATCCTGTGGTGTCGTAACGACGACAATGCCATCAAGCGGCAGTGACTGGAATACGGTAAGCGGTACGTCACCGGTTCCCGGCGGCATATCGACAAACATATAATCGACATCTTCCCAGAGAACGTCCGTCCAAAATTGCTTGACGGCTCCGGCAATGACCGGACCGCGCCAGATGACAGGATCGGTTTCATTTTCCAAAAGAAGATTGATTGACATAACGTCGATACCGATCTTTGTCTTAACCGGATAAATGGTATCCTGAGTGCCTTCTGCTTTTTGCGTCAGACCAAATGCTTTTGGTATGGAAGGCCCCGTGATATCGGCATCCATAATGGCACAATGATAACCCTTGCGGCTAAATGCGACGGCGAGAAGATCGGTTACCATGGATTTTCCGACACCGCCCTTTCCGCTGACGACACCAATGACTTTCTTTATCGAACTGCCCTCATGCGGGCTTGCTATCAATGATTGTGGTTGTGCTCCGGCGCAGTTTGAACTGCAAGAAGAGCAATCATGAGTACATTCACTCATTTTCTATTCCTCACTTTCTGAAATGGTTTTCAATGGGGTTGACCCTGTTAATAATGTATACTTTATTACAAGGTTTGTCAAGATGCAGTTGCCCTCAACTCAGCTTTTTCCACACTTCGGGCGCAGTGACCGAAAGCACATCATAGATATGAAACGCAAGCTCGTATTCGCAGCATTGCGCCAGAGAATCAAAATCGGCGGCAAGCTGCATCAGTTGGTAGTACGTGAAAGTTTTTGGGGGAGAGAAAGGCACAGGTTTAGATTGAAACAGATTAACATTGATGTTATAATGAAAAAATACTTTAAGATGGAAAAGTGAAAGGAAGTACAAGTAATACCAGATATACGTTGTAAAAAGGAGGGATGACATGAATGATGCAGATAATTGAAACAGAGGATGATCCCAAAAGAATGTTTACTATATATGGACAATTATAAGTTGTAAATTTACAATATTTACCAATACTTAAACCCCGCCCCAACTTTTTCTTGACTTGAACCGAACTCCAAGTGCTATACTAACTTCTATACAAACAAACTATCAGGAGGTGCACATCATGAAAAAGTTATTGATCGTTTACTATTCATGGTCAAATGGAAATACGGAAAAAATTGCCAAAATGCTGCAAAAAGAGACAGGCGGAGATCTTTTGAAGATTGATACCAAGACACCATACGCCGGCAGTTACGATGAAGTCGTGGCGCAGGGACAGGAAGAGGTAAAGCGCGGATTTGAGCCGGAGATCAAACCGGTTGATAAAAATGTCGCAGATTACGATGTGATCGCGGGGGAACCCCTACGTGGTGGTACACGATGGCACCGGCGGTTCGGACATTTCTGCATGAGCAGGATTTTTCCGGTAAGACCGTGATCCCGTTTATGACAAATGGCGGCTGGCCGGGACATGTGATCAAAGATATGAAAGCCATGTGCGAAGGGGCACAATTTGCCTGTGATATGCAGGTGCAGTTTGATTCTACCGGTGGAAGTGATCTGGAGACGACACAGGAAGAAATTGACAATTGGATTGAAAATGTAAAGAAAATTCTTTGATTTTGTTTTTGAATTTTATGAGGAAAGAAGGAAATGAAGATGGCAAAATTAGTAGCATTTTATTCCCGCGCAGAAGAAAATTATTTTGGGGGCAATCTGAAATATATTGAAGTGGGAAATACGGAAAAAGCAGCTAAAATGATTGCGGAGATAGAAAACGCAGATCTTTTCAAAATCGAGCAGAAGGTTCCCTATGCGGCAGATTATAATACGTGTATTGCGCAGGCGAAAGCAGACAAACAGGCAGATGCCAGACCGGAGGTTTTGAATCTGCCGGAAAATCTGGATCAATATGATGAAATTTATCTGGGATACCCGAATTATTGGGGCACGATGCCGATGGCGGTATATACCTTTCTGGAAGCATATGATTTTCAGGGAAAGAAGATTTACCCATTCTGCACGCATGAGGGAAGCGGACTTTCCACGACGGAGAAGGACATCCGGAAAACGGCAGCCGGAGCGCTGGTGGAAAAAGGCATTGCGATTCATGGAAGCAGTGTGGATCAGGCAAAGCCGGCGATTGAAAAATGGTTGAATGACTGACTTTACAAATCCTCTCAAATAGTATATACTGTTTACAGTCCAAAGATGGACTAATTGCAGATTGTTGAAAATAAACAGCAGGAGTGAGACTATGCAGAAAGAGATTCGGGAAAAAATTTCGCAGTATTGTAATTTGCTGCATCAATGGAATGATTCGTATGAAACTTACGCAAAATCTGTAGGTTTATCGTATACCAGTCTGTCCGTTCTGGAGGCGCTTTACGAAAAGAAAGGCTGTACCCAGAAGGAACTTGCGGAGAACTGCCTGCTGCCAAAACAGACGGTCAATGCTGTAATTACCTCTTTTTTAAAAAAAGAATGGGTAAAACTGGAAGAACTTCCGGAAGACCGGCGAATCAAAATTGTTCATTTCACGGAGGCTGGAAAACAGACGGCGAAAGAGTTTGTGTCCCGAATCCGCGAAAGTGAGCAGGAAGCGATGGAGAAACTGTCGAAGGAACAGAGAGAGAGTCTGCTTGCACTGACAAAGACCTATATCGAGAGCTGTATGACTGCAATGAAAAAAAACGAGCTTTAAGGAGCAGTATATCATGAAAGACCAAATGAAATTAGAGCATGAGATCAGTTTTCGATGGCTGATCCTGTTTGCTCTTCCGACAATTTTATCCAGTATTTTTTCAAGTTTATATACGACCGTGGATGGGATCTTTGTTGCCCGGTGGGTCGATACCAATGCGCTGTCAGCCATCAATATCACGATGCCGATGATCTATCTGGCATCGGCGCTGGGCATGATGTTTGGCAGCGGCGGAAATGCCCTTGTGGCGCGCAAATTAGGAGAAGGAAAAACGAAAGAAGCGAGAGAGGATTTCTCGCTGCTGATGGCAGCCGCTTTTTTATTTAGTGTCATTTTATCGTTCCTATGTTTCCTTTTTCTGAATCCGTTATGTCGTTTTCTGGGATCGGATGAAATGTTACTGCATTATTGCAGACAATACATGATTCCCGTTCTTTTTTCCATTCCGTTTGCTGTCTTTGGAATGGTGTTCCAGATGAGCTTCATCACGGTTGGGAAAGCCGGACTTGGCGCCTTCCTTTCGGTGTTGGGAGGTGTGCTGAACATTCTTCTTGACTGGCTGTTTATGGGAGTTTTCCAATGGGGGCTGGCGGGGGCAGCGATTGCGACAGGCATCGGCTATGCGACACCGTCGATAGTTGGAATTATCTGGTTTTGCACAAACCGCCATCAGACACTTTATGTCGTGCGTCCCAAATGGCGGCTGCGGACACTGGTGGACAGCTGCATCAACGGTTCCTCAGAGATGGTCAGCGTGCTGGCATTTTCCGTTATTGCCATTTTGTTTAACCGCATTCTGATGAGTCTCGGAGGCGCAGACGGCGTAGCATCACTTACGATCATCTGGTATACACAGGGACTTTTTGGCGGATTATTTCGAGGCTATACCAATGGAATTTCTTCCGTTGTCAGTTATAATCTGGGAAGAGGAGATAAAAAACGGCTTTCCAAACTGTTCCGTATCAGTATTTGCACGATTGGCGTGACGGCAGCTGTCGTTACCGGAGCAAGTTACCTGCTTGGAGGAACCGTCGTCGGCTTTTTTGCAAAGGGCAATGCCAATGTGTCAGCGATCGCGCTTCATGGATTCCATATTGTGGCGACAAGTTTTATCATGATGGCATACAATATGTTTGCCTCCGGCTGGTTTACGGCATTGAACGACGGCAAAACTTCCGCGATATTGTCTTTCTGCCGAACCATTATTTTCATGGTGCTGCCGGTTTTGATACTTCCTAAACTTTTTGGCATGGATGGCGTATGGTTTTCCATCACGGCGGGAGAAATATTAAGCATTGTGATGAGTATCTGTTATTTTACGAAATATCGTGACAGATGGAGAATAACACCTTGATTTACATCGTAAAATGTGGTATGATAAAAAGAAATTTGACTATTTTTATCAAAAAAATAAACAGGAGGCACTTTTTATGTTTAAAATTGTGGAAAAGAAGTCCCTGAATCCTACCGTTACGAAAATGGTAGTAGAAGCTCCCTTGATCGCGAAGAAAGCGGAGCCGGGACAGTTTATTATCTTTCGTGCGAAAGAGGACAGCGAAAGAATCCCTTTGACGATTTCGGATTTTGACCGCGAGGCGGGAACAATTACCATTATTTACCAGATTGTCGGCGGTTCTACGATGGAACTTGATACATTGAATGAAGGGGAATACATTCATGACTTTGTAGGACCACTTGGTGTACCGACACATACCGAAGGACTGAAAAAAGTTGCCGTAGTAGGTGGTGGAGTTGGCTGTGCGATCGCCTATCCGGTTGCCAAAAAATTGCACGAGATGGGCGCAGAAGTTCATTCGATCGTGGGATTTCGTAATAAAGATCTGGTTATTCTGGAAGATGAGTTCAAGGGTGCCAGTGACAAATATGTTATGATGACAGATGACGGAAGTTACGGAGAAAAAGGTCTTGTAACGGACGCACTTGAAAAATTGATCCAGGAAGGCAATCAGTATGACGAAGTGATCGCGATCGGACCATTGATCATGATGAAATTTGTCTGCCTGACTACGAAAAAATATGATATTAAGACGATGGTCAGCATGAACCCGATTATGATCGACGGTACGGGAATGTGCGGCGGATGCCGTCTGACAGTCGGTGGAGAGACAAAATTTGCCTGCGTAGATGGACCGGACTTTGACGGACATCAGGTTGATTTTGATGAGGCAATGCACCGTGGAACCATGTACAAAGAATTTGAGACACATGCCCGCGAAGCAGCTTGCAACTTATTAAAAAAGGAGGCAAAGTAAATGGCTGAACGTAATATGGATATGAAAAAATGTTCGATGCCTGTACAGGATCCGGACGTTCGTAATAAAAACTTTGATGAAGTAGCACTTGGCTACACTTATGAAATGGCAGTAAACGAGGCAAGAAGATGTCTCAACTGTCCGAAAAAACCTTGTCAGAGCGCATGCCCGGTACAGATTGACATTCCGGCATTTATTGAGCGCGTAGCAAACGAAGACATGGATGGTGCATTTGAAATCCTGTCCAAATCCACTTCTCTTCCAGCGGTATGTGGACGTGTGTGTCCACAGGAAAACCAGTGTGAGGGAAAATGTGTCCGTGGTATCAAGGGCGAACCGGTTGGTATCGGACGTTTGGAGCGTTTTGTGGCAGATTACCACAGAGAACACTGCACAGATACACCGGAAATGCCGGAGCAGAATGGTCATAAAGTGGCTGTTATCGGAGCCGGCCCTAGTGGACTTACCGTAGCCGGAGATCTGGCTAAGATGGGTTACAAAGTAACGATTTACGAAGCACTTCATCTTGCCGGCGGCGTACTTGTTTATGGTATTCCGGAATTTCGTCTTCCAAAAGCAATTGTACAGAAAGAGATTGACAACCTGAAAGCCATCGGCGTTGACGTAGAGACCAATATGGTAATCGGTAAAGTTCTCACAATCGATGAATTGTTCGAGATGGGTAACGAAGCTGTTTACGTAGGATCCGGAGCAGGCCTCCCAAGATTTATGAACATTCCGGGAGAGAGTTTGAAGGGCGTTTACTCTGCCAATGAATTCCTGACACGTATTAACCTGATGAAAGCTTATAAAGAAGGAAGCAAGACACCGATCCAGCATGCAAAGAAAGTTGCTGTCGTTGGTGGTGGTAACGTAGCAATGGATGCTGCAAGAAGTGCAAAACGTCTTGGTGCAGAAGAAGTTTACATTGTATACCGCCGTGGTATGGAAGAGCTTCCTGCAAGAAAAGAAGAAGTAGAGCATGCAGAAGAAGAGGGAATCATCTTCAAGACACTTCATAATCCGGTAGAGATCCTTGGTGATGAGGATGGTCTGGTATCCGGTATGAAATGCGTGGAGATGGAACTCGGTGAGCCGGATGAGAGCGGACGCCGCCGTCCGATCGTAAAAGAAGGCAGCGAATTTGTCCTTGACGTAGATTCTGTAATCATGTCAATCGGTACAAGTCCGAACCCATTGATCCGTTCTACGACACCGGGACTGGATGCCAACAACCGTGGATGTCTGATCACCAAAGATGAAAAAGGTGAGACGACACGTGAAGGTGTGTATGCCGGTGGAGATGCCGTAACCGGAGCAGCTACCGTAATCCTTGCGATGGGAGCGGGAAAAGAAGCGGCAAAGGCAATCGACGAGTACATTAAAAGTAAATAATAAAGTTTCATAGAATGCGATAGAAAAGAGAGGAAATCCGGACAATGGATTCCTCTCTTTTTGCTTGCAATAAGCGGCAAAAATGAGTATACTAGAATTAGAATAGTGAACGGTAAAAGCGTATGCGAGAAATGTGAGGTGCCTATGAAAAAACGAACAAAATTACGAACGTCGATGCTGCGGGCAACATTGTTGCCGGTGCTGATATTTGGGATATGTATCATCATTTGCAGTATCAGCCAGACGGAGAAGTCAATATATCAGGAAGTGGAGTCCGGTCTTGAAAATGTGGCGCAGATGACGATGTATCTGTACGAAGAGACCTATCCCGGGGAGTATGCCTATGACAGTGCATCAAATACATTGTACAAAGGCGGGAAAAAAGTAGAGGGAGCGTTAAAATTTTTTGAACATTATAAAGAGTGTTCCGGAACCGATATTACCATATTTTACAAAGATCTTCGTGTCATAACGACGATCAAAGACGAAAATAATGAGCCAATCGTGGGAACACGGATTAACAGCGTCATAAAAAAAGAAGTGTACGACAGCCAGCAGGCGCATTTTTACACAAAATCAACGATCGGAAAAGAAAACTACTTTTCGTATTACTGCCCGTTGTTTGATGAAAATGACGAGTGTGTGGGAATGGTGTTTGCCGGAAAAGCATCGGATTATGTGAACGGCATCGTGTGGAAGAGCGTTCTGCCGATTTTAACGCTGGTGCTTTTGGCGATGATCCTTCTCGTATTTGTCATTTGGAATTATGCAGACCGGCTGAATCGTGTGTTACGCCAGTTGCAGCGATTCCTCGGAAATGTGGAAGAGGGAGACTTTACGGTGGAACTCAGTGAATCTCTGACAAAGCGCAGGGATGAGATCGGTCAGATGGCAGGGACAGCAGTTCGTATGCAGCAGTCGCTCCGGGATCTGGTACAAAGGGATTCTCTGACCGGGCTGTATAATCGTCATTATGGCGAGATATGGATGAAACAGGTAAAAGACGAAGCGAAGGACAGCGGAGAGCCGTTTTCCATTGCAATCGCAGATATTGATTTCTTCAAAAAATTTAATGACCGCTATGGACATGACTGTGGCGATATGGTGTTGCGCAGGGTGTCCGATCTGTTGCAGACTCAGGTTGGCAGACAGGGGTATGTGTCGCGCTGGGGCGGCGAGGAGTTTTTGATCATATTCAAACGCTTCACACTGGAAGAATCTGTAAATTTTGCAAAACAGCTTATGGAGAAATTACATCGCACGGAACTGCGTTATCACAATGACTGTTTTCATGTCACGCTGACGATCGGAGTGGCAGCAGGAGATTGTGAAAAGAGCATTGAATCCATGGTGAAAGGCGCGGACTGCGCACTTTATGAGGGAAAAAGGAACGGAAGAGACCAAGTGGTTTGCGAGAAGCAAAAGCAATCTGTATAAAAAAACAATAAAAAACCTAAAAAATATTGAAAAAAAAGTGGAAAAATGGTATCCTTGATTCAACAGTTTTATGCAGGAAACCGTTTCGGTTCAAGATTAAATTTGTAATTAAAGAGGGGTTGATTTTAGTGAACACAATAAGAAAAAGAATTGTAGCAATTGCAGTGATATGTGCGTTGATAATGGGACTTAGTCTGGGTGGTTTAAGTTATTATTATTCGGGACATATGGCGACGGAGGATTCGGAAACATTGATGCTTGCCAAGTCGGAGGAGACAAAGGCAAAATTGGACAGCATCTTATCGGGAATACAGCAATCGGTAGCGACATTGACAGAGATCGCTGTAAGTGAGCTGGATGATTTTGATTCATTTAAGACCAGTTCGAATTATGTAGAAAATTATACAAAAAAGATTGAAAATACGGTGCTGCGTTTTGCAGAGAATACAGACGGAGCATTGACAGCGTATGCAAGATATAATCCCGATTTTACGCCGCCGACATCCGGGGTTTTTCTGACACGAAATTCTACAGATGATGGCTTTGAAAGTGTAGAGCCGACGGATTTTAGTACATATGACAAAACTGATTTGGAACATGTGGGATGGTACTATATTCCGGTAGAAAATAAAAAACCAACATGGATGAATCCGTATCTTAATGAGAATATCAATGTTACAATGATTTCTTATGTAATACCGATTTATATTGATGATGTGTCAGTAGGAATTATTGGTATGGATATCAGTTTGGATACCATTCAAAAGCAGGTTGAAGAAGCGACGATTTATGAGAATGGGTATTCTTGTCTTGTGGATTCCGAGGGTGGTTTTGTACAGCACAAAGAATTTCAGCTGGGTGATAAACTGGAAGAGAAAGCAGCAGAAGTAGGCGCGATTGTCGCGGATGCAGACAAAGAGAATACCGTTCTTGGTTATCATTATCAGGGCGAAGAGAAAAAGATGGCGTACCAGACCCTTCAAAATGGCATGAAGTATATATTGACGGCTCCGGTGGCAGATATTGAGGCGAATTCAAAAGCTCTTCTTAAAACAATGATATTGTATCTGATAGCGGCGTTTATTCTGACAAGTATTTGCAGCTGGTTCATAAGTGGAACGATAGCAAAACCGATGAAGCAGATTACGTCGGTTATTGCTAAAATTGCACAATTAAATCTCCAAAAGGACGAGCGCGTTGCACTGTTGTCCAAGCGGAAAGATGAAATTGGTGTTATGGCTCAGGAAGTGGCTGTTATGAGTGGAGAACTCGGAAATATGGCCGGACAGATTGAAAATTCATGTACTGTTGTAAATGATGGCATTGGCATCTTGGAGAAGACGATGGAAGAAACCAATGAACTTTGTCAGGATAATTCAGCTACGATGGAACAGATGTCTGCCGGAATGCAGGAATCAGCCTCTACCATGGAAGCAATCTTGAAAAATGTGGATAATGTAAATGGAAATGTACAGGATATCAATCAGGCATCCGTTCAAGGAAGTGAAATATCCAAAGAGATTAAAGAACGCGCAAAAAATTTGAAAGAACATACCAGAGAAGCAAACGAACGTACTATGGAAATTTATGCGGATTTGAAAGAAAAATCGGATTCGGCCCTGCAGCAGGCGGCGGCAGTTTCCAAAATCCATGAGCTGGTGCAGACAATTAGTGAGATCTCAGAGCAGACCAATCTTTTGGCACTGAATGCCTCCATTGAGGCGGCGAGAGCCGGAGAAGCAGGGAAAGGATTTGCAGTAGTGGCATCTGAGATTGGTAGTCTTGCCGGACAGACGCAGGTTTCGGCAGATGATATTAAGAAAATGGTAGAGGAAGTGCAAGAGGCGACAAAGAACATGCAGACTTGTATCGGAACATCTACAGGATTTTTGGAAAATACGGTAATGAAGGATTACAAAGATTTCGGCAAATTGGGAGAAATGTACAGCGAAGATGCGACCACTTTCGAGAATTTTATGGTAGATATTCACGCCCGTATGGAGACACTGCAAAAAGCGATGGATGAGATAGTCCAATCTCTGGAAGTGATCGGTCAGGCAATAAGTGAATCGGCGGCCGGAGTTTCGGATGTGGCTGATAAAACGAATGTACTTGCCGGGGCAACGGTTCGTGCCAGCGATATGGTTTCGGAAAGTCGGGCAAATGTTTCGACCATGCAGCAATTGATTAAAAAATTTATGTTATAAACAATGAAAAGGTTTTGAAGAAAAATAGTATACGACGTTAATAAAAATCATGTGTATCAAAGAGAGGATGATTTAGTGATGAAACGAGCAGCCTTTTTGACAAGCGGCGGCGACTGCCAAGCACTGAATGCGACAATGCGTGGCGTGGCAAAAGCACTTTATGCTGCGGACAAGGACATTGAGATATATGGAATTTTAGAAGGGTATAAAGGATTGATTTACGGAAATTACCGCAAAATGGAACCATCTGATTTTTCCGGAATCCTGACGCTGGGCGGAACGATCCTCGGATCTTCCAGACAACCATTTAAGCATATGCGGAAACCCGATGCCAATGGATTGGACAAGGTTGAGGCAATGAAGAAAACGTATCAAGACCTCAAATTGGACTGTCTCGTAATCCTAGGGGGAAATGGAACGCAGAAAACGGCAAATCTTCTCAGTGAAGAAGGGCTGAATGTCATAGGACTTCCGAAGACAATCGACAATGATATTTACGGAACAGATATGACATTTGGATTCCAGAGTGCCGTAGATATTGCGACAGAATGTATTGACTGCATTCATACGACGGCATACTCTCACGGGCGTGTATTTATCGTTGAAGTAATGGGACATAAAGTTGGATGGCTTACACTTCATGCCGGAATTGCCGGTGGGGCAGATGTCATTCTTCTTCCGGAGATTCCGTACGATATTGATTCCGTCATTGCCGCGATCGAGAAACGGACAAACGAGGGAAAACGCTTCTCCATCCTTGCGGTAGCGGAAGGTGCTATTTCCAAAGAAGATGCAGCACTTACAAAAAAAGAATACAAACAGAAATTAAAAAATAATCCTTATCCGAGTGTTTCTTATAAGATCGGAGCCGAGATTGAAGAGCGCACCGGTCAGGAAATCCGTATTACGGTTCCGGGACACACGCAGCGCGGCGGAAGTCCATGTGCGTATGACCGCGTGATCTCTACCCGTCTGGGAGCAGCCGCTGCGTCTCTCATGCTGGAGGAAAAATTTGGTTATATGGTCGGATTTCATGGGGATGAGATCGTGCCGGTTCCACTTTCCGAAGTGGCAGGCAAATTAAAAATGGTAGACCCAAATTCTTCCATTATCAAAGAAGCCAAAAGTCTTGGCATCTGCTTTGGTGATTAAGGAGAAGAACGGAGGAAACTATGTCTTATCAGGCATTATATCGTAAATTCAGACCGGATAATTTTGAGGATGTCAAGGGACAGGATCACATTGTCACGACCTTGAAAAATCAGATCAAATCCAATCATATCGGTCATGCGTATCTTTTTTGTGGGACGCGGGGAACCGGTAAAACTACTGTGGCAAAAATCTTTGCCAAAGCGGTAAACTGTGAAAATCCGGGAGAAAAAGGACCTTGCGGCGAGTGTGCCATGTGCCGCTCCATCGCAGAGGGATCTTCGATGAATGTGATCGAGATGGATGCCGCATCCAATAATAAAGTGGACGACATTCGTCAGGTTATCGAAGAAGTGCAGTATTCTCCGGCAAATGGAAAATACAAAGTATATATTATCGACGAGGTGCATATGTTGACGACAAGTGCCTTTAATGCACTTTTGAAAACGTTGGAAGAGCCGCCGTCATATCTGATCTTTATCTTGGCGACGACAGAGGTGCATAAGATTCCGCTGACGATTCTTTCGCGCTGTCAGCGGTACGATTTTAAGCGGATCTCGGTACAGACGATTGCTGACCGTCTGAAAGAACTGTTGGATAAAGAGGGAATTGAAGCAGAAGAAAAGGCACTTTTGTACATTGCCAAACTGGCAGATGGCGCACTGCGAGATGGATTGAGTCTTCTGGAGCAGTGTATTTCCTTTTATTTTGGCGAGAAACTGACTTATGAAAAAGTATTGAAAGTGCTTGGAGCAGTCGATACGGAAGTCTATGCAGACTTTGTGAAAATTTTAGCAAATGACGATGTAGCAGGCATGATCTCTATGCTCGATGAAGTGATCGCTGCCGGAAAAGATCTGACCCGCTTTTGCGATGAACTGATCTGGTATCTTCGTAACCTGTTGATGGCGAAAACGACGGAGCATCCAGAAAAGATCGTGGATATGTCCGAGGAAAACTGCCAGACACTGATTGAAGTGAGCAAACTGCTGGAAACGGAGATGATCTTCCGTTATATCCGTGTCCTTTCGGATGTGGAAAATCAGATGAAATATGCATCGCAAAAACGTGTTCTGTTTGAAATTGCACTGTTAAAACTTGGAAAACCGGAGATGGAAAAAGACTACGATTCGCTGGTAAACCGGGTACACAATCTTGAACACCAGTTGGAAAAAGGTGTGGTTATGCAGACTTCGGAAACGGCAGCTGGAACGCTGAAAGAAGTGGAAAAACCGGTACCAAAACTGCGGGCAAGTGCGGTACCGCAGGAGGTAAAGCAGCTTGTCGGGAACTGGCAGCAGGTGCTGAATCAACTCGATCCGGTGTCCAAAGCCATGCTTGACATGGTGACACTTACCGTAAATGATAACGGGAATCTGGTCATTGCGTTTTCCAAGGAAACCGGCTATTCGTATTTTGCTTTGCAGGAGGAGAACCGGAAAGCAGTATCCGATGCGGCGGCAGAGGTACTTGACAAAACGGTGGCAATTGAGTATAAATATGTAGAAAGTCAGCGTGAATATGACGCATTGCCTGAACTTCGGGGAATGTTTGATGGAAATGATATTGTCATAGAAACAGTAGAATAAAATGAAAAGAGAGGTATATAACAATGGCTAGACGTGGAGGATTTCAGGGAGGAATGCCTGGAAATATGAACAATCTGATGAAGCAGGCGCAGAAAATGCAACGTCAGATGGAAGAGCAGCAGAAGGAAATGGAAGAAAAAGAATTTGAAGCGACAGCAGGCGGCGGAGCCGTTACGGTAAAAGTTTCCGGAAAAAAAGAAGTGTTGTCCGTCAAATTGTCAGAAGAAGTAGTGGATCCGGATGACATCGAGATGTTAGAGGATCTGATCGTGGCAGCGACCAACGAGGCATTGCGTATGATGGAAGCCGATAGTGCCAAAGCGATGGAAGCATTGACCGGTGGATTAAATCTTGGCGGAGGATTTCCATTTTAATGAATACGTATTCGGATTCCATCAACCATCTGATCGAGGAACTGGCGGCGCTGCCGAGTATCGGCGCAAAGTCGGCGCAGAGACTTGCATTTCATATCCTCAATATGCCGCAGGAACGCGTGGAAAATCTGGCGGGAGCGATTACCGCAGCGAAGAAAAATGTACGTTACTGCAAAAAATGTTTTACTTTGACGGATCAGGAAATCTGCCCGATCTGTTCGGATCCGAAGCGTGATCAAAAGACGATCATGGTTGTGGAAGATACGAGAGATCTGGCGGCTTACGAAAAAACCGGGCAGTATAGAGGACTGTACCATGTACTGCAAGGCGCGATCAATCCGAGTCTTGGCATCACGCCGGCAGATATCCGCCTGAAGGAACTGATGCAGCGGCTTCAGACCGAAGAGGTTGAGGAAGTGATTATTGCGACCAATTCTTCTCTGGAAGGGGAAGCAACCGCGATGTATATCAGCAAACTGTTAAAGCCGGTTGGCATTAAAGTGACGCGTATTGCAAGCGGTGTACCCGTCGGCGGAGACCTTGAGTATATTGATGAAGTTACGTTATTTCGCGCGTTGCAGGGAAGAACGGAATTGTGATACTCCCGGCACGCACAGACAGCGGCGCAGTCCGCTCGCGATAAAGGAGGCAAGCTCTATGACCAGACTGAGGCGTGTGGTCTGGAGCAGCATCTGCCCTCCGAAACCGGAGAGATTGACGATGCCTGTGATACACAGGTCGCCGACGGCAGGGAGTTTTTTTGCTACGCCGACACCGGGTGCCAGAGAGCCTTCGCCCAAGGTGATGTAGCCGATGTGCTCGGCGACACCAAGAGAGGCGTCGATCGCGATGATAAAAGGGTTTTTATGATTTAATTCAATAAATGTTAAAGCATCTTCCAAGTTTTTGGCATGCACGGGATTTTTCAGTGTGCCATAAAGGTGGAAGTTTTTTTGTATACGCGCGAGCTGATGTCCGACCATAGGACCAAGGGAATCGCCGGTGGCGCGGTCAGATCCGATGCAAAGGATCACAATATCGCGGCCGGTCAGATCCTCTTTTTCCAAAAGAGAGGACAGGGTTTTTGTAAAATGACGAAGGGCGAGCGGATCGCCAGGATTAAAATAATGAGTCAATCCAATTTCTCCTTTCCATACAGCAGAATGATCTGTCGATTCTGCCAGTACTAAAAAGTATGAACCAAGCGCACCGAAACTATGCGGCACAATGTGCAGGATAAAAAAGGAAATATGAAAAAAAGAAAACAATGTGTCGAAGAAGAACGAAAGTTTTTTTGACAAATGACAATATTTGACAAAAAAGAAGCCGCATATTTCTTATAATGGAATTAACATGTAAGGAAAGTGAGGTTTTATCATGGATTGGAAAACACCAAAAAGTGTGAGGCAGATAGGGGATGTAAAGGGAAAATGTAAAATTTATATGGAAGATTATGTGATTACATTTGCAAAAAGAATTGTCAAAGAAGCAGAGGGGGGTGAGGCAGCAGGCGTGCTTTTGGGACACCGGCTGTTCCGGTCACACGAGAAATTGTTCCAGATATCCGGCATGGTTGTGATTCATGACTTTGCTGATCGCAAAGGTGACAGTTTTTCCTCGGAAATGTGGACAGACATTTATACCGATATGAAAGAGAATTTTTCGGGTGTGGATGTCGTCGGCTGGTTTTATACCGGGGCAAAAGCGGAAAAAGGAAAGGCGCAGGAAGAGCTGCTGGAACTGCATCGGAGAAATTTCTCCGACGGGGACAAGCTGTTACTCTGCTGCCCGTCGAAAGAGTGGCAGGAGACTTGTTATCAATATGAAAACAGTATGCTGATCCCGCAGACCGGATACTATGTATACTATGAAAAAAATCCGGAAATGCGCCGCTATATGATGGAAGAGGCAAACCGTTTTGTACATATTGTTGAGCAGGAGGACGACCGTGTTCTGCGCAACATCCGGGGCGTGATTCAGGAAAAGGAAGAAAAGAAAAAGGGACGAGAAATGGGAGAACGGCGCGGATTTGGATTTGCCGGGCTGGTATTCATTCTGGGTATTTTGTTTGCTGCCGCAGCATGGAACAATAAGACAACGCTTTCTCATCTGAATGAACAGCTGACGGGAATCAAAAATCAGATACAAAAGGAATTAAATACAGACACAACAATGGAAACAATTGGAAATGGGGTGGTAACCCCACCGGCAGTCACCTCGGAAGAACCGGCTTCGACAGAGGTTCCGGCGGAGCAGGTGCCGGCAGTAAACGTCTCTCCGGCAGGGGTGCAGTAGTGCTGCCGCAATTGTGTAAAATATATTGAAATCTGTAAATTCTTATGATATACTTTTTTTATCAGAAAGTGTTTTAACACAGAAATGAGGCACAGTGTGGAAAAGGAAAAAAAGCGCAGAAAACTTCTGCTGTTTGGGTCCATTGCAGCCGCTGTGGTCGTAGCATTGACAGCGATTGTTATCATTTCTTATTATTATATGAACCGTTCTTTTTCGGGATACGATGTAGAACGCGAGATCACGAGAGAGGACAGTAATAATGTAGAATATCTTTCGTATCATGGAAAGTTATTGAAATATAGCAGAGATGGAATCTCGGCACTGGATAAAACTGGAAATATTCTTTGGAATGGCGGGTATGAGATGCAGCAGCCGCAGGTGGACATTTGCGAAGACTATGTTACGGTTGCTGACATTGGGAGCAAAACCTGCATCGTATACGATGGGACAAATCCCGGCAAAGAGATTGAAACGACGCTGCCAATTGGCCGTGCAAAAGTGTCTGCCGATGGGAAAGTAGCAGTTTTACTCCATGATGACGATTCGGATGTGATCAACATATACGATCCGTTCAGCGCGGGAGAGCAGCTTTTGGTCGAGATCCCAAGCAATGTACTTGACGATGGCTATGCGATGGATTTTGATCTGGCACCGGATGGCGAGAGTATTGTAATTTCTTATCTGGTTGCCGCCAATGGAACGATGGAAAATAAGGTCTGTTTCTACAATTTTACGGAAGTGGGACAAGATCAGAATACACTGGTTGGTGGGAAATCTTTCGAACAGAAGATGATCTCCCAGATCAAATATTTAGACAGCGACCGCGTCGTCATATTTACGGAAGATGGTTTTACCATTTTTAAAGATATGAAAAAACCGGAGATTCAGGCGGAAGTTACATTAAAAGAAGAAATGAAAAGTATCGCCGTGGATGATGAAAATATTCTGGTTGTTACCGGAGTAGCAGGCAATATAGACGATCAGGTCGTTCATCTGTACACGCTGCAAGGCAAAGAAAAGATGACAAAACAGGTAACGATACAATATTCTCAGGTGGAAATGACGAGAAATGAAATATTGTTTACGGGAAATCAAAACTGTTTTATCTTAAGAAAGAATGGAACAGAAAAATTTTCCTTTGACTTTGGAAAGAATTATGATTACTTTTTCCCGACAACAAGGGAAAATCAATACTTTTTTCTGGATGAAACAACGATACGGATAGTTAAACTGTCCGGCTGATAAAAAGACATCACCCGATGTTTTCTTATGCCGGAAGTTTCTATTATATAAAAACAACTGGTATAAGATACCAAGAAGGGGGATAAGATGTCAGTAGAAATGATAGGACAAATTTTAGAATGGGGTTTGCTGGCGATCATTTTGATCAGTGCACTGATTGGATCCAACCGTGGGTTTCTGCTTAGTGTGTTTTCCATGATCAAAAATCTGCTTATTATCATTGCCGCAGCGGCAAGCGCACCAACTGTTGTATCGCGCCTGCCAAAATCCTGGCCGGTAAAAGAAGCGATTGGTTATGGAATCGCGCTGGTTGTATGGATGCTTGTCTTTGGAATCATTGCCCGCCTCATCCGCATTGCTGATGATCTGCCGGTCGTAAGTGCATTGAACCGTGTGCTCGGATTGATCTTTGGAGCAGTATCCGGACTTTTGATCGTATGGACGATTCTTGCCATCCTCGGTGGCGTACAGGAATATTCCTGGGCAGTTCAGATCGTAAAAGCAGCAAAAGCCAATTCTGTCGTTATGTGGCTGCAAAGTTACAGCCCGATCATGATGATATTGCAGATGATGGATTTTCCGGTTATATAATAAAAGGTTGTTATTGTAGTTTTGTTATTGTAGTGATTTTTAACGCGAGACTGTACTTTCTCTCTTCGGCGCCGCTTGCGCTTAGGAGAACACACGTAGCAGTGCGTGAGGGCTGAAATACGCCCTCTACGCGCTGACGGTGTTCTAAACGCCTTGGAGAGAAAGTATAGTCTCGTTTAAAATACCACAATAATACTACTACAATAAAAAAGAGAGAACGATAATTCATAAAAATAATTCTTTTTAGTGTGGTTTGATACAAGATGAGATGCGTGTTTTACATGAGGGGGTTCGGACGCTTTTTGTTTCCTTGCAGATGGCAAATAAAATGTTTATAGATAATTTTTGTTTTTATATTGTAGTTTCATTTGAAATGAGACTGTGGTTTCTATATGAGGTGTTTAGAACACCGTCAGTATGCAGAGGGCGTATTTCAGCCCTCGCATACTGCTACGTGTGTTCTTCTAAGCGCGAGCGGCACCGAAGAGAGAAATCACAGTCTTATTTCAAATAAAGACTATAACGAAAAAAAGAAAAAAATTTTAAAAAACACCCTTGACAAACCCTTGCAAGGGTGTTATCTTTATCTTAGTCAATGATTAGCACTCGTACTTGATGAGTGCTAACAAGACAAAAAGGGAGTGATGATATGGAACTGGATGAAAGAAAACAAAAGATTTTGGAGGCCATTATTCACAACTATATGGAAAGTGGTGAACCGGTTGGCTCCCGAACCGTATCCAAGTTTACTGACTTAAATTTAAGTTCTGCGACGATCCGCAATGAGATGGCAGATCTCGAGGAGATGGGCTACATTTTACAGCCTCACACGTCAGCAGGAAGAATCCCTTCGGACAAAGCGTATCGGCTTTACGTAGATACGGTGCTTCGCAACAAAGAAAAAGAAGTGGACGATGCGAAAGGGATTTTGATCGAAAAGGCAGACAAGATCGATCTTCTTTTACAGCAGGTAGCAAAACTGCTGGCAGAAAATACCAATTACACGACGATGGTTTCCAAACCCCGTTATGAACACAAGAAGATCAAATTCATACAATTGAATCAGATATCCGATTCACAGATCCTTGTGATCGTAGTTTTGGATAACAATCATGTAAACAACAAATTTATCAATCTGGCAGCACCAATTGAGGACAATGTTCTGGCACAGTTGAATTTTATGATCAATGCCGCGCTCAATGGACTGGACGTCACAGAGATCAATATGGCGATCATGCAGCAGATCAAAGAAAAAGCCGGTGAATACGGCGAACTTGCTTCGAGCATATTAGACTGTATCGGAGAGGCACTGAGTGATGAAGAAACGTCGGAGGTATATACATCCGGGGCGACGAACATTTTAAAATATCCGGAACTGAGTGATAAGGAAAAGATGGTAGATCTCCTTTCCACGTTCGAAGAAAAGCAGAGACTGGAAGCCTGGGTCAATGACGAGGCGACCGATCCGGAAGAACATGGAATTCAGGTATATATCGGTGAAGAGTCGCCGGTGGCATCCATGCGTGACTGTTCTGTGGTTACGGCAACATACCAGATCAAAGAAGGTGTGTATGGAAAGATAGGAATTGTCGGACCAAAACGTATGGATTATGAAAAAGTTGTTGGCACATTGGAAAGCTGCATGCAGCAGCTGGATGATATATTTAAATCCAAGACATAGTGACAAAGCAGAGTTGATGGAGAAAGGCGGTACAAAATGGCAGAAGAGACAAAGAAAGCCGAGCAGGCGGAAACGCCGGAAACCGAAAAAGAAACTGTAGCCAAGGAAACACAGGCGCAGAAAGAAACCGTAGAGGAAACGCCGGCAGAGGCAAAGGCGGAAGAAAAAAAGGAAAAGAAAAAATCCAAAAAGAAAGATAAGAAGGACGAAAAGATTGAAGAGTTAAATGACAGACTTCTCCGCAATATGGCAGAGTTTGAAAACTTCAGAAATCGTTCTGAAAAAGAAAAAGCAGCAAAATTTGACATGGGTGCCAAAAATGTTGTAGAAAAAGTTCTTCCTATCGTAGATAATTTTGAACGAGGTCTGGCAGCCGTTCCGGAAGAGGAACAGGACAATGCCTTCGTAAAAGGAATGGAAGCAGTTTACAAACAGTTTACTACAGTACTTGAAGAAATTGGAGTTACTCCGATCGAAGCCGTCGGGAAAGAATTTGATCCAAATCTTCACAATGCCGTAATGCATGACGAAGATGAGACCAAAGAGGCAAACATCATTTCTGAAGAATTTCAGAAAGGCTATATGTATAAAGACAGCGTCGTGAGACACAGTATGGTTAAGGTAGTAAACTAATTTGGAAATATATAGAAATGCGCAGGGCGCACAGAAAATCAGGAGGTAATTATTATGAGTAAGATTATTGGAATTGACTTAGGAACAACAAACAGCTGTGTAGCTGTTATGGAAGGTGGAAAACCAGTCGTTATCGCAAATGCAGAAGGTGCACGTACAACACCATCTGTTGTAGCATTTACAAAAAATGGAGAACGTTTGATCGGTGAACCTGCAAAACGTCAGGCAGTAACCAATGCAGATAATACCATTTCTTCCATTAAAAGACATATGGGTACCGATTATCGTGCCGATATTGAAGGAAAGAAATATTCTCCACAGGAAATTTCCGCAATGATTCTTCAGAAATTGAAAGGCGATGCAGAGAATTATCTTGGTGGTGAAAAAGTAACCGAAGCCGTTATCACAGTACCTGCTTACTTCAACGATGCACAGCGTCAGGCAACCAAAGATGCCGGTAAGATCGCAGGTCTTGATGTAAAACGTATCATCAACGAGCCTACCGCAGCCGCACTTGCTTATGGTCTTGACAACGAAGGCGAGCAGAAGATCATGGTATACGACCTTGGTGGTGGTACATTCGATGTATCCATTATCGAGATTGGTGACGGTGTCATTGAAGTATTGTCAACATCCGGAGATAACCGTCTTGGTGGTGATGACTTCGATAACAAACTCTGCGATTACATGGTAAGTGAATTTAAGAAAACAGAAGGCATCGACCTTTCCGGTGATAAGATGGCAATGCAGCGTTTGAAAGAAGCTGCTGAGAAAGCGAAGAAAGAGCTTTCTTCCGCAACAACGACAAACATTAACCTTCCATTTATCACAGCAACTCAGGAAGGACCAAAACATTTCGATATGAACCTGACACGTGCAAAATTCGATGAATTGACCGCAGACTTGGTAGAGAGAACCGCTACCCCTGTAAACAATGCATTGAAAGATGCCGGAATTACTGCTTCTGAACTTAGCAAAGTTCTTTTGGTTGGTGGTTCCACACGTATCCCGGCTGTACAGGATAAAGTAAAACAGTTGACAGGACATGAGCCAAACAAATCTTTGAACCCGGATGAGTGTGTAGCATTAGGTGCTTCCATTCAGGGTGGTAAACTTGCCGGAGATACCGGTGCCGGCGATATCCTTCTTCTGGATGTTACCCCACTTTCCCTTGCCATCGAGACAATGGGCGGTGTAGCTACCAAATTGATCGAAAGAAATACAACAATTCCTACGAAGAAGAGCCAGATCTTCTCTACCGCAGCTGATAATCAGACCGCAGTAGACATCAACGTAGTACAGGGTGAAAGACAGTTCGCCCGCGACAATAAATCTCTTGGACAGTTCCGTCTGGATGGAATTCCACCGGCAATGCGTGGAGTACCTCAGATCGAGGTTACCTTTGATATCGATGCCAATGGTATCGTAAATGTATCTGCAAAAGACCTTGGAACAGGAAAAGAGCAGCACATTACCATCACAGCAGGATCCAACCTGTCCGATGATGATATCGATAAAGCAGTCAAAGAAGCCGCTGAGTTCGAAGCTCAGGATAAGAAACGAAAAGAGGGGATTGATACCCGCAACGAAGCAGACAGCATGGTATTCCAGACAGAGAAAGCACTCAACGAAGTGGGTGACAAAGTAGATGCTTCGGAGAAAGAAAAAGTTCAGGTTGAGATTGACAAAGTAAAAGCAATTCTTGAGAGAACGCAGCCAGAGTCTATGACAGATGCTGATATCGAAGAATTGAAAGCAGCAAAAGAATCCTTGATGACAAACTCACAGCAGGTATTTGCTAAGATGTATGAGCAGGCACAGCAGGCAGCTGGCGGCGCTCAGGGTGCAGCTGGTTCGGATATGGGAGCAGCGGGACAGCAGACAGCAGATAATGGCGGAGACGACGTTGTCGATGGAGATTTCAGAGAACTGTAATCAACCTTGATAGATTCCGATGTTACGGCTCGTACTCTGGTGCGGGTCGTACTGTCGGTTATAACGAAGAGTGAGTGAATGGAGGATAAAAATGGCTGATAAGCGTGATTATTATGAGGTATTAGGGGTAGACCGCAATGCCGATGATGCTACCCTGAAACGTGCCTATAGAAAATTGGCAAAAAAATATCACCCTGATACAAATCCCGGAGATAAAGATGCCGAAGCCAAATTTAAAGAAGCATCTGAAGCGTATGCCGTATTGAGCGACCCGGATAAGAGACGTCAGTATGATCAATTTGGTCACTCTGCGTTTGAAAATGGTGCTGGCGGAGCCGGTGGATTCGACTTTTCCGGTATGGATATGGGAGATATTTTTGGGGATATCTTTGGCGACTTCTTTGGCGGCGGAGCCAGAAGACGTGATCCCAATGCACCGACAAGAGGTGCGAACATCCGCGCGCAGGTCCGCATCACATTGGAAGAGGCCTGCTTTGGCGTAGAAAAAGAACTGGAACTGACATTGAAAGACGAATGCCAGACCTGTCACGGAACCGGGGCCAAACCGGGAACTTCACCGGAAACCTGTGCTACCTGCGGTGGTAAAGGTCAGGTGGTGACTTCCCAGAAATCTTTATTTGGTATGGTACAAAATGTATCCACATGTCCACATTGTCATGGTACCGGAAAAGTGGTCAAAGACAAATGTTCCGACTGCCACGGAACCGGTTACATTGCAAGCAAAAAGAAAATTCAGGTTTCGATCCCAGCCGGAATCGACCATGGACAGAGTGTACGTATCCGTGGAAAGGGCGAGCCGGGAACCAACGGCGGAGCACGTGGCGACCTTCTTGTAGAAGTATACGTACAGCCGCATGAGGAATTTGAACGTCATGACTACGACTTATATTCCGAAGTGAAGATTTCTTACCCGAAAGCCGTACTCGGTGGCGAAGTAACGGTAAAAACCATTGACGGAGAAGTGGCATGTACGATCAAACCGGGTACCCAGACCGGAACCCGTATGCGTCTGCGCGGCAAAGGAGTACCTTCCCTGCGCAATAAAAAACTGCGTGGTAACCATTATGTGGACTTCGTTGTTGATGTCCCGACATCCGTTACCAAAGAGCAGAAAAAACTGTTACAGCAGTTAGAAGAAACTTTTGACGGAAAATCAGGGAAAAAATTGAAAAGAAAATAAAGAGAAAAGAAATGATGCGCCGGTAGAAGTAGTCTGCCGGCGCTTTTTCATGAAAATATTACATATCTCCCCTTTACATCCCCTCCTGAAAGTGCTATGATATAAATACTATATGTTGTGGCTGGATAAAAACAAAACACTATATATTTGCAGATATCAGGGAAAAAGACGCTAGTTCCCCTGAGGTCTGTTACGGTAAACGGTAAAAGGAAACCACCAACGTGCAACAGAAAGAAAAGATAGGAGATGACAGGCACAGATGGGTAGTGTATGGGTAATAAAGCGAAATGGTGAAGAAGTTGAGTTTGATGCGGAAAAGATCAGCAATGCGATCCAAAAAGCCAACAATGAGGTGACGGATGATAAGAAACTGACGCTTTTGCAGATTGCGGACGTGACAAGAAAAGTGGTAGAGCGAATCGAGAAGACTTCGCATGCTGTTAATGTAGAGCGCATTCAGGATTTGGTAGAAATTGGCATTATGGAAGATGGCGGATGCGAGATGGCGCAGATATATGTGCGTT
>CAJMFH010000014.1 GCA_905212635.1 uncultured Lachnoclostridium sp. | reverse complement strand
CAAAGGAACTGCCTTTTTCAATATTTATTTTTCCGAAAGTTTTTTTACGCTAACCGATTCGAGTTTGTAAAAAGTGCGTTTTTGTAGTATAATGGTTTTTAATCGTTGAAAGGCAGGGGAAATCATGATAGAGAATGACTTTTCAAAGGGAAATGTCTGCCGTCATATCCTGATGCAGGCAGTACCATTGACAATAGCCCAGCTGATACAGTTGTTATATAATGTGGTCGATCGTATTTATATCGGACATCTTCCGGGAACGCAGGGGGAAGCACTTACCGGAGTGGGATTGGTGTTCCCAATTATTTCCATGATTGCCGCATTTACCAATTTGTTTTCCATGGGCGGTGCTCCGCTTTTTTCCATCGCAAGAGGGGAGGGCGATGAAAAGAAGGCATCTTATATATTAAATAATACATTTACCATGCTGGTAATCACCGCATTTGTGCTCATGGCCGTGGGATATGGGTGGAAACGTCCGATTTTATATTTGTTTGGTGCGAGTGATGTGACCTATCCGTTTGCCAATGATTATCTGACGATTTATCTGGCAGGTACGCTGTTTTTGATGATTGGAACGGGGATGAATTCGTTTATCAGCGCGGAAGGATTTCCGAAGACCGGAATGCTTGTCGTAATCTGCGGTGCAGTGATCAATATTGTCTTAGATCCGCTTTTTATCTTTGGTTTGAATATGGGGGTAAAAGGAGCGGCAATTGCTACAGTGATCTCGCAGTTTGTATCCATGATCCTTGTCCTTCGGTTCTTTCATGGAGATCGGACGTTATACCGGATTTCCGGGAAATATATGAAATTGAAACGAAGATTTGTCGGACGGATCATGAGCCTCGGTTTGTCGGGATTTATTATGGCAGTGACGAACAGCCTTGTCCAGATCGTGTGCAATATTACGATCGGTGCGTACGGCGGGGATCTGTATATCGGCGTGATGACAATATTAAATTCCGTTCGTGAAATTGTAAATATCGCGATTGTGGGAATCACCAATGGAGCGCAGCCGGTGCTCGGTTTTAATTATGGCGCAGGAGAATACCGGCGGGTAAAACAGGCAATCCGATTTACCGCGATTATTGGCTTTGCCTATACGACTTTTGTGTGGGCATGTATCATGATTTTCCCGGACATTTTTATCAAAATGTTCAGTGACAGTGCGGCCATGCTGGCACCCGGAAGAGAAGCATTGAAATTTTATTTTTTCGGCTTCTTTTTTATGGCATTTCAGTTTTCCGGACAGTCTACGTTTGTGGCTCTGGGAAAATCGAAGCAGGCAATATTCTTTTCGCTTTTGCGGAAGGTGATTATCGTCGTACCGCTGACATTATGGCTTCCAACCATGTGGAATCTCGGAGTGGATGGCGTGTATTTGGCAGAGCCGGTCTCGAATATCGTCGGAGGGCTTGCCTGTTTCCTGACGATGCTGCACATTGTGTGGAGAGAATTAACGCAGAAAGAAAAAATGAAAATAGAAAGTGGAGAAATCAATGAAAAAGAATGAAATTTATGAGGGAATCGTAACGGAATTAAAGTTTCCAAATAAAGGGAAAGTAATGGTTGAAAATGAAGAGGAAACAGTAATGGTAAAAAATACATTGCCGGGACAAAAAGTCCGGTTTCGTCTTGCTAAAAATAAGAAAAACAAAAAAGAAGGAAAGCTTCTTGAAGTGTTAGAACCATCGGATATAGAAACACAGACACCGCCTTGTCCGCATTTTGAATTTTGCGGTGGCTGTTCGTATCAGACGTTGTCCTATGAGGGACAGCGCGACTTGAAATTGCAGCAGGTTCAGAAACTTTTTGAACAGGTCTGCCCGGATCTGCCACTTCACAACTGTGTATCCAGTCCTTCCATCTGGGAATACCGCAATAAAATGGAATTTTCTTTTGGAGATCAGGAAAAGGGTGGCGAATTGACACTGGGGCTGCATAAACGCGGCAGTTTTTATGATATCGTGCCGGTAGACCATTGCCAGATTGTGTCAGACGACATCCGTCAGATCATTACGTTGACAAGAGAATATTTTTCGGAACAGGGATGCACCTTTTTTCATAAAATGTCACACGAAGGATATCTGCGTCATCTGCTCGTAAGAAATGCTGCAAAAACCGGTGAAATTCTTGTCTGTTTAGTGACAACATCACAGGAAAATAGAGATCTGTCGGAGTGGACAAACCGGCTTCTTTCGGCACATTTGAAAGGGAAAATAGCAGGAATTCTTCACATGATCAACGATGGTTTGTCGGATGTGGTAAAGGCAGATTCGACCGAAATTTTATACAGAAAAGATTATTTTTACGAAGAAATTCTGGGACTTCGTTTTAAAATATCGCCATTTTCATTCTTCCAGACAAATTCTGCCGGTGCTGAAGTATTGTATGAGAAGGCGCGCGAATATATCGGAGAAATTGATGGTGGTATCGTCTATGATCTTTACAGCGGAACCGGAACGATCGCACAGGTTCTTGCGCCGGTAGCCAAGAAAGTGATCGGGGTTGAGATTGTCGAGGAAGCGGTCCTTGCCGCCCGTGAAAACGCAAAGGAAAATCATCTTGCCAACTGTGAGTTTATCGCAGGTGATGTGTTGAAAACATTGGATGACATCGAAGAAAAACCGGATTTTATCGTTTTAGACCCGCCTCGTGAGGGCGTTCATCCGAAAGCACTCCGAAAGATTCTTGCGTACGGCGTAGACCGTATTGTCTATATTTCCTGTAAGCCTACCAGTCTGGCACGCGACATGGAGATGATCTTAGAAGCAGGCTATCAGCCGCTACGCGCAGAATGCGTCGACATGTTCCCGTGGACGCGCGGGATAGAAACCGTGGTTTTGCTACAACGGAAGGTTATGTAGAAAAAATATTGAATTGTGACAGAAAAAATGATATATTAGTTACATGGCGTAAGCCATAGGAAAGTACCCATGACAGGGTGGTAGCCTCCCAATCCCGAATGACCGGCTTGCCGGAATACATAGGAAGGGAGGTGGCGCGGATGACAGCTTTTGAAATCCTTTCGATTTTCATCGGCATATTAACATTGTTATGTGCCTTTGGTAGTCTTGTTATAGCGTTGCTTGCCTTTCTCAATAAGAGAAACAAGCGAAAATAAAAATGCCTATCCTGTCTGCCAACAGGATAGGCGGTGTCCGTAAGGACATTTAACCATCTTGGGAGCATCCACTTTGGAGTGGGTGCTTTTCTTTTCTAATTATCAATATATCATATTTTTCCAAAATGTTCAACATAAAAATTAAAAATTGTTGCGGATTTGAATTTGTTTAAATGAGATTACTCGGTATAAAACAGTTATCCGAATCAATCGGTATCGCAGAAGTAGAGCTTTGGTGTTTGGCTAAGGCGTTTAAGTTCTCGTGTAATATATGTCATAACGCCGTATTTTTATGAAAATCTACGATCAATCCTATTTTATCATAATATTCCTGCTTCATCAAGAGAATATACGTAGTATGTTTTTTATATGCAGCATCCCGCTTTATCGAAAAAAGCTATAGAAAATATAGGAAAAATAACCCATTATTTTCCAAAAACCGGCTTGTTTCCCCATAATTTTTATGATATAATTAACACCAAATACAGAGGGAACTTTTTGAGCATTGCAGGGGGGAAAAACAACTAAAAAAGGAAGGGATAATATGAAAAGATTTCGGAGAGGACTTGCAACACTATTGTGTATCAGTATGACAGGAAGTATGTTTCCGGTGCCGGTAAGTGCAGAGAGGACAGTATCTGCTCCCGACATCGCGGTAGAAAGTGCAGGACAGCAGAATACAGGCACAGAGGAAGAGTCCGGAGGAGAGCTGGCGCTGTATGACGCGCAGACAGATGTAACTTATTTTGCATACGATGAGGCAAGCAGGACAATGAAAGAAAATGTCTGTAACAGTGCGACAGAGGTGACGTCAGCAGATAAGACCTGGGGAAAGGCAAACCAAGAGAGCTGGTATGTGGCAAGAGGGGATATCACGATGGAAAATCGTGTCTGGGCTTATGGAGAGGTACATCTGATACTGGCGGATGACTGTAACCTTAAACTTGAAACTGTAGATGAAAAAAATAAATATGTGGGCGGCATTGGCATATCTAACTCAAAATATCATTTATATATCCATGCACAATCAGAAGGAGCTGTGCAGGGAACACTGGTTTGTAGATATACTTCAACCTCACCAACTCCGTATGCGGCTCTTGGAGATGAAGGAAGTATAACCATTGATGGAGGAAACATAACCTGTGAAGGCAATGAGGGGGCAGGCATTGGTGGATCGAGTAATGTAACTAAAGGCACAATTGGGACGGTTACGATTAATGGTGGGACGATCAATGCAACAACTAGTGGATTCGGAGCCGCAATCGGAAGTGGTGCATCCAGCGCTTCCGAAGGAACGGTAGTCATCAATGGAGGGAAGATCAACGCAGAAAGTAAATCCGGAGCCGGGATCGGCGGTGGAAGTAATAATGCTGGCATAGTAACCATCAACGGAGGAGACATTACAGCACCGGGGGGCGGAGTTGGAGCCGGAATTGGCGGTGGACAAAGTAAAACAGGTACAGTAACCATCAATGGAGGAAAGATCACCGCAGCCAATACGTGTCAGCCGGATCAATATAAGGGTGGAGCCGCCGGAATCGGCGGTGGAACCTACAAAAATGGTATAGTAACCATCAACGGAGGAGAGATCAACTCAGCGAGTATTTATGGAGCCGGAATTGGTGGCGGATACGGCAAAAATGGTTTTGGAAATGACATTACAATTACCGGTGGACTGGTAAAAGCAGTCAGTCAAAAGGGCAGTGGTATCGGACCCGGATATTATTCTGGCACAGCAGACGTAGCGGAAGAAAGTCTTACGATTGAAAATTCCCCGTTTATTTTCGCAAGCGGCGGCAGCGGTGGTATGGAAAAAGGTATTTACAAGCAGGATGATTCAGAGAATTGGAGCAACATTATTTCTATCGATGGATCTGACGGAGAGGTGTATGGAAACGACGTGACGACTGCCGTAGACTTTGAAATTGCAGAGGATCAGACACTTCTTGTACCGGAAGGAACCACGCTGGCGATTGGTGCGGGGAAGACCATTACCAATAATGGTACGATCAAAGTCGCCGGGACAATGGATTCTGCAAGTGCAGATAAAGTAGATGTTAACAAGCCGAAGTACAAACTGACTACAAATGGAAAACTGGATGATGTTACGGCGGAAGAAACAACAGGGTCGGATAAAATTTATTATTTTGCTTATAAGGACAATGCAGTTGTAAAGGCAGATCCGGAAAGTTATGAGAAAACAGGATTGATCGGATGGACGGTTAGTGGAGTAACTGTTCCGGCGCAGAGGACTTCGCCGCTTGTGTTTACCATGCCGGCAAATGCGGTTACGGTAACTGCAGAATACGGAGATAAAGGACCTGCACCGAATTTAGACGGAAAAGTGAAAAAGAGCGCAGACACCATCGAGATTTCCGGTGTTGAGGGGACGGAAACTTATGGAGATTTGGAGTTTATCAATGCTAATACTGGCGGCAGTTCATGGGAGAGTAACGGAACATTTACCGGACTGACGCCGGATACAGAGTATACGATCCACGTACGATATACAGGAAAGGGAGATTATGCGACATCGGAGGCGGCCAGAGTAAACGTAAAGACAAAGAAGTGGACTGATATCACAGAGGCAGAGAAGATGACTGACCTGACAGCGACCTATGGACAAAGTCTGAACGAGGTAGTCTTACCGGACGGCTGGACATGGACGGATTCGTCTGTCAAGTTGAACTCTTTGGGTGCAAAAGAATATGACGCCAGATTTGCTCCGTCGGATACGAATGAAGTGGACTATTCTAAGGTGAAAGGATATGTTGTGGAAAATGATATGGTATATCTTGATACCAGCCTGACAGTTACCGTAACACAGGCAAAGCCTGTGATTCAATGGAATCAGGCGAATGCTGCATACACATATACCGGACTTCCTGTGACGGAAGGAAATTTACCAAAATTATCTGTAACTTTACAGAATAATGAGACTTACAGCGGAACAATTACTTATTCTTACCGGGAAAAGGACAGCAGCGGGGCAGGAACTTTTATATCCGGTCTTCCGACAGAACCGGGTGTCTATGAAGTGAAGGCAGCGCTTTCGGCAATCGGTAATTATACGGCTGCGGAGTCGGATGTCATGATTCTTACTATCCAATATTTGGAAAATGCACCGGATGCTGTGACAACAGATAAAAACGGCAGCAACTATACAGAATGGTGTCCTGCGGAGTTTTATATAAAGGCACCGGCGGGTTATACCATCTCGGACAAGGCAGAGGGCACATACGGCGCTTCCTTTGTATACAATGCAGAATCCGAAGAGGAGCAGCAGGAGATTACCTATTACCTGAAAAATACTGTCGGTCAGATTGCGAAGAAGATACTGACAGCAAAGATCGACCGGACGGCACCGGACTGGAACGGTGCCAATCTCGGTATCAACATCAAGAGCCAATGGTGGAGTTCCTTGTTAGCAGAGTATATTACAAGGGTATATAAGGCAGACAGTCTGGACGTAAACGTGAAAGCAAATGACAGCCAGAGCGGAGTGGTACGGTATGGTTACTATGTGAGCAGTGGAGATAAACTTATTACGATAGAGGAATTAGACGAGAGAGCCGGGGGTGGTTTTTTTACAAAAGTACCTGTAACCGGAAACGGGGAGGCAGAAATGCTGACAACACTTTTTGCGGATGCCGCAAGCACAGGCAAACTGGTCTATGTTTACGCTCAGGATGCAGTGGGCAACCGGAGCAGTTATATCTGCTCCAATGGTATTGTATTTGACAATGAAAAACCAACTTTACATATTTTGTCAGAAGAAGAGAAGGTTACTGTTTCGGACATTTCTGCAAAGATTTGGGCTCAGTGTACAGAGCAGGGAGACTATTACTATATTTGTAAGAAAGCAGGGGAACCGGCACCGGCTTCCCTTGATGATCTTGCGGATAAGACCGCTGATGTAAGCAGGGATGCGGACGCAGAAGTAGATACGTGGAAGGCAAAAGACGGAGTGGTGACCGGGAAAATAATAAGCAGTGAGAATGCTCAACAATTGGAGATTACCGGTCTTACATCAAACACCAAGTATGTTCTGTATATGGTGGCGACGGATGAGGCAGGAAACGCAAGCGATGTTACATCATTGCAATTTACGACCTTAAAGACGATTCCGTATATTGAGAAAGCACCGAGACTTGTCGGTGAATATGGACAGAGCCTGTCGGAAATGCAGGTAGATGCTACAGATGCAAAGGTAGTGGCAGCGCAGGGAAGCGAGACGGAAGTTTCCGGAACTTGGTCGGTAAAAGAAGAGGAGAAAACAATCATACCGGAGGTTAAAACCACGGAGACGTATACTTTAGTATTTACGCCGACGGAAGCAGATGCAGAACGTTATGATACGGTATCTTGGAAGGTGACACCGGAGGTTGCCAAGAAAACTGTCACGGTAGTGATAGCCGATAAAGAAAAGGTATATGGACAGAATAATCCGGAATTTACATGGAACTTTGCAGAGGGATCCGGTCTTGTTGCGGGGGATAGTAATGCCGACCTTGGCATAACATTAGACTCCACTGCGGAAGCCGATTCTCCTGCCGGAAACTATGCGATTACCGGCAGCTGTAACAGTAAAAAATACGACGTGAGCTTTACAGGCAACAGTGCAGACGGAAAGCGCGGCGTTTTGACGATAACGAAGGCAGAAAATGAGTTTACGACAGTGCTTGTCTGCCATGGTTATACCTATGAGAAAAATAAGAAACCGGAACCAGCGATAAACGCAAAATATGGTACCGTTAAGTATCGATATGCAAGTTTTGGTGCAGATGGCTTTCCGGCAGATGATGCTTATACGGACGCGATACCGGTGAATGCAGGAGTCTATGCCGTGATAGCATATGTGGAAGCAACCGACAATTATACTGCGTTGAAGAGTGCTCCGCTTAGATTTACGATTGCAAAGGCAGAAAAACCGGTCATAACCGCAGAGGAGCAGAGTTATGTCTATGCGGCAGGTTCGGAAGGAAAGACGATTTCGGTAGAGATCGCAGAAAAACTCCCGGCAGATAAAGGCGATGCCGTGTATTCTTGTGATACGACCGACACGGAGGGAATCCTCAGTGAGGCAGAAGTTGACGAGAGCGGAAAACTGACTTTCCGGGTAAATGCGGTTGATGCTTCTAGGATCGGAAAGACAGCAACGATCAAGGGTAAAGCCGTTATGCAGAATTATGAAGATGCGGAATATACGCTGACGGTGCAGCTGACAGACAAGAAATCGGTTGAGTTGCAGAACGGAAGTTCTGTCGCAGTAGAAGGAAACAATACCCTTACTTACGGACAGAAGCTGTCAGCACTTAATCTGAAAAAAGCCGTTTTTGTAGAAGCCGGCACAAATACGGTGGTTGAGGGTACACTTGTATGGAGTGAGCCGGAAAAAGTACCTGTTGTGGGAACAACACAGGCAGACTGGGTATTCCGGCCAGCACGAAACAGTATTTATAAAGAAATGACAGGAACGACAGCAGTTACCGTGGTAAATGCCCCGAACGTCCCAACAAGTACGCCAAGTAGTACACCAAGCAGTACCCCGGCTGGTACACCAAGCAGTACTCCGACCGGCAACCCAAGCAGTACACCGGCTGGCACGCCAAGCAGTACTCCGGCTGGCATACCAAGCAGTACCCCAACCGGTACGCCAGACAGCACACCAAGCAGTACCCCGGGGAACACATCGGATACTACTTCAAATGACACGCAAGGGAATACCTTCGGAAATGTTCCGGGGGATACCTCGGAAAACACATCCGACAGCATTCCGGAAAGCAGCTCGAACAGACTGAAAAAAGGCATGAAATTCACAGGGCCAGATGGTGCGGTCTACAAAATCCTATCTGTAAAGAAGAACAATCAGACTGTCATGTATTATGCGGCAAAGAAGAATGCAAAGGGAAAAGTCAGCGTACCGGCAACCGTGAAGTACCAAGGCGTAACCTTCAAAGTCGTATCCATAAGGGCTAAGGCATTTGCAAACCGCAAGAAGGTACAAAAAGTAACAATTGGTAAGAATGTAGCTTCCATCGGGAAAAAGGCGTTCTACAACTGTAAGAAACTTAAAAAGGTAACAATGAAGACAACCAAGAAGATCAAGAAGAAGGTCGGAAAGGCGGCGTTTAAGAAAACGGCGAAGAAGATTGTCTTTAAACTCCCGGCAAAGAAATACAAGGTATATAAGAAACTTCTGAAAAAGAAGGGAGCGAGCAGGAAGGCGATTTACAAGAAGAACAAAAAGCATAAGAAGCAAAAACAAAAGAAGTAAATGCGTAAAATCCTGTTATAGGACAGTATCCGGTTAAAGAAAAAATCAGAAAAACCCAAAGAGGGGCTGCGCTGTATTAGTGCGAAGCCCCTTTTTTGATACACTTTGCAGTGAATGGAAATATATTTACAGGTTTCTTCGTTTGGTGTATAATGGGAGGAAACAAAAGAAGCCAATAGAAACAAGTTGTCAGATTGAGTTTACGAGGTGAGAAATAATGCGAAAAATAATTGGTGTTATGCCGCTTTATGATGATGAAAAAGAAAGTTATTGGATGCTTCCGGGATATATGAAAATGCTGGAGGCGGAAAATGCGATACCCCTGATGCTTCCACTAACACGCAAACCGGAGGAATTGGATTATTTTCTTGAAATATGTGGCGGTTTTCTGCTGACTGGCGGACATGATGTGTCTCCTTCTGTCTATCATGCAGAGACAAAACCGTGTTGCGGTTCAATCTGCGAATTACGAGACGAAATGGAACGATATATTTTAGACAAAGCAGTAGAAAAGGATAAATCTGTGCTGGGAATCTGCCGGGGCGTTCAGTTTATGAATGCCTGCTATGGCGGAACGCTGTATCAGGATTTAGAAACGGAACATAACAGCAGCATCGATCACCATATGAAACCGCCGTATGACAGGACTGTACATCAGGTAACAATACAAAAGGAAACACCTCTTTATCATATTTTGCAAAAGGAACAGATGGGAGTAAACAGTTATCATCATCAGGCAGTCAAAACGCTGTCGCCCGATTTTCAAAAAATGGCTGTTTCCGAAGATGGATTGATTGAAGGAATATATATGTCTTCCCGTAAGTTTATAATGGGGGTTCAGTGGCATCCGGAATTTTCCTATGAGGTGGATGAAAACAGCAGGAAAATCATTCATGCTTTCGTAAATTCAATTTGACGAATGTAAAAAATTGGGAAGGGCATTTTGACTTATAAAAAATAACAGACAAAAGGAGAGGACAGGAAATGGATATTAGAAAAATGAAAATAGAAGATTATGATAACGTATATGATTTATGGATGTCGTGTGTTGGAATGGGTCTGAATAATCTTGATGATTCGAGAGAAGGCATCGCTAAGTTTATTCAAAGAAATCCGGATACCTGTCTTGTGGCTGAAAAGGATTCCAAAATTATAGGAGTAATCATGGTGGGAAATGATGGAAGACGTGGTTATATATACCATACGGCGGTTCGTCCTGATTATAGAAGGATGGGAATTGCGGGCAAATTAGTCGATGAGGCAATGAATGAATTATCGGCGTTAGGAATCAATAAGGCGGCACTGGTGGTGTTTGACAGAAATAGCGCAGGAAATGCGTTTTGGGAAACAAAGGGATTTACCGTAAGGGACGATTTGGTATATCGGAATAAGGCACTGACTGAAATTGTCAGAATAGATACCTGATTGCAATGAAAGAAAAACACATTGAGTAAAAGCTGAGGTGATGCGGGTGATAAAAGCAGTAATATTTGATATGTATGAGACTCTTATAACTCTTTTTGACAGCCCTTTGTATTTTGGAACGCAGATGGCGGCAGATGCCGGTATTCCGGAAGAAAAATTTCAGAAAATATGGCGCGCGGAAGAAAAAAACAGAACGATAGGAAAAATTACTTTAGAGGAACTATTGGAAAAGGTACTGAGGGAAAATAACTGCTTTTCTGAGGAGAAAATAAATTACATTTTGAAAAAGCGCATTCATTGTAAAGAAGAGGCTTTTCAACATCTGCATATAGAAATATCAGTAGTTTATAAAATTGGAGATATTAGTTTAACTCATTCCGGAATATTTTTTTGGCTTAATAGCAATGCGGTTATGAGTAAAAAAAGATTTTGGCTGTTTATGACACTTCCGTTATTGGTTTTAACCATTATTCCAATGATTTTTCTGCTTTTGACGGATGGATTTGTCTTCGAATTGCTAAGGTATATTTTGTGCGTGAACGCGATTATTGCAGGTTCGGATATTATTAATTCAATATTGATTGCTGTGAAACCGTCAAACGTGAAATTTTGTGGAGGGTATTATATTGATTCGAGAAATACATGAAAATGAATTAAAAGGATTGTTAGAATTATATTTGCAGTTACATGAAAGCGATGTTCCGGAAATGTCAGAGCATTTAAGCAGAACATGGAAGACGATCGTTGAGGATAAAAATCATCATATTATCATAAAAGTTGTAGACGACAAAATAGTGTCTTCCTGCGTATGTGTAGTGATACCTAATCTGACGAGAAATGTCAGACCATATGCGTTTATAGAAAATGTCGTTACCCATAAAGATTATCGCGGAAAAGGATATGCATCCGAATGTTTAGCATATGCGAAAGAACTAGCACAAAAGGAAAACTGCTATAAAATGATGCTGCTCACGGGCTCGAAAAAAGAATCAACAATGCAGTTTTATAAACGTGCGGGATATAACAGTTCCGATAAAACCGCTTTTATACAATGGATTGAGTAGGGGGAAAACAGTAGAGGCGTTATTTCTAAAAAAGAATAAAGAAGGAATTAATATTATGAAGAAATATGTGATTATTGCTGGAGTTCCGCGAGCAGGAAAAAGTACCATTTCAAAAAGAATTGCAAAGCAAAAAGGATATCAGCATATTAGTATGGATGCTATTCTTGCAGGGATAGAAAAAATTTTTCCAGAGTGTAAAATTAATACGAATGAATCAGAGGATGCACTAAAAAATTACAGATATATTAGTTCTAAGATTGCGCCATTTATTAGGGAAATGATAAATAGTGGCGAGTATGAGGAATGTAATTATGGTGTAGTAATTGACGTATATCAACTAACGCCTTATGATTTTCAAATGTATATTGCAGATGAAAAATCGGAGGGGTATTTTTTTATTACGCCCGATATTACTCCGGAAGAGCGATTTAATGTATTAAAACAATATGATACTCCGGATGATTATACATATTTTCATTCGGATGAACAAAATATGAATGATTGCAGAGATATAGTACAAATAAGCAACTGGATTAAAAAGGAATGTGGTATTTATAATTTACCATATGTCGACACTACATATAACAGATAAAATATTATTAATGAATTTATAGAGAGTCTTTGTGAACAGAAAAATAAAATTATAGGATAATTTAAAAAAGGTGTAGCCGCGAAAACGTAAATCAATTTTAAAGTTGACAACACAGTTAGTTTGTACTAACATTGAGTGTGATGAGGGAACTGTGGATTGATTTTTGAATGAGTACTGGAGGAAAAGTTATGAAGAAGTTATTTTTTGAAACCGAAAAAGATGGTTTTTACGGAACATATTATGAAAATCCAAAAGGTTCAGATTGTGTTGTTATTGGGTTGTTTGGAGATGATCCGAACGATTTTATGGCGAAGTGCGGTGCAAAATGGTTACATAAAAATGGAGTCAATGTTCTTTGTATGTCTCCAGGAAAGAAAAATTACAGTCATGTAAATTATCCATTGGAAAGAATTGAGACGGCTATTAAATGGCTAAAGGATAATGGAAACCGTAAAATCGGAATTATGGGAATGAGTACGGCTGGGACAGATGCTATCGTTGCGGCATCTTTTTTCCCGGATATTACATTGACGTTTGGACTTACTGCCAGTGATTTTGTCTGGCAGGGATTTGAACAGGGAAATAAGGATGGATGTAAGGAATGGCCGATTCCCGGTGCGTCTACTCTTTCCTGGAAAGGAGAACCGCTTCCTTATATGCCATTTGTGTACGA
Source organism: uncultured Lachnoclostridium sp. (assembly GCA_905212635.1). GTDB lineage: Bacteria > Bacillota > Clostridia > Lachnospirales > Lachnospiraceae > Eubacterium_F. The sequence goes on along the minus strand of CAJMFH010000014.1, from coordinate 53,138 downwards.
ACATCCGGTTTACTGGCAGAAAGTTGAGGAAGAGACAAAAGGTTCGGGGGATATCGAACGCAGTACCTGCCTGTTTATTGATTCGGAAAAAGCGAGAGAGCATACGGAAGAGGAAATGATCAAGGTTGAGAACATAAAAGGAAAGTTGTTTTTGATCGGTGCGGATGATGATTCATTCTGGGAAGCAGGAAAATATATCTGTCGAATGGATCAGCGACTGAAAGAGCGTCCTCATACGTGCGACTATGTACCTCTTGTGTATGAACACGGAACGCATTTTGTTTTGCCGGAATCCTTGCTTCGTAAAGCACTTCCTGTAGGACTTAAATTTGTATTGCGTTTTATTTTTAGAGCGGCGAAAGAATATCCGAATGAATGTGAAGCGACCAGAAAAGATATTGACAGAAGGCTTTCGGCGGCACTAAAAGAGTGGCGGGAAGAGTAGACGGTGGATTTAAAGAAAAATAGAAGTCTTGTTTTATTCAGAGAAACTCAAACAAGTTGTTGGAGACAATTTAAAGGAAGAAGGAGAAATTTCTATGATAGTTGTGGATAATAGAGGAAATGAATTTCTTGATTTTATTTCTGTTGACGAAACAAATGCGGAAGGGCAATATGAACCGATCACGCATTGTTTAGCAGTTGTAAAAATAGAAGATGATTATCTTATGGGGTGGAATAAATGGCGGCAGGAATGGGAGATTTTTGGTGGCTGCAGAGAAGATAAGGAAACATTAAAAGAATGTATTATCCGCGAATGCCATGAAGAAATCGGTTTATCAGATGTTGAATATGAATATTTAGGCTTGATGTATTTAAAAATGGCACCCGGATATTTTAATCCTGATTGGCATTATGAATATGGTGGTTTATACGGAGTTACGTTGCCAAAGAGATATCTTGAAATTATAGAAAAGTACAGAACCGATAAAGAAGAAGTAGAAAAACTTGCTTTTTATAAGAATATCAAGGGAAAAGAAAAAATAGCAGTTATTGACGAAAAACTATTAGAATATTGGAAGTAGATGCAAGTCATGAAAGAAGTGAAAAGTTATCCGGGCAAAACCTTTTATTTTCTTGACATAAAAGCAAACCTCGTATAAAATATGTCTAAAATTATTAAAAATTTAGAATAAAAAAACGGAGGTATATAGTATGAAGAAGATAAAAAAAGGTTTTGCTCTTTTGCTTGTTTTTGTCATGGCAGTTTCTGTGATCCCACAGAGTGCTTTTGCAGCAAAAAAGAAGGTAAAACTAAGCAAGAAAGCGGTAACGGTGGCAGTGGGAGAGTCTGTTAAGATTCAATTGAAAAATAACAAGAAGAAAGTAAAATGGAGTATTACATCCGGTAAGAAGAATGTTACATTAAGTAAAAAGAAAAAGACCGGTGTTATTATTAAGGGAAAAAAGGCTGGTAAAGCTAAAGTTCAAGCAAAAATTGGAAAGAAAAAATATGTTTGCAAAGTTACCGTAAAAAAAGCGGCGACAGCTGATAACGACAATCCGAATAACGGAAAGACAACGGCGGAACCGACACAGGTACCAAGTCAGGCACCGACGGTATCACAGCAGCCGGTTCCGCCTGTGATAACCCCGGGCGTGACTCCTTCTGAGCCAACAGCTTCGTCGCCTCAGACACCGGAGCCATCGGTAGAACCGACACCGACCGCTTCGCAGCAGCCGGCTACTTCGTCTCCGAAACCGACGATAAAACCGGAGAACCATTATCAGGGACTTTATGCGGAGTCGGAGCCATTTGTGATCAGTTCTGTTACGTTTGACAAAGAGGTTACTTCCTATTCTTTGGCGTATACCAATATTTATGTAACGCAGGAAGGGGCAGCGTCATTAAAGGATGTTGTACCGGATGTGTCAAAATGTTCTTTCACGGTGTATTGTTATGGAAAAAAAGCGGAAGTGAAAGGAAGTTCAGATATTGTCTGGAATGAGGAAGAGGGAGAAGATCCCTATTATTCATTTGCGCTGACGGTGGAGCAGGATGGCAAAGAATATACGGAAACAATCAAGATGATGCTTGGCATTCCGAAGTATCCGAACAACCCCGGCAATTTGAGCAATGGTCTGACGTTATTATCGCTGCAGGCGGATGATAAGACCTATGAGTTGGAACGAAATGTAGCTTATGGTGGTGAAACTTATTATTTTAAAGATAAAGAAATTGACATATCACAGATTGCAGAGGCGGAGAAAGTTTCGATCGTTGGTGTTTATGAGGAAGAAAAGGTTAAGATAGACGTGGAGATACTGAGGTGGAATCAAGGGTATGCATTCTTTATAAATCAATCTTTTAAAAAAGGGAATTTGGAAATTGGTTCCGGGTATTTTTATGGCTACAAAAAATCAAATCGTTATTTTGATGTTGATGCGTTTACCTCAACAAAAGGTGAAGTAACCGGTGATATGGTATCCAATGAATGGTGTTTCGTCTATGAGCCGAAATTGGAAAAAGGAAAATCGTTAAAAGATATTTTTGGAAACCTTTCGGAAGAACTGAAGATTTATCGTACGGTTTATAATAATGCCTACTATAAGGACAATGAGATACGAAATGTGGTATGGCATGAAGAATCTTTTTATAAAAATAAAGAGGATCCGGGATATTATACGTTTGATATTGTCGTGACGGTGGATGGGCAGGAACTTACGCAGGAATATAAACTGGTGCAAAGACAAAGAACGTATCAGGTATCCGGAAAACTGACAACGGCAGACGGGGTTCCGATTTCAGATGTAAGCATAATGCTGGAGCAGGAAGGTGGATCACAGGAAACAGTTAAGACCGATTCAGAGGGATATTTCTCCAAGGAGTTGATTAAAGGAACTTATCAATTTGAACTGGGAAAACCGTTTACGGTAGAAGACAAGGATTTACAGTGGAATGAGTCACTTCCGCTTTATAAGATTGCGGGAAAAGTGACCCGGGAGGGCGCTGCTCAGTCGACAGATGTTCCGGGAATTCACTTTCAATCAGAGGAGCAAAAAACAATTACCAGTGGTAGCGATTATAGTGGGACAGAGATTAGGTATTGGTCTTATTTGGAAAAGGGAATCTATAACGTGGTAGCAGTTAACACGTTGGTTGATACGATAACCGTAACGAAGAGTGAGACTCACGATATTACGATGGAACTTGGAAAGGTTTTCGGAAAAGGTTCCGGATATTATAAATTTGTAAATACAGAGGATCCCGAAGTGTATGAGGAGCCATTCGCAGCAAATGGAAGCTACAAGGTTTATCTCAAACCGGGTACTTATAAAGTGCAAAAAGACGGAACGGTTATCGATACCATTGAAGTAACGCTTGGTGACATGGAAAAAGATTATGTTAGCTATACATGCAAAGGCGAACTGCTTGATATGAAAGGGGTCCAGATCCCGAAAAATGTATATAACTACGATATCGTGGTTAAGAAAGAGGATAAGGTGTATAAAAATCTTTCGCTGACAAGATGGAGTGAGGGAACATCCGGCTACAGTTTTTCCGCTTTACCGGGTACCTATCAGTTTTACTACGGCGAAAATAAGATCGCAGAGATTACGGTTACGGATTCCGATGTTGTACGGGATTTAACGATGCCAGTGAAATACGTAAAAATAAAAATGCACGATGCGCAGGATCAGCTGATTCCTCTTACACAGCAAGTCACGTTGATAAACCAGGAAAGCAGTCAACAGTATAATCTGTATGGGGACGAAGAATCCGTAGATTTTTCAATAGCTGTGGCGCTGCCTCTGGGCACATACCAATTTGAAACTTACGAAGGTATGCCAAGTGTGCAGGGTAAGACGATTACGGTAAAAGAGGACCCCGACGAGATTGTCATGAATATGAACGTGTATAAGCTGACAGGAAATTGTAAAATTAATGGAGAAAGTGCAGACCGCAGCACATGGATTAATTTGTATCAAAAAAAAGATAACCGTTATCTGGCATCTTGTACTATGGATGATGAGGGGAATTATGTGTTTTATCTCGAACCGGGTGATTATACTATGAAAGTATATAGATCCAATGTGATTATGGACGAGGATGAGGAAGTGAGTGTCACAAATGATGCCGTCGTCAAGAATTTGGATATTACGAACGCAAACTGACTTGTCCTTGACAGGACGGATTGGTTATGCTATAGTTTTTACAGAATAAGGGAATGAAGTTCTCCCTAAGCAGTTAGATGCTTAAACCGCTTATAAAAGCTGATGACTTCTGCGATTTAATGATACGCAGAAGGTGTCAGCTTTTTCTGCGGTTAAAGGAGGAAATGATATGTTATTAAGTATTGCGTTGATTCTGTTAGTGGGAATGTCGATGGGATGGCTCTGCCGGAAAATGAAACTTCCCGGATTGTTAGGGATGCTGGCGACGGGAATTGTTCTGGGACCGTATGTATTGGATCTGCTGGATCCAAGCATCCTTGGAATTTCGGCGGAACTGCGAAAGATAGCCCTGATCATCATATTGACAAGAGCAGGACTTGGGCTTGATCTATCAGGTCTGAAAAAGATAGGAAGACCGGCGGTTCTTATGTGTTTTGTGCCGGCGAGTTTTGAATTGTTCGGAATGTTACTGCTGGCTCCGAAACTGATGGGCTTATCGATATTGGAGGCAGCAGTTATGGGGGCTGTTCTTGCAGCGGTTTCCCCGGCGGTCGTCGTGCCGAGAATGGTAAAACTTATGGATGAAGGCTATGGTGTGAAAGAAGGGATCCCGCAGCTGATCTTGGCAGGGGCTTCGGTCGATGATGTCTATGTCATCGTCTTATTTTCGACGTTTACCGGAATGATGCAGGGAACGGGAGCTTCTGCCATCCGCTTTATCAATATCCCGGTGTCGATCCTTTTAGGAATTGCCATAGGGCTGGGAATCGGCGTATTACTGGCCTGTTTCTTTCAGAAAGTACATATGCGGGATACTTCGAAAGTGCTTATTATTCTCAGTATATCCTTTCTGCTTGTGGTGCTGGAAGATTATCTTGCGACACCGATTACATTTTCTGCGCTGATCGCGGTCATGTTTATCGGAATCGGTTTGCAGAGAAAAAGAGAAGTTGTTGCAAAAAGACTTTCTTTAAAATATGGGAAATTATGGGTGGCTGTCGAGGTGTTCTTATTTGTATTAGTAGGTGCGACTGTCAATATTGGATATGTGGGAAAGGTAGGAATAACAGCACTCATCGTTATCGTGGGAGCTTTGCTGTTTCGAATGCTCGGCGTGCTGGTGTGTCTGCTTGGCACCGGGATCAAGGGAAAGGAAAGGCTGTTTACCATGCTGGCATATACACCGAAAGCGACGGTTCAGGCGGCAATCGGTGGAATCCCGCTCGCGCTGGGATTTGCGTGTGGAGAAACCGTACTGGCGGTCTCGGTTCTTGCTATCGTGCTTACGGCTCCTCTTGGGGCTTTTGCCATTGACCTTACCTATAAAAAATTTTTGAAAAAATAATAATAGGAAGGTGGACAGGGGTTGATTTTTTGAGAAAAGTCGGCTAAAATGTAATTGAAGTAAAAAATAGCCGAGGTGATCAGTGTGAGATATATAGCAAGAAATCTGGAAAAAGTTGTTTTAGAAGTTACCAAGGAATATCCGGTTGTGCTGGTGACAGGCCCAAGGCAGGTAGGAAAAACTACGATGCTGCAAAAACTGATGGAAGGCACGGACAGAAATTACGTATCGTTAGATGACCTGAATGAGAGAAATCTGGCAAAGACGGATCCGGAAATGTTTTTACAGCTGCATAAGCCGCCGATATTGATCGACGAGGTTCAGTATGCTCCGGAATTATTTGTTTATATAAAAATACATGTCGATAAATATCATAATGCGGGGGATTTTTGGCTTACCGGTTCGCAGGTGTTTAAACTGATGAGCGGGATCCAGGAATCTTTGGCAGGCAGAGTTGCCGTATTATCACTTACCTCGTTGTCTCAGGCAGAGATCTGTGGTGGAGAGATGCAGCCATTTACTCTGGATATAGAAAAATTGTCTGTAAGACGGAAAGAACGAACAGAGGCGGATACCGGTGTGATATTTGACCGGATCTTCCGAGGTTCTATGCCGGCTATCGTCAGTGAAAAAAACAGTAACAGCCAGATCTTTTACAGCAGTTACCTGACAACATATATTGAACGGGATGTAAGAGAATTGACAGATGCAATAGATTCTCTTAAATTTCTGCATTTTATTACAGCGGTTGCCGCAAGATGCGGGCAGATTCTGAATATTGCGGAAATTGCCAGAGATGCAGATATCAATCAGAAACAGGCGAAGAGCTGGCTGGGTGTATTGGAAACATTGGGACTTATTTTTTATTTGCATCCGTATTCAAATAATATGTTGAAACGACTGGTAAAAACTCCTAAATTGTATTTTTATGATACAGGGCTGGTGTGTTATCTGACAAAATGGAGCAGCGCGGAGACGTTACAAAGCGGAGCAATGAATGGGGCAATCCTTGAAAATTATGTGGTTGCAGAAATTAGAAAAACCTATCTTAATTGTGGAAAAGACCCGTATATGTATTATTACCGAGATAAGGACGCAAGAGAAATTGATATTATTTTGGAACATGATGGCGTGCTCAATCCCATTGAGATTAAGAAATCAGCCAATCCGGGATCAGAACTTATCAAAGTATTTAAATTACTTGATAAATCATCGGCAAAACGGTCAAAAGGAGCTGTTGTTTGCATGAAACCCGAATTGTCGGCGATTGATAGAGAAAATTATATTGTTCCTGTTTGGATGATATAATGAGCACATAAGAAAAACAATCGAGGTGTTAAAAATGTGGATGTTATATGCCATAGGTTCATCGTTTTTTGCCGGAATTACGGCAATTTTAGCAAAGTGTGGAATTAAGAAAACGGATTCCGATGTCGGGACAGCGATCCGGACGATCGTGGTACTTGTCTTTTCCTGGCTGATGGTACTGATTACCGGAACCGGCGGGCAGATTACGCAGATCAGCGGCAAGACGTTTTTGTTTCTGGTGTTATCGGGACTTGCCACCGGGGCTTCCTGGCTGTGCTATTTTCACGCACTGCAAAAAGGGGATGTCAATAAAGTGGTGCCGATCGACAAATCGAGTACGGTGCTGACCATTTTACTGGCACTCATTTTTCTGCATGAGGGAATGACGGTTGGAAAAGTGATATCCATTGTTTTGATCGGTCTGGGAACCATGCTCATGATCACGAAAAAGGAAACGACGGAAGCGAAAACAGAGAAAAAGGACTGGTTTATTTATGCGGTTCTTTCGGCGGTATTTGCAAGTCTGACGGCAATTCTCGGAAAAATAGGAATTGAAAATATAGATTCCAATCTGGGAACGGCAATCCGTACAACGGTGGTGCTTTTGATGGCATGGATGATGGTATTTGCGACCGGAAAACGAAAATCAGTAAAACAAATCGAAGGAAAAGAATTGGTATTTATTCTTTTGTCCGGGCTTGCTACCGGTGCTTCGTGGATGTGCTATTACCGGGCATTACAGGAAGGACCGGCGAGTGTGGTCGTGCCGATTGATAAATTGAGCATATTGGTAACGATTGCTTTCTCGTGGATCGTATTTCACGAGAAACTTACGAAAAAGGCAGTTCTTGGTCTGCTGTGTATCGTGGCAGGCACATTGATTCTTGCGGTGTTATAGAAAGAAAATGTTCCCTTACTCCACATGGAAAAAGGGAACATTTTTTATGCACACAGAGTGTGTTATTCGTGCCAGAGAAACAATCCGATATGATAGAACAGGAAGGCGAGCAGCAGAGAAAATACAAGATAATAGACGGCAGACAGAACAATCCATTTTCTTGAGTGGTTTTCTCTGAATGTAGCGGCGACGGTCATGGTACATGGAATATTAAATACAATGGAAAGTATAAAGCCAAGTGCCTGTGCTTTGGTTATCACCTGCGGAAGGAGAACCATCATATTTTCAGACATTCCGATGGATTTGGCATTAAAGGCAGCGTTCACCATGTCGGTATTGCTGTATAACGCATTGATCACACCAAGAAGGGATTCTTTGGTGATCATCGAGGATAAAAATGCCATAAACATCTGCCAGGTCATACCGAATTTACTTGTTACCGGTTCGATCCACTGTCCAATGTATGTCAATATGCTTCCGTTATCAAACCAGTGATAAGAGAGAAGATAAAAGACAACGGAGACAAGGGCAATCACGCTGAAGGCACGGCTGAAAATGTCCCATGCTTTCAGAAGCGTTGTGCGGATGATGTGTTTCCAGTCCGGTTTATGGTAAGGGGGAAGTTCCATGACGATTCCGCCCTTATCCTCTTCGGTGATCAAATGCTTTTGGAAAATTCTGGCAGCCATAACGAGCGAAAGGATCGTTACGACTACAATGACTAAAATAATTCCGATCGCACCGGCGGGGCCCCAAAATACCGTTGCCAGCATTGGTGCCAGAGAAAGTGTCGAACCACAGGGAATGCTCCACACTAAGATCATTGTAAGAAAGCGTTGTCCGGCACTGTCGATCACACGGCTTCCGGCAACACCGGCCATATTACATCCCATACTCATGAGAAGGGAACACACACTTTTTCCCTGTAATCCCAGTTTTTCCATCGCAGAATTGAAAACGACGGAAATTCTTGCCATATACCCGACATTTTCAATAATAGCAAAAGAAAACGTAACGCCGAGTACAAACCCTGCCATAGAGATGGTAAAAGCGAGTACATTCGGAATGACAACATACAGAAGTTCCGCAAGCGGGTTCCATACGTTCATCGCCGTGAGTAATGTTTCAAGTGGTTTGCTGACGAGAGAAGACAGTCCGAAACCAAGTCCCATAACCGGCATAGCAACGAGCATAGCCAGAGACAGAGCGGCGACGATAATGGCGATGGCAATGAATTTCCCGGAATATCTGCCAAGCGCCTTCCGGTCAAATTTGTTCAGCGTAACCGCTGTTTTTTCTTTGCGGACGACATCGTCTAGCAGCCAGTCAATGTATTGATATTTATGTTTTCCGGAAGCCATCAGACCGGCATCGGTTTTTTCAAGTTCCATCATTGCCGACTTTTCTTGCGAACAATAGGATGTCTCGGTGGATTCTTCAAGCAGGCTGTCAAAGGAAAGCGCCGCATCGTCTTTGTAAAAGTGGATAAGGGAAGCGGAGCCGGCAATTGGTTTTTCTTCCAAGGCATTGACAAGGAACTGTTTTAAGGAAGGATACCCCGATGTGTCGGCGGCAACAAAGCCAAGGACCGGGATGCCGGTTTTCTTACTCAGTTTTTCAATGTCGATATGAATCCGTTTTTTCTCTGCCACATCCATTAAATTCAGAATGAGCACGGCAGGGATTGAAATGCCGGCGAAATCGGCAAACATATACAGAGAACGTTCTAACTGGGAACTGTCCACGACAATGGCGATAAGATCTGCACCGCCGGAACGTATGTATTCGGAGGTGATCTGTTCTTCATCGGAACCGGCGGACAAACTGTAACTTCCCGGCAGGTCGATCACATCGTACTGGGTATTATTGGAAGTAAAATGTCCATCTTTGCGTTCCACGGTCTTTCCCGGCCAGTTGCCGACATGCTGATGTGATCCGGTCAATCCGTTAAAAATGGTTGATTTCCCGGAATTAGGCTGCCCAAGCAGGGCGATTTGCTTATTCATTTATGGGTTCCTCCTTTGTTAATTCAATTTTTTCGCAGTCGGATCTGCTTAAAGCAATGACAGAATCCCGGCAGTAAAAAAGCACAGGCTGCCCTTTTTTGTTTTGGATCACCTGGATCGTGCTGCCTTCGACAATTCCGATGCCGATAAGCCGGGACAATAAATGATGACTGCCGGACAGCGATTGGATCGTTCCGGAGCAGCCGGCGGATGCTTGAGATAATTTCATGTATCTTGTTCCTCCTCGGTTTTAAAAGATTCGATAGTCCGGTTAGCTGGTTTCTTGCAACTAACCGAAGTTAGTATATCGTGAATATAAAAATAAATCTATTCCCGTTTCGGCTAAAAAGGTTTGTTTAGCCACAGGTTGCACAGAAAAATATTTTTTGATATAATACAGAAGAAGTGAGTTTTGTTTGGAGTTGTGTGTGATGAAGAAAGATTCTTTTGGAGAAAAAGTACAGGATTTTATGTCCGGAGAGAAAGAATATATTACCGTGCATCAGGAGCTGGTGGACGGTTTTATGGATCTGACATTTTATACTGTTTTTCCGGGGATATATTTGGCCTACAATGACATACATGCCCAGACCGTTCCCAGCAATAAAGACGGAGTTGTCCGGAATCTGCTTCTTTTGAACTATTGTATCGAGGGAAGATGCGAATTTAAGATGGATGAGTATAACTACAGTTATCTTGAACACCATCGGATGAACATTGCCCTGCAGGTGCCACAGGATAATTTTTATTATCCTTCGGGGAGATACAAAGGATACGAGATTTATCTGTTTCCGCAGATGCTGACGAAGGAAACGACGGAGTTTTTGAAAGCGTTGGGGATCGAAATAGACAGTCTGATAGAAAATTATACAAAATACCGGGTTTTTTATACGTCGGAGGTCATTGAGAAACTATGGAGTCGTATTGAAGAAAGCTGCCACAGCAAAAATACAGGGCAGATCCGGTTAGACATGTTACAGATATTAAAATATTTCTGTGATAATAAGCCGTCCCCGTCTATGACTACTACGTATCTGTCAAAGGCTCAGTCGATGCTGGCAAAAAAAGCCAGAGAAATGCTGGTGCAGGATCTGAGCCGTCATCTCTCCATGCGGGAGATCGCGGAGCAGTTAGAAGTGAGTGAGACGAGTTTAAAGAGGTATTTTCGCGCGGTATATGGGAAGAATATTTCTGTATATATGAAAGAGATCCGTATGCAGAAGGCGGCAAACCTTCTTACGTCATCAAAGCAGAGCATTTCGGATATCGCAAAGGCATGCGGGTATGTAAATCAAGGGCGGTTTGCCAGTGTGTTTAATGAATATTATGGAGTAAAACCGTTGGAGTATCGAAGGATGGAAAAGCAAAAAGAGTAAAGGAAGGAAACATTATGGGAAAAATATATTTTGTTCGTCATGGAGAGAGTGAGTGGAATGTTACCGATCAGATCTGCGGTCAGACCGATGTGCCGTTGACGGAAAAAGGACATAAGCAGGCGGAGGAAACCGGAAAAAATATTGTGGAGAGCGGGATTTCTGCGGATCTTATCCTGTGTTCGCCTCTTTTGCGTGCAAAACAGACGGCACAGCATATCGCAGAAATGACCGGAATCCCATTACAGGTTGAACCGAGGTTAGTGGAGCAGAACTTTGGTGTGTGGGAAGGGGCTTCTCCGCGAAATTCCAAAGAGTTTCATGAGGCAAAAAAAGAATTTTTAACGCGCTACGGAAAAGGCGAATCGATGTTTCAGCTGGCGCAGCGCATTTACAATCTGCTCGATGAACTAAAGACAAAAGATAAAAATTATATTTTGGTGGCGCACAATGGCATATCGCGTGTGATCCGCTCGTATTTTGGAGATATGACAAATGAGGAATATGCGGCCTATGGTGTAAAGAACTGTAGTGTAACAATGTTTGATTTTTCGTATGATGCTGTTGTGTTTGACATGGATGGTGTGATCTTTGATTCGGAGCGGGCGACGATCGACTGCTGGCTGGAACTTGCTGAAAAATATAACATTGAAAATATTGAAGAGTCCCTTCTTATGTGCACCGGCACAACGAAAGTGCGGACGAAAGAAATCATGCAGGAGACATATGGGGAAGAGTTCCCTTATGATACGTATGCTAAAGAGGCATCGGCAATGTATCATGAAAAATACGACGGTGGAAGACTTCCGATGAAACCGGGAGTAGTAGAACTTCTTACGTATTTAAAAGACAAAGGAAAGAAAATTGCATTGGCATCCTCTACACGGAAAGAGACGGTGATGAGCCAGTTAAGAGATGCGAAGATTCTTCCGTTTTTCAATGTTGTGATCTGTGGCGATATGGTAGAGCGAAGCAAACCGGCTCCGGATATTTTTCTGAAAGCCTGTGAAGAACTGGGAGTAAAGCCGGAGCGTGCTTTTGGTATCGAAGATTCTTACAATGGCGTCCGCGCGTCGCAAAGTGGCGGACTCCGGACTATCATGATTCCGGATCTTCTTCCGGCCAATGAGGAAATGCGGGAACGTTCAGAAGTGGTGCTTGCTACACTCTTGGATGTAATAAATTATTTGGAGGCATAAAATGGATTTACATAAAGGTTACAATCACACGGTTCAATATTATGAAACAGACAAAATGGGAATTACCCATCATTCTAATTACATCCGCTGGATGGAAGAAGCACGGGTGGATTTTCTGAAGCAGATTGGCTGGGATTATGACAAACTGGAAGAAATCGGAGTGGTTTCACCGGTAACGGAAGTCAGCTGCAAGTATAAAAATACGACCACATTTGCCGATGAAATACGGATTGTTGTCTCGGTGATGGAATGCAAAGGAGTCCGGTTAAAACTTTTGTATGAGATGGAAAAAGCAGATGGTACCTGCGTGTGTGAGGCACATTCCGAACACTGCTTTGTGGACCCGGACGGACGTCCGATCAATCTGAAGAAGAAATATCCGGAATTTTATGAGGCGATTATCAGCCGGAAACAACAGTTGTCGTCGTGAGACTGTTGTGATATACTTAGTAAGTAAGGGGACATTTTGTTCTCTTATTATAAAAAATGCGGATAACCGCACATTATATTATTAAAGGAGATATTGCTGTTTGAAGAAGAACAACACCTTGGAGATTGTGGGCTGACCGGGAGGTTTGCGCTGACATGATCTCACACAGACCTCCTGCCGGAAAGGCAATTGTAGTTGACAATTTTCAGGAGGCAGGCGACGTCCGACGGACGCCGGCTTTAAGCCGACAAAAGTAGAACGGAGAATAAATAATGAATAAAAACAACTTAAACATTCGTTTGGAAAATGAAACGGAATATCGCGAAGTAGAAAACCTGGTAAGAGAGTCATTCTGGAATGTATACCGTCCGGGATGTCTGGAGCATTTTGTATTGCATGAACTGAGAAAAAATCCGGATTTTGTGCCGGAACTTGATCTGGTACTGGAAAAAGATGGGAAAATCATTGGCCAGAATATGTTTATGCGGGCTGTGATCCAGTCCGACGATGGCAGAGAAATTCCTATTATGACGATGGGACCGATCGGTATCCTCCCTGAGTTCAAGAGGATGGGGTATGGAAAATTCTTACTTGATCATTCTCTTGAGAGGGCAGCAGAACGGGGATGCGGAGCACTTTGCTTTGAAGGAAACATAGACTTTTACGGAAAAAGCGGTTTCCGGCCGGCAAGTGAGTTTGGAATACGCTATCATGGACTGCCGGAGGGAGAAGATGCTTCTTTCTTTTTATGCAGGGAGCTGATCCCGGGATATCTCGATGGTATTACCGGAGAATACACACCACCGAAAGGATATTTCGTCGATGAGAAAGCTGCGGAGGAGTTTGATAAAATGTTTCCACCCAAGGAAAAATTAAAACTTCCGGGACAGTTATTCTAATCGTTGCGGTAAGGAGGGACCCGCTTGCGGGAGGATTCCTTATCGCCGCTTGCGGTAGAGAGGGACCCGCTTGCGGTAGGATTCCTTATTGCGGCTGCAGGAGGGATGGACGGATTTCCGCCCATCCCTTTTTCTAATTTATGAATCGGATAGAGAAAGAGGGGATTATATTGTACGAAAGTATACAAGACACGATGTATCTAATCCTTTTTTGGATGGTTATAGGAGTAGTTCCGGGAGTGCTTACCATCTGGAACATTTACAATTTCTTTGCAAAAAAGCCAAAATATAAGAGAATTATTGCGTGGCTGACGATCTGGATCGGTGGCTTTTTGTATTATTTTTTATACGAAGCCGGTTTTCAGCCGTCAGGGGACTGGAAGGAAGCTGTTTATGTCTATGAAACACATTATAGTATCTCGTCGCAATATGGCTGGACGGTAGTGGTTCCGGTTATACTGGGACTTATTGCACTGCTTATTTTGTATAGTGTACAGGCAGACCGGCAGCCACCGCTTTTTGCCGCGTTTTTAATTGCTTTTGTAGTGATATTTAATATTATTTCTATTGTTTTTGCCATTCAGATCGGAAAGCAGATGAAGAGTCACAGCGACGGATTTGTCAATATGTTTTTATATCTGTATCAATTCAACCTTTTTGTGCTTTCTGTTTCGGCGGTCAAAAATCATATGAGGGAGCAGATAAAACTTTATCAGGCGAGACGAAAAAATGCGGAGAGTACAAAAATGGCATGGCTGTATTGCAGGATAAGATGCTTTGAGCGTTATCCCGTGCTTGTATTTGCCTGTTTCTTTTTTATCATTGCCATATTTGAGATTTTGTTTATCTTGGCTGGACAGGGGGCAGATGCACCGGTCAAGGCATTTACGGATACAGCCGACTGGACATTTTCACAGCAGATACCGCCTCCTCCGATGGAGTCGAGCGGGCATTATCTGTGTACGGTGGCAGCAGGCGGTCATAAGAAGATCGTGAAGCCGCTCCGGTATGGAACGAGAAGGGGACAGACGATTGTGGTAAACCGTCAATTGTGTATTGCCAATGCGTTTGAAGAATGGATACAGGAAAAATTTCCTAAAATCCACAAGGCTATAAGGAACTTTTATGATCGGTATGGATATCCGGTTTCCCAACATATTACAACGCCATTGCGGGCAGATATGGTATATTTTTTGATGAAACCACTGGAATGGGTGTTTGTTGTATTTTTGTATTTTGTTGACACACAGCCGGAAGAGCGCATACGCAGACAATATTTGTTTCGAAGGGGCAAATGAGGTAAGCAGACTGGGGCATTCTGTCGATATAAATGTTATACATTTGTTATCAAGGAGGAGTTACAGATGAATATCGGAAATGTGAATACAGGATACAATGTTTCCTACCATGCCTCATATGCTGCAAATCGTGTTCAGAAACCACAGCCCAAGACTGTGGAAGAGGAAGCGGAAAAACAAACGACAACAGGAATTAAAACAGAAGATAAAACAGAAAATAAGCAGGACAACACGGCAGAACAATGGGGACAGGTGAGTTATCGGACGGCAAATGGAAAAGTGGAAGAGGGCTGGGCAAGAGATAAGGATGGTAATATCGTAAGCTGGAGAGTTACTTATGGCAAGTGCTCTTCAAGTTCCTTCCGGGAACGGATGAATGAAAGAATGCAGGAGATCCGGGCAAAGCGGGTAAAGAAGAAATTACAGGAATTGGAAAGACGGCTTGCCAGGGCAAAGCGGAAGGCAAGAAAAAACAAAATTGATTTCAGAGCGTAAAAGCGAAAAAAGGATATAAAGAATTGACACAATCTGCTAAAAATTGATACTATTTCTTTTTTACAAAAGTATTTACAATATCATAGTAAGAAAAAATGATGCTTTTTATGCGAGGAGGAGAGACGTATGGAGAAAAGAGCAGGTGTGTTAATACAAAATGAAAAAGAAGCAAATAAGGCAGCAGCGAAAGTCATGCGGATAACGTTTTTGATATTTACGCTGATTTACCTATTAAATGTGGTGGGTATTTTTGTTGTAGATATGAAAGTTATGACCGTTGCCTATGTTGCAGGATCGTTGCTTTTGTGGCTGCCTACAATTGTAGTCTGTGTATTGAAAAAACAAAACAGTTATGTGAAATATTTACTTATCGGTTGTTCTGTGCTGTTCGTTGCGATTGCAACGGCGACACTGAGTTATCATGTGGTGATCATATATATTTATGCCATTGCCATTTCCAGTTTGTATTTTTCAAAAAAGATCAATATTATTACAACAGTCGTATCGGTTTTGGGAGTTTCGGTGGCACAGGTAATATGTTTTGTGTTTGAAATACTTCCGGACAAAAATTTTACCAATATGTTTAAGTTGTTTTTGTACGGAATCGCACCAAGAGCAATGGCTTTGATCGCGGTTGCGGCAATCTTTACCATGTTGTGCAGACGGACTGCGGCACTGCTCTCCAATGTAATGAATGCAGAGCAGCAGGAACAGATGATTCGTGAGATGAAAGAATTACAGCAAAAATCGCAGCAGACATCCGAAGAACTGAGGAGAATGGTGCAGGAATTGTCTACAATCACCAAAAGCTCGATGGAGGCCAATGGGCAGATCGCGGAGGAGACGAGTGGTGTGCTGGAAAGTTTTAGTCAGAATACCAGTGAAATTACGGAAGTCAATGAGAGAACGCAGGATATCAACGGCAGTCTGGAAAAACTGGGTGAGATGAATGGCAGGGTTTCTGAACTGGCACAGCAGAATAATAACCGTACCAAAGAAAACCAGAAAAAAATGGACGATGCGACGGCAAGTATGGAGCAGATTCATGTAAGTACGAGTGAGTGTAAAGAGATAATCTGGAAGCTTGGTGAGGAGTCCAAAGAGATTCTTGGCATCATTCAGGTAATCACCGGAATCTCCAATCAGACCAATATTTTGGCATTGAATGCGGCAATTGAAGCGGCAAGAGCCGGCGAACATGGAAAAGGTTTTGCTGTGGTAGCCGGGGAGATTCAGAGCCTGGCAGAGCAGACAAAGACGGCAGTGGAAAATATTGGAAAAATCGTCACGGAAACGGTTCACCACACGGAAGAGGCAGTAGGTGTAATGGAGCAAAGTGTAACGCTTACTGAAAGAGGGATGGAAAGCATCCGCGAAGTCGGTAATTCGACGGCGGTAATTACCTCTTCCAACAATCAGATGTCAGACCAGATTCTGGAGATGGATAAAACCGTTGAAGTGATCCGTAAGCAGAGTGCAGAGGTGGCAAACGGCATGAACCAGGTCAATGAAAGTACCAAAAATAACTACGGAGCCATTGAACATGTGGCGGCCGCGACACAGGAAAACTGTGCCGGTGTGGAAGCCATTGAAGAGATGGTAGAGAGGATTAAGACAATCGCGGATAAAACCAGTCACTCCCGTTTTTGAAAGGTCGTTTGAAAACGGGGATTTAATGGTTTTCCGTTCAAAAACGTTTTGTCGAAATCAATGATAATGTCTTTGCAGGAAGTCAGGGTGCTTTGGTAAATTTTGGAAAGAACCGGATTTGTCTCCCTAGCAGAGACTTTGGGAACGAGATCCATCATATGTCCCTCGAGTTTGCGGTAGTGAAGGGAGAGGAGCATAAGGGAGCGCAAGATCAGACGGCGCAGCGTCTTTCCCGTTGTTACGAGCCATTTGTAAAAGGCCATGGACTGTAACGATTTTTTTACGTCGCGTGGTGTCAGTTCAAAATGCCGGTAAACTCCATAGACCGCCTGAAGCGTCTGCTTATCCCAGCGGATGTGGCGCCAGAGAGGGTATAAAAATGGCTGTATGCCATCTTTTTTCATCAGAAAGCGGTCAAATTCCATTTCCATGACAAGGTGGTTAAATCCCTTTTCTTTGGATTTTTCATTGACGTACGTATGTGCTTCGCTGTCAAGCATAAAATGACAGATAAATCCAAGGAGATAGGCATACTCCGGGCAATGACGTCCTTTTTTCCGGATGGAGGAACGAACGGTTTCCAGAAAAGGAAGAAAGGACTGTTTATGCTGGGCATGTCCCAATGTATTGACGCGGCAGGGAAGAAACGGACGGTAGAAAAACAAAAAGTCCGGTCCCTGCAATCCTGCTTTGTAGGCAGAAGGATATTCCTGTATGATCTGACGTATTTCTTTTGGAAGTTCTTTGCAGATCTCTTTTCCAAAACGATTATGTGCATAAAATGAAGGCATGATAAAACTCCTTTCAAATTTACTCTGTCTTTTTTTATATAATTGTAGTATACTAGATTTGATTTAAGTTATGCAACAGGAATTTGAAAACAGGAGAAAATAAATATATGTTAGAATCTATAAAGGGACTTAATGTAGTGGAAAAAAAGGGAGTGCCCTTTCTTCAATTTGAAATATTTAAAAATCAACCCGTGATTCATGGCTTTTCGACGCGTCTTGGCGGCGTGAGCAAGGGAGAATGGAGTTCTATGAATATCAGTTTTACACGCGGAGATAACGAGGCCGATGTAAAAGAAAACCACGAACGTCTGGCTGCCGCGGTCGGATACCGGACAGAAGATCTGGTATTGACCCAGCAGGTGCACAAAACCGATATTCTGCGTGTCGGGAAAGAAGATACCGGTGATGTTTACCGCTATCCAAATCGCAGAATCCGTGAGATCGACGGCCTGGTAACCGATGAGCCGGGGGTAATGCTGATGACATTTTTTGCAGACTGCGTGCCTCTTATCTTTTACGATCCGGTAAAAAAAGCGGTGGGAAATGCTCATTCCGGATGGAGGGGAACCGTCGGCGCGATGGGGCAGAAGATGGTAGAACGGATGCACGAAGAATTTGGTTCCAGACCGGAAGATATCCTTGCTGTGATCGGACCATCCATCTGCCGGAACTGTTACGAAGTAAGCGATGATGTCATCGCAGAGTTTCACAAAGCATTTCCGTGGATGACAGGATTTTACGAGGACAAGGGAAACGGGCATGCGATGCTTGATCTGTGGGAGGCAAACCGGCAGATCCTGCTTCATGCCGGATGCCTGGAGGAGCATATACAGGTGAGTGGACTATGTACGAACTGCCATCCGGATCTGCTGTTTTCTCATCGTTTTACCGGGGGAAAGCGTGGAAATCTCTGTGCGGTTATCGGATTGCAGGAAGGATAGATAGGAGAACAAACGTGAATCAGAGAAATTATCAAAAAGAGCTGGATCAGTTATTGGTAAAAATTGACAATGAGCCGAAAAAGACGCTTTTTTTGCATTGTTGCTGTGCCCCATGCAGCAGTTATGTGACGGAGTATCTTTCGGCGCATTTTCATCTGGTGCTGTTTTTTTATAATCCGAATATAACGGAAAAGGACGAGTATGAGAAGAGAAAGCAGGAATTGATCCGGCTTGTGGCAGAAAAAGAATATCCCGGGAAGATAGATATCGTAGAAGCCGATTACGACAGTGAACCCTTTTTTGAAATGGCAAAAGGCTACGAAAAGGAGCCGGAATGCGGCAAACGCTGCTTTTTGTGTTATGAACTGCGGCTTCGTGAGACGGCAAAAGAGGCAGTCCGCTATGGTGCGGATTATTTCTGCACGACATTGTCAATCAGTCCACATAAGAATGCAGGAAAACTGATGGAGATCGGAGAGAGACTGGCGAAGGAGTATAACATTCCCTATCTTCCGTCCGACTTTAAGAAAAAGAATGGCTATAAACGAAGCATAGAATTGTCGAGAGAATATGATCTTTACCGTCAAAATTACTGTGGCTGCGTCTTTTCAAGGCAGCAGGCAGAGAAGGAAGGAAGAAATAACTGTGAAAAACCAGAATAAACATAAGAGAATATGGATCCTTGCGGTGGTCGTACTGTGTGCTGTCGCAGCGGTCGGGGTGGCAGATGTCATTCAAAAACGGACGGCAGAGCAGCCAAAGGACGAGATTTCGGTGGGAAAAGATGAAATCTTTGCGATGGATACGGTGATGGATCTGACGGTGTATGCGAAAGACACAGAAAAGGTTTTAAATGCCGGCAGAAAGCTGATCACACAGTATGAACAGCATTTTTCTGTCAATATCGAGGACAGTGATATCAGCAAATGCAACCGGGCAGAGGGAAAACCGGTAAAAGTATCGGATGAGACGTATGATCTGATCCGTGTCAGCAAAGAAATGACCGAGAAAACAGGCGGTTTATTTGATATTTCCATTTATCCGATCGTCCGCGCGTGGGGATTTACGACTCAGGATTATAAAATCCCGGATGAAAGTGAGCGCAAGAAACTGCTTTCTTATGTGGATGCTTCCGGGATCACACTGGGAGACGACAATACGGTTACCTTGAAAAAGGGAATGGAGATTGACCTTGGTGGAATTGCCAAAGGGTATCTTTCCCAAAAACTGGTAGAATTGTTTCAGAAAGAAGGAGCTGTCGCCGGCGTTGTGTCATTAGGCGGCAATGTGCAGACATTCGGGAAAAAAGAAGATGGAAGCCGGTTTACGATCGGAATTACCGACCCGTCGGATGGACAGAGTGTACTGGGAACGCTGGAAGTGGACGAAAAGGCGGTGATTACGTCGGGATCGTACCAGCGGTATTTTGAAAAGAACGGAAAGCGTTACCACCATATTATGGATCCGCGAACCGGGGCACCGGCAGAAAGCGATCTTTTGAGTGTTACGGTGATCTGTGACCGCGGAGAACAGGGAGATGCGTTAGCCACCTCGCTGTTTGTGATGGGAAAAGAAAAGGCGATTTCCTATGCAAAGGAAAATGATCTGTCATTGATCCTGGTGGACCAGAACAACGAAATATGGACGTCGGAAGGAGTGGATTTTCGGACGGCAAAATAAATTATAAAAAAAGAGGAATAGAGAAATGAGAGAAAAACTAATCGGCGACCGCAAATTTTACCACAGATTATTTGCGATAGCGGTGCCAATGATGATACAGATGGCAATTACAAATTTTGCCAGCATGCTTGACAATGTGATGGTAGGGCAGATGGGAACGGAGCAGATGACCGGCGTAGCAATCGCAAACCAGCTGGTCTTTGTCTATAATTTGTTTATTTTCGGAGCCGTATCCGGTCCGGGGATTTATACGGCGCAGTTTTTCGGGCAGAGAAACGAAGAGGGAATCCGCTACACGATGCGGTTTAAACTGCTTTTGTGCGGAGCACTTACCCTGATCGGACTGATATTGATGGGAAGTATGGGAGAACAGCTGATCCGGCTGTATCTTCATACGGAAAATGGAACGACCAATGCGGCACTCACGTTGCAGCATGGTTTGGATTATCTGCACATTGTGATGATCAGTTTTATCCCGTTTGCGGTTGTTCAGGCGTATGCCGGGACGTTAAAGGAAACGGGAGAGACGATGCTTCCGATGAAAGCCGGGATCCTTTCTGTTGTCGTGAACTTTTGCATCAATTACGTGTTGATCTTCGGGAAATTCGGAATGCCGGTTCTGGGAGCCAGAGGAGCAGCCATCGGAACCGTGGCAGCAAGAATTGTGGAGATGGTTATCGTCGTAGGCTGGGTGCATACGAAGAAGGACAGAAATCCTTATGTCAAAGGACTGTATCGCTCGATGAAAATACCGGCAGGTCTGGCAAAAGAAATTGCCATCAAGGGAACACCGCTCTTGGTCAATGAAGGCTTGTGGGCGTCCGGTATGGCGATGCTTATGCAGTGTTATTCCGTTCGCGGTCTGGATGTCGTGGCAGGAATGAACATATCAAATACGCTGAACAATATGTTCAATGTCGTATTTTTATCAATTGGAAACAGTGTCGCGATTTTAGTCGGTCAGTTACTGGGAGCCGGCAAGATGAAAGAAGCAAGATATACCGCTTACCGGATTATTTTCTGTTCGACGACACTGTGTCTCATAATTGCTCTTGCTTTGGCAGGAACCTCGCCGTTTTTCCCAAGAATCTATGAGACGACGGAGGAGATACGGCATCTGGCAACCGGATTTATCCGAATCCTTGCGCTGTATATGCCGGTCAATGCTTTTTTGCACGCGACATATTTTACAATCCGTTCCGGAGGAAAGACGATCATTACGTTTTTGTTTGACAGTTGTTTTATCTGGTGTATTACAATTCCATTGGCCTACTGTCTTTCAAGATTTACCTCGATCCCGATCTTTCCACTGTATCTGATCGTGAGCGGAGTGGATGTGTTAAAATCCATACTTGGCTACATTTTACTGGTAAAAGGAATCTGGCTGAACAATCTCGTAGAAGAAAAGAAATAATAACGAATAGACTTCTTGTTGAGAAATATTATCAATAAGAAGTCTATCTTTTTTTGACAAAAAGAGGTATGATATTATTGGTTAGTGAAAACTAACTTAAACGTTTACGCATATATTTTAGGAGGATTTAGAGATGTTTTTAGAGATTCATGATCTAAAAAAGAGTTTTGGAAGCGGAAACAACCGGACACAGGTATTAAAAGGGATTGAGTTTACAGCCAATAAAGGAGAGATCTGTGTTCTTCTTGGTCCTTCCGGCTCCGGAAAATCCACGCTTCTTAATATTATTGGAGGCATTGATTCGCCGGATGATGGTTACGTAGCCATCGAGGGAGAGAAGATGAAAGATATGACGGAAAAGGCATTGACCCGATACCGCAGAAGACATCTTGGTTACATATTTCAGATGTACAATCTGATCCCAAATCTCAATGTAAAAGAGAATATTGAGGTAGGAGCATATTTAAGTGAAAAACCCTTGGAGATTGACGATCTGTTAAAGACACTTGGGTTGTATGAACATCGTCATAAACTGCCAAATCAGCTTTCCGGTGGACAGCAGCAGCGTACCGCGATCGGACGTGCGATTGTAAAAAATCCGGATATTCTTTTGTGCGATGAGCCGACCGGAGCATTGGATTATAATACGTCCAAAGATATTTTGAATCTGATTGAAGAAGTCAATCACAAATATGGGAATACGGTCATAATGGTAACCCATAACGATGCGATCAAATATATGGCGGATCGTGTCGTTCAGCTGCGCGACGGACAGATACGGAAGAATTACTGTAATGAGAAGAAGATTTCCGCAGTAGATCTTGACTGGTAGGAGGGCGGGGAAATGAAAAATCCATTGATAAAACGCCTGCCGAGAGAATTGATTGGAGAATTTCCAAAGTATATTGTCATATTTTTGTTTATGACATTAACGATTGGATTTATTTCCGGATTTCTTGTAGCAGGAAACAGTATGATCATCGCATATGATGAAAGTTTTGAAAAATATAACATCGAAGACGGACATGTGGAGTTTGAAGAAGAAGCAGACGACACAATGATGGACGAGGTGGAAAAAGAGGAGAATGTAACTTTTTATAAGGATTTTTACAAAGAAGCAGCCTCGGTTTTGAAAAAAGATAATTCTCAGGGAACGATGCGTGTTTTTAAGACACGTGAAGAGGTGAATAAAATCTGTTTGATGGAAGGAACGATGCCAAAGAAGAAAAATCAGGTAGCGGTTGACCGTATGCATGCAGATAACAATAACTGGGAAATTGGTGATAAGATCACTTTAGACGGAAAAGAATATGATATCTGTGGTCTGGTGGCGTTATCTGACTATAGCGCATTATACTCAGACAATAATGATTTCATGTTTGATGCCGTTAAGTTTGGTGTGGCTGTTATGTCAAAAGAAGGATATGAAACTCTTTCGGAGGACAAAGAACATTTTCAATACGACTGGGTTTATGCGGATAAACCGCAGACAGAGAAAGAAAAGAATGACAAAGCAGAAGATTTTATGACGGCAATTGCTAAAAAGGCCTATAATAAAAATCTGACAATTAAGAATTTTATTCCGGAATATGCAAACCAAGCGATTCATTTTACGGGGGAAGACATGGGTGGTGACCGTGCGATGATGATCGGACTTTTGTATATCCTGATCGCAATCATTGCGTTTATCTTTTCGATTACGATCAAACATACGATTATAAGAGAATCGTCCGTGATCGGTACCCTTCGCGCTTCGGGGTATACGAGAGGAGAAGTTTTAAGACATTACCTTGCGGTGCCGATTATGGTCACGCTAATTTCCTCCTTACTGGGAAATGTACTTGGATACACTGTGTTTAAAGATATGGTGGCAGATCTGTATTATGGAAGTTACAGCCTGCCGACGTATGTAACCGTCTGGAATGCAGAAGCTTTTGTGATGACGACGGTGATTCCTATCGTATTAATGTTTGTAGTGAATGCGATTACACTGATTAAGAAACTGCGTCTGTCACCGCTTAAATTTATACGAAGAGATTTGTCAACAAAGAAAAAAAAGAAGGCGCTTCGTCTGCCGCATTTCAAATTTTTCACGAGATTTCGTATCCGTATTGTGCTGCAGAATTTATCCAGTTATCTGATGATGTTTATCGGTATATTTTTTGCGTCAGTACTGCTTTTGTTTGGTATGATGATGCAGCCGCTTCTGGCAAAATACCAGGATAAGGTGCTGGATGCAATGATCGCGCCGTACCAGTATGTATTGAAAACACAGGTGGATACGACTAACCCGGATGCGGAAAAATATGCGATGACTTCGTTAAATTATGAGGGAAAGACCCGGAATGAAGATATCAGTATTTATGGAATTGTAAATGACAGCAAATATTTTACACAGGAACTTCCGAAAGAAGGAGTTGCTGTGTCGGATTCATTTCATGAAAAATATGGTGTGCAGGCTGGCGACACGATTACCCTAAAAGAAAAATACCAAGGGAAACAATATCGTGTAAAGATCACGAAGATTATTCCTTACGCTGCCGGTATTGCCGTATTTATGCCGATCGATCAGTTTAATGAAACGTTTGAAATGAAAGTCGATTTGTTTGACCAGGGATTCAGTGATCCGGCATTGCTTTTGAAACGACTTTCCACTCCCGGAAAAACGGAATATTTTACCGGATATTTTTCCAAAGTAGAATTGACGGACATTGATGAAAAATATATCAGCTCCTGTATTACAGTGGATGATATGACAAAACTTTCCCGTCAGATGAATGTGTCGATGGGAGGCATGTTCGAGATGATCAAATGGTTTGCCGTTGCACTTGCGGTATTGATCATTTATCTTCTTACGAAACTTATCCTGGAGAGAAATACGACGGCAATCTCGATGGTTAAGATTTTAGGCTATGAAAATGGTGAGATTGGGCGGCTTTACCTGATCACGACGACATGGTTTGTACTGTTCTCGATCATTATCAGTTTGTTTTTGTCATCGGTTACGATGCTGGAGATCTATCAGGCGCTCATGATCAATTACAATGGATGGATCAGTATTTATTATTCACCGGAAGTTTATCCGGTCATGGTACTTATGATACTCGGTGCGTATGCGCTGGTAGCACTCGTGCAGTTCCGGAGAATTAAGAAGATTCCGATGGATGAAGCGTTGAAGAATGTTGAATAGAAAGAGAGGGACAAATGCTATGAATCGAAACAGAAAATGGAAATATATGGGAAAGACAGTGCTCGCCGGAGTGCTTGTAACAAGTTTGCTGGTGGGAAGTATCGGATACGCAGAGGCAAAACCGATCTCCCAGGAAGAAACGGTATATGTGGAACTGGCAGAAGATGGAAACGTGAAGGAAGTGACGGTATCCGATCTTTTGAAGCAGGAAGGAAAAGAAAATGTGACAAAAGAAGAAAAAGCGGATAAAGACACAAAACTTCCGGTAGATGTGAAGTTCACCTATTTTTTGGATGGAAAAGAAATTGCCGGCAAGGATCTCGTTGGCAAAAGCGGAAAACTTACGATCCGCGTGAAATATACAAACCATTCTACCCGGAAAAAGAGCATCAACGGGAAAAAAGAAACATTGTACACGCCGTTTTTGATGGCGACGATGATGGTTCTTCCGTCGGATAAATTTACGAATGTAGAAGCGAAAGATGCCAAAGTAATGGAAGAGGGTGACAATCAGATCGTTCTGGGAATCGGATTTCCGGGTATGGCAGAGAGTCTTGATCTGAAAGACGGCGATATCAAGGACAAATTAAAGTCGGAATTTGAGATTACAGCCGATGTCAAAGAATTTGAGATGGATCAGGCAGTGACGGTTGCGAGCGCAGACATCTTTTCGGAACTTGATCTGGAGGACAATGAGGATTTACAAGATTTGGAAGACGGTATTGATGATCTTTGTGATGCTTCCGGGAAACTGGTAAAAGGAACGAAAAAAGTAGATGAAGCCGTAACGAAGTTTGTCGACAAATTTGGAACGTTTGCTAAAGCGATTACGAAGATGAGCAAAGGAACGAAGACACTGAATAAAGGAAGCAATACACTGTACAAAGGCATAAAACAATACACGCAGGGCGTCAGTGGACTTGCGGATGGTGTGACGGCTTATGTACAGGGAAGTGACAAAGTTTCTGCAGGACTTAGTGCTTTTTATACCGGTGTTAAAGATCTTCCGGAAATGTACAAGAAATTTTCGGATGGTTTAACCGGTTATACTTCTGCGGTTGATAAATTGGCAGACAAAGATACGGTAAATGCGCTGGTAGACGGTGCGAAAGGTGTAGCGGCACAGATTACGGCGATGAATACGAATCTGGAGACGCTGGAAAAAAGTTACGATGAATACGATAAGATCATCGCGGATCTGAAAGCACAGGCAGATTCCTGTACCGATGAAACGCAGAAACAGGCGATCCTTGCCTCGGTGTCAGAACTTGAAAAGGTGTCAGCGGAGCAGGAGAAAACCGTTACGGCGCTGAAAGATGCGACAAAGAGCGATGGGGCATGGAAGAAGGGAGCAGACCAGGTTAGCAATGGCGTAGCCCAGTATACCAGCGGAGTACAGAAACTAGCAGAGAGTTCTTCGGCGCTTACGAATGCGGATGGCGAGATAAGCAAAGGTCTTGCCGGTCTTGTGACAAGTGCAAAGGCATTGAAGGACGGAAGTGGAAAACTTTCCCAAAACAGCAAGAAACTTTTGAGTGCTTCCAAGAAGATCAAAAAGGTATCCAAGAGTCTTGTAAAAGGTGGAAAAGGTCTGGCAGATGCTACCGGGCAGCTTGCCAAAGGAAGCGGTCAGATGAATAAGGCCGCCAGTGCCTTTACCAAAGGATTTACCGCATTGGAAAAAGGTACCGGTTCTCTCGCGAGCGGTGTGAAGAAATTTGATGAAAAAGGAATTCAGAAGATCAAAGATACCTATGAAGACGATTTTGTCTCATTAAAAGACCGTTTGCAGGCGCTTGGTGATCTGTCGAAAGACTATACTTCATTCTCTGAAAAACAGCAGGGTGTGGACAGTGAAGTGAAGTTTATCATCCAGTCCCCGGCGTATAAGAAGTAGGCAAACTTGACGTTATTGATGTGAGAAAAGCCCCCGGCATGGCAGTTATAGTAAGGACTTCCATGCCGGGGGCTTTGTGTGGGGATGGGGAATTACAGGCGGAGGAACATTTCCTGCGCATAGGCGCGGATATCGGATGGCGAAACCATATTGTATTTTTCTTTTACCGCGCAAAAGTAATCATGAATCGATTGCTGTGTAATAATGCAATTTGAGCGGGAGGAAGAAGGTATATTTTCTCGCGCAGATATCCAAGGAGCTTCATTGTGAGTGAATTCTTCTAAAACTTTTCCGCTATAGCAGCAAAGGTTTTTAATAACGCTGTCCAATATGGCGCGCTCTTGTGGATTCAGCAGACTGCTGTCAAATGTTTCACAAGGAGCGATAGGATCAAAATGATAATCGCGGTATTTAAAGTAGATATCTTTGTAAACAGGGCCGTGAACCCAGGCTTCACAATCTTCGGAAAATAGAAAAGCACCGTAAAATGCACTATAAAAACCCTGAATGTAGTATAAGGCTTTTTGGAGAGCCAGTGGGGTGATGTCTTCACATTGGTTCAGTATATATTTTATTGCATAAATGATTTTTGAATTATTAGCGGATGAATCCATTGTTAACCGGAGTAATGCATCCACTGCTTTTTTGCTTTTTTTATAAGTGGAAATGGATTTCAGATTTCCCTTTCCTTTTTCTAACAGCATCGAATAGTATTCAGGACTGTTGTAAATTTTTGTTAATTCGTCAGAATATTGTCTGGTAGGAATATCTCCGTCATAATAGCGTGAAAATGTTTGTTCGCCCCAGCCTAAAAGCAGGGAAAGAGGGCGTTTTCCAATCGCATAATTTTCAGGAATGGCTACAATGTGCTCAAGAGGGATGATATCATTTTTTATACGGTATTGTTCGTAAAGGGCTTTAAGATTGTCGTCGTTTATCTCCGGAACATATACCGGAGCATTACAGTTTATACAATGTGCTTCTTTTCCCTTATATTGATATTGGATTCCTTTAATAGTACCAGTCAGTGCGACTGGTGAAATCGTATAGGAAACATCATTTCTGCAGTTTTCGCAAAATACAAGATTCTCAGCCATTTTAAATCCTCCTTATAAATTATCGAAATAAATATGTAATAGGTTTGTTTCGCTTATGAAACGATATTACAATGGTTCTGCGGCCATTTGGAATATCAATTATATTGAATTTCGTATAAATGTCAACGGTTTCCGTATCACCATCTGAATTATATAGTTTAACTTGTGGAACAAAAACATATAAAACTTCATATTCATATCCTAATTTAGTGTTTTGTAGAGTATAACAAAAATCCTCCACGTTTATCTGCATTAGTATGGATTTTTGTCTTTCAGTACGAATATTATATTCATTTATAAAATCAATATTCTCTTGACGTTTATCATTTTGGGAGATAATGTATTTACCAGATGAAACACAGTTTTTTATTTCGTTCAAAACGGTTTCAATTTCTTTTCGGGAGTGATTTTGATTGTAGTGTTGACTCATTCATATCACCTCAATAAGATAATAGCACAATTGTATTTAAAAGTCAACAAAAATGTACCAATTGATACAAAAAAGAAAAAGTATATACCTCGCAGGCATTACAGGAGATACATTATAGGTATTAGACATGACAGAAAGTGTGAAAACCTGGAAAGGTAAATGTAAAAGTCAACGTATAGAACAAAAAAATGGCAAAAACGCGACGTTGAGAACATTGATGTTGACAGGGGGAAGTGTATCGTGTATTTTAGATATAAAGGGAAAATGTTAGTTGAAAAGGGAAATATGTGAGTGTATATAATGCGATTTGGAATGTGTTCTAGACAAGTGAGAGGTGAGATAAGATAATGGAAGAAATGCTTTTTACATTTTTAATGCTGGTTATGATGTTTTTTCTATTCTGTTTGCGGTATATAGTGCCAATTTTTATTTCGATTATTGGGGCAGTGTTGATTAAGAAGAAAAACAAAAAAATATATGGAAGTATTCTTTTAATCTTAGGGCTTGCAATTGAGGCAGTTAGCATTGCAGTGCAGGTCTACAGTTTCAGATAGGGAATAGAACCATATGAAATCAAAATGTACAATGCTTACAGAAATTGTATTAATTTTCGTCAGGTGGAAGGTTTTGATGTAAACAAAGCAGAGGGTGAGAGATTCATTTAAGAATATAGATTGTGAAAGTTTGCGAGGTGATTTCAGAATGAAGCTAAAGACAATATGCAACATTGCTTTGTTTGTTTTGTGCGTTAGTGGTATAGTAATAAATCACTTTTTTGAGCAGTACAAAATATTGAGTATTGCATGTGTGTTAGGAATCGGAGTAATTGCGATTATTAAAGAAAGAGTAAAATTAAAAGACAAATGAGAAGCTTGATGAATACAGATTATATTTTAAGATTGGAGTGGACAAAATGAACAAAAAAAGTATCCTATGGATGAATGTTGTATTGGTAGCTGCCTTGGCTGCCAGCATGTTATTTCCAATGGCAGACAGCAATGTACAGGCGAAACAGAAAAAGGTTTTGGTAGCTTATTTCTCTGCGACCGGGACGACAAAAAGTGCAGCCTCAAAGATTAAGAAGGCGGCGAAAGGAAAACTCTATGAGATCAAAGCCGAAGATCCGTATACAGAGGCAGATCTGAACTACGACAACGATGATTGCAGAGCCAATAAAGAGCAACAGGATGAAAGTGTCTGCCCGAAAGTAAAAGGCACGGTGAAAAATATCCGCAGTTATGATGTGATCTTTGTTGGATATCCGATCTGGTGGGGAAAAGAGCCTATGATCATTCGTACTTTCTTGGAAAAATATAACCTGAAAGGGAAAAAGATCGTGCCATTTTGTACCAGTGGCGGCAGCGGGATCTCCGGAAGCATGAAAGGGATAAGAGCGTCAGCGAAGGGCGCAAAAGTGCAAAGCGGAGCGGATCTTACGGATTATTCGACGGCAGGCGTGGCAAAATGGGCGAAGAAGAAAGTGAAATGATGGGGGATAAAATTAGGAATTTTAAAAACATAGCATTATTTTAACAAAAATATTGCATTGTAACAAAATAAATGTTATAATGAAATAAAAATGTTAAAAGGTGTATGTATGAAAAAATATTTGTCTGACATTTTTGGAGTAAATGTCAAAATTGAAAACTGGGACGGTAAGCTCCAATTGCCTCTTTATTTGCGAAACAAGAGAGAGTATTATATGCTTTCGCTTGGTGAGAGACAAAGTATATTGATGAAGAATGAATCGGGCTATTTTAATGTGGCTTCTTTTGAAAAAGAAATAAAAAAAATTGAAAAATATGCAAAGATGCCGGTTGTATTATGGCTTGATACAATTTCTTCTTATCAAAGAAATGCCTTGATTAAAAACCGAATTTCTTTTATTGTGCCAAATTCGCAAATTTTTGTGCCGGAATTTGGAATGAGTTTAAGGGAATTTTGCATGAGAGCAGAAATGAGAGAGAAAAGCGGCAAAATTCCAGCAATGACCCAGTTTTTGCTTCTTTATTTTATCTATCAAAAGAAGAGGGAAGAAAAGAGCCAATCGGAGATTGCAAAATGTCTTAATATGTCAGCGATGAATGTCAGCAGAGCGATTCAGGAGTTACAGGAACTTGGTTTGCTGGTTGCCCGCAGAGACGGAACACATAAAATGATTGAGGCGGTAGCTTGTGGCAGAGAATTGTATCAACTCTCATGCAAATATTTACAGTCGCCGGTTCAAAAGAAAATATATGTAAGTTCCCAATTTTATAATGTGACATTGCCTATGGCTGGAGAAACAGCATTAGCGAAAAAGAGTATGCTGAATGACCCCAAATGCATGGTTTATGCAATGGATAAAAAGCGATTAAAGGAAATTCCACAGGAGGCTATTGTTCAACCGCAATTTGTGCTTGGCAATGATTATGTGGAGATTGAATTATGGAAATATAATCCCTCTGCTTATATGATGGATGACATGGTGGATGTAGTGTCATTGGTGCAAAGCCTCAAAGATGTAGATGATGAGCGTGTGGAAATGCAGATTGAAGAAGTTATGGAGGAATACAAATGGTAATAGGGCTGGAAGTTTTAAGAGAAGCATTTAAAGACTATGAGGATTGTTATACAATTATCGGCGGAACCGCTTGTGATATTTTGATGAGCAGGCAAAATCTGGATTTTCGTGCAACAAAAGATATTGATATGATTCTATTGATTGAAAACAGATTTGAAGAGTTTGGAACTGTACTATGGAAATTTATTAAGGATGGGGCATACAAATGTGGCTGGAAGAATTCAAAAAACATACAGTTTTATCGTTTTACAGAACCACAGAATTCAAACTATCCGATAATGATTGAATTGTTTTCGAAAAATCCAGGTTATCAATTGCATGATATTGAGGCATTAATTACTCCGCTACATATTTCAGATGAAATATCCAGTTTGTCGGCAATTATGCTGAATGATGATTATTATAAGTTTATGCTGAGTGGGAGAAAGACAATAAGTGGTGTCGGGGTTCTCGGAGCCGAGCATTTGATTCCTTTTAAAATGAAAGCATGGCTGGATTTATGCAGGCGAAAAAATGAAGGGGAGCATGTGAACTCTAAGGATATTAAGAAGCATAAAAATGACGTATTTCGTTTAATGAATATAATAAATCCGGAGGAGAGGATTGCTCTGCCTGAGACAGTGCAAGATGATGTCAGACAATTTGTAGAAAAGATGCCGGAAGAACGTATTAATATGAAAAATATCGGGCTTGATATGGAATTGTATGATGCTTTGCATATATTGGAAAATATGTATTTGTTATAATGACAAAAAGAAATAAAAACCAGCAAAATAGGAATATTCCCATTTTGCTGGTTCTTTTATGTTCTAATTCTTAATTACTTACCGTTCTTATTTACTTCCTGCATTTTCATTGCACGGACTTTGGTTGACAGACCAAACAATGTGATGAATCCGTCAGCGTCGTGGTGGTCGTAAAGGTCACCGGTTGTAAAGGAAGCAAGGCTTTCATTGTACAGGGAATATGGAGAAGTTGTTCCTGCTTTGATAATGTTTCCTTTGTACAGTTTGAATTTTACTTCACCGGTTACATACTGCTGTGTAGACTCGATGAATGCCTGAGTAGCTTCACGAAGCGGGCTGAACCATTTTCCTTCGTATACGATCTGAGCGAGTTTGTTGCCCATTTCCTCTTTTACTGCGTAGGTATCGCGGTCGAGGATTAATTCTTCGAGCTGCTGATGTGCTTCGTAAAGGATAGTTCCACCCGGAGTTTCATATACACCACGTGATTTCATACCTACAACACGGTTCTCTACAATATCAATGATACCGATGCCGTGTTTGCCGCCGAGACGGTTCAATTCGCGGATGATATCAGAAACTTTCATGGCTTTTCCATTGACTGATTTTGGAACACCTTTTTCAAATGTCATTGTGACGTACTCGCCTTCATCCGGAGCCTTTTCTGGTGTGGTGCCAAGTACGAGAAGATGTTCGTAGTTTGGTTCGTTGGCAGGATCTTCCAATTCCAGCCCTTCATGGCTGATGTGCCATAAGTTACGGTCACGGCTATAGCTGGAATCTGCTGCAAATGGAAGGTCAATGCCGTGTGCGCGGCAGTATTCAATCTCGGATTCACGGGAATCCATGTTCCATTTGTCGTTTCTCCAAGGAGCGATGATCTTGATATCAGGAGCGAGAGCCTTGATACCGAGTTCGAAACGGATCTGGTCATTTCCTTTTCCGGTTGCACCGTGGCAGATAGCGACAGCACCTTCTTTGCGGGCAATTTCCACGAGACGTTTGGCGATAACCGGACGAGCCATGGAAGTACCAAGCAGATATTTATTTTCATAGATTGCATGACCCTGCACACAAGGAACGATGTATTCGTCACAGAATTCATCGATAACATCTTCGATGTAGAGTTTGGAAGCACCACATGCTTTTGCACGCTCGTCCAATCCATCGAGTTCGCTTCCCTGTCCACAGTCGATGCAGACGCAGATAACTTCATAATCATAATTTTCCTTCAGCCATGGAATGATCGCTGTCGTATCCAGACCGCCGGAATAAGCAAGAACAACTTTTTCCTTCATAATTAAACCTCCGTAAATGTGATATAGAAAGGGTCTCAAGGTCGCAGCCCTTCCCATGCAAGCATGGACGTTGTCGGGGAACTTTGAAACCAACGGCTTGCTCCGTTGCTGGCGCAACTGTCGCAATCCTGCGAATATTCGAACTACGCGCGATGCGCTTCGTTCTCATATTCGGCGGGTCTCAAGGTCGCAGCCCTTCCCATGCAAGCATGGACGGTCTGTGACTTTTCGACCCTGTTATCATAAATATACAACATAAATGAATATTATGCAAGAGGAAATGTGGATTTTATGTTTTCTTTTGATGAATTGTGAAATTGTACTTGCGTAAATGAGTACACAGGTGTATAATAAATATGCATTTGCATAAAAGATGCATATTTATGCAAAATATTCATTAAATTATGCATAAAAGGAAATGGAGGACATATTTATGAAGAAAGTAAGAGCGGTGATAGCGTGTCTTATGGCGATGGTTATGTTGACCGGATGTCTGGGGCTTAATATGGAGATGACAGTAAATGAAGACGGTACATGTGGTTATACGCTTACATATTATTATGAACAAAGTACATTTGAATTAATGAAAGATGATGCAGCGAGTAGTGTGCTGACATGCGGAGATTTTGCGCAGGACACAAAAACGATAAATGGAAAGACCTATCAGGCATTTTCCAAAACGTTTTCCTTTGCGTCCAGAGAGGAATTGAAAAATTTCCTGACAAATGATGAGGTTTATCTTGCAAAGTTTAAGCAGGATTCCAAAGCGGCGGATAAATATACATCGGATAGTTTCCATGCGCCATTCGAAAATGTTACATTGACGGCAGATACATTTATCGGTGAGGCAGGGACAAACAATTATACTTCGATGTCAACAAAATCCGCGCAGTCATCAAAATCACAAAATAATGCGCAGACGCTTGATGTCGCACAGATGTCTTCCCAATTAAAAGGAAAATCTGTAAATGAATATTATAAGGCATTGGGACTCATCATGGATATTTCCATCGTTCTGCCAAAGCCTATTAAGGAATCCAATGGTGCAGCAGAAGGGAATAAAGTAACATGGAATCTGGATAATTTACCGGATGATTCCAAACTGATCGCGACATGCGGAGATACGCCGATCATATCCGGCGACAAAGAAGCCCCAAAGATTCAGGGTGTAAAAAATAACGCACTTACGAAGAAAGCCGTGCTGGTAAAAGTGACAGATAATGTGAGTGTAAAAGAAGTGACAATTAATGGAAAACGTTTTAATGTGTCACAGTTCAAATTGGCAAAAAGCGGACGATATACAATAAAGGCAGTAGATGCCAATGGAAATGTGTCGGTATTGAAATTTACAATTGATGCCAAAGCACCTGTTTTCAAGGGCGTACGATATGGTAAGGTATATCGGAAAAAGGCGACAGTGAAAGTATCGGATGCCAATGGAATTCGTTATATAAAAGTAAATGGCAAAAAACAAAAAGCCAAGAAGAAACTTGTAATTCGCAAAAAAGGTAAAAATACTGTGATTGCCTGTGATAAAGCGGGAAATCAGTCGAAAGTTATATTTACCATTAAGTAATAGAAAAGAGGCTAAATGATGATTAAAGTAGGTATTATCGGCTCGACCGGTTATGCGGGCCAGGAATTGGTAAGATTGTTATTGCAGCACAAAGAGGCAGAGATCGTATGGTATGGTTCACGAAGCTATGTCGATGAAAAATTCAGTGCTGTTTTTGGAAACATGTTCCAGATTGTTGAAAATGTGTGCAAAGGCGATGATCTTCATGAGCTGAGTAAGCAGGCAGATGTTATTTTTACGGCGACGCCGCAGGGCTATCTGGCATCGGTTCTTGATGAAGAGATTTTGTCAAATTGTAAAGTAATCGATCTGAGCGCAGATTTTCGTATAAAAGATGTCGATGTATATGAAAAATGGTATGGCATTGAACATAAGAGCAAACAATTTATCGGAGAGGCCGTATATGGTCTTTGTGAGTTGAACCGCGATAAGATCAAAGGGGCGCGTCTGATCGCAAATCCGGGATGTTATCCAACTTGTTCCACACTTTCCATCTATCCGATGGTAAAAAATGGATACATTGATACCGATACGCTGATCATTGATGCCAAATCCGGTACAAGTGGAGCCGGCCGTGGAGCAAAGATTCCAAACTTGTACTGTGAAGTGAATGAAAATATTAAGGCATACGGGGTAGCGACACACCGTCATACACCGGAGATTGAGGAACAGCTTGGCTATGCGGCAGGAAAGCCGGTAATGATTAATTTCACTCCGCATTTGATCCCAATGAACCGTGGTATCCTGATTACGGCGTATGCTAAATTAAATCCGGGTGTAACCAAGGAAATGGTTCGGAAAGCCTATGAAGAAACTTACAAGGATGAATATTTTGTGCGTGTATTAAATGACGGTGTCTGTCCGGAAACACGCTGGGTAGAAGGAAGCAACTTTGTTGATGTCAGCCCGAAAGTTGACGAGCGTACCGGCCGTGTCATCATGATGGGTGCTATGGATAATATTACCAAGGGCGCAGCAGGACAGGCGGTTCAGAATATGAACCTGCTGTTTGGTCTGGATGAGGCAGAAGGTCTTCGGCTTGTGCCGGTATTCCCGTGATAAGAAGTATTTGACACGTTACGTTAAAATTAAGAATTATAGAAATGAGGAAATCGTATGCAGACAATCGATGGTGGTGTCAATGCACCAAAAGGATATGAGGCGTCAGGAATAGAGGCTGGGATTAAATATGAAAACCGAAAAGATATGGCTCTTGTATTTTCCACGGAACCGGCAAGTGCAGCCGGAACTTTTACTACAAATGTAGTAAAGGCGGCACCGGTTCTTTGGGATAAAGAAATCGTTGAGAGAGGACATCATGTCCGCGCAGTCGTTTTAAACAGCGGAATTGCGAATGCGGCGACCGGGAAAGAAGGAAAAGAGTACAATTATGAAATGGCATCGGAAATTGCAAAGGTACTTGGCATCGTGCCGGAAGAAGTTATGACGGCATCCACCGGAGTCATCGGAATGCAGCTTCGTATGGCACCGATCCGCAAGGGAGCACCGCTTTTGAAAGATGCCCTGACAGCTGACCGCCAGGGCGCAAAAGACGCAGCCAGAGCCATTATGACGACGGATACGATTCTGAAAGAATGTGCCGTTACCTTTGAACAGGACGGCACGACAATTACCGTCGGGGGGATGAGCAAAGGTTCCGGTATGATTCATCCGAATATGGCAACGATGCTCAGTGTCATTACGACGGACGCAAAAGTAAGTCCGGAGGTGCTTCAGGGAATGCTGCGCGAGATTGTAGCAGATTCTTTTAATATGATCTCGGTAGACCGCGATACTTCTACCAATGACACCTGCGTGCTTTTGGCAAATGGAGCAGCCGGGGCAGAGGAGATCAAAAAAGATACGGCTGCTTATCAGGCACTTTATGGAGCAGTTTCTTATGTGGCAACCGATCTTGCTAAGAAAATGGCAGGCGACGGCGAAGGATGTACCCGCCTTTTGGAAGTGATTGTAAAAGGAACAAAGACCAAACAGGATGCGGTAACTTTGAGTAAATCGGTGATTTCTTCAAACCTTGTAAAGACGGCGATTTATGGGAAAGACGCAAACTGCGGTCGTGTGCTTTGCGCGCTTGGCTATGCCGGTGTAGAATTTGATCCGGAAGTCGTAGATCTGACATTGCAGGCAGGCGGCGAGGAAATGGTTTGGATCAAGGACGGTGTCCTTACCGACTATTCCGAAGAAAAAGCTACGGAAATGATGGGAATGGACAAAGTGACGCTGGTATGTGATATGAAGCAGGGCGAATGCAGCGCGACAGCGTGGGGATGTGATCTTACCTATGATTATATTAAGATCAATGCCGACTACCGTTCTTAAAAATGCAAAAATATGGAAAAGAGGCATAGAGAAAAAATGGATGATAAATTAAATGATGTATTGATAAAAGCGGAGACATTGATCGAGGCACTGCCTTATATCCGCGATTTCAACAATAAAAAAGTCGTTGTAAAATACGGCGGAAGTGCGATGTTGGATGAAAAATTACAGCAGAGTGTCATCAAAGACGTGGCACTTTTGAAGCTGGTTGGAATGAAGCCGATCATTGTACATGGCGGTGGAAAAGAAATCAGTAAATGGGTGCGCCTGATGGGAAAAGAACCGGAATTTGTCGAAGGACTCCGCGTGACAGACGATGACACGATGGAAGTGGCAGAGATGGTTTTAAATAAAGTAAATAAGCATCTGGTACAGATGATGGAAAAACTTGGTGTGAGAGCAGCCGGCATCAGCGGGAAAGACGGTGGAACCCTTCGCTGTGACAAAAAGACAGCAAACGGCAAAGATATCGGTTACGTCGGCGATGTGAAAGAAGTCAATTCCGAATTGATCGACACTCTTTTGGAAAATGATTTCGTGCCGATCATTGCGCCAATCGGACTTGGAGATGATTATAAGGCATACAATATCAATGCGGACGATGCTGCCTGCGCAATTGCCAAATCCATGAAAGCGGAGAAATTGGTATTTATGACAGACATCGAAGGCGTTTGCAAAGATGCGGACGATCCATCGACACTCGTTTCCGTGCTGACATTGGACGAAGCGCATAAAATGATCGAGGACGGTTTTATCGGTGGCGGTATGCTTCCGAAAATACGTAACTGTATTGAAGCCGTAGAACAGGGCGTAAACCGTGTACATATTTTGGACGGAAGAAGAGAACATTGTCTCCTGCTTGAGTTCTATACGAAGAAAGGTATCGGAACGGCAATTATTGGAAATGAGACAAATTTGTACCATCATGAGACAGAGTAAAGGAGCAGACGTATGAATACATTAATTGAAGAATCCGAAAAATATCTGATTCATTCCTACAATCGGTATCCGGTAGCAATGGATCATGGAGAAGACGTGTATCTGGTAGATACCGAAGGAAAAAAATATCTTGATTTTGGAGCAGGCATCGCCGTATGTGCACTTGGTTACAGTGACGAGGAATTCAAAAATGCACTGAAAGACCAGATTGACAAGGCGACACATTTTTCCAATTATTTCTATTCGGAGCCATTGATGCAGGCAGCAAAATGTCTGGCAGAGGCGACCGGAATGGACAAAGTGTTTATGGCAAACAGCGGTACAGAGGCCAATGAAGGTGCTTTGAAGCTGGCAAGAAAATATGCGATCATGCAGGGACACGAAGAACGCCACGAAGTCATTTCTATGAATAAAGCATTTCACGGAAGAAGTATGGGGGCGTTGTCCGTAACCGGAACGGAAAAATACCGTGCGCCGTTTGCACCGCTTATTTCCGGTGTTCATTTTGCTGATTACAACGATCTGGATAGTGTAAAGAACTACATTAACGACAAAACCTATGCCATTATCGTAGAGGCAGTTCAGGGCGAAGGCGGTATTTATCCGGCAGACAAAGAATTTTTGCAGGGAATCC
Source organism: uncultured Lachnoclostridium sp. (assembly GCA_905212635.1). GTDB lineage: Bacteria > Bacillota > Clostridia > Lachnospirales > Lachnospiraceae > Eubacterium_F. The sequence goes on along the minus strand of CAJMFH010000014.1, from coordinate 14,585 downwards.
GCGACCTTTGTACCGAGCATGATATCATGATGATCTGCGATGAAGTACAGTGCGGTATGGGAAGAACCGGAAAAATGTTTGCTTACCAGCAGTATGGCATCCAGCCGGACATCGTAACGATGGCAAAAGGAATTGGAAACGGAATTGTTGTCGGCGCCTTTGCGGCAAAGACAGACGTGGCCAAAGCCCTTGTACCGGGAGACCACGGCACGACATTTGGAGGAAATCCTCTCGCAAGTGCAGCGGTCGTAGCAGTAAACCGCATTTTTAAAGAAAAGAATATTCTTGAAAATGTCAATCGTGTCGGCGAGTATCTTGGCAAAAAACTGGATGAGATTGCAGCCGGAAGCAAAGTGGCAAAAGAAGCCCGCGGAATGGGACTGATGAGAGGACTTGAATGTGACGCGCCGGTCGGCGAGATCTGTGCGAAAGCATTGGACAAAGGACTTCTTCTCTTAACCGCCGGAACGAATGTCATCCGTTTTGTACCGCCATTGGTTATCAAAGAGGAACATGTAGATCAGATGGCAGAGGTTTTAACGGAAGTTTTGAAAGAATTCGAGTAATTAAACTTTGTTTTTTAAAGTTTTTGAACTTTTTTATTAAAAAAACAAAAAAGTACTTGATTATTGAGAATAAATATTATATAATGTCTTTAGACAAAGACGTCAAAGGGAGATGTGCCCTAAATTGCACATCTTCTTTGACGTCTTCTTTTTTTACAACAAGTCGCTTTAGAGCGGTAAACTAATGTCAAGAATGGAGGATTACTATGAGTGGTCAATATGTAGAAGAGTCAAAGCGAAAAGCGCTCGGTATGTATCACCCGAGATTTGAACATGACAATTGCGGTATCGGAGCGATTGTAAATATAAAGGGAAAGAAAACACACGATACCGTCAAGAATGCGTTGGAAATCGTAGCACATCTTGAGCATAGAGCTGGAAAAGATGGCGAAGGAAAGACAGGAGACGGAGTAGGAATCATGCTTCAGATCTCACATAAATTCTTCAAAAAGATTGCCACCAAGATGGGAATAGAGATTGGCGAAGAAAGAGAGTATGCGGTAGGAATGTTCTTCTTTCCACAGGATGAGCTTCGCAGAAATCAGGCAAAGAAAATGTTTGAGACAATTGTAGATAAAGAAGGTCTTGAATTTCTGGGATGGAGAAAAGTGCCGATCGCACCTTCGATTTTAGGAAAAACAGCGGTAGAATGTATGCCTTACATCATGCAGTGTTTCATTAAGAAACCGGAACAGGTGGAAAAAGGACTGGAATTTGACCGCAAATTATATATTGCCCGAAGAGTATTTGAACAGTCCAATGAAAATACGTATGTAGTATCTCTTTCGAGCCGTACGATCGTATACAAAGGAATGTTTCTGGTATCCCAGCTCCGATTGTTCTTTGATGATTTGCAGGATGTAGACTATGAATCGGCAATTGCTATGGTACATTCGAGATTTAGTACGAACACACAGCCAAGCTGGCAGCGTGCCCATCCAAACCGTTTTATCGTACACAACGGAGAAATCAATACGATCCGTGGTAACGCCGATAAGATGCTCGCCCGTGAAGAGACGATGGAATCCGATCATTTGAGAGGAGAACTTCACAAAGTCCTTCCGGTTGTGAATACCGAGGGATCGGACTCCGCAATGTTAGATAATACGCTGGAATTTTTGGTGATGAGTGGGATGGAACTTCCGCTTGCTGTCATGATAACCATTCCGGAACCATGGGCAAATAACCGTTATATCAGTGAAAAGAAAAAAGACTTTTATCAATATTATGCAACCATGATGGAGCCGTGGGACGGACCGGCTTCGATCCTTTTCTCCGACGGAGACATTATGGGTGCCGTGCTTGACCGAAATGGTCTTCGTCCATCAAGATACTATATTACAGACGACGATCAGCTGATTCTTTCTTCCGAGGTCGGAGTAATGCCGATCAGCGAAGAACACGTTGTCAAAAAAGACCGTCTTCGTCCGGGAAAAATGCTCCTTGTCGATACGGTCAAAGGGAAATTGATCGATGACGATGAATTAAAAGAAAAATACGCATCCAGCCAGCCATATGGAGAATGGTTAGACACAAATCTGGTTCGCTTGAAAGATCTTACGATTCCAAATAAGCGAGTAGATTCTTATAACCATGAAGAAAGTCTTCGTTTACGTAAGGCATTCGGTTATACGTACGAGGAAGTGAAAAATGAAATTCTTCCAATGGCAAAAAATGGAACAGAGCCAATCTCCGCGATGGGACATGATACGCCGCTTGCGGCACTCAGCAAACAGCCACAGCCATTGTATAATTACTTTAAGCAGTTGTTCGCGCAGGTAACCAACCCGCCAATCGATGCGATCCGTCAGGAAGTCGTAACTTCGACTACTGTATATATCGGAGACGCCGGCAACCTGCTGGAAGAAAAAGCAGAAAACTGCCATGCGTTAAAGATTGAGAATCCGATTTTGACAAATACCGACCTTTTGAAAATCAAATCCATGAAAGTGGAGGGCTTCAAAGTTGCGGTAATTCCGATCACTTACTATAAAAATACGTCTTTGAAAAAAGCCATCGACCACTTGTATCTGGAAGCCGACCGTGCTTACAAAGAGGGAGCCAATGTGCTGATCTTATCCGACCGCGGTGTGGATGAAAACCACGTGGCAATCCCGGCTCTGCTTGCCGTATCTGCAATGCAGCAGCACCTTGTCACAACGAAAAAGAGAACTTCACTTTCCATGATCTTAGAGAGTGCAGAACCGAGAGAAATTCATCATTTTGCAACCCTTCTCGGATTTGGTGCGACAGCCGTCAACCCATATCTTGCATTGGATACGATCAAAACACTTATTGACAATGGCATGCTCGACAAAGATTATTATGCAGCCGTAGACGATTACAACTCAGCAGTCCTGCATGGTATCGTAAAGATTGCTTCCAAGATGGGTATTTCCACGATTCAATCATATCAGGGAGCAAAAATCTTCGAAGCCATCGGATTGTCGAAAGATTTTATTGATAAATATTTTACCGGAACGGTTTCCAGAATCGGTGGACTTGGTATCGAAGATATTCAGAATCAGGTAGAGATGCTTCATGATAAAGCATTTGATCCATTGGAACTCGGTACGGATATTACGCTTGATAGTATTGGAAACCACAAGAGCCGCAGCGGAAAAGAAGAACATTTGTATAATCCAAAAACCATTCATTTGCTGCAAGAGGCCACAAGAACCGGCAACTATCAGATATTTAAAGAATATTCCAATGAGATTGACAGAGAGGATCTGTATATGAACCTTCGAAGTCTTCTCACCTTTAATTTCCCGAAAAAGGGAATTCCACTTTCGAAAGTAGAAAGTGTGGATGAGATCGTCAAACGATTTAAAACCGGTGCGATGTCCTATGGTTCCATTTCACAGGAAGCCCACGAGACACTGGCGATCGCGATGAACCATCTCCATGGAAAATCCAATAGTGGAGAAGGTGGAGAGAGTTTGGAGCGACTTACTATCGGTAAAGACGGCGTAAACCGCTGCTCCGCAATCAAGCAGGTAGCTTCCGGACGTTTTGGTGTAACTTCCAGATATCTCGTAAGTGCCAAAGAGATTCAGATCAAGATGGCACAGGGAGCAAAACCGGGCGAAGGTGGACATCTTCCGGGCAAAAAAGTATATCCATGGATCGCGAAGACGAGACATTCGACACCGGGTGTATCCTTGATCTCGCCGCCACCTCATCATGATATTTATTCCATCGAGGATTTGGCACAGTTGATCTATGATTTGAAGAATTCAAACCAGGATGCAAGAATTTCCGTTAAACTGGTATCGGAGGCAGGTGTAGGTACCGTCGCTGCCGGTGTAGCGAAAGCAGGAGCCGAAGTTGTGCTGATCTCCGGATACGATGGTGGTACCGGAGCTGCTCCGGGAAGTTCTATCCACAATGCCGGACTTCCTTGGGAACTTGGTCTGGCAGAGACACATCAGACCCTTTTGATGAACGGACTTCGTTCGAAAGTAGTGATCGAGACAGACGGTAAATTGATGACCGGCCACGATGTCATGGTAGCAGCACTTCTTGGTGCCGAAGAATTTGGTTTCGCGACAGCACCACTTGTAACGATGGGATGCGTTATGATGCGAGTATGTAACCTCGATACCTGTCCGGTTGGTGTGGCAACACAGAATCCGGAACTTCGGAAGCGTTTCCGCGGAAAACCGGAGTACGTAGAGAACTTCATGAAGTTTATCGCAGAAGAAGTTCGTGAGTTGATGGCAAAATTCGGAGTACAGACACTGGATGAACTGGTAGGACGTACCGATCTTTTGAAGGTAAGAGATGACCTTGATATGGAACGTGCCGGCAAACTGGATCTGTCCGCGATCATCAACAACCCATTTGTAAAAGAAAAGAAAAACAAATTTAACCGCAAAGACATTTATGATTTCAAATTAAATAAAACGATTGATGAAAAAGTTTTCTTAAAGAAATTTGCCGAAAACTTAAAGAGTGGCGAACCAAAGACCATTCAGGCAAAAGTAACCAATACCGACCGTTCGCTGGGAACGATCCTTGGATCCGAGATTACAAAGCAGCTCGGCGACAATGTCGAAGAAGATACGTTTGTGATCGAATGTCAGGGAAGCGGCGGACAGAGTTTTGGTGCCTTTATTCCAAAAGGACTGACATTGCAGCTCGAAGGAGACAGCAATGATTATTTCGGAAAAGGCTTGTCCGGTGGTAAATTGATCGTATTCCCACCTTCTCATGTCCAGTATAAAGCGGAAGACAACATTGTCATCGGAAACGTGGCATTGTATGGTGCGACAAGTGGTACCGCTTATATCAATGGTGTGGCAGGCGAGCGTTTCTGCGTAAGAAACTCCGGTGTACATGCTGTTGTCGAAGGAGTAGGCGACCACGGATGTGAATATATGACAGGTGGATGCGTGGTTATCCTCGGACCGACCGGTAAAAACTTTGCCGCTGGTATGAGTGGTGGAATCGCTTATGTTTTGGACGAAAACAGTGATCTGTATCTGAAACTGAACAAGGCACTGGTTTCCTCCGAAGCCGTTTCCAACAAATATGACGTTATGCAGCTGAAAGATATGATCGAAGCCCATGTGAAAGCAACCGGCTCAGAAAAAGGAAAAGAGATTTTGGAGAACTTCAAAGATTATCTTCCGAAGTTCAAAAAGATCATTCCGCATGATTACAAAAACATGATGCAGCAGATCGCAATCATGGAAGAAAAAGGACTCAGCAATGAGCAGGCATTGATTGAAGCATTTTATGCGACACAGAAGCAAAATGCGTAAAAATAGTTGCAATATCACTTCAAATAATTTATAATAGAAAGGGTTGAGATGAAATGGGTAAACCAACCGGATTTTTAGAATATGAACGCAAAGGAAACAAAGAGATCACACCACTTGAGAGAATAAAGAACTTCAATGAATTTCACGTTCCGATGTCTCACGAGGAGAGAAAGGCACAGGCAGCCAGATGTATGGATTGTGGTGTCCCGTTTTGTCAGTCCGGCATGATGATCGGAGGAATGGCTTCGGGATGTCCCTTGAACAATATGTGTCCGGAATGGAATGATCTTTTGTATCTGGATAATTACGAAGAAGCATTGGGAAGGCTTCTGAAAACAAACAATTTTCCTGAATTTACTTCCCGTGTGTGCCCGGCACCTTGTGAAGCTGCATGTACCTGTGGCTTGAATGACAGTCCGGTCACGATTAAGGAAAATGAAAATGCGATTATTGAATACGGCTATGCCAACGGCTTGATGGAGGCAAAACCTCCGAAAGTGCGGACAGGAAAAAAAGTAGCGATCATTGGCTCCGGTCCTTCGGGACTGGCAGCGGCTGACCAGCTCAACAAACGTGGACACAGTGTTACCGTGTTTGAGCGTTCCGACCGCCCGGGCGGACTTTTGATGTATGGTATTCCAAATATGAAATTGGAAAAAACTGTCATTGGAAGAAAAGTAAACGTGCTGACTGAAGAAGGCGTCGTATTTAAGACCGGTGTGAATGTCGGTGTGGATGTCAAAGCCAAACAGCTGCTGGAGGAATTTGACCGCGTGATCTTGACATGTGGTGCATCCAATCCTCGTGATATCAAAGCAACCGGCAGAGAAGCCAAAGGAATTTATTTTGCAGTAGATTATCTTACTCGTGTTACCAAACATGTATTAAATCCGGAATTTACGGATTTTGTAGATGCCAAAGGGAAAAATGTTCTGGTTATCGGTGGAGGAGATACCGGAAACGATTGTGTCGGATCTTCCATCCGTCAGGGCGCAAAGAGTGTTGTCCAGTTAGAGATGATGCCACAGCCGCCGAAAGAACGTACGGAGAGCAATCCGTGGCCGGAGTGGCCGAAAGTCTTAAAGACTGATTACGGCCAGCAGGAAGCAATCGCTGTGTTTGGAAAAGATCCTCGAATCTATGAGACGACGGTCAAAGAGTTTATCAAAGATGACAAGGGTGTTCTCAAACAGGTAAAATGTGTAAAACTTGCCTGGGAAAAAGACGAAAAGACCGGTCGCATGAAGATGAGTGAGATTGCAGGAAGTGAGTATGTACTGGATGTGGATTTGGTATTTATCGCGGCAGGATTCCTTGGAACACAGGATTATATCGCCAAAGATTTTGAACTGAAACTGACGGAGCGTACCAATGTAGCGACGAAGCCGGGACAGTATAAAACAAGCGCTGACCGTGTGTTTGTAGCAGGAGATATGCACCGTGGACAGTCTCTTGTCGTATGGGCAATCCGCGAAGGACGCGAAGTTGCCAAAGCAGTGGATCAGGATTTGATGGGGTATTCAAACCTCGGATAATAGAGAAGGCAAATAGGAAATTAGGGGCTGGCACCGAGTACAAGAGATGTCAGTCCCTATCGTGCGAAAAAAGCGCAAAATAATAAGCAGAAATGAGGATTACTATGGCAAATTATACAAAGCAGGATATCTACCGTTTAGTAGAAGAGGAAGATGTAGAATTTATCAGACTTCAATTTGTAGACAGTTTTGGAGCATTGAAAAATATCGCGATGACGGCGAATCATCTGGATCGGATCTTGGAAAACCGCGTCGTATTTGATGGAGCTGCCATTCAGGGATATGATACCAAAGATTTGTCAGAGTTTATCCTGGCACCGGATCTTGACACATTTACCATTTTCCCGTGGCGCCCGCAGAGAGGCCGTGTGGCACGATTTATCTGTGACGTGCTGAACCCGGATGGGACGCCATATGAGGCAGATCCGAGACGGATTTTAAAAAATGTACTTGAACAAGCAGAAAAAGAGGGATATACTTTTAACGTAGGACCGGAAAACGAATTCTTTTTATTTGATACGGATGAAGATGGGCAGCCGACGACAAATTCCAATGAAAAAGGTGGATTTTTTGACATTGGGCCGCTGGATTCCGGGGAAAATGCAAGACGTGACATGGTCCTTTCTTTAGAGGAAATGGGATTTGTCATGGAAAGTTCCTACCACTCCAATGAAGTGGCACAGCATCACATCGACTTTATGTTTGATGAGGGACTCCGCACAGCAGATAACATTATGACATTCAAACTTACGGTCCGCACAGTGGCAAAGCGCCACGGACTGCATGCGACCTTTATGCCGAAACCAAAATACGGATTAAAGGGATCGGCGATGAGTTTGAATATGTTTTTATGTAAAGATGGAAAAAATATATTTACCGATACTTCGGCAGAAGATGGACTGAGTAAAGAGGCTTACCATTTTATGGCAGGAATCATTCAGCACATCAAAGGATTGACATTGATCAATAATCCGATCATCAATTCCTACAAGAGACTGGTTCCCGGTTACAATGCACCGGTGGACATTACGTGGTCGCGGACAAACCGTACACCGCTGATCCGTCTGACCAATGTCGGAACGATCGGATCCCGTGTCATCTTACGAAGCCCGGACGGAGCAAGCAATCCGTATCTGGTGCTGGCAGGATGTCTCGCGGCGGGATTGGAGGGAATCCGAAAGGAACTCGAGCCGCCGGTATGTATGGATGATGTATCCGAAGAAGATAAGGTAAAATTTGACATTTTGCCGCGAAATCTGAGAGAGGCAATACGTGCCTTTGAAGAAGATGAATTTTTGCAGCAGGTAATCGGAAAGACACTTTCCCAGATCATTATCAACGAAAAAACAGAAGAATGGGAAGAATTTTCACGACAGGTAACTGCCTGGGAAGTGGAAAAATACCTTGACCGTGTCTGAGGAATTGCTTCGTTAAAAAATGTTCGTTGTAAAGACCCAACATTCAATAAGGAGGCAAAAAACCAATGCGGATTATTGTGGCATTTCCCAAATTAGAAGATGCAAAAAATCTGAGAAATGTTTTGATTCGAAACGGATTTGATGATACAATGGCATATAATAATGCAGCCCAGACAATCGGAGCAGCCAATGATTCTGATGGCGGCGTGGTAGTTTGTGGATACAAACTGCCGGATATGCATTACAGCGAATTGTATGGCTATCTTCCGAGAGAATTTTCGATGCTGCTTGTCGCCAGTCCTTCGAGGCTGGAAGATTGTATCAGCTCAGATATTGTTTGTTTGTCCATGCCCATCCATAGCCGTGAATTTGTAAGCACGGTGCAGATGATGACGATGGACATCGCACGGGAACTGAAGCGAAGAAAGAAAACACAACCCAAGCGCCGTACTGCCGAGGAAGAAAAGATTATCAATAAAGCAAAGGCTCTTTTGATGGAGCGAAATCAGATGACAGAAAATGATGCACACAAATACATTCAAAAACTCAGCATGGACAGTGGAAACAATTTAGTGGAAACTGCCGAGATGATTTTGACTTTTGAATAAAAGAACATGGAGGTAATTATGAAAGCTTATTTAATTCTGGAAGACGGAACCGTGTTTACCGGGGAAAGCATCGGAAGCACAAGAGAAGTTATCAGCGAAATTGTATTTAATACGTCAATGACAGGATATCTGGAAGTACTGACCGATCCGAGTTATGCGGGACAGGCAGTCGTTATGACATATCCTCTTATTGGCAATTATGGAATCTGCCGGAAGGATATGGAATCCAAATTGTCCAATGTGGATGGATTTATCGTACGTGAGTTATCCCGTCTGAGCAGCAATTTCCGTAATGAGCAGAGCATTCAGGATTTTCTTGTAGAGCAAAACATCCCTGGTATCCAAGGCATCGATACACGTGCCCTCACAAAGATCCTTCGTGAAAAAGGTACCATGAATGGCATGATTACAACCAATGCCGATTACGATCTGGAAGAAGTAAAGAAAAAATGTAAAGAATATAGCGTTTCCGGTGTCGTTGACAAAGTGACGACAAAAGAAGCAGTTTCTTTTAAACCGGGAGATTTAGATACAGATAGCAACATTCCGGTAACAAAGAAGGTTGCTATTCTTGACGTTGGAACAAAATTTAACATCGCCCGCTGCCTGTTGAAACGCGGCTGTGAGGTAACGATTTATCCGGCAAGAACCAATCCGGAACTGATCTTAAAAGAAAATCCGGATGGCATCATGCTGACAAATGGCCCGGGAGATCCGAAAGAGTGTACAGAGGTCATTGAAAACCTCAAAACACTGTATGCTTCGGAAATTCCAATTTTTGCCATTTGCCTCGGACATCAGCTCATGGCACTTGCCAATGGAGCTGACACAGAGAAAATGAAATACGGACACCGCGGTGCCAATCATCCGGTTAAGGATCTGGAGACAGGAAGAGTTTACATTTCCTCCCAGAACCATGGGTATGTTGTAAAAGAAGATACCATCCCTGCGGATGTGGCAGAAGTTGCTTTTATCAATGTCAACGATGGCACAGTCGAAGGCCTGCGGTATAAAAATAAAAAGATCTTTACGGTGCAGTTCCATCCGGAAGCCTGTGCCGGACCAAAAGATTCGGAAGTGTTATTTGACCGATTTATGCAGATGATGGAACAGTAGAGGAGGATTTGAACTATGCCAAAAATAGATGGAATTAAAAAAGTACTTGTGATCGGTTCCGGTCCGATCGTAATCGGACAGGCGGCAGAATTTGACTATGCGGGAACACAGGCATGTCGTTCGCTGAAAGAAGAAGGAATGGAAGTGGTATTGATCAACTCCAATCCGGCTACCATCATGACAGATAAAGATATTGCAGATAAGGTATACATCGAGCCGCTTACGGTAGAAGTGGTGGAAAACCTGATCAAAAAAGAGAAGCCGGACAGCGTACTTCCTACTTTGGGAGGACAGGCAGCGCTGAATATTGCGATGGAACTGGAAGAATGCGGATTTTTGAAAGAGCAGAATGTCCGCCTGATCGGTACAACCTCTCTGACAATCAAAAAAGCCGAAGACCGTCTCGAATTTAAAAAGACAATGGAAAAAATTGGAGAACCGATCGCTGCCAGTGAAGTCGTTGAAAATGTAGAAGATGCGGTTGCTTTTACGAATACGATCGGTTACCCTGTCGTTATCCGTCCTGCGTATACGTTAGGAGGAAGCGGTGGTGGAATCGCACACGACGAGCAGGAACTGCGTGATATCTGTGCGAACGGACTTCGTCTTTCCCGTGTGGGACAGTGTCTGATTGAGCGCTGCATCGCCGGCTGGAAAGAAATTGAGTACGAAGTGATGCGAGACAGCAACGGAAACTGTATTACGGTATGTAATATGGAAAATCTGGATCCGGTTGGTGTACATACCGGAGACAGTATCGTCGTAGCACCGTCTCAGACATTGGCAGATAAAGAGTATCAGATGCTTCGTTCTTCTGCGTTGAATATTATTACAGAATTGAATATTACCGGTGGATGTAACGTGCAGTTTGCCCTGCATCCGGAATCTTTTGAATACTGTGTTATCGAGGTAAACCCTCGTGTCAGCCGTTCTTCCGCACTGGCATCGAAGGCGACAGGATATCCGATTGCTAAGGTGGCAGCCAAGATTGCACTCGGCTACACGTTGGATGAGATCCCAAATGCGATCACCGGAAAGACCTATGCAAGTTTTGAGCCGGCATTGGATTATTGTGTAGTCAAAATCCCGCGCCTGCCATTTGATAAATTTATTAAGGCGAAGCGTACATTGACAACCCAGATGAAAGCGACCGGAGAGGTTATGAGTATCTGTACGAACTTTGAGGGCGCTTTGATGAAAGCCATCCGTTCTCTGGAGCAGCATTTGGACAGCCTTGACACCGGAAGATATACCGACCGTTCCAAAGAGGAACTGCTGGAACGTGTACGTATCGTTGATGACCGCCGGATTTATGTTATCGCAGAGCTGATCCGTAAAGGGGCATCATACGATGAAATCCATGATATTACAAAAATTGACAAATGGTTTATCGATAAGATTGCCATTTTGGTCGAGATGGAACAACGCCTGAAAAATGAAAAACTGACTCCGGAACTTTTGGCAGAAGCAAAGAGAATTGAATTCCCGGACAATGTAATCGCAAGATATACCGGCATGACGGAAGAGGAAGTTCGTGCAATGCGTCTTGAAAATGGCATCACGGCTTCGTTTAAGATGGTAGATACGTGTGCGGCAGAGTTTGCGGCAGCGACACCATATTATTACAGTTGTTTCGGAAGCGAATGTGAAGTAGATGCGACACGTACGAAGAAAAAAGTGCTGGTACTTGGTTCCGGTCCAATCCGTATCGGACAGGGTATCGAATTTGATTTCTGCTCGGTTCACAGTGCATGGTCTCTTGAAAAGAGCGGCTATGAGACAATTATTGTAAATAACAACCCAGAGACCGTAAGTACGGACTTTGACGTGGCAAATAAATTGTATTTTGAACCATTGACACCGGAAGATGTACAGAATATCGTAGATCTTGAAAAACCGGATGGTGCTGTGGTACAGTTTGGCGGACAGACGGCAATCAAACTGACGGAATCCCTGATGAAGATGGGTGTACCAATCTTAGGAACAAGCGCCGAAAATGTCGATGCGGCAGAAGACCGTGAATTGTTCGATGAGATTCTGGAACAGTGCGGAATCCCAAGACCAAAGGGACATACGGTATTTACGGTAGAGGAAGCATTGAAGGCAGCCAATGAACTGGGCTATCCGGTTCTTGTACGTCCATCCTACGTTCTCGGCGGACAGGGCATGCAGATTGCCATCAATGACGATGATATCCGCGAATTTATGACGATCATTAATCGTCACGTACAGGAGCATCCGATTCTTGTAGACAAATACCTGATGGGAAAAGAAGTGGAAGTCGATGCGGTCTGTGACGGCGAAGACATCCTGATCCCCGGAATCATGGAGCATATCGAGCGTGCCGGAATCCACTCCGGAGACAGTATCTCGGTATATCCGGCACAAAGCATCAAGCCGGAAGTCATTGATACCTTAGTAGATTATACGAGAAAACTGGCAAGATCCCTTCATGTTATCGGATTGATCAATATTCAGTTTATCGTAATGAATGATGAAGTGTATGTTATCGAGGTAAATCCTCGTTCTTCACGTACCGTACCTTATATCAGTAAAGTTACCGGTATTCCGATCGTGAAATTGGCATCCCGTGTCATCCTCGGCGAGAAGATCACAGATCTTGGTTATGAGACCGGACTTGCAAAACCATCGGATTATATCGCAATCAAGATGCCGGTATTCTCTTTTGAAAAACTGCGCGGCGCAGAGATCAGCCTCGGACCGGAGATGAAATCGACCGGCGAATGCCTCGGAATTGCGAAGACATTTAATGAAGCACTTTCCAAAGCGTTTATGGGAGCCGGTATTAATCTTCCGCAGCATAAGAAGATGATCCTTACCGTAAGAGATCAGGATAAAACGGATGCCATTTCGGTAGCAAAACGTTTTAAAGCACTTGGCTACGAAATTTATGCGACACGAGGAACCCAGAAGGCATTGAAAGAAGCCGGCGTGGATGTGATCGGCGTCAATAAGATCGAGCAGGAATCTCCGACACTGATGGATCTTCTGCTTGGACATGAGATTGACCTTGTCATCGACATTCCAAAACAGGGTGAGCATTCTCACGATGGATTCCTCATTCGTCGTACGTCCATCGAAACAGGAGTTACCTGCCTGACTTCTCTGGATACGGCAAATGCCCTTCTGACAAGCCTTGAAAATGTCGATAAATCAGAACTTTCTCTGGTAGATATTGCAACGATTGAAGGGCGTGGAAGAGCATAGTTTTCTCAGGAGAGACCGCTTGCGCTTAGAGAACACACGTAGCGGTGCATGAGGACGGAAAACGTCCTCTATGCACCGACGGTGTTCTAATCTCTCGTTGTGAAAACTATGCTCTTCTTTTAGAGTAAATAATTAGGGTAAAATTCAAATCAGAAACAATATTTTGATTCATATCCAGCGATAGAAGAGTATGGCTTTTTATCTTAAAAGGTCTCCTTTATTTTGTATATAAGTAAAAGAGACACCATAACGATGTCTCTTTTACTTGTTATGACCTAGTCATAACATACTACATTTGATTTACCTCTAATCTGTACCTAGTACAGACGATACTGGTGATGAACTCTTTCGTTCATCTTAGTAATATAATATTATCATATACTGTATTATATGTCAACTGCAATCTAAATTTTTGTTTATAGCCTTAATTATATTTTTAAAACATTGATCCGTTGCAATTCCTCGACATGAACCAACAATCCTTTTGCAATCAATTTCTCGTAGATGCATAACATTTACAAAACCATATAACCCACTTGGGTTATTTTCTAATCTTAAAGGCACTTCATAAAAATCAAGATATTTTCGTCTTTCTATACCGTTTTGTATTATTTTAACATAATATCTATGAACTGTGCTATCATATTTGATACTCTTCTTGTGCGTAGTTACCGGAGCAACAATAGTTGTATTTCCTTTTGTATTACCAGTATTATTTTGTAAAATAATTACGGGTCTGCGACCATTTTGTTCGCTGCCTATATTATCTCCCAAACAAGCAAAAAATATTTCTTTTTGTCCAACAGTACGATTTCTCGCCGATAGATTAATTTTTCTATTTTTATTTACCCATGCTAAGTAGTCAATATTTCTTTGGAGTTTTTTGAGATAAACCGATTTATTATTAGTTTTAACAAACATTTCCTTTGATAACTTTTTCATTTCTTTTATTAAACGTTCTTCTAATATTTTACTTTCGGCATCGGTTCTCGTCATAAAAGAAATTCTATTTATCATATCTGTTAGTGTTGATGTTACCATATTTCTTTCTTCAATGTTTGTTCTGTCAATAGAATTTGTAAATGAACGAGTTGTACGAATTAAATTATGATAAAGTTTTTCGATTATTTTTACCCTCCCATTTATTGATATTATTTTCCATTATATACCAATAATTGACAAAATACAATTCAGAACATTTGTTCACAGTTAAACACATATAAATGTGGTGTATGTGAAAAGTTACGAAAATTAAAAACCTACCAACGAATTACTATCTCCTCTCATTTCGTTAGCGTAAAAAAACTTTCGGAAAAATAAATATTGAAAAAGGCAGTTCCTTTGT